>NZ_JBXAOQ010000010.1:0-290312 GCF_058802985.1 Pseudomonas sp. GW822-FHT01E03
GTTTACCAAGGAGTTTTCCGTTTCGACTGCGCCGGAAGTGGGGCGAATTATAGACACCTGGAATCTGCCGTCAAGCATTGATTTAGGTTTTCTATCGACATGTGCAAAAACACTGCTTATATATAGACGCGCCTGCAAGGAATGCGCAGTATATTGCCCAACACAAATAGAAACGCCCTGATTCCTATATTTCGGACGATGCCACGTAATGAATGACCAGCCTCGCAGCCTAGCCTCTACCCTGTTCTCGGTTGGGCTGCTGCTCATAGCCATGGCATCGATCCAGTCCGGAGCCTCCCTGGCCAAAAGCATGTTCTCCGTTGTCGGTCCTCAGGGGACGACAACATTACGACTGATTTTTGCCAGTGTGATCATGATGCTGATACTGCGTCCATGGCGGGCAAAATTCACTGCAAAGTCCCTGCGCACCGTCATCGTCTACGGAATGGCGCTGGGCGGCATGAACTTCCTCTTCTATATGTCGTTGCAAACCGTCCCGCTGGGCATCGCGGTGGCGCTTGAATTCACCGGCCCACTGGCGGTGGCGATCTACGCCTCGCGTCGCGCGATCGACTTTTTGTGGATTGCCCTGGCTGCCGCAGGCTTACTGTTACTGATACCGACGGGAGAAACGACCACCGGCATCGATCTTGTAGGCGCCGGTTATGCCTTGGGCGCAGGGGTCTGCTGGGCACTGTACATTTTGTTCGGTCAAAAAGCCGGGGCCGACAATGGCGTGCAAACCGCCGCGCTGGGAGTAATGATCGCTGCGCTCTTCGTAGCCCCCATCGGTATTGTCCATGCAGGCTCGGCTCTGCTGAGCCCGTCATTGATCCCTATAGCCCTTGGCGTCGCCATCCTGTCCACAGCCCTCCCCTACACCCTGGAGATGGTCGCGCTGACCCGCATGCCGGCCAGAACCTTCGGCACACTGATGAGTATCGAGCCAGCCTTCGGCGCGCTATCTGGCTTGCTGTTCCTTCATGAATACCTCTCGCTGTCACAATGGATGGCAATCATGTGCATCATTCTGGCATCCGTCGGTGCCACCATGACCATGAGCACTAGCACCAGACCAGCCGTAGCGGCGGATTGAAAGCAGATATGAAACGGCTCTGGTATTTGCCGCTCAATTAGGCCATGTTTAGCCCCGCACCCCAGTGTCATGACATGGACCATTTCAGATAGGGATATCGGTACGCGTCAAGCGAAAGTGAAAGCGGCCAAACCCGGGCACAAGATCCGGGGACGCTATAAGGACAGTAATGAAACGATTTTTGATGCTGATCGCCGTACTTGCAATTGCGGGCTGCGCAGCGACTTCGGAAACACAGATCAAGCACGGTAAGAAAGGGCTGCACATCAACTGTTCCGGACTGTCTTCGTCCTGGGACAAGTGCTACGCCAGCGCCGCCAATTCCTGCGCCCCCAAGGGATACAAGGTCATTGCCAAGTCGGGAGATTCAGTGGAAGAGCCCGGCGATTACCCGTTTGGCCTCAATCCTGCGGGTTATACCAGCCGCAGCATGATTGTCATCTGCAAATAGGCAGGGCCGTCGGGTCAGGTTCTCGGGCTTGCGATCTGACGGCCAATTTCCTCGTAGCTGGAGTTCAGCACTGTGCGCTGGATATCCGGGCTAGCCAGCATGCGCGCTACGACCAGCGCGCCAATACATTGCGACAGAATCGCCCACGCCAGGCTGTCGCTTTGCAGAATACCCGCCCAACTTTCCTGAAGCCGACAAATCCAGTGCTCTGCCTGTTGACGGACAGTCAGGTCGGAACGGGCAATTTCCGCCCCCAATGCCGGCAATGCACAACCGGTTTCCGGATTCTCGACGTGAGACATACTCAGGTACTGCTTCAAGCAGCGCTCAAGCTTGTCACGGTCCTGTCCCTCCCCCAATCGCGCCAGGCTTTGCCCCAACTCGCGCTCGACAATGCTGGCGAACAACTCGTCTTTCGACGAGAAATGGCTGTAGAAGGCGCCGCCACTCAAGCCAATCGCTTTCATCAGGCCGTCCACGCCCACCGTTGAAAATCCGGACTTCTTGGCCGATACCGCACTGCTTTCCAGCAGCCTTTGCCTGGTTTCCAGCTTGTGACTGGCCGAATAACGCATTGCCTTTCTCCCTAGCTTGCTCGCCTTGACGTCTGTCGAATCATAGCATAACGTTCGTTTAGTTAACGATCGTTTACCAAAAGGGATCTACCCATGAATAACAAGAAGGTCGTTCTTATCGTCGGTGCAGGTGATGCCACGGGTGGCGCCATTGCCAAGCGTTTTGCCCGGGAGGGTTTTGTCACCTGCGTTACCCGCCGCAGTGCGGACAAGCTCCAGCCGCTGGTGGATGCCATAAAGGCCGATGGTGGCGAGGCCCACGGTTTCGCCTGCGACGCCCGCAAGGAAGACGACGTGGTCGCACTGGTCGAGCAGATAGAAAGCGAGATCGGCCCTATCGAGGCATTCGTGTTCAACATCGGCGCGAACGTGCCGTGCAGCATTCTCGAAGAAACCGCCCGCAAGTATTTCAAGATCTGGGAAATGGCCTGTTTTTCCGGTTTTCTCAATGCGCGTGAAGTGGCCAAACGCATGGCCAAGCGCCAGCGGGGCACGATCCTGTTCACCGGCGCCACTGCAGGCCTGCGTGGCGCAGCCGGCTTCGCCGCATTTGCCGGTGCCAAGCACGGCATTCGTGCGCTGGCGCAAAGCATGGCCCGAGAGCTCGGCCCCATGAACATTCACGTTGCCCATGTCGTCGTCGACGGCGCCATCGATACCGATTTCATCCGCGACAGCTTCCCCGAGAAATACGCGACCAAGGATCAGGACGGCATCCTTAACCCCGAACACATTGCCGAGAATTACTGGTACCTGCACAGCCAGCCCCGCGACGCCTGGACTTTCGAACTGGACCTGCGCCCCTGGAGCGAACGCTGGTAATTCCCCCCACACACAACAACAAGACGAGCGCCTTGAACATGAGCAAAACCGTGGAGTTCTACTTCGACCTCGGCAGCCCCGCCACCTATCTGGCCTACACCCAGCTACCGAAGATCTGCGCGCAAACCGACACCCGGTTGATCTACATTCCGCTCTTGTTGGGCGGAGTGTTCAAAGCCACCGGTAACGCCTCTCCGGCGACTGTCCCGGCCAAAGGCCGCTACATGTTTGAGGATCTGGACCGCTACGCCAAACGCTATGGCGTGCCTCTGAAATTCAATCCCCACTTCCCGATCAACACCTTGATGCTCATGCGCGCCGTAACAGGCATGCAGTTGCGCCACCCTGAACGCTTTGCAGCTTTCATCGATTGCCTGTTCAAGGCCATATGGGTCGAGGGTCGCAGCCTGGATGAACCGGCAACCGTCGCGGCAGTGCTCAGCGAAAACGCTTTCGATCCGCAAGAGGTGCTGGCCCTGACCGCCGATGAAGAAGTAAAAGCCCTGCTCAAGGACAACACCGAAAAAGCCGTTCAGCGAGGCGTATTCGGAGCCCCAAGCATGTTTGTCGACAATCAGTTGTACTTCGGCCAGGATCGACTGGACTTCGTGCTCGAAGCCTTGAGCTGAATCTCGACCACCAACCGCCCCTTCGCCGCCCTATGGCTCAGGCGCTGGATAAAGCGCCTGAGCTGCACATAAACAAACAGCTACGCCGGAACCAATAGCAGCTCCCGATCAGATAGCCGCCGTGCGGGTATTGAGCCACTCCAGCGCGGCACCTTCGACCAACGGACTCAAGCGCTCGCGCACTTCGGCGTGGTAAGCGTTGAACCACTGCTTCTCGTCCTCGGACAACAGCGAAGTTTCCAGGCAGCGCGTGTCGATCGGGCACAGGGTCAGTGTTTCGAACTTGAGGAACTCGCCGAATTCGCTTTTGCCCGCCTCACGGTTCATCGCCAGGTTTTCAATGCGCACACCCCAACGACCCGGACGATAGGTGCCCGGTTCAATGGAGGTGATCATGCCGGGTTGCATCGCGGTTTGCGGGGCTGGCGCGGCCTGATAAGCAATGACTTGCGGACCTTCGTGGACGTTCAGGAAGTAACCGACGCCATGACCGGTGCCGTGACCGTAGTCGACACTTTCCGCCCAGATGGGCGCACGGGCGATGGCATCGAGCAGCGGCGACAGAATGCCTTTCGGGAACTGCGCGCGGGACAAGGCAATCACACCCTTGAGCACGCGGGTGCAATCGCGTTTTTGCTCATCGGTCGGTGTGCCCACCGCAACCATGCGCGTGATGTCGGTGGTGCCGCCCAGGTACTGGCCGCCGGAGTCGATCAGCAGCAGGCCGTCCCCTTCGATCACCGCGTGTTCTTCTTCGGTGGCATGGTAGTGCGGCATCGCGCCATTGGCGTTGAACGCGGCAATGGTGTTGAAACTCAGAGACACATAATCCGGACGGCGTTCACGGGCCGCGGTGAGTTTTTCGTCGATGGTCAGTTCGGTGATGCGCTCGCGCCCCAGCGCCGAATCCAGCCAGGCAAAGAATTCGCACAGTGCTGCGCCGTCCTGTTCCATGGCCTGACGGATGTGTTCGGCATCGGCCAGGCTTTTTTGCGATTTGGCCAGGGTGGTCGGGTTCAGGCCTTCGATCAGGTTCACCCCGCTGTCGAGGTTGTCCAGCAAGCCCGCCGTGACCCGCGCCGGATCGACTTGCAGGCTCGCGCCGCTCGGTACGGCACGCAATGCAGTAGCGACTTCGCTGTAATCGCGCAAGGTCACCCCGTCCCGTTCGAGGATGGCGCGCAGTTCGGCGCTGACTTTGCTCAAGGCGACAAACAGCGTGGCCTGTTGCTGATTGATCAAGGCGAAGGAAACAAACACCGGGTTGAACGATACGTCGCCGCCACGCAGGTTGAACAGCCAGGCGATATCATCGAGGGTGGCGATGAAATGCCAGTCGGCACCCCGCGCCTGAAGGGTTTCACGCAGTTTGGCGAGTTTTTCGCCACGGCTGACGGTCGCCTGTGGTGGCAAGTGCTGATAGATCGGTTCGTTCGGCAGGCCTGGGCGGTCGCTCCAGACGCCGCTCAGCAGGTCGATGTCGGTGCGCAGGCGAGCGCCACGCTCTTCCAGTTTACCGCCCAGGGTCCGTGCCGAAGCCACGGCCATGACCGCGCCATCGACCGCGACAACGCCACCCTCGGGGGTTTGCTCGGCCAGCCATTCCAGTGGTCCGGGTTGACCCGGTTGCAGCTTGACCAGATCAATGCCGCTGCCGTTGAGCTCCTTGGTCGCCTGCTCCCAGTAACGGCTGTCGGCCCAGACGCCGGCAAAATCCGGGGTCACGATCAGGGTCCCGACCGAACCATGGAAACCCGACAACCACTGGCGCCCCTGCCAGTAACCCGGCAGGTATTCGGACAGGTGCGGGTCGGCCGACGGCACCAGCAAGGCGTGAATGCCCTCCCGGCTCATCAGTTCGCGGGTTTGCGCCAGGCGCTGGGGCACCGATCCATTGATCGAAAGCTGCGTATTCATCGTGTCTCCTGCTAACCACTTCATCATTATTGTTGAGTGCCGATCAATGTCGGCGCTTCGTCGCCCTATTGCCAGAATGCCGGAGCACTGGCGCAGGCTGCCTTGATCAGTTGAACCGCCTGGTCGATGTCCTGCTCGGTGGTGAAACGCCCGAGGCTCAAGCGGATGGTGCGACCGGCCGAGCGGGCATCGTGCCCCAGGGCCAGCAGTACATGGGATGGGGTATTGCTCGCGGAATTGCAGGCCGAGGTCGCGGAAAACGCGATCGAGGCCAGCAACGCCGCCGGGTTGAACTCGCCTTCGTCGAAGGTCAGGCTCAGGGTATGGGGAATGCGCCGGGTCGGGCTGCCGTTGAGACGCACGCCGGGAACGCTCTGCAATTGCTCGAGCAAGCGCTCACGCAAACGCACGATGGTGGCTTTCTCTTCATCGAACGCAGCCGCCGCCAGTGCAAAGGCCGCGCCCATGGCCGCGATCTGATGGGTCGCCAGCGTGCCGGAACGCAAACCGCCCTCATGCCCGCCGCCATGGATCTGCGCCTGCAAACGCTGTTGTGCACGCGGACCGACGTACAACGCGCCGATGCCCTTGGGGCCGTAGAGCTTGTGCGCGGAAAACGACATCAGGTCCACCGGCCACAGTGCGAGGTCGATCGCCACTTTGCCCGCGCCCTGTGCGGCGTCGACATGGAACAACGCCCCGCGATCACGCACGATCTGACCGATGGCGGGAATGTCGTTGAGGGTGCCCAGTTCGTTGTTGACCAGCATCAGCGACACCAGGAAGGTGTCTTCGCGCATGGCTTCGCTGACTGCTTGCGCCGTGATCAGGCCCTCGGCGTCCGGCGCCAGATAAGTCACGGCTACACCGGCATCCTCCAGTTGCCTGGCGGTATCGAGAATGGCCTTGTGTTCGATCTGGCTGGTGATGATATGGCCCCCGCCAATGCGGCGGGCTTGGGCCACGCCTTTGAGCGCGAGGTTGTTGGATTCGGTGGCGCCGGAGGTCCAGACGATCTGCCCGGGTGTCGCGCCGACCAGTTCGGCGACCTGGCGTCGCGCCTGTTCGACTGATTGCCGGGCCTGCTGGCCGAAGACGTGGGAACTGGAAGCAGGGTTGCCGAAATTGCCGGTAAAGCCCAGACACTCGATCATCACCTTGATGACCCGCTCATCCACCGGCGTGGTGGCGGCGTAATCGAAATACAACGGACGTTTATTCATAAAAGACTCGCAGAGCGTGTTCCGGGATCAGGAAGCTCGTGACTGCAAACGGCAAAGCGCAGCCTTGTGAGCTGCGCGCGGTTTTCAGAACGTTACCAATACCTGATCGGATGCCGTTAAAGAAGAATTACTTCATTTAAAAGTGCGTAGGAACGCTCCTGAAAAGTCAGCTTAACAGGCATCGGGCAACCGGTTGAAGCAATGCGTCAGCTAAAGCTTTCGAGTATCAGCGGATACAGCGAACCCACAAGCAGCGCGGCCATGCCCCAATTGAACAGGCGCAGCCAGCGGCGATCCTTCAGAAGATTGCGCAACAGCGTGCCGCAAGCGGCCCAGACACCCACGCTCGGCAGGTTGATGATCGCAAAGACGGCCGCGATCACGATCACATTCGTGAAGTATCCCTGCATCGGCGTGTAAGTGCTGATAGCGCCGATGGCCATGATCCAGGCTTTGGGATTGACCCACTGGAACGCGGCGGCACCCAGATAGCTGATCGGTTTCGCCTCGCCCTGCTGGCTCTCCGACATTGGCCCGGAATGGGCGATTTTCCACGCCAGATACAGCAAATACGCCGCCCCCACATAACGCAGCACGGTGTAGAGCAAAGGGTAGGTCTGGAACACCGCGCCAAGGCCAAAGCCGACCGCCACCACCAGTACGAAGAAGCCACAAGTGATGCCGAGCATGTGCGGAATCGTGCGGTTGAAGCCGAAGTTCACCCCGGAGGCCAGCAACATGGTGTTGTTCGGGCCGGGCGTGATCGAGGTGACGAGGGCAAACAGGGCGAAGCCCAGCAGCAGGTCGAGTGAGAGCGTCATGGGTGGCAGTCCGTCAGGGTCGGTCAGGTGTTGACCCTATCGCACACCTTCGGCGAAACCCATGGACAGTTACGCGAAACTTGGAGCAGTACAGTTTCGCCTCAGCTCGGACGACCGTGAAGCTGTACAGATCGCCCGACGTTCATTTCACCCTGGTTGTCGAAACCGAACGACTTTTGCGGCTGACCGAGCAGCTCGGCTTTTTTCGCGTGGTACTCGTCGAAGGACAGTCCGCGGCGGTTCAGCGCTTCCAGTGCCAGTTCCTTGCTTTCTTCAGCCGTGTAAGGCCGAAGCTCAGGGGAAACATGGCTGGCACATCCGGCGAGTACGGAGACGGCGAGCATCAGCAAAGTGGCGATCATCGGTTTCATTTCTGGCGTCCTGGCGACTGGGTTCGAGGCAATGAACACAGGCTACCCGCGCCTCCCGGGCAGCAGAAATCAACGCTTTCAATAGTGGCTATCAAGAAATGGCGATCATTGCCCTTGTCAGCGCCAGCCCACCAGGCTGCAGTGCAATGCATTGTCGTGGCTGCGCTCCAGGCTGTGCAGGACCTGGAACGAGCCGAAGGTCACGGCCTTCGCCTGATGGGCGCGGATCAACTGCCAGAAATCCTCTTCGCCGCTTTCAAAGGACCGGAACGCAGCCTCCCCGGCTTCGCGGGTTTGCCATTGCAGATAATTGAGTACCCGCCGGCCATCATCGCTGGCCTGGATGCTGGCACTGAGAAAGCCGCGGTGCTGCCGGGCCAGATGTTCGGTCTGCGCCGACAATGCCAATACCAGCGCGGGTTGTTGATGCGGCTCGATCTGGAACTCGATCAGTTGAGTAAAGCTGCGATTGTTCTCTGAGGCTTGCATGAAATGTCCCCCACTCACATGTAAGGCGAATCTTGCGATCCGAAGGTGTGCAGGGTAAAACCTCAAGTTAACTAGAGGTCAAGAGGCAATTTTTAAATGATCACCCCGGAAAACCTGCACAAGGAACTTACCGTTGGCCAAGTCGCGGCGCGCAGCGGTGTGGCGGTCACGGCGCTGCACTTCTATGAGTCCAAGGGGCTGATCAAGAGCAACCGCAATCAAGGCAACCAGCGCCGCTATCCCAGGGAAGTGCTGCGACGGGTGGCCTTGATCAAGGTTGCCCAGCGCCTGGGAATTCCTTTGGCGGAAATCGGCGAAGCCCTCAAGTCACTGCCCGACAACCGGGCGCCGACGGCGGCGGACTGGAAAATGCTGTCGGCGCAATGGAGCCGGGAACTGGATGAGCGCATCAACCAACTGACCCTGCTGCGCGATCGCCTCAACGGCTGCATCGGGTGTGGTTGCCTGTCGATGGAGGCTTGTCCATTGCGCAACGCAGGCGATGTGCTGGGAGAGCGCGGGCCAGGAGCGCACTGGTTGGAGCCAACTTGATGGCACTTGAATGGCGCTGCTGCTCGTCGGGCACTCGGTGAGGCGAAAGAGGCTGGCCTATATTTATTCGGTCGTACAACGGCACAGGTACTTTCCATTCACAAAACAACAACAGGGAGTTCCATCATGAGCGTCAAACCCATTCCAGAGGGGTATCACAGCGTCACCCCCTATCTGGGCATCAACAAAGCCGCCGAAGCCATCGCCTTCTACAAAAAAGCCTTCGGCGCCATTGAAATCATGCGCCTGGACATGCCCGATGGCGGTGTCGGCCACGCGGAACTGCGCATTGGCGATTGCCCGATCATGCTGGGCACGCCATGCGATCAAGGACCGTTGAGCAACCCGGACAATTCGCCGTCCGTGGGTCTGCATTTGTACGTGACGGATGTCGACAAGTCCTACAAACAGGCGATCGATGCCGGCGCAACCGTCGTATCGGAGGTCAAGGATCAGTTTTACGGCGACCGTTCAGGGACCTTGAAAGATCCCTACGGGCACCTGTGGTTCCTGGCCACGCACAAGGAAGACCTGACCCAGGAACAGATCGAGCAACGGGCCAACGAGATGTTTGCCCAAGGTTGATATCTTTGGTGCTGGAGCGGGCCTCTTCGCGAGCAGGCTCGCTCCCACAAGGGTCCCGTCTTCAGCAGCACCGCCGACATGCCAATCACTTGCGCAAGCAAGCCCGCCCGCGACCTGTCGACAATGAGAAACATTTTCTTTCATTTCCCCTTTCGGGATTTCCCCTGCTCATCCGTCCTACTTAGATGCAGTCCTTTCGCGTAGGCAAAAGCCACGACCGGACCTTCTGGGCGCTCATCCCTGCGAAGCCCGCAGCCGAGCTGCCTCTCATCCAGGCAAGACCTCCAACATGTCAAAGAAGTCCCGTTCAAAAATCTGGTTCCTGGTCCATAGCTGGCTGGCATTGCCGATCTGGTTTTTCGTGCTGATCGTCTGTGTAACCGGAACCCTGGCCGTCATCAGTCAGGAGATCGTCTGGCTGGCCAACCCGCCAATGCGCGCCAGCCAGCCCTCGGACGACGCCCCGCTACTCAGTTATCAGCAGGTCATCGAGGCCATCAACAAGGCCGAACCGCAGACCGTGGTGCAGAGCATCAGCCGCCCCGACGAGTCGCATTTCGCCCTGGATGTCGAAGTCAGCTACCCCGACGGGCGCTCGGTGGTGATTTATGTCAATCCGTACAGCGGCGTGATCCAGGGTGTCGCGCCGGAGTTCAACTTCCGCGCCTTCACCCGGGCGCTGCACGGCTGGTGGCTGGTGCCGTTCACCAACGGTTACAGCTGGGGCTGGTACCTGGTGTCGTTTCTCGGCTTGCCGCTTCTGGCATCGCTGGTCACGGGGCTGGTGGTCTACAAACGCTTCTGGAAAGGCTTTTTTCGGCCAACCCTGCGTATTCGCCACGGCGCGCGGATTTTCTGGGGCGACTTTCACCGTTTGAGCGGCATCTGGTCGATCTGGTTCATCGCGGTGATTTCCATCACCGGCACCTGGTTCCTGATCCAGGCATTGCTGTTCGATAACCAGATTTCCATTTCCACGGAAAAGATCATCCCGGCGATGTCCCGCGAAGCGGTGCCGCTGTCAGCCGATGGCTCGCCCCCGCCGCGTATCGACCTTGATCGCGCGATTGAAATCGCCACGCAGAAAATCTCCGGGCTGGAGGCCAGCTTTGTCAGCTTGCCGGGCAATGCCTACAGCCACCTGGATGTCGGCGGACGCGGTTGGTATCCGTTGATGTTCCAGACCGCCACGATCAACCCGTACAACGGCGAAATCGCCGCCTCGCGCCTGATCTCGGACCGTTCGACCCTGGAGTTCGTCACCGAGTCCATGCGCCCGCTGCACACCGGCGATTTCGGTGGCCTGTGGATCAAGCTGATCTGGGCGTTCTTCGGCCTGTTGCTGAGCATGATGGTGCTCAGCGGTCTGTTGATCTGGACCAAACGCACGGCACTGGCCACGGCCAATGCCTTCAAGCGCAGCAACAAAAAACAGCGTGGCACCGCGGCGCAACCGGTCACGAACAACGAACCCTCGGAGGCCCACCTGTGAGCAAAGTCATTGCGGCCTCGCAACCCTCGCGCCTGCACGTGTTCTGGCACAAATGGCGCTTTCATCTGAACGTCCTGTTACTGCTGATTCCCCTGGGTTTCATGCCCAAGTACTTCGCCGACGAGGCATTGATGCGCGGCGACAGTGGCCTTGGCGAACGGGAGGTCGGCGAAGTCCGGGTCGGTCCCTGGAGCCTGCGCCTGGCGGAATTGCGCAACGCCGCGCCCATGCTCGACGGCCCGGCCGGTTACATGAAAGGTTTCAACGCCGCGTTGTGCGAGGCCTGCATCGGCCAGGTCAAGGCCACTTACCTGCGTATCGGCAAGCCCCGCAGCCTGCGCGCCGCCGGGGTGATTTTCTTCGGCACCCCGTACCGCATGGGTGCCTCGCTGCCCGTCCCGGAAAAGACCACGGCCGACGCCGAACTGTGGATCACCATGGAAGGCTGGGACGGCGCCATGCATCAGGCATCCATTCCTTTGACCCAGGCCTCCCCCGCCACCATCGCCTGGCTGAACAAACAAGGAGGCAAACCATGATCACCCCTCTTCGCCCGCTCAACGCCGTGTTGCTGGTGCTCTGCGCCGGCTTCAGCGCCGCCGCCCTGGCCCACAATCCGATGTGCGAATGCAAGGCCATCGACGCGGAGCAGATCAAGTGCACCGGCGGTTTTTCCGACGGCAGCGGCGCTCCTGGCGTGACCCTCGATGTGATCGGCTACGACGAAACCATCCTGGTGCCGGGCAAGCTCGGGCCTGATTCGACCCTGACCTTCAAGAAGCCCGGCGCCGAGTTCTATGTGCTGTTCGATGCCGGCCCCGGTCACGTCGTGGAAATCGACCAAGCGGACATCGAGGCACCATGAGCACTCCAACGACCCAAGTCGTGCGCCCGGCCGGGGCCGGTCATGAAACCCTCTATGTTCTGCTGCTGTGCCTGACGATCCTGGCGGTGGCCGGCTCGGTGGTGCTCTGGCGCGGTGAATCCCATGAGGTGAGCAGCGTCAGCAGCCATCAACTGGATGCGCGCCGTGACCTCAGTGCATCCGAGCAAGGTATCTACGCCGATTTGCGGGTGACGCTGGACGAGATCCATTTGCTGCGCCAGGAACAGCAAGCGCTGCCGACACCCGAGTTGCTGGCCGAGGAAGGGTTTGCCCCGTTTGCCCGGGACGCCAGCTCCGTCAGCCGGGGTGGCCATGCCTGGCAAATGCTCGACGCCAAGGCCTATTTCGGTCAGAGCCAGAAGCCGACGGTCGCCGGTTCGTTTCTGCTGCGCCTGAGCGCAACCGCCGACGCTGCACCGGACATCTGGCTCAACCGCACCAGCACGCTCACGGCACCGACCGACCTCAGCGATGCCGCGCTCGAAAGCGCCGGCTGGCAGCAGGTCATCGCGCAATTCGATGCCGGTGTGACCCGCCAGCACCGGCACTGAACCCTCGCCTTTTTCCGAGAGAAGACCGCTTTCCCATGCCCAATTCATCTCAATGTTCTTTTTTGCGCCTGCTGCTGGTCGGCTTGCTCGCCTGCCTGCTGCCATCCCTGGCCAGCGCCGACGAAGCCAAGCGCCTGCGCATCGGCATCACCCTGCATCCCTACTACAGCTACGTGGCGAACATCGTCGGCGACAAGGCCGAGGTGGTGCCGCTGATTCCAGCCGGTTTCAACCCGCATGCCTACGAGCCCCGCGCCGAAGACATCAAGCGCATCAGCGGGCTGGACGTGATTGTGCTCAACGGTGTCGGCCATGACGACTTCGCCGACCGCATGATCGCCGCCAGCGAAACCCCGAACGTGCCGGTAATCGAAGCCAACGAGAACGTACCGCTACTGGCCGCCACCGGCGTGGCCGCACGCGGTGCCGGCAAGGTGGTGAACCCGCACACCTTCCTGTCGATCAGCGCCTCGATTGCCCAGGTCAACAACATTGCCCGGGAGCTAGGCAAGCTCGATCCCGCCAATGCCAAAACCTACACCGAGAACGCCCGCGCCTACGGCAAGCGCCTGCGCAAGATGCGCGCCGACGCCCTGGCCAAACTGACCCAGGCACCGAACGCGGAACTGCGGGTGGCCACGGTACACGCGGCCTACGACTATCTGCTGCGCGAATTCGGCCTCGAAGTCACGGCCGTGGTCGAGCCGGCCCACGGTATCGAGCCAAGCCCGAGCCAGCTGAAAAAAACCATCGATCAACTGCGTGAACTGGACGTGAAGGTGATCTTCTCGGAGATGGACTTTCCTTCCACTTACGTCGACACCATCCAGCGCGAATCCGGCGTGAAGCTGTATCCGCTGTCGCATATTTCCTACGGCGAATACACCGCCGACAAGTACGAAAAGGAAATGACCGGCAACCTCGACACTGTGGTGCGGGCGATTCAGGAGTCGGGCCAATGACATCGAAAGAAACCATCCTGGCCGATGCAGAATCCCCTGTGGGAGCGAGCTTGCTCGCGAAGGCGTCGTGTCAGTCGACCACCATGTTGCCTGATACACCGCCATCGCGAGCAAGCTCGCTCCCACAGGTTTTGGGGCCGACGCTGGATTTTGCAGGCGTCAGCCTGACCCTCGGGCGCACGACGATCCTCGACAACGTAACCTTTCAGGTCCGCCCCGGCAGTGTGCACGCACTGGTCGGCCCCAATGGCGGCGGCAAGAGTTCGCTGATCAAGACCCTGCTCGGGCAAATGCCTCACCAGGGCCGCTTGAACCTGCATTGGCCAGCCGAGCCGGGGACCATCGGCTATGTGCCACAGGCACTGGAGTTCGACCGGGGCTTGCCAATGACCGTCGACGATTTCATGGCCGCCATGTGCCAGCGTCGCCCGGCCTTTCTCGGCTTGAGCAAACACTACGCGACGGCGATTGGCGAGGCGCTGGAGCGGGTCGGCATGCAGGACAAACGCAAGCGCCGCATGGGCGCGCTGTCCGGCGGCGAACGGCAACGGGTGTTGCTGGCCCAGGGGCTGATTCCGCCTCCGCAATTGCTGGTGCTCGACGAACCGATGTCGGCCCTCGATGAGGCCGGTATCCGGGTGTTCGAACGCTTGCTCGGCGACTGGCGAGCGGCGGGCATCACCGTACTGTGGATCGAGCACGACCTGGAAGCGGTCGGGCGCCTGGCCGATCACGTCACCGGGCTCAATCGCCGGGTGCTGTTCGACGCCACGCCGCAACAGGCGCTGACACCGGAGCGTCTGTTGAACCTGTTCTCGACCCACCCACGGAGCCTTGCCTGATGAGTTACGAAGCTTTTCGCCTGATGGTCCAGGGCTGGGCGTCGTCGGGTTATCTGCCCGAGGCGCTGGCCTATGGATTCGTGGTCAACGCTCTGCTCGCCGGTCTGCTGATCGGCCCGGTACTGGGAGGCTTGGGCACGTTGGTGGTGGTCAAGCGCTTCGCGTTTTTCTCCGAGGCGGTCGGTCACGCCGCCCTGACCGGCGTGGCCATCGGCATCCTGCTCGGCGAACCCTACACCGGCCCCTACGGCAGCCTGTTCGGCTACTGCCTGCTGTTCGGCATCCTGCTCAATTACCTGCGCAACCGCACCGGTCTGGCACCAGATACCTTGATTGGCGTGTTTCTCTCGGTGTCGCTCGCCTTGGGCGCTAGCCTGCTGCTGATTCTGGCGGGCAAGATCAACGTGCACATTCTGGAAAACGTGCTGTTCGGCTCGGTGCTGACGGTCAATGGCAATGACCTGCTGGTGCTGGCCATCGTCGGTTCGCTGGTCATGGCCCTGGCCTTGCCTTTGTACAACCGCATCATGCTCGCCAGTTTCAACCCGCAGTTGGCGGCGGTGCGCGGGGTGGCGGTGAAAACCCTGGATTATCTGTTCGTGATTCTGGTGACGCTGATCACCGTCGCCGCCGTGAAGGTCATCGGCGCGATTCTGGTGGGCGCCCTGCTGGTGATTCCGGCCGCCGCGGCACGCCTGCTCAGCCAATCGCTGAAGGGCTTTTTCTGGTGTTCGGTGCTGATCGCCACGGTCAGCACACTGTGCGGGATTCTTGCACCGATTGTCTTCGACCTGCCGATCCCGTCCGGCGCCGCGATCATCCTCGTGGCCGGTATCGCCTTCGCCCTGGCCGCCATCGCGCGCGGCGTCGTCCCCAGCCTGAAAGGGAACCTTGGATAAATGATTTTTTCACTGCGCCAACTGACCCTCGCCATCGCCCTGTGCGGGCTGGCGACAACGACCATGGCCGCCGACAACGGCAAACCGCTGCGTGTGCTGGCCTCCTTGCCGATTACCTATGGCCTGGGTGAGGTCTTGCTCAAGGGCACCGATGTCAGCCTCGAACGCGCGACCCCGGCCAACCTGCCCGGCAGCCGCCAGACCGCCTACTTCACCGGCCGTGGCGCCCCGGCGCTGGCCAAACTGGCAAGCGACGCCGATGCGGTGATCGGCCTGCGCTCACTGTGGCCGGATGACCCGCTGTACCCGATCGCCCGGCGCAGCAATATCCGCATCGTCGAAGTGGACGCCGCTCGCCCCGTGGACGGCGCCCTGCCCGGCATAGCCGTACAGCCCGACAACAAGGTCGACGGGCTGAACAGTCAGCCGTGGTTCTCCAGCAATAACATGGGGCGCATGGCCGATGTGATGGCGGCGGACCTGGTGCGCCTGGCCCCCAAGGCCAAGCCGAAGATCGACGCCAACCTGGCAACGCTCAAGCAGCGCTTGCTCAAGCTCAGCGCCGACAGCGAAGCGCGGTTGGCCAATGTGGACAACCTCAGTGTGATGAGTCTCAGCGATCACTTCGGCTACCTGATCGGCGGTCTCAATCTGGAATTGATCGGCCAGGATGCACGCGCCGATGCCGAGTGGACACCGGAGGCGCTGAAGCAATTGGGCGCAACGCTCAAGGACAATGGCGTGACGGTGGTGCTGCATCACCGGCAGCCGTCGGATGCGCTGAAAGCGGTGATTGCCGGGTCGGGTAGCCGATTGGTGGTGTTGAGTACCGATGCCGAGGACCCGGTCGCGGAACTGGAGGGGAATGTGGATTTGCTGATCAAGGGGTTGAGCGGCGTTTAAGGTCTGTACGACCGCGTTATCGTTCATCGCGAGCAAGCTCGCTCCCACAGGATATGTGCCATGCCGCAGATCACTGTGGGAGCGAACTTGCTCGC
This sequence comes from Pseudomonas sp. GW822-FHT01E03, assembly GCF_058802985.1. Classification (NCBI taxonomy): domain Bacteria; kingdom Pseudomonadati; phylum Pseudomonadota; class Gammaproteobacteria; order Pseudomonadales; family Pseudomonadaceae; genus Pseudomonas; species Pseudomonas sp. GW822-FHT01E03. Next base: position 16,162 of record NZ_JBXAOQ010000010.1, read on the forward strand.
GATAGCGGCCTGATAGTCGACACAAGACTCCAGACCTGAAAAAGCCCGCTGACTGTCACCAGTCCAGCGGGCTTCTTTTTGCATGACGGATCAGTGCGCCACAGCCGCCTGCTCGTCCATCTTCTGCCGCAGGCTCAATGGACGCATGTCGGTCCAGGTTTCTTCGATGTAGGCCAGGCATTCCTTTTTCAGCCCGCTTTTACCCACGGTGCGCCAGCCTTGTGGCACGGCTTTGTAGTCGGGCCAGATCGAGTATTGCTCTTCGTGGTTGACCACGACCTGAAAGAGGATGTCCTCGCGGTCGAATACTGACGTCATGCTGTCTCTCCATCGTTATCGGGCGGGTTGCGTTGTGCACGCAACCGTTATGTAGAAGGAACGATCCGCAGGGCGGAAAATTTAAGGATTGGCCGTGGCGGCGGCCAGGGCTCGCCCGAAAATCTCGGCCACGCGATCGATTTGCGCAGCGGTAATCACCAGTGGTGGCAGGAAGCGCACCACCGCGCCGTGACGGCCACCGAGTTCCAGGATCAAGCCACGCTTGAGGCATTCGCGCTGCACCAGGGGTGCCAGACGGGCGAAAGCCGGTGGATGGCCTTGGGCATCCAGCGCGCCCGTCGGGTCCACCAGTTCGACGCCGAGCATCAAGCCACGTCCGCGAATGTCCCCCAGTTGCGGGAAGTCCCGCTGCAGGATGCGCAGGTGCTCGGCCAGACGCTCGCCCATCGCGGCGGCATGCTCGCAGACCTTGTGTTCGACCAGATAACGCATCACCGCGCAACCGGCGGCCATGGCCATCTGGTTGCCACGGAACGTCCCGGCATGGGCGCCCGGCAGCCAGGTGTCGAGCCAGTCGCGATAGACCACCACCGCCAGCGGCAGGCTGCCACCGATGGCCTTGGACATCACCACGACATCGGGAATGATCCCGGCATGCTCGAAGGCGAACATCTTGCCGGTGCGGGCGAAGCCACTCTGGATTTCGTCGACGATCAGCGCGACACCCGCCTGTTCAGTGATCCGCCGCACACCGCGCAACCAGTCCAGATCCGCCGGAATCACCCCGCCCTCGCCCTGCACCACTTCCACGATCACCGCCGCCGGCAATTGCACACCAGCCTCGGGATCATTGAGCAGGTTTTCCAGGTAACTCAGGTTGGCTTTGACCCCTTGCGCGCCGCCGAGCCCGAACGGGCAGCGGTAATCGTAAGGGTACGGCATGAATTGCACGCCGCTGCCAAGCAAGGCGCCCAAGGGCTTTTTCGGCCCCAGACTGCCCATCAGGCTCAACGCGCCCTGACTCATGCCGTGATAGCCACCCTGGAACGAGATCACGGTGCTGCGACCAGTGGCGGTACGCACCAGTTTCAGTGCCGCTTCCACGGCGTCGGTGCCGGTCGGGCCGCAAAACTGGATCTTCGCTTCAGCGGCCAGGGCAGGCGGCAGCAGCCCGAACAGATCCTGGACGAACCGGTCCTTGACCGGCGTGGTCAGGTCCAGGGTGTGCAGCGGCAGCTCATCGGCCAGCACTTGCTGGATGGCTTCGATCACCACCGGGTGGTTGTGCCCCAGGGCCAGGGTTCCGGCTCCGGCCAGGCAATCGATGAAGGTGCGGCCTTCGACATCTTCGACGTAGATGCCCTTGGCGCGCTTGAGTGCCAGGGGAATGCGTCGCGGATAGCTGCGGGCGTTGGATTCCTGCCGGCTCTGACGGGCGAGCAATGGCGATTCGTTGAATTGATAAAGCGTCTCGGCGGACGTCGCCGGCTGCTCTTCGATAAGGTTGGTAGCGACTGACATCTCTCGACCCCTCAATAAGGTTTTCCTGTTCTGGAAACGCATCAGCGCTTGAGGGATTTAGGCGGTAACCCGGAAACCTTTGCAGGAGCGAGCTCTGCTCGCGATGGACTCAAGAACAGCGCGTGCATTCAGAAAGCACGCGTTATCGTTATCGACCATCGCGAGCAAGCTCGCTGCTACAGGGGAGGTGGTGTTTTTCAGACCGGTTGCAGCGGCATCGTCAGCTCAACCCGCAAGCCGTCCGGCCGGCTATCGAAATGCAGCGTGCAACCGCAACGCTGAACGATGGCCTGCACAATCGCCAGCCCCAGACCACATCCGGTGCTCTGACCGTTGCGCCAGAAGCGCTGGGTCAGGTGTTGCAGATCTTCTTCGGCAATCCCCGGCCCATGGTCGCGCACCACAAACTGCACACGATTGCCGGTGGTTTCCAGGCTCAACTCCACCGCTTTGTCGGCGGGAGTATGGCGCAGTGCGTTGTCGAGCAAGTTGCGCAGCGCGGCAATCGACAGCACGGCGGGCATTTGTACCGGCGCGGCGGAAACCTTGCCCGGCGCCTGAAACCTGATGCGCTGGCGATCGCCGCTTGCCGCGTCCTGGATCGCCAGTTTCGCCACTTGTTCGGCGTTGCACTGCACACCGTCGTCGAATGACAGGCTGCCCTCGACGCGCGCCAACAACAGTAATTGTTCGAGGGTCCGGTGCATGCGGTCGGCGCCCTCTTCGGCCCGGGCCAGGGACTGGTCCCGGGCGCTGCCTTGCGTCATCCGCGCCACTTGCAGGTGGGTCTTGATCGCGGTCAACGGGCTGCGCAGTTCGTGGGCCGCGTCTCCGGTCAGGCGACGTTCGCGCTCGATGGTCTTGCCGATGCGCTGGAGCAACTGGTTCTGGGTTTCCAGCAAGGGTTGCAGCTCGCTGGGCAGTGGCTGGATCTGCAAGGGTTCGAGGGAGTCGGCGCTACGGCGCATCAAGGCATCGCGCATGCGGTTGAGCGGCGCCAGCCCCTGGCCGATGCCCAGCCAGAGCAAACACAGGCAACCGAGCAGCGCCACGCCCACCGGCACCGAAGCGGCCAGCAGGATCGACATGTTCAACGCCTCACGCTCGATCTGCCGGTCGGCGGTGGTGATGCGCAGATCGCCCCGGGCCAATGTGAAACTGCGCCACGGCGCGCCGTCGATCATCTGATCGTGAAACCCGAGTTTCTCGGCCTCCAGGGTCTGCTGCGGATCGGTGTGACTGCGGGCAAGGATTTCGCCGCGCAACGAGCTGACCTGGCACGCCATGCCACCCGGAATGTTCAGCTGTTCGGCACTGAAGTGGGTGCCCTCGCCCTTGCTCGGCACGGGCGGCAGTTGCTCCATCAGGCCGGCGACCATGCGTGCCGAGGCCACCAGGCGCTGGTCGAGGGAAAACATCATTTGATTGCGCAGATCGCTGAGCATCCAGGCCGCGGCCAGGGCCCAGATCAAGGCAAATGCGGCGCCGAGCGTCAGACTCAGGCGCAAACGCAAACTCATCACTTCAATTTTTCTCCGCCATCAGCCGGCCCCAGGCGATAGCCCAGGCCGCGCACGGTCTCGACAATGCCGTTGCCAAGCTTGCGCCGCAGGTGATGGATATGGACGTTAAGGGCGTTGCTTTCCAGTTCGTCGTTGAAACCGTAGACGCTGTCCTTGAGTTGCTCGGTGGACAACACACGGCCACGGTTATGCAGCAAGGCTTGCAGCAATGACTGCTCACGGCGCGACAGGTCCACCGGCTGCCCCGCGAGCGTGGTTTCGCGGCTGCTCGGGTCGTAGGTCAGGGCACCATGCTCGATCAGGTTGACGCTGCGCCCCGCCACCCGCCGCAACAGCGTGTGCAAGCGTGCAGCGAGTTCGCGCAAGTCGAACGGTTTGAGCAGATAGTCGTCGGCACCGGCTTGCAGGCCATCGACGCGATCAGTGACCGAGTCCCGGGCGGTGAGGATCAAAACCGGCAACTCCAGGCCTTGATGGCGCAACTGCTGCAGCAGCTTGAGGCCATCCTCGTCCGGCAACCCAAGGTCGAGTACCATCACGTCGAACTCCGCCACCTTGAGCATCGCCCGGGCGGCGGACGCCGTGGCGACGTGTTCCACGGTCAGGCCCTGGGCGGTCAGGCCGGCGACGATACCGCTGGCGATCAATTCATCGTCTTCGCAAACCAGTACGTGCATGGGGAGCCTCGTAGAAATAAAGCCTATTAAGCCGTTGACCGATTAAGTCGACATTATGCCGCAAGCGCCACCGCCACAAGGCCGGGGCGGTTAATCATCGGTTAATCGCCACCCGCCACTGTGCACCTCATTAGCACAGGACAAAGGCTTATCCATGCGTCGTCTGTTTTTACTTTTTACTCTCTTGATCGTGGGCCTGGCCCAGGCGGGAACCAATCCGTTCGACACCAAACCTGAATTCCTCCCGGTTGATAAAGCCTTCGCGTTTACCTCTGAACGCCTGGAATCCGGTGAAACCCAGCTCTATTGGCAGATCACCGACGGCTATTACCTGTATCAGAAACGCTTGAAGTTCGATGGCTTGCCTGCCGACCGGCATCCTGTGCTACCGGAAGGTGAAGCCCACAGCGACGAGTTTTTCGGTGAACAGCAAGTCTACCGTCAGGGCCTGGAACTGAAAATTCCGGCGGGTGCCAGCGGTCAGGTCAAGGTCAGTTACCAGGGCTGCGCCGATGCCGGCTTGTGTTATCCACCACAAACCAGAGTCGTGGACCTGGGCAATACCAATGCATTGAATGCGACCACTGAAGCGCCGGACCAGGCGCTGGCCAGCAGCCTGCAACAACGGGCGCTGGGCTGGAGCCTTCTGGTGTTCTTCGGCCTGGGCCTGTTGCTGGCCTTCGCGCCATGTTCATTACCGATGCTGCCAATTCTGGCCGGGTTGATCGTCGGCAGTGGCGCCACGCCCAGACGCGGATTCGCCCTGGCCAGCAGTTATGTAGTCAGCATGGCGCTGGTGTATGCGGCAATGGGTGTCCTGGCCGCCTCCCTCGGGGCGAACCTGCAAGCCTGGTTGCAGAACCCCTGGCTGCTGGGCAGTTTCGCGACGATTTTCGTGCTGCTGGCGCTGCCGATGTTCGGTTTCTTCGAACTGCAACTGCCGGTGGCCGTGCGTGATCGCCTGGAAAACGTCTCGCGCAATCAACGCGGCGGCAGTCTGATCGGCGCCGGGGTGCTGGGGGCGCTGTCCGGTCTGCTGGTTGGCCCCTGCATGACCGCACCACTGGCCGGCGCCCTGCTCTACATCGCGCAAAGCGGCAACGCGCTGCATGGCGGATTGATTCTGTTTGCCATGGGCATCGGCATCGGTGTGCCTCTGCTGGTGTTGGTGACTGTCGGCAATCGTTTCATGCCCAAGCCAGGCGCCTGGATGAACCTGGTCAAAGGCATTTTCGGCTTCCTGTTCCTCGCCACCGCATTGTTGATGCTGCGTCCGGTGGTCGACGAATCCCTGTGGGTCGGCTTGTGCGGTGCGCTGTTGTTGATCGCGGCCTACAGCGCCTGGAAACAGTCGGAAGGTTTTGGCCGTATCGCGCACCTGTTTGGCGCCAGTTCGTTACTGCTCGGTTTATGGGGTGGCCTGTTGGTGATCGGTGCGGCTGGTGGCGGCGATGATCCGTTCAAGCCATTGCAGGTCTACCGCGCCTCGAACCAGGCTGTGGCCGCCGTGCCGGTTGGCCACGATGCCTTCATCACCATCAAGGATCCGCAGGCACTGCAACGGGAACTCGACGCCGCACAGGCTCAGGGTCAGTGGGTGCTGCTGGACTACTACGCCGACTGGTGCGTGTCGTGCAAGGTCATGGAGAAACAGGTCTTCGGCAAAACCCGTGTCCTCGAAGCCTTGAGCGATGTGCGCTTGCTGCGACTGGACGTCACCGCCGACAATGCCGCCAGCCGTGAACTGCTCGGCCGTTACCAAGTGCCAGGGCCACCGAGCCTGCTGTGGATTGGCGTAGACGGTGAAGAGCGGCGCAGCCAGCGCATCACCGGCGAGGTCGATGCCGATACATTCCTGCAACGCTGGACCACCACCCGAGACGCCCGTTAATGCTGACTTTCACCCTCGGCACCTTTGCCATCGCGCTCAATCACCTGCTGTTGATCAGTGCGCTGGCGCTGGCCACTTTTGTCGGCTGGCGGGTCGCCAAGCGTGGTGGTGAAAACCCTGAGTCGGTGCTGTTCAGCCTGTTTCTGATGGGCATGCTGGCAGCCCGAATCAGTTTCGTGGCGGCCTATTGGGTGCACTATCGCAACGATCCGTGGCAGGTCATCGACCTGCGCGATGGCGGTTTCCTCGCCTGGCCGGGGGTAGTGGTCGTTTTGCTCGCCACGCTGTATCGCGGCTGGCGTCGCCCAGGTCTGCGCCGTCCATTGGGCTTTGGCGTGGCCAGTGGCCTGGCGTTCTGGCTGTTGGCGACGTTCTCCCTGTCGATTTATGAACAAGGCACACGCCTGCCGGAAATCACCCTGCGCAACGCCGCCGGCGAAACCGTGCAACTGGCCGACTACAAGGGAGGCCCGTTGGTGATCAATCTCTGGGCCACCTGGTGCCCGCCGTGCCGCCGGGAAATGCCGGTGCTGGAAAACGCCCAGCAACAACGGCCGGACCTGACGTTCCTGTTCGTCAATCAGGCAGAAAGCATGCAAAGCGTCGCGATCTTTCTGGAAACCCAGGGCCTGAGCCTGTCCAACGTGCTATTCGACGGCAGTGGGCGTCTGAGCCAGGCCGTCGGTTCCATGGCATTGCCGACTACGCTGTTCTACAACCCCGAGGGTCGCCTGCTGGGCAGCCATCTGGGCGAGTTGTCGGAAGCCAGCCTGGCCCGCGCGCTGGAAAACTTCGACACCGTACCCGCCACCTCTTCAAGGAAACTGCCATGCCCCGCCTCCGCCACCTGCTGACCCTGAGCCTCGGTGCTGCCCTGCTGCACCTGCCATCGGTGCAGGCCGAAGAGTTGCCCGATGCCATCAAGAAAATCGAGGCCAAAGGCGCGAAAATCGTCGGCCAGTTCGACGCCCCCGACGGCTTGCGTGGTTATGCCGCGCAATACCAGAACCGCGGCATGGCGCTGTACCTGACCCCGGATGGCAAACACGTGTTGCTGGGCAACCTGTATGACGCCGAGGGCAATGACCTGAGCAGCGCACCTTTGCAGAAACTGGTGTACGCACCGATGGCCAAGGAAGTCTGGGCCAAGTTCGAAACCAGCAACTGGATCGGCGACGGCAAGAAGGATGCGCCGCGCGTGGTGTACCTGTTCAGTGACCCGAACTGCCCGTACTGCAACATGTTCTGGGAACAGGCCCGACCGTGGGTCAAGGCCGGCAAAGTGCAGTTGCGCCACATCATGGTGGGCATCATCCGCGAAGACAGCCCCGGAAAATCCGCCGCGCTGCTCGCCGCCAAAGACCCGGAAAAAGCCCTGCAGGATCACGAAGCCGCTGGCAAGGAGAGTTCGCTCAAGGCCTTGAAGGAAGTGCCGCCGGCGATTCAGGCAAAGTTCGCGGCCAACATGCAATTGATGGAAGAGCTGGAGTTGCAGGCGACGCCGGCGATTTTCTACATGGATGACAAGGGCAATCTGCAACAGCAGCAAGGCGCGCCGTCGCCGGATAAGTTGGCGAAGATTCTCGGGCCGAAGTGAGTTCAGCGCCCCCATCGCGAGCAAGCTCGCTCCCACAGGGAAAGGTGATCACCTGTGGGAGCGAGCTTGCTCGCGATGGCGTCGGTAGATTCGACTAATTTCTGTCGGCCAAAAATGCCAACAGGGTTTCAGTCACAAACCCAGGGTTCTCCAGATTGGAAATATGCCCCGCCTCCGGCACCAGCACCCACGGGCAGCCAATCAGCTCAGCCATTTCACGGGCTTCACCCGGTGGCCGAGGCTTGTCCTGATCGCCGCACATCACCAGTGTGGTCGCTGCGTCCAGTTCGCCCAGACGCGATAACTGGTCATCGCGCCCAAATGTAATCCGCCCCATCGGCGCGATGCTTTCACGCAGGCGATCCGCGGGTAGAGCCGCGAGGGAAGCACGAAAGTCCCGGTAGAGCGCCGACTGCGGATCAATGCCCGGCCGGAAGAAAATCGGCACCACGATATCCAGCAGCGCTGGCGTGATGACACCCGCCTCTTCGATCTGCTTCAACAGTGAAAAGTAGTACTGGCGAGTCGGCTCCGGTTCGGCGCCGGCGTAGGTGTCCATCAGCACCAGTCCGTTGATCCGCTGCGCTGCCGATAAGGCCAGGCGCGCGCCCCACATGCCGCCGACCGACAGGCCGACCAGCGTGACCCGCTCGATGTCCAGATGATCGATCAGGACCAGGGCCTGACGCGCCAGGTCATCCAGCGACGTCGTACCGACAGGCAACGGCCCGGATTGGCCGTGCCCCCACAGGTCCAGGGCTATCACACGATACTGTTGCGAGAGCGCGGCAATCTGCGGCGCCCACATGGCCTGGTCCCACAGGTAACTACCGGCCAGCAGTACCGCCGGGCCGGTACCTTGATCGATGTAGTGGAGGGCTTGTCCGTCTATCGTTACGAAGGGCATCGACTGTCTCCGCGAGCACAAAGGGAGCCCGAAGACTGAGCGGCTGACGGATCGCAGTCAATCGCGAGAATGTATGCGTTTGTACAACCGCCATCGCGGGCAAGTCGGATCGCCGCACCGCCGCTCCCACAGGGATTCATGCTGATCACAAATGATGTGTTCACCACCACCCACTGGGGGAGCGAGCTTGCTCGCGATGGGGCCAGTACTGACGCCAGGGAATCAAAGCCCCTCCAGCTCCGCCATCAGGTCATTCAAGCGATCCACTTTCTCCTCGGTGAGCTCGCTGGCCGTCAACCCGTCGATGTACCGGGCCAGTTCTTCCACCGTGCTGCATTCGAACATCGCCCGCAGCGGCACATCCCGTTGCAGGGATTTCTGCACCCGCGAGGCGATTTGCGTGGCCAGCAGCGAATGCCCGCCCAACTCGAAGAAATTGTCGCGAACGCCCACTCTCTCGACCTTCAGTACCTCGGCCCAAATGTCTGCCAGGGTCTGCTCCAGCTCATTGCGCGGCGCCTGGTAATCCTGGCTTTGCAATTGACCGATCTCCAACGTCGGCAGTGCCTTGCGGTCCAGTTTACCGTTGGCGTTGAGCGGCAGCTTGTCCAGCCATAACCAGTGCAGCGGCACCATGTATTCCGGCAGTTCGGCGCGCAGGCGTTGCTTGATGCACTCCAGGCGTTCAGCCGGATCGAGCGCAACATCCGCCGCGACCAGATAGCCCACCAGGTGCTTGCCGTTCGCCCCTTCCTGCACACCCACCGCCGCATCGCGGACTTGCGGTTGTTCGTGCAGGCGAGCTTCGATTTCACCGAGCTCGATGCGGTAACCGCGGATCTTCACCTGATGGTCGACCCGGCCGACATATTCCAGAACGCCGTCACTGCGACGGCGGGCCAGGTCGCCGGTGCGATACAGGCGCTCACCCGGTGCGCCAAACGGGTTCGGCACAAACACCGGTGCCGTGCGCAGCGGATCGCTGACATAGCCGCGACCGACCCCGGTCCCCGCCACGCACAGTTCACCCACCGCGCCCAGCGGCACCAGTTCCAGCGCTCCGTCGAGCAGGTACAATTTGTTGTTGTCAGTCGGCGTACCGATCGGCAGGTAACTGCCGCGAGTCGACGCCATATCGACGCGGAAGAACGCCACGTCATCCGAGCACTCCGCCGGGCCATAGGCATTCACCAGGCCGATCTGCGGATAGCGCAGCAACCATTGATGCGCCAGTTCCGGCGGCATCGCCTCCCCCGTCGGCAACATCCAGCGCAGGCCATCGAGGCTCATGCGTTCCTGGGCGAGCATGCCCTGGATCAGCGAAGGCACGCTTTCCAGCACGGTGATGCCCTGGCTTTGCACATGGGCCAGCAAACCCTGGGGATCGTGGGCAATGGTGTTCGGCACGATGTCCACCCGTGCGCCGAACAACGGCGCGGCGAGGAACTGCCACACGGAAATGTCGAAGCTTTGCGACGCGGTTTGGGCGATCACGTCGGCGTCGCTCAGGTTCAGGTACGGCACCTTGCTCAACTGGTTGTTGAGCATGCCGCGCTGTTCGACCATCACGCCTTTTGGCAAACCGGTGGAGCCAGAGGTGTAGATCACATAGGCGAGGTTGTCCGGACCACTGTAGACACCAGGATTGTCCGCCGACAGCGCAAGGGCCTGGACTTCCTCCCAGACCAGCAGCCGTGGCCGGCTGGAGCAGCCGAACTCCTCGAGCAAGGCCTGCGCCTGCTCACGACAGGCTTGCGTGCACACCAGCAATGGCGTGCGGCTCAGATCGATGATCCGGCTCAGACGCTGACCCGGCAAACCCGGATCCAGCGGCAGATAGCCCGCCCCTGCCTTGAAGCTGCCGATGATCATGCCCAGCAAGTCGAGGCTACGTTCGGCCAGCAAGGCCACCGGTTGATCGCGCCCGACACCGGCGGCGATCAATGCATGACCGAGGCGGTTGCCGCGCTGGTTCAGCTCCAGATAACTGTATTGCCGGTCCAGACAACTGGCGGCAATTCGCAGTGGGTGCCGGGCGACCTGCGTTTCGAACAATGAAACGTAGCTCTGCTCCAGCGGGTAATCGTGTTCGCTCTGGTTGCAGCCATGGATGAGGAAGTCCTGCTCCTCAGCCCCCAGCAACGGCAGGTCGGCCATGTCGCCATGGAAACCTTCCACCAATGCCAGCAGCAGACGCTTGAACTCAGCGAGCATGCGCTCGACCGTGACCTCATCGAAGTAGCGTTGGTCGTAGGACAGGTGCAAGCCCAGGTCATCGCCCGGATAGCACACGGCCGTGAGCGGGAAGTTGGTATGGGTTCGGCCCGAGTCCGAGGTCGCGTTGAGGCTCTGCGCACGGTCGAGCACCGAGACTTCCACCGGGGCGTTTTCGAACACGAACAGGCTGTCGAACAGCGGCTGGCCTTTGGGCAGTTCGCTTTGCTCCTGGATGTTCACCAGTGGCAGGTATTCGTATTCACGCAGTTGCATATTGTTGTCGAGCAGACCGGTGAGCCACTGGCGCACGCTGCATCGCTGGCCGTCCTCAGGCATTTTCACCCGCAGCGCGATGCTGTTGATGAACAGGCCGACGGTGCGCTGCATCTGCGGCATGTCCACCGGACGCCCGGCCACGGTGACGCCGAACAGCACGTCGCGATCACCGCTCAAGCGCCGCAGCACCAGAGCCCACGCCGCCTGGGCAAAGGTGTTGATGGTCAACTGATGGGCCTGGGCCAGTTCGCGCAATTGCGCACCGTCACGGGCATCGAGCCTTGTATAGCGGTCGCCGACGATCATGCCGCCGCTGTCGCCGGCATGTTCACGCAGCAATGGCCGGTCGCTCGGGATCGGCGTGGTCCGTTCGAAACCCTGCAGGTTGGTTTTCCACCACTGCCGTGCTTCGGCCAGGCTCTGATGCTGCAGCCAACCGATGTAGTCGCGATAACGTGGTGGTACCTCCAGCTGCGCTTCCCGGCCTTCGCCGAGGGCGCTGTAGATCTCGAAGAAATCATTCATCAGCAGCGAACGGCACCAGGCATCGATGAGGATGTGGTGGTTGCTCATCATGAACCAGTAACGCGCCGCGCCCACACGGATCAAACGCAAGTGGAACGGCGCCTGGTTGAGCAGATCAAACCCCGCCTCGCGTTCGGTCTTGAGCAAGGTTTGCAGCTTCGGCTCTTGCTCGGCTTCGGCGAGATTGCTCCAGTCGAGGTATTCGATCGGCGTGCTGCCCGGTTTGTGGATCACTTGCAGCATGTCTTCGCCGACGTTCCAGCAGAACGACGCGCGCAATGCTTCGTGGCGGGCGATCACTGCTTGCCAGGCCTGGGCGAAACGCTGCGGGTCCAGTTCGCTGTTGATGCGGTAGCGGTCCTGCATGTAGTACAGGCCGGTGCCCGGCTCCAGCAAGGTGTGCAACAGCATGCCTTCCTGCATCGGGGTCAACGGGTAGACGTCTTCGATGACGGCGGCCGGGACCGGCAGCGCATCCAGTTGAGCCTGGCTGAGATTCGCCAGCGGGAAGTCCGACGGCGTCAGGCCACCCGCGTCGTCGCGCAGGCAATGCTCGATCAGGCTGTTCAACTCACCGAGGTAGGCATCGGCCAACTCGTCGATGGTTTGCCCATCGAAGCGTTCGGCGCTGAAAGTCCAGCGCAGTACCAGTTCACCGCCATACACCTGACCGTCGACGCTCAGCTCGTTGGGCAACGGGGCATTGGCATCGTGGGCCGCACCAATGGCTTCATCCAGTGGATGGAACAGCGCGTCCGCCCCGAAGCTCTGGTCGAACTGGCCGAGGTAGTTGAAGGTAATCGGCGCCACCGGCAACTGCGCCATGCTGTGGCGGCTCAGGTCATCGGCGAGGTAACGCAGCACGCCATAGCCCAGGCCTTTGTGCGGCACGGCACGCAATTGCTCCTTGATCGCCTTGATCGACACGCCCTGCCCGGCGGCTTCTTCGATGTTCAGCGGCGTCAGGCGCAGTGGGTAGGCGCTGGTGAACCAGCCGACGGTGCGGGTCAGGTCGATCTCGTCGAACAGCGCTTCGCGGCCGTGGCCTTCCAGTTGAATCAGCGCCGATGGCTGACCGCTCCAGCGGCACAGCACGCGGGCCAATGCGGTCAGCAGCAAGTCGTTGACCTGGGTGCGATAGGCACTCGGTGCCTGTTGCAGCAACTGCCGGGTACGCTCGCTGTCGAGGCGCACACTGACGGTTTGCGCATGTCGGTTCTGCCGCCCGCCTGCGGGGTGATCACAGGGCAAATCGGCAGTGGGCCCGGCCAGGTGCGCCTGCCACCAGCCCAGTTCTTCGCGCAGGGACTCACTGCCGGCGTAGGCTTGCAGCCGTGCGGCCCAGTCCTTGAAGGCGCTGGTTTTCGCCGGCAGTTTCACCGACTGCTGCGCGTCCAGTTGGCGGTACACGGTTTGCAGGTCGTCCAGCAGTACGCGCCATGAAACACCATCGACGACCAAGTGGTGAATCGCGATGAACAGCCGTTGCTGGCCCTCGGGACCATCGACCAGCAACACGCGTATTAGCGGTCCCTCTTCGAGGTCGAGGCTGCGCTGGGCATCGGCGAACAAGGCCGCGCATTTGTCCATCGACGAAACGCGTACCTGCCACAACACCGGAGCCTCGGAAATCGGCTGATGCTGTGCTTGCCACTGACCGGCGACCTTGCTGAAGCGCAGACGCAAGGCGTCGTGCTGTTCGATTACCGCCAGCAGCGCTTGCTCCAGTCGATGGGGCTCCAGAGGTGCGGTCGGTTGCAGCAACAACGCCTGGTTCCAGTGCTGGCGCTGCGGGATGTCGGTGTCGAAGAACCAGTGCTGGATCGGCGTCAGACGCGACTCACCCATGATCAAGCCCTGCTCGGCGCTGACCTGCTCGCTGCGGCTGGCCACGGCGGCGAGGGTCTGCACGGTCTGGTGCTGGAACAGGTCGCGAGGGCTGAAGTGAATGCCCTGCTGCCGTGCCCGGCTGACCACCTGGATCGACAGGATCGAGTCACCGCCCAACTCGAAGAAGTTGTCGTTGAGGCCGACCTGTCCGACGTTCAGCACTTCGCACCAGATCTGCGCGAGGCTGACTTCAAGCTCGTTGCTCGGCGCTACGTAGTGATGGCGATTCAGCTCCGGGTCCGGCGCCGGCAGCGCGCGGCGGTCGAGTTTGCCGTTGGCGGTTAGCGGCATGCTGCCCAGCAGGATCAGGTGCGTGGGCACCATGTAGTCTGGCAGTTGCGATTTCAGATGCGCCTTGAGGGCCTCGCGCAAGACCGATTGCTGTGCTTCGTTCTGTTCGGCGACGTCAGTCACCAGATAGCCGACCAGTTGCTTGCCACTCGGTGCATCGAGCGCCAGCACAACGGCTTCACGAATCGATTCATGCTCCAGCAGACGGGTTTCGATCTCGCCCAGTTCGATGCGGAAACCACGAATCTTCACTTGATGGTCGATGCGTCCGAGGTATTCCACCAGGCCGTCGGCGCGCTGGCGCACCAGGTCGCCGGTGCGGTAGATACGTTCGCCGTTGGCGGCAAACGGATCGGCCACAAAGCGCTCCGCGGTCATGCCCGGACGCTGGTGATAACCCTGGGCCAGACCCGCGCCACCGACGTACAACTCGCCCGTCGCGCCTTGCGGCACCAACGCCAGGTCGGCGTCGAGAATGTAGGCCACGCGGTCGCCGATGATGCTGCCGATCGGCACGCTGCCAGCGCCCTCTTCCAGCACTTCAGGGGCGAGACTGGCCAGCGGCATGACCACGGTTTCGGTCGGGCCGTAGGCGTTGAAGAACAGGCTCGGCTTGAAGGCTGCGCGAATGCGCGTCAGGTGTTCACCGGTCAGCGCTTCGCCGCCGGTGATGATCATGCGCACCGCCAGGGTTTCATTTTGCGTTGCCAGCCATTGCGCCAACTGGCTGCCATAGCTCGGCGTGAATCCGAGGACATTGATCTGATGACGACGGATCAGGCCACAGATTTCTTCCGCGTCCCACTGCCCTTGAGCCCGCAGCACCACTTGCGCACCGCTGAGCAGCGGCACCAGCAAACGCTCGGTGGCGGCGTCGAAGTTGATCGAATAGAAGTGCAGTTCGCAATCGTCAGGGCGCATGGTGAAACGCTCGATCACCGCGCGGCAGTGCATGGCGATTTCGCCGTGGGATACCACCACGCCTTTCGGTTTGCCGGTCGAGCCCGAGGTGTAGATCAGGTAGGCCTGATGCTGCGGCAGGCTGATCAACGGCAACTCGGTGGCCGGGTAATTGGCCAGTGCAGCGGCGTCTTCTTCAAGACACCAGCGGCCAACGGTCGCCGGCAACTCGCCCAGGGCCTTGAACATCGCCGCGTCGCTGAGCAGCAAACCGATGCCGCTGTCATTAATCATGTAATGCAAGCGGTCCAGCGGGTATTCCGGATCCAGCGGCACATAGGCGCCGCCAGCCTTGAGGATCGCCAGCAGGCCGACGACCATCTCCAGCGAGCGCTCCAGTGCCAGCCCCACACGAACCTGCGGTCCGACGCCACGCTCGCGCAGCATCCAGGCCAGGCGATTGGCCCGGCCGTCGAGTTCGGCATAGCTCAGGGTTTGCCCGGCGAAGGTCAGGGCCGGAGCGTCCTGGCGCATCAAGGCTTGCTCGGCGAACAGGTGATGGATGCACTGGTCCAGCCGATGCTCGCCCGGCTCGACGCCGAGGCTGTCGAGCAGATGTTGTTGTTCGCCACACGCCAGCAGCGGCAGTTCGCTCAAGCGCTGCTGCGGATCGGCAATCAGCGCCTCCAGCAGGTTGCGCCAATGCCCGGCCATGCGCGCAATGCGCGGCTCGTCGAACAGATCGGTGCTGTAGGTCAGGCAGCAACCCAGGCGATGGTCCAGGTCGGTGACTTCCAGGTTGAGGTCGAACTTGGTCGCGCGGGCATCGTTGGCCAGGTACTCGACCGTCACGCCGGCCAGGGTACGGCTTTGCTGGAACTCCCAGCGCTGCACGTTGCACATCACCTGGAACAATGGGTTGTAGGCCGCGCTGCGGGGTGGTTGCAAGGCTTCCACCAGATGATCGAACGGCAGGTCCTGATGGGACTGGCCTTCGATCACCGTGTGGCGCACCTGCTCGAACAACTCGCCCACGGACATCTGCCCGTCGAGCTGGCAGCGCAGCACTTGCGTGTTGAGGAACGCACCGATCAGCCCTTCGCTTTCCGGGCGAATGCGGTTGGCCACCGGCGCGCCGATGCGCAGATCGGTCTGGCCGCTGTAGCGGTACAGCAGCGTGGCCAGGGCGGCGGTCATGGTCATGAACAGGGTCAGGCCGTGTCGCGCATTGAAGGCGCGAACCCGTGCCGCGAGGTCGTCGCTCAGCTCAAAGCGATACAACTCACCCTGATGGCTTTGCACCGGCGGACGCGGACGGTCGGCCGGCAACTCCAGCAGCGGGTGTTCGCGGCCCAGTTGCGTTGTCCAGTAATCGAGCTGGCGCTGACGCTCGCCGGACTCCAGCCACTGACGCTGCCACACGCTGTAATCCAGGTACTGCACCGGCAACGGCGCCAGCGGTGATTCACGGTCATCGACGAACGCTTCGTACAGCGCGCTGAGCTCCCGGGCAAAAATGTCCATCGCCCAGCCTTCGGTGACGATGTGGTGCAGGGTCAGAACGAAGTAGTGTTCCTGTTCGGCGGTCTTGACCAGGCAGGCGCGCAGCAAGGGTCCGGTCTCCAGATCGAACGGCTGGTGCGCTTCGTCGTCGGCCAGTTGCTGGACCTGCCACTCGCGGACCTCGGCATCCAGCGCGGTGAAATCCTTCCACGCCATGCGCACGCCGGTCTGCGCGTGTACTTGCTGGCGGGCGACGCCGTCGATGCTCGGGAACGTGGTGCGCAGGGTTTCGTGACGCAGGATCAGGGCTTGCAGCGCGGCCTCGAAGCGCGCCACGTCGAGCACGCCACGCAGCCGCGCCATGCCGCCGACGTTGTAGGCCGGGCTGTCGGGCTCCATCTGCCAGAGGAACCACATGCGCTGCTGGGAATAGGACAGCGGCACCGCCTGCCCGCGGTCGATTTTTTCAATCGGCGGCTGTTTGTTGGTGCTGCCACTGGCCTGGATCAGGCGAACCTGTTCGGCAAACGCACCGAGTTCGCTGTGCTCGAACAGCGCCCGCAGCGGCAACTCGACGTCGCAGGCCTGGCGGGTGCGGGAGATGATTTGTGTGGCCAGCAGCGAGTGACCGCCGAGGGCAAAAAAATCATCGCGCAAACCGACTTGCGTCAAACCCAGCACTTCGCGCCAGATGCCGGCGATGCGTTGTTCCAGTTCTGTCACAGGCTCGACGTGCTCGCGAACCTGCCACTGCGGTTCCGGCAACGCGCGGCGGTCGAGCTTGCCGCTCGGGCCGAGGGGCATTTGGTCCAGGCGCATCAGTTGCGCCGGCACCATGTATTCCGGCAGTTCGGCGGCCAATGCGCTTTTCAGGCGCGCGGTTTGTTCGACCTCGTCCCCGGCATTGTCCGCAGCGGTGTAGTAACCGATCAACTGCGCCCCGGCCATGGTGTCGCGCACCAGCACCACGGCTTGCGCAACGCCGTCCTGGGCCAGCAGCCGTGCCTGGATTTCCTCCGGCTCGACCCGGAACCCGCGCAACTTGACCTGTTGATCGAGACGACCGAGGTATTCGATCACGCCATCCGCCGTCCAGCGTGCCCGGTCGCCGGTGCGATACAGGCGTGCGCCCGGCTCGCCCAACGGATCGACCACAAATCGTTCGGCCGTCAACGCCGGGCGACCGAGGTAACCACGGGCCAAGCCAACGCCGCTGATGCACAACTCACCCGGCACACCGACCGGAACGGGACGCAGGTCGCTGTCGAGCACGCGGCAGATCACATTGCCCAGCGGCCGGCCAATCGGCGAGCGTTCGCCATCGGCGCTGGAGCATTGCCAGTGGGTGACGTTGATCGCGGTTTCGGTCGGTCCGTAGCGATTGTGCAGTTGCACCGCCGGCAGTTGCACCAGCACCCGGTTGCGCAGCTCCGCGGGCAAGGCCTCGCCCCCGGAGAACAGCCGGCGCAGGCTGGTGCATTCAGCACTGAGCGGTTCGTCGATGAACAGCGAAAGCAGCGGCGGCACGAAGTGCAACGTGGTCACGCCGTACGCTTGCACCAGCTGCGCGATGCGATGTGGATCGCGGTGTTCGCCGGGACCGGCGATCAACAGACGTGCGCCTGTGATCAGCGGCCAGAAGCACTCCCACACCGACACGTCGAAACTGATCGGCGCCTTTTGCATCAGCACGTCGGTTTCGTTCAGGCGATAAGTGTCCTGCATCCATTGCAGGCGCTCGGCCAGCGCCGCGTGGGTGTTACCGACGCCTTTGGGCTGGCCGGTGGAACCGGAGGTATAAATCACATAGGCAAGATTGTCGCCGTGCAGATGCAGCCCCGGCGCATGGCTTGGCCAACTGTCCAGGTGCAGGGTGTCCATGGCGATCACACTGACACCCTCGCTGGCCGGCAAGCGCTCGAGCAGTCGGGTATGCGTCAGCAGCAATTGAACACCGCTGTCGCTGAGCATGTAGGCCAGGCGTTCGGCGGGGTAATCCGGGTCCAGCGGCACGTAGGCGCCACCGGCCTTGATGATCGCCAGCAGGCCGATCAGCAGTTGCGGCGAACGCTCGCAGGCGATGGCCACGCAGACGTCCGGGCCGACGCCTTTGTCGCGCAGGTAATGGGCCAGACGGTTGGCCTGGGTGTGGAGTTCGGCGAAGTCCATCTGACCGCCCTCCCAGATCAACGCCGGGCGCCCAGGTGTCAGCCGGGCTTGTTGGTTGAGCGATTCGGGCAGCCATTGACTGGCCGCTGCGCAGGGTGCGCTGGCCCAGTCCGATTGCTGATGCTGCTCGGCGGCCGTCAACAGCGGCAGGTCACCGATGGCGATGTCCGTTTGCTCGCAGACAGCCCGCAGCAGGTTGCTGAAATGGTCGGCCAGGCGCTCGATGGTCGCGGCGTCGAACAGTTCGTTGGCGTAGTCGAAGGACAAGGTCAGGCGACCGTTGCGGTCTTCTTCGCTGTGCAGCTGCACATCGAACTTGGCTTCGCGGCTATGCCACGGCAACTCTTCGGCCAACAGCCCCGGCAGGCGCTTCAAGGCGCCAAGGTCCCGTTGCTGATGGTTGAACATGACCTGGAACAGGCCCTGTTCACGGGCCTGCGGGAAGGCCTCGAGCAGTTGCTCGAACGGCAAGTCCTGATGCGCTTGCGCACCCAACGCCGCCTGACGGGTCTGCGCCAGCAACTCAACGAATGGCAGACTTGAGTCCACTTCGGCACGCAGCACCTGGGTATTGATGAAGAAGCCGATCAGACCCTGGGTTTCCAGGCGTGGACGGTTGGCATTGGGCACGCCGATGCGGATATCTCGTTGGCCGCTGTAGCGGTGCAACAAGGTCTGGAACGCAGCCAGCAACAACATGAAGACGGTCGATTCATGGGCCTGGGCGGTCTGACGAATCGCATCGCTCAGGGGAGCGCCCAGACGCACGGTGTGGCGAGCGGCGCTGTGCAGTTGTTGTACTGAGCGTGGATGGTCGGTGGCCAGGCTCAGGGTTGGATGTTCATCACCCAAGCGGTCTTTCCAATAAGCCAGTTGCCGCTCGCCTTCCCCTTGCGCCAACCATTGCCGTTGCCAACTGCCGTAGTCGGCGTACTGCGTCGGCAATGGCGCCAGCACCGCTTGCAAGCCCTGGGAGGCGGACGCATACAGGCGCGAGAACTCGTCGATCAACACATTCAGCGACCAGCCGTCAGCGATGATGTGGTGCAGGGTCACCAACAACTGATGGTCTTCGTCGTCGAGGCGCACCAGCGTCACCCACAGCAGCGGGCCTTTCTCCAGATCGAACCGGGTCCGTGCTTCGTCCTCGCGGATCTGCTGCGCCCGGGCCTCACGCTCGGCGACCGGCAGGTCGCTGATGTCGATCAGTTGCAGGTTGAACTCACCCGCCGGATCGACCTGTTGCAGCGCCACGCCATCACGCTCGAAGAATCGTGTGCGCAGGGATTCGTGGCGCTCGATCAACTGCTGGAAACTGGCGCGCAAGGTGTCCTCATCCAGCTCGCCACGCAAGCGCAAGCCGCCAGGAATGTTGTAGGCGCTGCTGTGTGGGTCGAGTTGCCAAGTGATCCACAGGCGGTTTTGTGCCAGGGATTGCGGCATCGGTTGCTGGCGCGACAGTGCCGTGATCGCGCCCTGGGCCAGACCACCGTCCTGTTGCAGACGGGTCACGACATCGGCGAATGCGCCGAGGGTCGGCGCTTCGAACAGCAGGCGCAGGCTCAACTCCAGACCCAACTTTTCCCGCAGACGCGCCACCACTTGCGTCGCTGCAATGGAGTTGCCGCCAAGCAGGAAGAAATGATCGTCGGCGCCCACCTGCGCCACTTGCAACTGCTCACACCAGATACGTGCGATCAAGCTTTGCAGCGTCGATCCCGACTCGCTATTGCCC
Source organism: Pseudomonas sp. GW822-FHT01E03 (assembly GCF_058802985.1). Taxonomy (NCBI): domain Bacteria; kingdom Pseudomonadati; phylum Pseudomonadota; class Gammaproteobacteria; order Pseudomonadales; family Pseudomonadaceae; genus Pseudomonas; species Pseudomonas sp. GW822-FHT01E03. The sequence goes on from NZ_JBXAOQ010000010.1 coordinate 36,063, forward strand.
GTGCTTTCGTTGCTGGCCGACGGGAACACCGCGTAGCTGTCGAGACTGCCGTCCGCCAGGCGATTGCGACACGCCGAACGCTGCAATTTACCGCTGGACGTTTTGGGCAGCGCGCCCGGATTGAGCAGCACCACCACGCTCGGTGCCTCCTGATACGCCTCGGCGACGGTCTGGCGAATGGCTTTGATCAAGGATTCAGGCGGCAGTATTTTCTGCACGCTGCGGCTGATTTCAGCGGCGATGCCGATGCCTTCCTGACCGTCAACCGTGACGGCGAAGGCGGCGACGCGTCCTTTGCGCACCACTTCCACTTCGCGCTCGACAGTCTGTTCGATGTCCTGCGGGTACAGGTTGTGCCCGCGCACGATCAGCATGTCCTTCAGGCGCCCGGTGATAAACAGTTCGCCGTTGCGCAGAAAACCCAGGTCACCGGTGCGCAGCCAGGTCTGCCCGGCGTGCTGGACGAAGGTCTTGGCGGACGCCTCGGGGTTGCGCCAGTAGCCTGAGGCGATGCTCGGCCCGCTGGCCCAGACTTCGCCGACGACGTTGTCGGCCTGTTTGCTGAGCGAGACAGGATTGAAGATCAACACCGCGTGCGCCGGCTGGCTGATACCGCAACTCATGATCGGGCTGCCCTCGCCCGCTTCGATGCGGTTCTGCGCCAGGGCCTGATCGTCTACCCGCAGGTTGCCGATGCCTTGGCCGCGAGCTGTGCCGGCCACGAACAAGGTGGCTTCGGCCAGACCGTAGGAGGCCATGAAACTGTCCGCGGTGAAGCCGCAGGTCGCGAACTTCCCGGCGAAGCGTTCCAGAGTGTCGAGGCGAATCGGTTCGGAACCGGAATACGCCACGCGCCAGCCACTCAGGTCGAGCCGTTCCAGGGCCGACTCGCTGACCCGCTCACTGCACAAGCGATAGGCAAAATCCGGCCCGCCGCTGATGGTGCCGCCGTATTCGCTGATCGCCTCCAGCCAGCGTAACGGCCGACCGAGAAAATACGCCGGGGACATCAACACGCAAGGCACGCCGCTGAAAATCGGCTGCAGCAAGCCGCCGATCAGGCCCATGTCGTGATACAGCGGCAGCCAGCTGACGATGACGTCGTCGGGGTTCAGGTCAATGCCGAAACCGTGGCGAATCAGCAATTCGTTGGCCACCAGATTGCCGTGGCTGACTTGCACGCCTTTGGGCAGCGCGGTGGAGCCAGAGGTGTATTGCAGGAAGGCGATGTGATCGTCCTGCAAGTCCACCGCGACCCAGCGCTCGGCCAGTGCACCGTCGAGGGTATCGACACACAACAGCGGCGGCGCGCCGTCGATCTGCTGCAACCCATCGCGCAGCCCGGCGCTGGTCAACAGCAAGCGAGGCTGGGCGTCGCTGATGATCGACAACAGGCGCTCCTGGTGATGACGGCGTGTCGACTCCGGCGGGTAGGCTGGTACCGCGATCACCCCGGCGTACAGGCAACCGAAGAACGCCGCAACGTAATCCGGGCCACTGGGGAACAGCAACACCGCGCGGTCGCCAACATCCGTCCGGGCCTGCAACGCGCCGGCAATCGTCCGTGCCCGCAGATCCAGTTCGCGATAGCTGAGCACCACAGCCTGGTCCGGGGTCTCGGCGAGAAAGCGCAGGGCCACCCGATCCGGCGTCAGCGCCGCGCGGCGCTGAAGGGCTTGGACCATTGTGCTGGGGAGTTCGAACGCGTCGGTCATGAGGTTTCCTGCCTGAATTCGGCTTGGTAGGAGCGAGCCTGCTCGCGAAAATCCGAAGAACGCCGCGGGGTGTCAGGCGCCCATCGTTGACGACCATCGCGAGCGAGCTCGCTCCTACAGGGTGATGAGGGTTGCGCTGTGCAATTCACCAATGAGAACGGATGACGTCTGGAAATAATTAGTCGCCAGGCTGGAACGCAAAGCGGACTGAAGTGAGTCAGCGTGTCGCAGTTCTCACTCTTTACCTTTGTAACGCATTAGTTCTTTTTCTCATTTGACAATCATTATCATTAAGCCTAATTTGTCGCTCGATGTGTAGGACGGCCCCCCGGCTCATTCGCCGTCCCACTAACCTTTTGGCAGCAAGGTGATTTCCATGATGGAACCAGTATCCACAAGCAGGTGCGATACACCGCTACTTCAGGCATTCGTCGACAATCGATTGATTCTGGTGAAGATCGCAGCCCGAATTACCGGTTGCCGCTCACGTGCCGAAGATGTTGTGCAGGATGCATTCTTCCGGCTGCAATCGGCCCCGCCCATCACCAGTTCGATCAAGGCTCAGCTCAGCTACCTGTTCCAGATCGTGCGCAACCTGGCGATCGACCACTACCGCAAACAGGCGCTGGAGCAGAAGTATTCCGGCCCTGAAGAGGAAGGGCTGAATGTGGTGATCCAGGGTGCGTCACCGGAAACGTCGCACATCAATTTCTCGACGCTGGAGCACATCGCCGATGCGTTGACCGAGTTGCCGAGCCGCACCCGCTACGCCTTCGAGATGTACCGCCTGCACGGCGTACCGCAAAAAGATATTGCCAAGGAACTTGGCGTCTCGCCGACCCTGGTGAACTTCATGATCCGTGATGCGCTGGTGCACTGCCGCAAGGTGTCGGGCCAGCGTGGCGATATGGCTGCTCGCCACTAAGTTCTGAAATCTGCATCGCGCCCATCGCGAGCAAGCTCGCTCCCACAGGTTCAGCGCACACAGGAAAATGTAGGAGCGAGCCTGCTCGCGATGGGGCACTCAAGAGCGCCGAAGATATTTAGCCTCAAGCCTCAGGCCAGTGCGCACCGATCAAAAAACCGCTCCCGCCCCAACACCATCAGGGCCGCGCGCTTGTGCGGAAAGTCGAACTCTTTCTCGCAGTGAAAGCGCTGCTCTTGCATGTATCCGATCATCTTCGCGTTATCGGCACGCGGCTCGGCAACCACGCGCTGCGTGCGCGGGTCATCGAGAAACAGATAATGCACCAGCGCCGATAACCAACTCGCCACCTTGTGCGGACCGCGGTGATTTTCTTCGCCCACCAGCATGTGAATGCCACGGTCGTAATCGCCGGTCTCGTAGAACGGCGCGATGCGATCTTCCCTGGCCCAGTAGGCCTCGAAATAAGCGAAGGGCTGATCGTCGAAACAACCGATCAGCGTCAGCGTGTGCGGGTCGGCTTCGAGTTTGCTCAGGTATTGGCGATGCTGTTCGAGACTGCCCTCCTCCTGCCAGAAACTCGCGACACGCGGGCTGTTCTGCCAGCGGTTGAAGCGTGCCAGGTCTTGCTCGATGTCCAGCGTGCGCAGGGAAACCCGGGCACCCAGCCGTGCATCGAAGCGTTGATACACTTCACCACGGGGTTTGACCGGCCGCCGTGGATGACGCTTGCCGTCGGTGATGAGCATTTGCTGCGGGTAGCTGCCGGTCAGGGAATGCCCCAGCCAAGGCTGCGGCAACTGCCAGAACAAGGTGCGCTCGCAGTGATACTGGCCGTTGACGGGAGTCGGAATCAGCAGACCGCTGAACACGGCTTCGTCCGGCACCTCTTGCAGTTGCCAGACCAGGCGCTGACAGTCGGGGTTGCGAGCGAACAGCCAGTAACAGGCCGCCCACAATGCCTGTCCTTCAGGGCGACTGAAACGCTCCTCCAGTTGCACGTGCAACTCGGGGCCACGATTCAGCCGCAGGGCAAGCAACGGTTGCCCTTCCAGACTGAGGCTTAGGCGGCAATCGGTTTCATCAGCGGCAAGACGACTGCCTGTCGGCAGACACAGGGCAGTCAGGTCATTGAGATTGGGCATGGGTCGGGCTCACGATAGTCGTCGACAGTTCAACGAAGTGACGTGAGCCAGGGCGGGAAATTTAGCCAAAGACCGTCAATTGGCAACTTGTGGCGCCGCTGCGTTGCGCTGGACCGGCACCAGGGCAATCTTGTACGGATCGAAAATCCTCAGCATCTGGCCATTGTCCCGCAAGCCTTGCAGCACCTTGGCGAATGCCTCGCCGCTGATGGGAGCCGTCGGGCGCAGGATGGCGTAATGGTGATAGACCTGATCGATGCGTTGGGACGCCAGCAACTCGCCGGCGACTTTTTCATTGCGCAGGAAGTAGTCGCTCAGGTACGAACGCGTGACCAGGGCGATGTCGGCCCGGCCGCGCAATACCATCAGCAGATTGCTGTCATGGGAATAGGTCAGCGTGGCGTTGTAGTTTTTCGCGAGGTACAGGGGGTCGGCATTGAAATTGGCGAACTCGTAGTGATAGCCGCTGAACAGTGCCAGGCGCTTGCCGTTCAGGTCGGCGAAATAGCTTTGCTGTCGATCGGGTAGGCGTTGCGCGACAAAAATTTCGGCGTCCTCCAGCCCCATGTCGACGGCTGTGTGGGGGATCTCTTCCCAACCCCAGGCGGGATTTTCGAAGATGGCCATGTCGACCCGGCCCTGCTTGAAATCACCGAAGCGCCGGGGAATGGAAGTGGGCACCAGGACAAACTGGTAGTCAGTTTGCGATGCGTTCAGGGCCTCGACCAGTTGCGGCAGCAACCCGGTATCGGCCCCGGATTCCGGGCGCACGGTGTAGGGCGGAAAGTGCGCGGCACCGATGCGCACCAGTTGCGCAGCCTGGGACGGCATCATCGTTGACGCCGCAAGCATCGTCAGCAAAAGCCGCGAGGCTGACCGAATTGGCGAACCCATCAAAACGTCCCCACTCCCTAATAAAACGGTACCAATGCATTCAAGCTAGGCGGTTTTGTCCAGTTAGCCAGTTTAATGCTGGCCAACACAAGCTTATTGCCGGTCTTCCAGCACCAGAATCAACGCCTCATCGGCCAACTGATCGAGACTCATGCTGCCATCGGCGCGAAACCAGGTGGTGGTCCAGGACAATGCGCCAGTCAGGAAGCGTCGGGTGATGAACACATCGCCGCGGATAAACCCGGCGGTCTTGGCTTCGCCCAGTACTTGCAGCCAGATGTCTTCGTAGATGTCCCGCAGCGCCAGGACCTTGGCCTGGCCCTCTTCGGACAGCGAGCGCCATTCGTAGACCAGCACGGCCATGGCCTCGCCGCTACCGCCCATGATCGACTGCAATTCACACCGGATCAGCGCCAGCACCTGCTCACGCACATTGCCGGCCTCGGCGATGGCCGCACGCATCAACGCGGTGTTGTAGCGAATGGTTTCTTCCATCACGGCGCGCAGGATTTCGTCCTTGCTCTTGAAGTGATGGAAAATGCTCCCGGACTGAATGCCCACGGCGCCGGCCAGGTCGCGCACGGTCGTGCGCTCATAGCCTTTATTGCGGAACAGGTGGGCCGCCACTTGCAGCAATTTGCCACGGGCGCTGTCCGGGTCGGTCAATTGGCCGTCGTCCACCAATTGGCGCATCACCCTCAGGGCTTTTTGCTCGTCCACCCGTTCTCTCCTACAGTCGTTCAATCAATAACGCCGATCCCCCCGAAAACAGCGGGGTTGCGCGGGCAATTTAAGCGCATGGATGCAACCAAGCAAGCGCTTGGGCAGAAGATAATCAAGTCATTTACAAACCAAGCGCTTGCTTGGTAATGTCGACGCACTTCGGTTGGAGGTGGCTATGGAATGGACTGCGCCTGAAACAATTCGCATCGGTTGTGCCAGCGCCTTCTGGGGCGATACCTCGACCGCTGCCGCGCAACTGGTGGAACACGGGCATCTGGACTATCTGGTCTTCGATTACCTGGCCGAAATCACCCTGTCGATCATGGCCGGCGCGCGGATGAAAGATCCCCAGGCCGGCTATGCGGGCGACTTCATCGAAGTGCTCGCGCCCTTGCTGGGGCAACTCGCGCAGCAAAACATCCGGGTCATCAGTAATGCCGGCGGGGTCAACCCCCAAGCCTGCGCCGCCGCCCTGCAAGCGGCCTGCGACAAGGCCGGGGTGGCGCTGAAGATCGCCGTGTTGCTGGGTGATGACCTGCAGCCGCAATTCAAAAAGCCGGGCAACCTGGGCATTCATGAAATGTTCAGCGGCGCGCCCCTGCCATCGATGTGCGTCTCGACCAACGCCTACCTCGGCGCACCCGGCATTGTCGAAGCCCTGCGCCTGGGGGCGGACATCGTGATCACCGGGCGGGTGGTCGACAGTGCGGTGGTCAGCGCCGCGCTGGTGCATGAATTCGGCTGGTCGTGGCACGACTATGACAAGCTCGCCCAGGCGGCATTGGCCGGGCACATCATCGAATGCGGCGCCCAGTGCACGGGCGGCAACTTCACCGACTGGCGCGACGTGCCCGACTACGAACACATCGGTTTTCCCATCGTCGAAGTCAGCGCCGACAGCCAGTTCATCGTCAGCAAACCCGAAGGTACGGGCGGGCTGGTCACGCCGCTGACAGTGGGCGAACAGATGCTGTACGAAATCGGTGACCCGCGCGCGTATCTGCTGCCCGACGTGGTGTGCGATTTCACTCAGGTCAAACTGCTGCAACAAGGCAAGAACGCGGTGCAGGTGCACGGCGCCAAAGGCCTGCCGCCGACCGCTCAATACAAAGTCAGCGCCACGTACCCCGATGGTTTTCGCTGCACCGCCAGTTGCCTGATCGCCGGCATCGATGCCGTCGACAAGGCGCGGCGTGTCGGCGATGCGATCATCAACAAGACCTCGGAAATGTTCCGCCAGCGCGGCTGGGCGCCGTACAGCGACGTGAGTATCGAGTTGCTGGGCAGCGAGGCCACCTACGGCCCCCATGGCCAGCGTCAGGACAGCCGCGAAGTGGTGATCAAACTCGCGGTGCGCCATCCGGACAAGCAGGCTTTGATTGTGTTCTCCCGGGAAATCGCCCAGGCCGCCACCAGCATGGCGCCGGGGCTGACCGGCATTGTCGGTGGCCGGCCGACGGTGTATCCGCTGATCCGGCTGTTCTCGTTCCTGATCGACAAAACCGCCTGCACGCTGGACATTGATTTCATGGGTCAGCGCCACCCGTGTGCCCTGCCCGCCCTCGATGTGCTCGACCCGCTGGACCTGCCAGCCCTGCTCGCGCCACCGAAACCGGATGGCCTGGCCGACGCCAGTGTGGCCCTGGTCAAACTGGCGGTCGCCCGCTCTGGCGACAAGGGCAACCACAGCAACATCGGCGTCATGGCCCGCGAGCCGGAGTTCCTGCCATGGATTGCAGAAGCCTTGACCCCGGAAGTGATCGTCGACTGGATGGGCCACGTCCTCGATCCAATCCACGGGCGGGTCGAGCGCTGGTACTTGCCCGCCAGCCACAGCCTGAATTTCCTGCTGGAAAACGCCCTCGGCGGCGGCGGTGTCGCCAGCCTGCGAATCGATCCGCAAGGCAAGGCCTTCGCCCAGCAGCTGCTGGAAATCCAGATCCCGGTGCCGCAGCGCATCGCCGACCAGTTCAACTAGAGGATTGCCGCCATGGCCTACGATTCGATTTTCAAAGCCGATTTGTTTGCTGGCCAAAACATCATCGTCACCGGTGGCGGCAGTGGCATCGGCCGCTGTACTGCCCACGAACTGGCGGCCCTCGGCGCCCATGTGCTGCTGGTCGGGCGCAATGCCGACAAGCTGAAAACCGTTGCGGCGGAGATCGCCGACGACGGCGGCAAGGCCGACTGGAGCACCTGTGATATCCGCGAGGAAGAAGCGGTGACGCATCTGGTCAGCGAGCTTATCCGCAAGCACGGTCCGATCCACGGCCTGGTCAACAATGCTGGCGGGCAATACCCCTCGCCCCTGGCCTCGATCAATCAGAAGGGTTTCGAAACCGTGATGCGTACCAATCTGGTGGGCGGCTTCCTGATGGCCCGGGAAGTGTTCAACCAGTCCATGAGCAAGCACGGCGGGGCCATCGTCAACATGCTCGCCGACATGTGGGGCGGCATGCCCGGTATGGGCCACTCCGGCGCGGCACGTTCGGGCATGGACAACCTGACCAAGACCGCCGCGTACGAATGGGGTCATGCCGGGGTGCGGGTCAATGCCGTGGCGCCGGGCTGGATTGCCTCCAGCGGCATGGACACCTACGAAGGCGCCTTCAAGGCCGTGATCCCGACCCTGCGCGAACACGTGCCGCTCAAGCGCATCGGCACCGAATCGGAAGTCAGCGCGGCGATAGTTTTCCTGCTCAGCCCGGCAGCGGCGTTTGTCAGCGGCAGCACCTTGCGCATCGACGGCGCCGCCAGCCTCGGCGGACGCGCCTGGCCGATCCATAAAGCGACCAACAGTGAGTCGTACAACGGTTTCCACCGCGCCTACATACCAGACGTATTGAAGGACAAGGAATAACCCATGCCGGTGATTCAGTCGCAACTCGACCCCCACAGCGAGTCGTTCGCCCAGAACCGTGCGGCGATGCTGAGCGCCATCGAACAAGTTCGCGTGCTCGAACAGAACCTGCTGAACAAGGCCGCCGAAGCCAGGCCAAAGTTCGAAAAACGCGGCCAATTGTTGCCTCGCGAGCGCCTCAACCTGCTGCTGGACCCCGGCGCACCGTTTCTCGAACTGGCCAGCCTGGCCGGCTACAAGCTGCACGACGACAAGGATGGCAGCTCCGCCGGTGGCGGCTTGATCGCCGGTATCGGCTACGTGTCCGGCGTGCGCGTGCTGGTGGTGGCGAACAACAGCGCGATCAGGGGCGGGACCATCTCCCCCAGCGGCTTGAAGAAATCCCTGCGCCTGCAACAGATCGCCATGGAAAACAAACTGCCAGTGATCACCCTCGCCGAAAGCGGCGGCGCCAACCTCAATTACGCGGCGGAAATTTTCGTCGAAGGCGCGCGCAGCTTTGCCAATCAGGCGCGGATGTCGGCCATGGGGTTGCCGCAGGTCACCGTGGTGCACGGCTCCGCCACGGCGGGTGGTGCCTATCAGCCGGGGCTGTCGGATTACGTGGTAGTGGTGCGTGGCAAGGCCAAGCTGTTTCTCGCCGGCCCGCCACTGCTCAAAGCCGCCACCGGCGAAGTCGCCACCGATGAAGAATTGGGCGGTGCCGAGATGCACGCACAAACCGCCGGCACCGCCGAATACCTGGCTGAAAACGACGCCGACGGCGTGCGACAGGTACGCGAGATTATCAGCCTGTTGCCGTGGAACGAACAGTTGCCTCCACTCCCCGAACGTCGCTGGGAGGAGCCGCTCTACCCCATCGACGAACTGCTGGGCCTGATCCCGGATGATCCGAAAAAACCCTACGACGCGCGCGAAATCATCGCCCGCCTCGCCGACGCTTCGAACTTTCTTGAATTCAAGGGCGAGTTCGATCAGCAGACCCTGTGCGGTCATCTGAAAATTCAGGGCCGCGCCTGTGGCTTCATCGGCAACAACGGCCCGATCACGCCAAAAGGCGCGAGCAAGGCCGCCCAGTTCATCCAGCTGTGCGACCAGAGCCAGACGCCGCTACTGTTTTTCCACAACACCACCGGGTTCATGGTCGGCACCGAATCGGAACAGCAAGGCGTGATCAAGCACGGCGCGAAGATGATTCAGGCGGTGGCCAACGCCCGGGTGCCGAAGCTGACCATCGTGGTTGGCGGCTCATACGGCGCGGGCAACTATGCGATGTGCGGTCGCGGTCTCGACCCGCGTTTCATCTTCGCCTGGCCCAACAGCCGTACCGCCGTGATGGGCGGCGCGCAAGCGGGCAAGGTGCTGCGCATCGTCACCGAGGCCAAACAGGCCAAGGACGGCCTGGTGCCCGATCCGAAAATGCTCGACATGCTCGAACAGGTCACCGCGCAGAAACTCGACAGCCAGTCCACGGCGCTCTATGGCAGCGCCAACCTCTGGGACGATGGTTTGATCGACCCGCGCGATACCCGGACCTTGCTGGGTTACTTGCTGGATATCTGTCACGAGGCCGAGGTGCGGCCATTGCAAGCCAACAGTTTCGGTGTGGCGCGGTTCTAAGCCGACTATCAGGAGAACAATAAAAATGATCTTCACCCAGGAACACGAAGCACTGCGCCGCACCGTTCACCAGTTCGTCGAGCACGAGATCAACCCGCATGTCGAGGAATGGGAAAAGGCCGGGCGCTTCCCCATCCACGATATCTTCCGCAAGGCCGGCGACCTCGGATTGCTGGGTATTTCGAAACCGGAAAAATTCGGCGGCATGGGGCTCGACTACAGCTATTCGATCGTCGCCGCCGAAGAGTTCGGCACCATCCATTGCGGTGGCATTCCGATGTCCATCGGCGTGCAGACCGACATGTGCACGCCTGCGCTGGCCCGGTTCGGTTCCGATGAACTGCGCGAGGAATTCCTGCGCCCGGCCATCAGCGGTGAGCAAGTCGGCTGCATCGGCGTCTCCGAAGTCGGCGCCGGCTCTGACGTCGCCGGGCTGAAAACCACGGCGCGCAAGGACGGCGACGATTACGTGATCAACGGCAGCAAGATGTGGATCACCAACTCGCCGAGCGCCGACTTCATCTGTCTGCTAGCCAACACCTCGGACGACAAACCGCACATCAACAAGTCGCTGATCATGGTGCCGATGAACACACCGGGCATCAGCTTGAGCTCGCACCTGGACAAGCTCGGCATGCGCAGCTCGGAAACCGCCCAGGTGTTTTTCGACAACGTGCGCGTACCGCAGCGCAACCGCATTGGTCATGAAGGTGCGGGGTTCATGATGCAGATGCTGCAGTTCCAGGAGGAACGCCTGTTCGGCGCGGCCAACATGATCAAGGGCCTGGAGTACTGCGTCGACAGCACCATCGAATACTGCAAGGAGCGCAAAACCTTCGGTAATGCGCTGATCGACAATCAGGTGATCCACTTCCGCCTGGCGGAACTGCAAACCGAAATCGAATGCCTGCGGGCGCTGGTCTATCAGGCCACCGAGCAATACATCAAAGGCCAGGACGTCACGCGCCTGGCCTCCATGGCCAAGCTCAAGGCCGGGCGGCTGGGCCGCGAAGTCAGTGACAGTTGCCTGCAATACTGGGGCGGCATGGGCTTCATGTGGGACAACCCGGTGGCCCGGGCTTACCGCGATGTACGGCTGGTGTCGATCGGCGGCGGCGCCGACGAAATCATGCTGGGAATCATCTGCAAACTCATGGGCATTCTGCCGGGGAAAAAGAAATGAACAGCCTGCCGGTTTGCCAGACTTTGCTGCTGGAGCTGCACAACGGCGTGTTGCACATCACCCTCAACCGCCCCGAAAGCCGCAATGCGATGAGCTTGCAAATGGTCGCCGAGTTGCGCTCGGTGCTGGCCGCGGTACGCGATAAACCAGGGGTTCGCGCACTGGTGATCGGCGGCGTCGGCGGGCACTTCTGTGCCGGCGGTGACATCAAGGATATGGCCAACGCCCGCGCTCAAGGCCCAACTGCGCACCGGGATCTGAACCGGGTGTTCGGTACGCTATTGCAAGAAGTGCAACACGCTCCGCAAGTGGTGATTACCGTGCTGCAGGGCGCGGTGCTCGGCGGCGGTCTCGGCCTGGCCTGTGTCAGCGATATCGCCCTGGCCGATCACCAGGCGCAATTCGGCCTGCCGGAAACCAGTCTCGGCCTGTTGCCGGCCCAGATCGTACCGTTCGTGGTGCAACGCATCGGCTTGACCCAGACCCGGCGCCTGGCCCTGACGGCGGCGCGTTTTGATGGCCACCAGGCACGGCGCATGGGCCTGGTGCATTTTGTCGAACATGATCCGCAGGCCCTGGCCGAGCGTCTCGATGAGGTGTTGGCCCATGTGTTGTGTTGCGCGCCGGGGGCGAATGCGGCGACCAAGAAACTCTTGCTCGCAAGTGCGGGTCAGCCCTCCGATGCCCTACTGGATCAGGCTGCCGAATGGTTCAGCGAAGCGGTGACCGGAGCCGAAGGCATCGAGGGAACGATGGCCTTCGTGCAAAAACGCAAACCGGGGTGGGCCTCCTGAAAAGCATCGCGAGCAAGCTCGCTCCCACCTTGGATTTATGTCGTTTATAAACCCTGTGGGAGCGAGCTTGCTCGCGATGAGGCCCGACCAGACACCGCTAAAAATCAGAGAGCCTACCCATGCCCGGACTCAAAAAAATCCTCATCGCCAACCGCGGTGAAATCGCCTGCCGCATCCAGCGCACGGCCCAGGCGCTGGGCTATCGCACGGTCGCCGTGTTCAGCGACGCTGACGCCGATGCACTGCACGTGCGGATAGCCGACGAGGCGGTCAACATCGGTCCGGCCCCGGTGCAACAGTCTTACCTGAACATCCAGGCCATCCTCGACGCAGCCCGGCGCACGGGCGCGGATGCGATCCATCCGGGCTACGGATTCCTCTCGGAAAACGCCGGGTTTGCCCTCGCGTGCAGGGACGCTGGCATCACCTTCATCGGCCCCAGCCCCGAGGCCATTGAACTGATGGGCAGCAAGCGCCTGTCGAAAATCGCCATGATCGAAGCCGGTGTGCCGTGCATCAACGGCTATCAAGGCGCCGGGCAGGACGATGCCGCCCTGGGCCGTGAAGCCGAGCGCATCGGCTATCCGTTGATGATCAAGGCCAGCGCCGGCGGCGGGGGACGCGGTATGCGCCTGGTGCACGACGCCAGCGACTTGCTGGAACAGATTCGCACCGCGCGCTCCGAAGCCCTGAACGGTTTTGGCAGCGGTGAACTGATCCTCGAACAGGCACTGGTCGAACCCCGTCACGTCGAGGTCCAGCTGTTCGGTGACCGGCATGGCAACCTGATTTACCTCGGCGAGCGCGATTGTTCAGTGCAGCGCCGGCATCAGAAAGTCATCGAGGAAGCACCCTGCCCGGTGATGACCGCCGAGCTGCGCCAGGCCATGGGCGAAGCGGCGCTCAAGGCCGGGCGAGCGGTAAAGTACGTCGGCGCGGGCACCGTGGAGTTTCTGCTGGATGCGCGCGGGCAGTTCTACTTCCTGGAGATGAACACCCGGCTGCAAGTGGAGCACCCGGTGACCGAACTGATCACCGGGCTGGATCTGGTGGCCTGGCAGTTGAGCATCGCCGAAGGGCAACCGCTGCCATTGCGTCAGGAACAGGTGCAACTCACGGGCCACGCCATGGAAGTGCGCCTGTATGCCGAAGACCCGGCCCAGGGTTTCCTGCCGCAAACCGGGCGCGTCGTGGCCTGGGAACCGGCATTGCAGGACGGCGTGCGGATCGACCACGGCCTGATCGAAGGCCAGGTCATCAGCCCTTTCTACGACCCGATGCTCGGCAAGCTCATCGCTCACGGTGCCACCCGCGAAGAAGCCCGTCGCAAATTGTTGCGGGCGGTCCAAGACAGCGTGCTGCTGGGGCTGAAAAGCAATCAACGCCTGCTTGCCAGCCTGCTGGAACATCCGCAGTTCGCCAGCGGTGATTTCAGTACCGGGTTCATCGCGCAGCACTTCACCGATCACACCTGCCTGCATCCCGAAACCCCTGGCGCGCACCACTTGGCCATCGCCGCCGCCCTGTTCTATCAGGCTGCGGCGCAGGCTCACCTGTCCCCGCTTGGCGGTTGGCGCAACAACGCCAGCGTGCCGCTGCACTATCGCATCGGCCTTGAGGATCAGGACTGGCCGGTAGCGTTGCAGGCGATCCCGGGCGAGCCGTTACGCATTCAGGTCGCCGAGCGCAGCCTCGAACTGAAGATCATCCACAGCGACGGACGCTGGGCCACCCTGGATATCGAAGGCGTTCGCCAACGCCACGCTTATCGCCTGGAGGCCGGGCGTCTTTGGCTGTTCACCCGACCGGGCAGTCTGCAGTTCGTGGATCGCACCCAGGCGCAGGTTACCGGCCAGGCCAGTGTCAGCTCCGGCACCCTCAAGGCACCGATGGACGGGGCGATTGTCGACGTCCTGGTCAACGAAGGCAGCCAGGTGACCAAGGGCCAACTGCTGGTGGTACTGGAGGCGATGAAAATGGAGCACCCATTGAAATCGGGCATCGACGGTGTTCTCAAGCGCTTGCAAGTCAAAGTCGGGGATCAGGTGAAAAACCGGCAGATTCTATTGGAGGTCGAATAAGCCGCTAGGCGGAACCACCGGGTTTGGCTACGCTCAAAGCTATCAGGACGCGGATACCAGGAACCCTGCAATGCCTCATTGGCTGGTCATTGATCTGGAGGCCACCACCGATGAGGGTGGATGGCCCGTAACAGATATGGAAATCATTGAAATCGGCGCCACTCTGGTGGACCGCAAGGGGCGTGAACTGGACCAGTTCCAGCGCTTCGTCCGCCCTGTTCGGCGGCCGTTGCTGACGCCGTTTTGCCGCGAGCTGACGCACATCACCCAAGCCAACATCGATGCCGCGCAACCGCTGGGCGAAGTCTGGCCGGCGTTCGAACGTTGGCTCGGCCAACACCACACGCGACTTGAGGGCTGGGCCAGTTGGGGCGATTACGATCGCAAACAACTGCTTCAGGATTGGCAGCAACTGGGACTCGCCAGCATGCTGGCCAACGTACCGCACATGAACCTCAAACAGCGTTTTGCCAAGGCCAGGCGCCTGGAACGTCCGTTGGGATTAAACGGCGCGTTGCAACTGGCCGGCTTGCAGTTCAACGGCCAACAACACCGGGCGCTGGAAGATGCGCGCAATACCGCACGCCTGCTGCCGCTGGTTCTGCCGCTTTAGACAGGTGACGACGCCAAGGGCCTTGTGCATACTGGCCAGCCCTTTTTAGCCCTTTTCGAGGAATCGCCCATGTTTAAAGTCAACGAGTACTTCGACGGCACCGTCAAGTCGATCGCCTTTGGCACCGCAGAAGGTCCAGCGACCATCGGCGTCATGGCTCCGGGCGAGTACGAATTCGGCACCAGCCAGCGTGAAATCATGCATGTGGTCAGCGGCGCATTGACCGTCAAACTGCCCGACAGCAGCGACTGGGAAACCTTCGCCGCCGGCAGCCAGTTCAACGTACCGGCCAACAGCAAGTTCCAGCTGAAAGTCGCCGTCGACACCGCTTACCTGTGCGAATACCGCGGCTAAAACCCGCAGGCTTCACTGCAATAAAAAATGCCCGTGTTTTTCGACACGGGCATTTTTCGTTCTGCGCAAAATTACTCGAGGATCTCCACCGGCATGCCGACTTCGAGTCGTCCGTTGCCGTCGTTGACCAGGTTCTGGCCGAACATTGCGCCGTCTGCCTGCGAGCGATACTTCTGCAAGGTGGCCAAGGGTTCGCGATCATCGCTGCGCTCCCCGGTTTGCGGGTCAATGGTGGTCAGGATGCAGCGTGAACAGGACTTGACCACGCGGAACTCGACCTCGCCGATACGGATACGCTTCCAGCCGTCCTCGGCGAAGGCTGCACTGCCTTCGATCACCAGGTTCGGCCGGAAACGCAGCATCTCCAACGGACGCCCGACCCGTTGCGACAAGTCCTCGAGGGAGGCCTGACCAATCAGCAACAGCGGATAGCCGTCGGCGAACGCCACCTGGTCGTCATCCTTGCCGTAGCCAGCTTCCGTCATCCGCGCCCGATCCAGTGGCACTTGCACCAGGCGTGTCGGTTTGCCGATGAACTGGCTGACCCAGGCCCCTGCTTCATCGCCTGCATCGGGGACGCGCAAGGTATCGCGCCAGATCGTCACGCCACGCAGTTCTGCATCGTTACCGGGCACAGCAATGTCGATCGGCGATTGGCCGGGCGCGCTGAGGGTCAAGCCACCTTCGGCATTCCACAGCGCCGACAACTGGCTCATCTGCGCCACCGCACGCTGGGTCAGGAAACGCCCGCTGGCCTCATCCACCAGCATCCAGCGTCGATCGCCGTCCAGCCCCAGCTTGTCGAGGCCGACTTGCTGCAAGACCTCGCCTTTGCCGGATTTCAACGGATAACGATACAGCGCGCTCAGACGCAACATGGCCAGCTCCCTGGTAGGTAAAAACGCCACCCTATACGAGCTTGGTCAGCGAATCAAAGTGCAAAAACCCTGCAGGAGCGAGCTCGCTCGCGAAAAACCCAAGGACGCCGCTGGGCTCCGGTTTACGCGTTATCGTTCAAGACCATCGCGAGCGAGCTCGCTCCTACATCCTACAGGTTGACCATGGCCTGATCAGGCCGGTACTTCGTCGAGCATCAAACGCTGGCGCACCACGTCGACGAGTTTGTCCGGCTGGAATTTGGAGAGGAAATTGTCGCAGCCGACCTTCTTCACCATCGAGTCGTTGAAGCTGCCGGACAGCGAGGTGTGCAGCACCACGTACAAGCCGCGCAGGCGCGGGTCGTTACGGATCTCGGTGGTCAGGCGATAGCCATCCATTTCCGGCATTTCCGCATCGGTGAAGACCATCAGCAGTTTTTCGGTCATGTCCACGCCGGTATCAGCCCAGGCCTTGAGCATGTTCAAGGCCTTCAACCCGTCGCTGGCAATATGCATCTTCACGCCCAGCTGTCCCAGGGTATCGCGCAATTGCGCCAGGGCCACGTTCGAGTCATCCACCAGCAGCACCTCACGGCCACGGGCGCGTTCCAGCACCGGATCTTCGAGCTTGTCGCGGGAGACTTTGGCGTTGTACGGGACGATTTCGGCCAGAACCTTTTCGACGTCGATGATTTCCACCAGTTGATCATCGACCTTGCTGATGGCCGTCAGGTAGTGCTGGCGGCCGGCGCTGCTCGGGGGCGGCAGGATGGCTTCCCAGTTCATGTTGACGATCCGGTCCACGCCACCGACCAGGAAGGCCTGAACCGAACGGTTGTATTCGGTGACGATAATCGTGCTGCCAGGCCCCGGCACCAGCGGGCGCATGCCAATGGCCTGGGAAAGGTCGATCACCGGCAGGGTCTGGCCACGCAGGTTGACCACGCCGCACACAAAAGGATGCCGCTGCGGCATCAGCGTCAACTTTGGCAGCTGCAGGACTTCCTGTACTTTAAAGACGTTGATCGCGAACAATTGCCGTCCGGCGAGCCGGAACATGAGAATTTCCAGGCGATTCTCACCCACCAGTTGCGTGCGTTGGTCTACCGTGTCGAGAATGCCGGCCATCAATGACTCCAGGTCTTGTTCGGATGAATTCACTCAAGGAAGGTTATCGGCTGTTTTTGCCGAAGCTTGACCCTCTCTAAAATGCCACGCCCGGCCATTGATGTCACATTAACATCATGCTTTACTGGCGCGGTGATTACATCTGCTGCACTTCTGCGCCCCGCGACCATTGTTCGAGCGAAAAGTTCCACTGCGTAAGGGATTCCCCTATCAATAATCAGGCGCAACCTGATATTCGCAATATCCGATAGCCATTAATGTGACGCCATTCTCATTGCATGAACGGAGTCAGGCTTTTGTGTGCGATCGCAAGTCAGTGGCCAACCACACTCTCGTGTTCCCCAGCCTGCTTCCGGGCCAGCCGCTACTCGTTCATCCGACGACTCGGTAATGCCGGAGTTCCGACCGCCCTCGTCGACACACACGATATCCCCTCATTTGACATGACGTTGTGGAGATAAGTATGCCGAACGACCGTAAAGAGTGGGCCCAGCGTCTCACGGGGTTTCTTGTCGAGGCTGAAACACTCCTGGCTAAAACCGAGGAATGCCTGAGTCATCTGCAGTTGATCAGCAATGACAAGGACGCCATCGACTGTTTGCTCAGCACACTGCTCAAGCTGGCCAACAAGGCTGATGCCCTGGCGTTGGCGGCCGTGTCTGAATTTTCTCTGCATATTCATGGCCTGCTGAACCACGCACAGAACACCATGTGTCTGCACGACGAGGCGCTGAGTGCCCTGAAAGACTGCCTGACCCTGGTTGCCTGGCAACTCGAACTCATCGACCAGACCACCGGACAGCTCAGTCTCGACGACAGCGAGCAGGTCACCCTGATCGAAGCCTTTGCCTTTCAGGTCGGGCAAAGCCGGTTTCAACCACCTGTCAACTCCAGGCCCTTCACCCTCGTATCCTATTCAGAGCGACAGGCCTGAACTTGCCAAACCATGCCGCATGGCGTGTTTTGGTTATCAATACCGCGCTGTAACTTGAGTGCGCACATGTCGCAAATGAATATTTCGTAGCTATAAGCGACACTTTTAAACAACCGGCATTTTGCGACGGCAACAACCCACTTGTTCCATTATGGAAGCATCGTCAAAACGACTGGATTCCTGACTTTTCGGACATACATACGGACGCGACCAACGGTATCTTAGGTGCTACTATGCCGCCTGTTAGTTGACGCCAATTAATGGCAGTGTGATCGCAGCCGAATACAGCTCGCTGCAGTTCGCAGCTGAACTCCTCGGCGCTCCACATTAAAAAAACAGGGGCCTGTCAGCCAGCATGACCGGTCAGCCCGCAGCGAACATCCATTGGCTCCATCCGCTATGCACGCCAGCCTCAAGTCAATCGCCACGTGGCCACCCTCCCGAGCAAATGCACGCCTATTCACGCTGTTGCTATGTGCCTGCTCGACCCTCGGCAGCTTGCTGGTCCATGGCTTGTCCATTCCGTTGCCCCTGTCATTGCTGGTGCTCAACGTTGCGGCGCTGACCAGTGTTGCCGTGCAGTACTGCCTCTCGCGCAAATCGATCAAATTCCAGCCTCAGGAACTGGCGGACCGGCTGTTGCAGGTCCAGGAAAACGAGCGTCACCGGCTGAGCCGCGAACTGCATGACGACATCGGTCAATTGCTGACCGCTGCCAAACTGCAAAGCGACTGGCTCAAACGCCGGATGCCCGAAGAGCTCCAGGGACAATGCGCGGTCCTCTGCGACACGCTGGAAGAAACCCTGGCCAAAGTTCGTGACGTATCCGCCATTCTCAATCCCCGGCAGTTGACCAGCCTTGGACTGGAAGCCAGTCTGCGGGCACACCTGCTCAAGACCCTAGCCAACACCCCGGTGCACTGGAGCCTGGAATGCCAGCAGCGCCTGACCGGCATACCGGAGGAAATGGCCGTGGCAGCTTTCCGTATTACCCAGGAAGCGGTCACCAACATCCTGCGACATGCCCAGGCCAAGAACCTGCTGGTATGCCTGCAGCGCCTGCCTCAAGGCCTGAAGTTGCAGATCAGCGATGATGGTCAGGGTTTCGCGCCCGCAACAGACCCTGGTCGTGAAGGGCAGCGCGGTATGGCCGGGATGTCGGAACGGATCGATCAACTGGGCGGCACACTGACCGTTACCAGCGAGCCGGGCAAAGGCACTCAAATCGAAGCTCTTTTTCCCTGGGCGCCCCGTGCGCTCGAACGGGCCAGTTCGAATAAGGTTATGCATTGACTTGTAACTTACTACTGGTGGATGACCACTCGCTGATCAGGGCTGGCGTGCGCGCCCTGGTAATGGATCTGCCCGGCTATGCCGTCATCGGTGAGGCCAGTGACGGCTCGCAGCTGCTCGAAATGGTTGGGCGTCTCTCCCCGGATATTATCCTGCTGGATATTTCGATGCGCCAGACCGGCGGCCTCGAAGCCTTGCAGCAACTCAAGCGGGTGCGCCCGCAGAGCAAGGTCCTGATCCTCTCGATGCACACCGACCCTGCCCTGATCATGCAGGCGCTGGAGTCCGGAGCCCATGGCTACCTGCTCAAGGACACCACGGCGACCGAACTCGAGCACGCGCTGGAAGCCTTGCGCAACAACGAGCGCTATCTGAGCCCGGCCATTGCCCACACAGTGATCACTCAGGCACTGACCCGAAACCAGAAGCACCGACCCGAACCTGCCGACTCGCACAACCTGACGGCACGTCAGCTGGAAATCCTGCGGTTGATCGTTCGCGGAAAATCCACCCGAGAGATCGCCAACGGCCTGGGGTTGAGCGTCAAGACCGTCGAAACCCACCGCTCGCAGATCATGAAGCGCTTGCAGATCTACGATGTGGCCGGCCTGGTGCTGTTTGCCGTACGTGAACAAATCATCAGCCTCGATGACTAGGCACTTCACTGTCGCGTAACAACGGCGAATTCTCAGGTAGATGCACGAGTAAAGCCGCCGGGCGAACCGAGAAACGCAGGCTGTCCCCTTCCAGCGGTTCACCGTCAAGGTTGATGTACAACCCTTCCGAAACCTTGATCTCGACCCAGGGCAGGCGCGCCCGAACAAACATGCTGTCGATGCCAAAGCCTTCGGTCAGCAGGTTTTTCAAAGTACTGACCACTTCCTGCGGTGCCGGCAGGATGCTGATATCCAGCAAACCGTCATCAACCAGTGCCTGCGGGCACAATTCCCGCCCGCCTCCGGCCTGCCGACCATTGCCGATGCCCAGGGCCAGCAGATCGCCGCGCCAGTGAAAGTCCGGCCCCTGCAATTCACCGTACGCGGTATGCAGCTCATTGAAGCGTGACAAGCCGGTGAACAGATACGCCGCACCGCCGAGGATTTTCTTCAGATCCTCCGGGGTGTTCGCTGTGACATGACTGCCGAACCCACCGGTCGCCATGTTCAGGAATATCTGCCCATCAACCTCCCCCAGATCAATGGCAGTCGGCACGCTATCGAGCAGCTCCAGCGCCTGATCGGGTTCCAGGGACACACCCGCCGCACGCGCAAAATCATTGGCGGTACCTAGCGGCATCAATACCAGGCTGGCTTTTATCGAATGCTCCGCCATAGCCTCGGCAATATCGCGCAAGGTGCCATCGCCACCACCGGCAATGATGTATCGATACCCGGCCGCCAACGCTTCGCCCACCAGCCTTTGCGCATCGCCGGCTTCCCAAGTCAATCGAACAGCCAGCTCCCGACCTCGCTCACGCTGGCTTTCGACGGCGGTGCGAACCGCCTCGTTGAGCGCTTGCTTGCCATGCAGAATCAATAGCGCCTTGCGATCGCTCATTACTCACTCCCGGTTTGGATGGCATCTGGGAGATGTTGACCGCGAAGGCTCCGGTAAAAGTCGCCAGAAATCGAATTATTTCCAGTCGGAAGGCCTTGGCCCCCATACGGCAGGACTTTTCTTACAAAACGTTAGGAATCGGCTCAATTGACCGAAAATCTGAATTGGTAGACTTTGAGGATCCAGCTGGACATCACAAGGACGTGCCATGCAACACCAAAACCTCGCATCACCGGCCATCCTGGTCTTGCCGCTCGCAGATAACAAAAATACAGGCCATCGAGCTGAATGCCGCAACAGCACAAAAGCCACGGGAGAAATTGATATGGAACCTCGCGTCACCGAGCTGGAAACACACCTCAAGTGCATACGCCGGGACATTGAAGAAGCCCGGGATGACGTCAAATCCATCAGGCACCGGCTTGTCTATTCCGCCTGCGGAACAGCCGTGATCCTCTGTCTCCTTGGCTGGATCGCCAATAGCCGTTTCGAGCAGGTCATTTCATTGCTTCTGGCCCATTGAGTGCCCTCCCACACAAGACCCGACTCAATCAACCGGGTCTTGTGTGACAACGCCGCTGAAGCTATCAGCTCAGGACTTCGCTCAGCGGAATGAAGAAAACGCTATCGCCCTGAACCAGCGTGCGACCTTCCAGGACCTCTACCAGTCCATCAGCCCAGGCAGCGCTGCGCAGAACACCGGAACTCTGGTTTTTGTAGATCGTCGCCCTGCCGCTTTCCAGCCGTCCGCGCAAATACTCACGCCGATTGCCTGGCTGGAGCCAGTCAAACCCTGCCGGCACCTGCACCTTCAGCGGCTCAACGTCCATTACCCCCTGACGGCGCAAGAGATAGGGCCTGGTCAACAAGGCAAAGGTCACGAGGGTCGATGCGGGATTGCCCGGCAAGCCAATCACCGGCACACCGCGAAAATGCCCGAACGTCAGCGGTTTACCGGGCTTGATGGCGAGTTTCCAAAGCGTCAGTTCGCCCTCCTCGCGCAAGGCGATGCCCAGAAAATCGGCTTCCCCCACCGATACGCCACCGGTCGAGAGGATTAGGTCGACATCTTTCAACTCACCTAATCGGGTGCGAGTGGTTTCCAGATTGTCCGGCAGAATTCCCGCGTCGACGACCTCACACCCCAAACGCTGCAACCAGCTGCACAACAACACCCGGTTGCTGTTGTAGATCTGTCCTGGTCCCAGCGTCTGCCCCGGCTCAATCAACTCGTCGCCGGTAGACAGCACCGCCACGCGCACCTTTCGAACCACCTCCAGCTCAGCGCATCCCAGGGAGGCAGCCAATCCTTGCTCGATCGGCCCCATCTGCGTACCTGCTGGCAGAATCAACTCGCCGACAGTGGTTTCCTGGCCTTGCGGACGGATGTTCTGGCCTTGGGTCAAGGCTTGAGTGAAACGTACTCGCTCATCGGCCTGAACCTCGGCGTTCTCCTGCATCTCGACGCAATCGGCACCGGCGGGAACTGGTGCCCCGGTGAAAATGCGCGCACAGGTTCCTGGCTGCAACGGATCGGGGGCCTGGCCGGCAAACACCTTCTGACTGACCGGCAACGGCTCTCCCGTCCAGTCGACCATGCGCAAGGCATAACCATCCATGGCACTGTTGGGCCAGGGCGGCAGATCAAGCGTCGATACCAGATCCTGCGCCAGTACACGCCCCTGTACCTGCGCCAACGGCAAGCGTTCACGCTCGACAATCCTTGAGGCCTCGGCCATTTCCAGCAAGCGCGCCAACGCCTGCTCGACAGGCATCAGGCTGCCAGACTTGCCAGGCTTACCCACGGGATTCACAAGGCGCGGCCTGTTTCAAATGAGGCACGAAATTGCACGGCCGATGCCGCGCATCCAGCTGCTCGGCCAAAATGCCGTCCCAAGCGGTGCGCACGGCATTGGTCGAGCCCGGCAAGCAGCAAACCAGCGTGCCGTTGGCCAGACCGGCCAACGCCCGGGACTGAACGGTCGAGGTACCGATATCGGCAACCGAGATCTGGCGGAACAGCTCGCCAAATCCATCGACCTGTTTGTCCAGCAGGCACGCGACGGCTTCCGGCGTGCTGTCACGTCCGGTAAAACCGGTGCCGCCGGTGATCAGCACCACCTGCACGACATCGTCGGCAATCCAGTTGGCGACTTGCGCGCGAATTTTGTAGAGGTCATCTTTGAGCAACACCCGGGCGGCCAGGTAATGACCGGCAGCGGTCAAGCCATCGACAAAGACCTGACCTGAGGTGTCGGTTTCCAGTGTGCGGGTATCGCTGACAGTCAGCACTGCAATATTCAGCGGTGCGAAAGGTACATCAGCCTTGGCTTTCATAGGCTCGTCCAGTTGTAGGAGAAACAGCCCGGTGTTATATCACAGCGCTCCGTTTTTTCGCCGCCCCCATGGAGGCTCGCCATGACCACGAATTCACAATTGCCACCCTGCTCCATTCTGCTCCTGGCGGGCGGCCGCGGCCAACGTATGGGGGGGCGGGATAAAGGGTTGCTGGACTGGCACGGCGAACCGCTGATTGTGCATCTGCATCGCAAGACCCGCCCGCTGACCGATGACCTGATCATCTCCTGCAATCGTAACCCTGAGAAGTACGCCCCCTACGCCGACCAGTTGGTCCACGATGATGAAGGTGACTTCCCCGGGCCGCTGGCCGGTATTCGCGCAGGCCTGAAAGCTGCTCGCCATACCCATCTGCTGGTCATGCCCTGTGACGTTCCGGGCATTGATGCGGCGCTGATCGGCAATATGCGCGAGGCCGCCAACCTGCATCCGGACAAGCCGCTGATGGTGCGGCATGATCACCACTGGGAGCCGTTGTTGTGTGTGATTCCCGTGCTACACAGGGCAGCATTCGAAAATGCCTGGAACGAGGGTGAGCGCAGCCCTGGCCGGTTGATGCGCAATCTCGGCGCGACCGCGCTGCAATGCCCCGTCAACGACCCTCGGCTGGCAAATCTCAACACGCCGGAACTTTTAAGCGGTCATGACACTGTGTCAGACTGATATCGATCAGGAACTTGCGCGGACGGTGTACGTCTCAAGTTCAGCAACCACAGAATTCTTATTCGGAGACACAACTCATGACTCAACGGACCCTCGCCACTTTCATGCTCGCACTGGGCCTTGCCACCCTCGCCGGTTGTGCATCGCCTACAGTGATCACCTTGAATGACGGTCGCGAAATCCAGGCCGTCGACACGCCGCAATTCGACAAGGATTCCGGTTTCTACGAATTCGAACAGCTCGACGGCAAGCAGACCCGCATCAACAAAGATCAGGTTCGGACCGTCAAGGAACTGTAATCCCGACGCCGCCGGATACACAAAAGCCCGCTTGATGCGGGCTTTTTCATGCCTGGAGAACAGTGCTTCAGGATCGCTTCCCGATCACCATTGCAGGGTGATTTCACTCTCGAACTCACGCGCCTGGCCCGTGACCGGATCGATAAACTTCAGCCCCTGAGCCAGCAACTTCAAAGGATTGGCGTAGTCATCCTGCGCATCCTTGAGCACCTCGGGGTAAAACGGGTCGTTGCAGATAGCGGCTCCCAACGCCGCCATATGTACCCGTAGCTGATGTTTCTTGCCCGTCACCGGGTAAAGACCATAACGCCAGAGCTCCCCCAGTTTCTCCCTGACTTCGACCGCCGTCTCGGTATTGCTGGCCCCCGGGCCTTCCTGCATGCGGAAGAACGGTTCGCCATCGACCAGTCGGCTTTTATGCACCAACGGAAAAGCCAGGCAGGGCAGCGCCTTTGCGATGGCCTCGTAGCGCTTTTCGATCTGCCGGGTTGGAAACAACGCCTGATAAGCCGAACGGGTCTGCGGATTGGCGGAAAACAGCACCAGCCCCGCGGTGTGCCGGTCGATGCGATGCAATGGCACCAGGTGCGGATTGTCCAGGCGGCGGATCAAGCGCCGGAGCAGCGTTTGTTCGACGTATTCGCCAGCCGGGGTCACCGGCAGGAAATGCGGCTTGTCGGCGACCACCAGATGCTCATCCGCGTACAGAATCGACTCGATCACCGGGATCGGTTTTTCATCCGGCA
Source organism: Pseudomonas sp. GW822-FHT01E03 (assembly GCF_058802985.1). NCBI lineage: Bacteria > Pseudomonadati > Pseudomonadota > Gammaproteobacteria > Pseudomonadales > Pseudomonadaceae > Pseudomonas > Pseudomonas sp. GW822-FHT01E03. The sequence continues at coordinate 60,826 of NZ_JBXAOQ010000010.1, forward strand.
CTTCGCGAAAGTAATGAATCCGCAAACCTTCCCTGTAGACCAGGTCGAGGGCAATCGGCATGCCCTGCCCATCGAGGACCCGGCCACGGGCAATTCTGTCCAGCCATTGTTCACGACCGATGGCGCTGAAATGCTCACACAGGCAATCGACAACGGTCTGCCACGGGCCAGGTGGCAAGTAGAGCGTACTGGCCTGACTGTGTGCCGCGGAAAAAGAAGAAGTGGACATACGAAAGCTCTAACCTCAGTGCAGAGCGGCATTATCCAACAGCAAGGGGAATGAACCTAGGGGGCGTTCTCAATTAGTTTTCCCGTCGCGGCGTGAAAACTAATTGAGAACGCCCCCTAAGATTCCTCAAGCCGGGATCCGCGCGCGCGCCGCCGCTTCGGTGTACTCCTTGAGCCAGCGCAGTACATCGACCGCCTCCCAGCGGGCGGGATCATACAGGGCGTACAACAATCCCTGATAACCCACGACATCGAGTTGCCGGTGATAACCCGCGCGTTGAAACAAGGCTTCGATTTCTGCGAAACAGGTATTGAAATGCGTTTTGTTGAAGGGCGTTTTCCCCTCGGTCACCAGACCATCCAGGCGCAACTCAAGGACAGCCTCGCGCACGACGTCCGCGGACATCCGGTTCACGCTATTCTTCAACTGTTCGACATTGACCACGATTCATCCCTCTCACGCCCGGGCTTGCCTGCTCACTCCCGAAAATCAGGAACGGCAAGACAGGCACTTCGAATAACTGTATACGCATACAGTATCCGATCAACACCGAATAAGCCAAGGGGATCAATCGTAAAGTTCGACAGGCGGGACACGCCACCAACGCAAAAACCGCTCAACCCAGGAACGCCACCACCTGATCGGCACTGAAAGGCCAGCCCAGTTCAGCACCGGTATCGACTCGCCGCAACACCGGAATTCGCAGGCTGTAGGCTGCGAACCATGTTTCATCGTCAGCGATATCCACCAGCTCCACCAGCAGGCCGCGCTCGACGAATTCCATCAGCATGGCTTCGGCTACTTCACAGAGATGGCATCCAAGGGTGCCGAACAGCTGACATTCGGGAAGCATGAGCGCTCAACCAGAAAATGAAGTGATCATTCTAGGCCTGCCCCGAAAAACCGTCGAGCCATTGCGACCCCTGCCATGATGCCGTCGACCATGAAAAGACCTGAGTCAGTCCTGGCTCACGGCGCCGATCTTGTGGATCGACAGGTCCGCGCCGTAATACTCTTCTTCCTGACTCAGGCGCAATCCATGCAGCGCCTTGATCACGCCATACACCGCAAACCCGCCGGCCAGTGCCACAGTGATGCCCAGCGCAGTGCCGATCAACTGGCTGATCAGGCTGACCCCGCCCAACCCGCCCAAAGCGGTCTGGCCGAAAATGCCGCAGGCGATGCCGCCCCACACGCCGCACAAACCATGCAATGGCCACACACCCAACACATCGTCGATGTGCCATTTGCCTTGGGCCGCGGTAAAGCACCAGACAAACAGCGCCCCCGCGATGGCACCAGTGACCAGCGCCCCCACAGGATGCATCAGGTCGGAACCGGCACAGATTGCCACGAGCCCCGCCAACGGGCCGTTGTGCAGAAAGCCGGGGTCATTGCGCCCGACAATCAGCGCCGCCACCGTACCGCCAACCATGGCCATCAACGAATTCACCGCCACCAGTCCGCTGACACCTTGCAGGGTTTGCGCGCTCATGACGTTGAAGCCGAACCAGCCAACAATCAGGATCCACGAGCCCAGTGCCAGAAACGGGATGCTCGATGGCGCGAACGCGACCAGCCGACCGTCGCGATAGCGGCCATTACGCGGTCCGAGCAACAACACCGCCGCCAGTGCCAGCCAACCGCCCATGGCATGCACCACCACCGATCCTGCGAAGTCATGGAAACCGGCGCCAAAGCGCTCCAGCAACCAGGCTTGCAGACCCAGGTTGCCGTTCCAGACAATGCCTTCGAAGAACGGATAGATGAACGCGACGATCAACGCGGTTGCACACAACTGAGGAACAAACCGGGCGCGCTCGGCGATGCCTCCGGAAATGATCGCCGGGATCGCCGCGGCAAAGGTCAGCAGGAAGAAAAACTTCACCAGGCCATAACCATGGTCGGCATTGAGCACCGCCGCTGGTTGCATGAACGTCACGCCATAGGAAATCCAATAGCCTATAAAGAAGTAGGCCAGTGTCGAAACGGCGAAGTCGCTGAGGATTTTCGACAACGCATTGACCTGGTTTTTCTGTCGCACGGTTCCGACTTCGAGAAAGGCGAAACCGGCGTGCATGGCCAGAACCATGACCGCACCGATCAGAATGAACAGCGTGTTGGAGCTATGGGCCAGGGTGTCCACAGCGCTTTGCAGGTTTTCCATGGGATGGGCAGACCTTATGGCAGAAAAAAGCACCAAAGCAGTTCGCGATGACTGGCCATGCACCAAGTTGCAGCTTCAAGACATCAGCGCACTGATCTCGTTGAACCACTTTGGCGCACGGACGCCGTCCAGGAAAAACGCGCCCCGGACGTTTACGCGAGTTTTTGATTGTTGGTCCTACGGTTTTACTGAAATCATGCCCGGCAATAGCGCAATGGTGCGGACCGGCGCACCACGACTCAGCAAAAGTTGTACCAGTCATTTGTACTGAACCTTCGCCGAAGGCTCATACTCGAACGCATCAGAAAGCCACTTAAGGAGATCCACCATGGCCCGCCCCCAGGCAAAGACTGCTCAAGAAATCCTGATGAACGACTTTCAGACACTGGTCAGTGACACCGAACGCTTGCTGGAGCACACCGCGACCCTGGCCGGCGATCAGGCCGACGAGTTGCGCGAGCAGATCCACGAAAGTCTCTTGCGTGCCCGTGAAACCCTGAAGCTGACCGAAGACTCCCTGCGCGAACGCGGCAAGGCTGCTGTCACCGCCACGGAAGACTATGTCCAGGCCAACCCTTGGCAATCTGTCGGGATCGCGGCCGGCGTGGGTTTCCTGATCGGCCTGCTGGCCAGCCGGCGCTGATATGTCGATCGGCGAATCCGGCCCGTCCGTGACGGGAACCAGCTCCTCATCGCGGCGCCTGGGTGCTGCCTTCCTTGGGTTGCTGCACAGCCATGTCGAGCTGTTCGGCATCGAACTGCAGGAACAAAAAGCCCGCACCGTCAGCCTCTTGCTGTTTGCGGGCCTGGCGCTGGTGTTTGCGTTGCTGCTGTTGGTGGGGCTGTCGACGCTGGTGCTTATCGTGTTCTGGGACACGTATCGCCTGACCGCCATCATCGGGCTCTGTGTGTTCTACTCCCTCGCCGCCATATTCTGTGGAATGCGCTTGAGAGCGGCGATTTTCGATGAGTCCTCGCCCTTCCATGGCACCCTGGAAGAGCTGGCCAACGATCGGGAGCGCCTGCTGCCATGAACCTGCCTGAATTGCCACAAAACAGCTCACGCACGGAAATGCGCAAGGCCCTGATCCGCCTGCGCATGGAAATGCACCGCCAGGAAATCCGCCACGAATCCTCGCAACTGCTGCAGCCCTTGCAACGGGTGCGCGGGATGACGCAAAACCTGCAGGAGGGCTTCGGCATCAAGCACGCGCCACTCTGGGGCGTGGCCGCCGTCACCTTGCTGGGCTTTCTGACCGGCAAGGGTGCGAAAAACGGGGGTGGCCTCAGCAGTCTGACCCGGCTGATCCGCCTCGGCACCACACTGGGACCGCTGATCAAACTGATCATGCAGGGCTCTTCGCGCAAAGACTGATCAGTTTCTTTCTGGCTGCATGCTTGCAAAGTCGACGGGATGCGCTCCTCTATCGAGGGGTGCAATCCTGTGCGCCTACCCGATCAACAGGCACCCTCCAGAAAATGATCTTGCAAGGAGGCCTCGATAGCAACGCCGCCGGGTTGTAGTTCCGCTTGCAGGTCATGGCGCGAAACGGGAAGCTAGGCCATCAGACACCTGACGGAGTGACCCGCCTTGGATTGGCATACCCTGCTTACCCGCGAACGCCTCGGAAAACCTTTGCACAGCCCGGAAGAACTCGGCCGCAGCCCTTTTCACAAAGACCACGACCGCATCATTTTCTCGGGAGCTTTCCGCCGTCTCGGGCGCAAGACCCAGGTCCATCCGGTGTCCAGCAACGATCACATTCATACGCGCCTGACCCACTCGCTGGAAGTCAGTTGTGTGGGTCGCTCACTGGGCATGCGCGTCGGCGAAACCATCCGCAGGACCCTGCCCGAATGGTGCGAACCCAGCGATCTGGGGATGGTGGTGCAATCGGCCTGCCTGGCACACGACATCGGCAACCCGCCGTTCGGCCATTCCGGTGAAGACGCGATCCGCCATTGGTTCCAGCAAGCCGCCGGCCGTGGCTGGCTGGATGCAATGAGTGAAGCCGAGCGCAATGACTTCCTGAATTTCGAAGGCAATGCCCAAGGCTTTCGGGTACTCACCCAACTTGAGTATCACCAGTTCGACGGCGGCACCCGCCTGACCTATGCAACGCTGGGCACGTACTTGAAGTATCCATGGACGGCCAGGCACGCCGACTCGCTGGGCTACAAGAAACACAAGTTCGGCTGTTATCAGAGCGAGCTGCCACTGCTGGAGCAGATCGCCCAAAAACTCGGCCTGCCACAACTGGAGGAGCAACGCTGGGCGCGGCACCCGCTGGTGTACCTGATGGAGGCCGCCGACGACATCTGCTATGCGCTGATCGACCTGGAAGACGGCCTGGAAATGGAGTTGCTGGAATACGCCGAAGTCGAATCCCTGCTGTTGGGCCTGGTGGGCGATGACTTGCCGGAGACCTATCGCCAGCTCGGTCCGGACGATTCGCGCCGACGCAAACTGGCTATCCTGCGCGGTAAAGCCATCGAGCACTTGACCAATGCTGCGGCCCGCGCCTTCGTCGAGCAACAGGATGCGCTGCTGGCCGGTACACTGCCCGGCGATCTGGTGGAACACATGCACGGTCCCGCCAAGCGTTGCGTGCTCAATGCCAAGGACATGGCCCGCAAGAAAATCTTCCAGGACAAGCGCAAGACCCTGCATGAGATCGGCGCCTACACCACGCTGGAAATCCTGCTCAACGCCTTTTGCGGTGCCGCGCTGGAGCAGCACAATGGGCGTACGCCGTCGTTCAAGAGCCGCCGCATCCTTGACCTGCTGGGCAACAATGCACCCGATCCTCACGGCCCGTTGCACACTTCGTTTTTGCGCATGATTGATTTCATCGCCGGCATGACCGACAGCTATGCCAGTGACATGGCCTTGGAAATGACCGGCCGCGCCAGGCACTGAGGTGTATCGATTGATCAGCCATTACGGCATTCGTTATGGCTGATACCCCCTTCAGCATCCAACTGCACTCAAGTTTCGTCGAATTGCCCTACAGCACATGTCGAGCAAACTGATCGCTTGCCCGGTACTCTCGCGAAACAATCGCCCTCCCTTCCGTTCGACAGATGAAGTGCGCGCCATGGCCGAAGACGATCTACGCATCCTCGTGGTGGAAGACCATCCCTTCCAACTGATAGCCACTCAATGCCTGCTGGAAAGTTATGGCTTCACCCGGCTGACGACAACCGACAGCGCCAAAGGCGCCCTGCTGCAACTGCTCGGGGCCGACCAACCGTTCGACATCCTTTTATGCGATCAATGCCTGCCCGACCTGACGGGACTCGATCTGGTCCGGTTCGCCAGCCAGCGAGGGTTGATCAGGCAGGCGATCATTCTCAGTAGCCTGACGACATCTGAACTGGATGAGCTTGAAAAAACGGCCTCTGAACAGGGGCTGCCATTATTGGGTTATTTGATAAAACCACTGAAACAATCTGAATTTAGAGACTTGTTGACCTCAGCACCACTATAGAAAAAAACATATAAAAACTGACAAACATACATTGAAAAGCTTACAAACAACTTCCATTTAAAGCACACCCGCATGTTGGACTTCTTTCAGCCTTCCTAATAAGAAACCTAGTTAATACGTAGTCCCATTCTTTTTCATCTGTAGGATTTTTCCTATATTGCTGCTACAGACTGGTCAGTTCATGCGTCCCTCCAAGTATCTGAGCTATGGTGCGCGCTTTATTTGAGCTCGCATGGGACTTGATTATGAACTCCGTTTTTATTGTCGACGATCACCCGGTTATCCGCCTTGCCGTTCGAATGTTACTGGAACATGAAGGTTACAAAGTCGTCGGCGAAACTGACAATGGGGTCGATGCCATGCAGATGGTTCGCGAATGCATGCCCGACCTGGTCATTCTCGACATCAGCATTCCAAAACTGGATGGCCTGGAAGTGCTATCCCGATTCAATGCAATGAGCACCCCTCTTAAAACCCTGGTACTGACAGCGCAATGCCCGACACTTTTCGGTATTCGCTGCATGCAATCGGGTGCATCGGGCTATGTCTGCAAACAAGAGGACATCAGTGAACTGGTCAGCGCCATAAAAGCGGTATTTGCAGGTTACAACTATTTTCCGAGCGAGGCTTTGAACCCCATCCGCGGAGATGAAACACGCTGCATGGAACTGGAACTGTTCAAATCCGTAAACGACCGGGAACTGATGGTCTTGCAACTTTTTGCCCAAGGCCGCACAAACAAGGAAATCGCCAAGGGCATGTTTCTGAGCAACAAGACCGTGAGCACCTACAAAAAGCGCCTCATGCAGAAACTAAAAGCCAAATCCCTGGTTGAACTGATCGAGATGGCAAAACGTAACGCACTCGTGTGAGAACCTGGATGCCCAGACGTTTGAAGGTCTATCTGATTCAATTGACCGCAGGTCTATGCGTGAGCACCTCGTTGTTCGGGGCACCGGGCAATGAAAACTACACGCTGCTCAGCCGCTCGAAGGTCGGAGCGCTGGAGGTTCGGCTGGATGAATCCCAGCGACAATGGATAAAACAAAAAAACCAACTGACGCTCGGTACGTCAGCCCCGGACTATCCACCATTCGACCTGACCACCAGTGGTCAGGACTATGAAGGTTTTACCGCCGATTACGCCGGTCTCCTGGAAAAAGCAACCGGTCTGCCCGTCACGGTTCAGCGTTTCGATTCCCGAGGGGCCGCGATCACTGCGCTGGAAAATGGCGAAGTCGATCTGCTCGGCACCGCCAATGGATTCGAAGCTGGCAACGCCGACATTGCACTGTCCATACCCTATGCCGTCGACCAACCCGTATTGGTCACCCGCGAAGGGGAAACACGATCCCTCACCGATGGCCTGGCCGGATTGCGCCTTAGCATGGTGTATCACTACTTGCCGCTGGCCGAAGTCAAGGCGTTGTATCCGAAGGCGATCATCACGTCTTATCCGTCCTATCAGAATGCGATCAATGCCGTTGCTTTCGATCAGGCGGACGTGTTTCTCGGTGACACCATTTCAACTCACTACATGATCAACAAGGGGTATCTGAACAACATCCGCATGGCCAACTTCGGCAAACATGAAGCCTTTGGTTTCAGCTTCGCCGTCAACCGGAACAACCCTGAGCTGCTCGGCATCATCAACTCCATGATCACGGCCATCCCCTCCAGTGAACGAGAAAACATCGCCAAACGCTGGAGCGCCGGTAGCGACATTCTGCTGACCGATCAAAAGCTGCAACTCACTGACCGCGAAGAACGCTGGCTGAGCCACCACCCGATTGTGCGCGTTGTCGTCAACGAAGCCTTTGCGCCACTGACATTTTTCGATAGCAATGGCAATTTTCGCGGGGTCACCGCAGATTTGCTTGAGCTTATCAGGCTGCGTACCGGCTTGCGCTTCGATATCCGGAGCAGTCGAAGCGATGACGAGATGATCAAACAGATCAAGGACAACAAGGTAGATGTGATCGCCGCGTTGCTCCCCAGTGCCGAACGTCAAACCCAGCTGAACTTTACCCGCCCCTTTCTGGAAAATTCCTACGTCCTGCTGACCCGCAAGGCCGCCGACAGCTCGACCAACCTCGCGCAGCTACAAGACAAGCGCCTGGCCATTGCCCGCGGCAATCCAATCATCGATTACCTGCGCAGAGAGTTTCCCCGAATCAATTTGATCGAAACCCCGGACACCTTCAGCGCCGTGGAGTTGCTCGCCGAAGGCCAGGCAGAGGGCGCGGTGAACTCACTGGTCATTGCCAATTACTTTATTTCCTCGCGGCTGTTCGAGCACACATTGCAAATCAGCACCACCATCGGCACCGAGCAGGCAGCGTTTTCCCTTGCCACCGCTCGGGGCGCCAAAGAGCTGAACGCCATTCTCGACAAGGCATTGCTGAGCATCTCGCCGGAAGAACTGGGCATCATCAACAGTCGCTGGCGCGGCTATTCGGCGTCCTCGCAAAGCACCTGGCGCAACTATCAAAGACTGTTCTACCAAATCGTCATCGGTGCCGGCGTGCTATTGCTGATTTCCATTGCGTGGAACGACTACATGCGACGCCAGATCAAGCAGCGCAAGGCCGCCGAGCGTGCGCTGAACGACCAGTTCGAGTTCATGCGATCGCTGGTCAATGGCACGCCCCATCCGATCTACGTACGTGATCGCCAGGGGCTGCTGCAAAGTTGCAACGACAGTTACCTGCAAGCGTTCTGCGCCCGGCGTGAAGATGTCATTGGCAAAAGCGTCATGCAGGGATCGATGAGCAATGTGTTCGAAGCCCGGGAGTACCAGGCCGACTACCAGCGCGTAGTGGCCGAGGGCAGACCGTTGATCGTCGATCGCGAGCTGCACATTGGTGGCCGGCGGCTGACGATCTATCACTGGATTCTTCCCTATCGGGATTCCAGCGCAAAAGTGCAAGGCATTATCGGTGGCTGGATCGACATCAGCGAACGGCGGCAACTGCTCGACGATCTGCGTTGCGCGAAAGAACGCGCCGATAACGCCAACCGGGCCAAAAGCACGTTTTTGGCCACGATGAGCCATGAGATCCGCACGCCGATGAATGCAATCATCGGCATGCTTGAACTGACACTCAAGCGTCTTGATCATCAGCACCCGGAGCGTCCGGCCATCGATGTCGCGTACAACTCGGCGAATGGGTTGCTGGAATTGATCGGCGACATTCTCGACATCGCCAGAATCGAATCAGGACGCTTGAGCCTGACTCCGGAGCGGGTTGATCCGGGTGAACTTGTGACCTCGGTCGTGCGGATTTTCGAAGGTCTGGCCCGACAGAAGGAACTCGAGCTGCTGCTGGAGTTTTCATCGGCGAACCCGACCTTCGATGTGTTGCTGGACCCATTGCGCTTCAAACAGGTGCTGTCCAACCTGATCAGCAATGCCATCAAGTTTACCGAACAAGGCCAGGTCCGGGTCATTGTCGACCTGCACCCGGCAACGCAACCTGAGCATGTGCAGATGCGGGTGCAGGTTCACGACAGTGGTATCGGGATCAGCGAACAGGATCAACAACGCCTGTTCGAACCCTTCGCTCAGGCCGACCACGCCATGCAATCGGCCAGGGGAGGCGCAGGGCTGGGGCTGGTGATCAGTCGCAATCTCTGCGAGATGATGGGCGGCAGCCTGCAATTGCGCAGCGAGCCGGGCATCGGTACCCAAGTGGAGGTGTTGCTGCAGCTGGAAACGTTGCCGCTGCAACAGTCGGCCCGTGCGGTCGAAACCCAAGTCGTCGTCGCCACAACCCCATTGAATGTTCTGGTAGTCGACGATCACTCGGCCAATCGATTGCTCACATGCCAGCAACTAGAGTTTCTTGGACATCGATTTACCGTCGCGGCCGATGGACAGGAGGGATTGGAGGCATGGAAGGACCAGCCTTTTGATCTGGTGATCGCCGATTGCAACATGCCGGTCATGAACGGTTATGAGCTTGCCCGTGCCATTCGCCAGCATGAGCGACAACTCCATCGTCCTCCCTGCACCGTTCTCGGCTTTACCGCCAACGCCCAACCGGAAGAAATACAACGCTGCAAACAGGCCGGAATGGACGACTGCCTGTTCAAACCCCTCAGCCTCGGAGCCTTGAGTCAATGGGTGCAAGGCATTGAACCAACCCATGTAGCCCCGGCGTTCAGCCTTCACGGGTTGAAACTGCTGACCGGGGGCAACCCGAAATTGAACCGACGATTGCTGAACGAGTTGGTGAACAGCAACCGCCAGGATCTGCCAACGCTGCTGTCGCTATCCAGCTCTGGGGATACGCAAGCGCTGCAGGACATTGCCCACAAAATCAAAGGCGCAGCCCGGATAGTACAAGCCTCCCGCCTGATCGACCGCTGCGAGGCACTCGAAGCCGCCTGCCATGAGGATTCCGATCGCGAAAAAGTGGCCGGATGCTGCAAATCCATGGAGCGCACCATGCTCGAACTGGAGGACGCGTTGCTACGTCAGATCGAGCATTACGACGAAGGCAAACTGCCAGAGCCTTAACTATGCTTGGTCCCTCAGCGGTGTGTTGACCATCATGGAGAAACCCGCAATGCCTGACCCACTGCGCACGGATCCACGCCGGTTTCCGCTGCATGTCCATATCAGCGTGATGTTCACCTTTTTGCTGTTGCTGACCGGGGCGGTGCTGGGGCTTTTCAACTACCGGCAAACCACACAGATCATCTTGTCCAGCAGCGAAAAACTCTTCAACCGCATTGAGCAGGATGTCCGCCTGGACCTGCACGCTATCTATGACCCCATTCGTCATCTGTTGAGCCTGCTGGCACTCAACCCGGCGGGCCAGTCCCCTGATCTGGAACAGCGCCTGGCACTGCTCGAACCGTTCAGCCAGTCACTCGAGGACAACCCCAACCTGGCTTCACTGTACCTGGGCTACGACAATGGTGACTTCTTCATGGTCCGCCCGCTGCGCACCCCGGAGGTCAAAGCCCTGGTCAAGTCTCCGGACACGGCGGTTTTCCAAGTCTGGAGCATCGAGCACGACAGCAACGGCCAGCCCCACTCCCAGTCGTTGTTTTTCGACCGGAACCTGGCACTTGTCAGCCGTCAGGACAACCTGAACGACACGTACGACCCACGCAACCGCGCCTGGTTCACCAGCGCCCGCGGCGACAACGACCAGATCACGACCGAACCCTATATCTTTTTTTCCACCCACAACATCGGCACGACGCTGGCACGACGCAGCGGCGACAAGGCAATCCTGGCCGCCGACCTGACTCTGGCCGAACTCAGCGCGACCCTGGCCAAGCACGTCGTGACCCCCAGTACCGAAATCGTGCTGTTCGATGCCGAAGGCAATGCCATTGCCTACCCCGACAGCCGCAAGCTGATCATCGATGATCAGACGTCCCGCCTGGTCAAGGCGGCGGACCTGAGCCCCGGCCTGGACGCGTTGCTCAATAGTCCCCCTCAGGGCAGTCGCCTGAACGCCAACGGCCGGCAGTGGATCGTGGCCCGCAGCAGCATGCAGGAAGGCGGCCCCCAAGGCCTGCAATTGGCGCTGCTGGTACCGGAAGACGAGTTGCTCGTCGACGCTTACCGGATGCGCTGGCAGGGTGCGCTGATTACCCTGGCAACCTTGCTGTTATGCGTGCCGCTGGGTTGGCTGACATCAAGAATCCTGGTCAAACCCTTGCGCGCCCTGGTGCAGGAGGCCGATGCGATTCGCAGTTTCGATTTCAATTTTCCGCTTTCCCGCCGCTCGCCGGTGCTCGAAGTCGACCAGTTGAGTGTGTCGATGGCACGAATGAAAGACACCCTGGCGAGCTTCTTCCAGATCACTGACAGCCTCAGCGCCGAAACCCGTTTCGCCCCGCTGCTGGAACGGGTGTTGTTTGAAACCGTGAAAATCGGCCAGGCCCAGGCCGGCCTGATCTATCTGCGCGAAGGTGATGGCCAGCACATGAAACCCCACGGGCTGGTCATCAATAACACCGCCGAAAACCTGCAAGACTTCGACATCCGCGGACACTCGCTCGAGAACCCGCAAAGCCCCCCATGGCTGCACCAGTTGGCCAACGTCGACAATGTCGTCAGCAACCTGGGGTTCGAGCAGGCGGGTGATCTGCAGAAAATCCTGCTCGCGCTGGAAAGTCCTCGGGTCCATCTGATCGGGATCCGCCTGCACAATCGCCACAACGAAACCGTGGGTCTGCTGGTGTTGCTCTTGGCCGACAGCGGCGAGCAGAGCGATCTGGACAAGCTGCGGCCGGACCGCATTGCGTTTCTCCAGGCGGTGTCCGGCGCGGCTGCCGTGTGCATCGAAAGCCAGCGCCTGCAAGCCCGGCAAAAACAGCTGCTGGACGCCTTCATTCAACTGCTGGCCGGCGCCATCGACGCCAAAAGCCCCTACACCGGCGGCCATTGCCAGCGCGTGCCGGAACTGACCCTGATGCTCGCCCAAGCGGCGGCAGCGAGCCAGGAGCCCGCCTTCAGCGCCTATCAGCCGACCGAAGATGAATGGGAGGCACTGCACATCGCCGCCTGGCTGCACGATTGCGGCAAGATCACCACCCCGGAATATGTCGTCGACAAAGCCACGAAGCTGGAAACCCTGACCGATCGTATCCACGAAATCCGTACCCGCTTCGAGGTACTCAAGTGCGATGCCTGGATCAGCTACTGGCGGGGCATTGCCCTGGGCGGTGACGAGCAACCGTTGGCGGAACTGCGCAATGCCAGCCTGGCCGGACTCGATGACGATTTCGCCTTCGTTGCCCGCTGCAACCTCGGCGGCGAAACCATGGCCGACGCTGACCTGCAACGCCTGCGCCGCCTGGCTGAACGAACCTGGACCCGGACCCTGGATGACCGGCTGGGCGTGTCCTGGGAAGAAAACCGGCGTCAGGCCCGAACGCCCGCCCCCAACCTGCCCGTCAGCGAACCGTTACTGGCGGACAAACCCGAGCACCTGTTCGAACGCAGCGAAAACGAAGTGATACCGCAAGACAATCCCCTGGGCTTCAAGCTCGACGTTCCGCCCCACAAATACAACCGGGGCGAGTTGTACAACCTGAGCATTGTCCGGGGCACCCTGACGAGCGAGGAGCGGTATGTCATCAATAACCACATCGTTCAGACGATACTGATGCTCAACCATCTGCCGTTCCCCGAGCACTTGCGCAGCGTCGCGGAAATAGCCGGCGGGCACCACGAAAAAATGGACGGCACCGGGTATCCGAAACGCTTGAAGCGAGAAGAAATGAGCTTGCCGGCGCGGATGATGGCGATTGCCGATATTTTCGAAGCGTTGACGGCCGCCGACCGCCCCTACAAAAAAGCCAAGACCTTAAGCGAGGCGCTGGGCATCATGGCGTTCATGTGCCGTGATGCCCACATCGACCCGCAGCTGTTCGGGCTGTTCATCAAGGCACAGATCTATTTGCAGTACGCCAGGCGCTTCCTCGACCCCGGGCAGATCGATACGGTGGACGCGTCGGGCCTGCTGACCAAGGCCGGCCTGACGTCTTGATCAGCAGTCGGTCAGGCGCAGGAAAATCGCCGCCAGCTGTTCGATTCCAGCCTGGTCCTGCGCGGTGAAGCGCGCGAGTTTCGGACTGTCGAGGTCGAGCACACCGATCAATCGGCCGTCCTTGACCAACGGCACCACCAGTTCGCTGTTCGAGGCGCTGTCGCAAGCAATGTGACCGGGAAACGCGTGCACATCTTCGACTCGTTGAGTCTGCAGGGTGGCTGCCGCCGCCCCGCAAACGCCACGACCGAACGGAATCCGCACGCAAGCGATCTGCCCCTGAAACGGGCCCAGCACCAGTTCTTCATTACGGTTGAGGTAAAAACCGGCCCAGTTCAAATCATCGAGTTGATTGAACAGAAACGCCGAGAACTGTGCGGCATTGGCGATGAAGTCCCGCTCGTCCGCCAGCAATGATTCCAGCTGCGCGTGTAGCATGCCGTAGCCTTCGAGGCCCTGGCCGCTCTTTTGTAAATCGATCATGCCTTGTGCTCCAACAGTTTCAGCCCGACCCAGTAACGGGCAAATTGATAGGCGCAACGCCCATTGCGGTTGCCTCGGCCGGTGGCCCAACGTACCGCCAGAATGTCCAGCTCTTCGGTGCGCTGCCACGCCAGTCCGGCCTTGCCGGCCAACTGGCCGATCCAGTGCTCGACGACGTCGAGGAAGTGTTCCTGGGTAAACGGATAGAACGACAGCCACAGGCCGAAGCGGTCCGACAGTGCGATCTTGTCTTCCACCGCCTCGCTCGGATGCAGTTCGCCGTCGACCCGTTTCCAGTTTTCGTTGTCACTTTCCTTTTCCGGCACCAGGTGGCGACGGTTGGACGTGGCGTACAACAAAACGTTGTCCGGCGCCTGTTCCAGCGAGCCATCAAGGACGCTCTTGAGCACTCGGTAATCGCCCTCGCCCGACTCGAACGAGAGATCATCGCAAAACAGCACGAAACGCTGGGGCAGTTTGCCGATCTGTTCGACCACCCGCGGCAGGTCTGCCAGGTGATCACGTTCAATCTCGATCAAGCGCAAACCGGCGTGAGCGTGTTCGGCCAACAAGGCGCGCACCAGCGACGACTTGCCGGTGCCGCGCGAGCCCCAGAGCAAGGCATGGTTGGCTGGCATGCCGTCAAGGAATTGCCGGGTATTGCGCCCAAGCTGCTCGACTTGCCGGTCGACGCCGATCAGGTCCGACAAACGCATGTCGAGGCTGACCTCCAGCGGCATCAGATAACCGCCGCGCGACTCACGCTGCCAGCGCGCGGCCAGGCATTGCGTCCAGTCGATGGCTGGCCGTGGTGCCGGCAGCAACGGCTCGATACGGGCCAGAACGGCATCGGCGCGTTCAAGAAAAGCATTCAATCGGGAATCCACGACTTCTCCTCGGGCACGTTCACAGTAATGATGGTGATACAGCGACGAAACACAGCGTCACACAAGCGGCTACCCCCGCGGTACAGCCCTCGCGAGAACATCAGCAGACAGACATGATCGACTATGCTTGAGCAGCGAAAGGAAACGGAAGTGGTTCACCCCCCCATGGACATCAAATTCACCAACCGGCTGTCATTCAAGCAAGCCCGGCTTACCGTGCTGGTCGGTTTCATTCTGGGCACGCTGCTCAGCCTGCTGCAAATAGGCATCGATTATGCCAGTGAAGACGCCTCCATCAATCGTGAAATCCTTTCATTGCTGGAAATCAGCCACAACCCGGCCTCGCGAATCGCCTACAACATCGACGCCGAACTCGCCAAGGAACTGACCTTGGGCCTGCTGCGCTCGCCAGCGATCATTAGCGCAAAACTGATCGACAACAACGGCACCGTGCTGGCCAATGTCAAGCGACCCGGTGTGGAAAACGGTTACAGGATGCTCAGTGACTTCCTGTTCGGCGCCAGCCGACAGTTCGAAGACCGGCTTTACCTGGATAATTTACCCAACGAATCCCTGGGTACGCTGCGCCTGAAAGTCGATACTTACTCCTTCGGCAACCGGTTCCTGCGCCGGGCCGAAGTGACCCTGCTCAATGGCTTCGCCCGCAGCCTGCTGCTGTCCGGCATCCTGCTGGCGCTGTTCTATGTGATGCTGACCAAACCCCTGGTGCGGGTCATCCGTGAACTCAGCGGTCGCGACCCGAGCAGCACCGAAGCGACCTCGCTGGAGTGTCCCGTCGGGCACGCCAACGATGAGATCGGCGTGCTGGTCAAGGCTGCCAACCAGCAATTCAGGAACATCGCCACCGAAATCCAGCAGCGGCGCAACGCGGAAAACCGCCTGACCGAGTACCTGGGCCAACTGGAAAACATCGTCTCGGCCCGCACTGCCGAACTCAAGGCGATCAACGACCGGCTGAGCCAATCCAACGAGGAACTGGAAGCCGCCCGCAGCACAGCACTGGACATGGCCGAAGCCCGCTCGGTGTTCCTGGCCAACATGAGCCATGAAATCCGCACGCCCCTCAATGGCTTGCTCGGGATGATCGCGCTATCCCTCGACGGACCGCTCAATGCCGAACAACAGCAGCAACTGTCGATCGCCCATGATTCGGGCAAAGTGCTGGTGGAATTGCTCAACGATATTCTCGATTTGTCGAAGTTCGATGCCGGCCAACTCGAACTCGAACACATCCCCTTCGACCTGGGTTCGCTGATCGAAGACACCGCCAACCTGTTGTCGCAGAACGCCGCCCCCAGCGTCGAACTGACCTGCCTGATCGATCCGCATTTCCCGGCACTGGTGCTCGGTGATCCGACCCGGGTGCGGCAGATCGTCAGTAACCTGCTGTCCAACGCCCTCAAGTTCACCCGTTTCGGGCGGGTAGACGTACGCCTGTCGACGTTTGGCGACGGCGTCAGAATCGAAGTCTGCGACACCGGCATCGGCATCCCTCAGGAGGCGCAGGTCAAGATCCTCCAGCCTTTCACCCAGGCCGGTGCCGGCATTACCCGTCAATTTGGCGGCACCGGGCTGGGCCTGGCCCTGACCTATAACCTTTGCGAAGCCATGCAGGGGCGTCTGACCATCAGCTCCGAGGCGGGTTTTGGCAGCCAGTTCTGCGCGGAGTTGCCATTGCCCAGCCATACCCGTGCAATGCCAGCTGTTTCGCTCAGGGGCAAAGTCATTGCCATCACGGCCGCCAGCAGCGGACTGGGGGAACTGTTGAACAGCCTGTTGCCTGTCTGGGGGCTGGACTATGAACGGCGTTCCATGGATGACCCATTGCTTGGCCTGGCAGCCGACGTGCTCATCACCGACTGCCCCGAATGCCTGTTCAGTTTGCGCCCCACCCTCAGCGCGCCAATCCTGCTGATCACCGCGTATGGCAACTTCATGCCCAGCGAAGAGGTCAACGCACTCGCCCCCTTGCAACAGCAGGCCCGCCCTTTGGCCCGCAGTATGCTACTTCAAACGTTGCGCAGGATCCTGCAACCGCAAACCCAACCGGTCAACGAGGCTCGACTCGACACACAATGCCCGCAACGTCGCGGGCGCGTGCTGTTAGTGGAAGACAACCCGGTCAACCAGTTGGTGGCCAAGGGCATGCTCGGCAAACTCGGCTGCGAGGTCACCACCGCCGCTCATGGTGGCGAGGCACTGGATCAACTCGAGCAACGGGATTTCGACCTGGTGCTGATGGACTGCAACATGCCGGTAATGGACGGCTATGAAGCCAGCCGGCAAATCCGCCGCAGCGGACGCTGGCCCCAACTGCCCATCGTTGCCCTGACGGCCAACGCCATGTCGGAGGAGCGTGAACGCTGTCGTGCCGCTGGCATGAGCGACTACCTGGCCAAACCCTTCCGGCGCGAAGAACTGGCCGCCCTGCTGGACCTGTGGATCCCCGCTATGACAGCGCCTTGATCTGCCCCAACAGGTGATCGAGGCCATCGCGCAATTCGTTGAGACGATTCAGATCGACCCCGCTGTCGCACAACAGGCGCGCCTTGAGTGGCCCAACCTGTTCGCGCAAGGCCGTGCCGGCTGGCGACAGGCTCAGGTGCACTTCACGTTCATCGCGCGCCGAACGCTGACGCTGCACCAGTTGCAGTTGTTCCAGGCGCTTGAGCAAGGGTGTCAGCGTGCCGGAATCCAGAGCCAAACGCTCGCCCAATGCCTTGACGGTCGGTTGCTCCGGGGTCGCTTCCTGCCACTCCCATAAAACCAGCATCGCCAAGTACTGAGGGTAAGTCAGGCCCAACTGATCGAGCATTGGCTTGTAGCCGCGAATCACCGCCCGGGATGCCGCGTACAGCTTGAAGCACAACTGGCTGTCGAGCTTCAGGGAATCGACTGACAAGGTGTTCATTTGAGCAGGGCTTCGATCTCGCGGGTCAGGTCCTGCGGCTTGGTCGCCGGAGCGAAGCGCTTGACCAGTTGCCCGTCCTTGCCGATCAGGAACTTGGTGAAGTTCCACTTGATGCCCTGGGAACCCAGCACCCCCGGTGCGCGCTTTTTCAATTGCACGAACAGCGGATGGGCATCGGCACCATTGACGTCGATCTTTTTGAACAGCGGGAAGCTGACACCGAAGTTCAGCTCGCAGAACTCGGAGATCGCCCCTTCATTGCCCGGCTCTTGCTTGCCGAACTGGTTGCAGGGAAAGCCGAGCACCACCAGGCCTTGGTCCTTGTAGGTCTGCCACAGCTCTTCCAGGCCTTTGTACTGCGGAGTGAAACCGCACTTGCTGGCCGTGTTGACCACCAACACGGCTTTGCCGGCGAAATCCGCCAGAGTCTTTTGCTCACCCTTGATCGTGGTGCAAGGAATGCTCAGCAGGTTGTCGCTCATGTTTGAGGTTCCGATTGAATGGAAGAGATAACAAAATAGCGAGCAATTGAATTGTGTGCAATTTAAATTATCGAACGCCAATCCACTGTAGGAGCGAGCTTGCTCGCGATGGACCAGAGAACAACTCGGGGCACCAGGCTTCCCGCGTTATCGTTGACGACCATCGCGAGCAGGCTCGCTCCTACAGGGCTCGCATTACTCGCGCGGCACCAGGTCCAGGCACACCGAGTTGATGCAATAGCGCAGGCCCGTTGGCGGCGGGCCGTCGGGAAAAACGTGCCCCAGGTGCGCGTCGCATTTGGCGCAGACCACTTCGGTGCGGATCATGCCGTGGCTGACATCACGGATTTCGGTCATGGCGCTGTCGCCGATTGGCGCGTAGAAGCTCGGCCAGCCGCAACCCGAGTCGAACTTGGTTTTGGAGTCGAACAGCGGCTCGTTACAGCAGATGCAGTGGTAGATACCGTCGGTCTTGGTGGCGTTGTACTTGCCGGAAAACGGTCGTTCGGTGCCTTTGAGGCGGCACACGTTGTACTGCTCCGGGTCGAGCATCGCCTTCCATTCTTCCAGGGTTTTTTCCAACTTTTCCATCATCACACCTCAGCGGCTGAAAAAGCCCGATCTGTACCTTTTCCACGGATCGGGCGGCACGTATGATTGCGCCTCGTCAAACGCCAGTCTGGCAGCCAGACCACGCGCATTCAAACGGAAATATGGGTGCTGCATCTCAAGGCGTCAGGCCTGTGTGAATACGCAGGATTCCCAGCACGGCTGCCCAAACGCCGTCTGGATCGTTCATTTTCGGGAACACATCGCCATGCAGGTCAGCAAATCGAACAAGCTCGCCAACGTCTGCTACGACATTCGCGGCCCGGTGCTCAAGCACGCCAAGCGCCTGGAAGAGGAAGGCCATCGCATCCTCAAGCTGAACATCGGCAACCCGGCGCCCTTTGGTTTCGAAGCACCGGATGAAATCCTCCAGGACGTAATCCGCAACCTGCCGACCGCCCAGGGCTACAGCGATTCCAAGGGCCTGTTCAGTGCGCGCAAGGCCGTCATGCAGTACTACCAGCAAAAGCAGGTGGAAGGCGTCGGCATTGAAGACATCTACCTGGGCAACGGCGTTTCCGAACTGATCGTGATGTCGATGCAGGCCCTGCTCAACAACGGCGACGAAGTGCTGGTGCCAGCGCCGGACTATCCGTTGTGGACCGCAGCGGTAAGCCTATCGGGCGGTAACCCGGTGCATTACCTGTGCGACGAGCAAGCCAACTGGTGGCCAGACCTGGCCGACATCAAGGCCAAGATCACCCCGAACACCAAGGCCCTGGTAATCATCAACCCGAACAACCCGACCGGCGCGGTGTACTCCAAAGAAGTCCTGCTGGGCATGCTGGAACTGGCTCGCCAGCACAATCTGGTGGTGTTCTCCGACGAGATCTACGACAAGATCCTCTACGATGACGCCGTGCACATCTGCACCGCCTCCCTGGCGCCGGACCTGCTCTGCCTGACCTTCAACGGCCTGTCCAAGTCCTATCGCGTGGCCGGTTTCCGTTCCGGCTGGATCGCCATCTCCGGCCCGAAACACCATGCCCAGAGCTACATCGAAGGCATCGACATGCTGGCGAACATGCGCCTGTGTGCCAACGTGCCGAGCCAGCATGCGATCCAGACCGCCCTGGGTGGCTATCAGAGCATCAATGACCTGGTGCTGCCCCAGGGCCGCCTGCTGGAGCAACGCAACCGCACCTGGGAGTTGCTCAACGACATTCCGGGCGTGAGCTGCGTCAAGCCGATGGGGGCGCTGTATGCATTCCCGCGGATCGACCCCAAGGTCTGCCCAATCCATAACGACGAAAAGTTCGTCCTCGACCTGCTGCTCTCCGAGAAGCTGCTGGTGGTTCAAGGCACCGCTTTCAACTGGCCATGGCCAGACCACTTCCGCGTCGTGACCCTGCCCCGTGTCGATGACCTGGAGATGGCTATCGGACGCATCGGCGGCTTCCTCAAGTCCTACCGCCAGTAAGCGATCTGTCACCGTGCGACGTTCCCGAACGTCGCACGGTGATTCATCCGGCAACATTTGTTTGCATTGCGCCACTGACAGCCGCCTTGACCGCTGCCGGATCGCGCCTTGCCTGCTCGCGTCTAACAAAGGCGGGGCCTTCGACATGAATTGACTGACAAACACTTCCCGCATACTTGTCGGAAATGCCCTGCAAGCAGCTAGACTGTTGCCGTAGGACACAGTTTGAAATAGTCACCCGGTTGAATACCCCGGTGCAGCACCTTATATACCCCGCAGTACGCCACATCTTTAGCATGAGGAGATTTCTACAACCATGATGCGCATCCTGCTGTTCTTGGCCACTAACCTGGCGGTCGTGCTGATTGCCAGCATCACCCTGAGCCTTTTCGGCTTCAACGGGTTCATGGCGGCCAATGGGGTTGACCTCAACCTCAATCAGCTGCTGATCTTCTGTGCGGTCTTTGGTTTCGCAGGTTCGCTGTTCTCGCTGTTCATCTCCAAGTGGATGGCGAAGATGAGCACCAGCACCCAGATCATCACCCAGCCACGCACCCGTCACGAGCAATGGCTGCTGCAAACCGTCGAGCAACTGTCTCGCGAAGCCGGGATCAAGATGCCCGAAGTCGGTATCTTCCCGGCCTACGAGGCGAACGCCTTCGCCACCGGCTGGAACAAGAACGACGCATTGGTCGCGGTCAGCCAGGGATTGCTCGAGCGCTTCTCGCCGGATGAAGTGAAAGCCGTCCTGGCCCACGAAATCGGTCACGTGGCCAATGGTGACATGGTCACCCTGGCGTTGATCCAGGGCGTGGTGAACACCTTCGTGATGTTCTTCGCACGGATCATCGGCAATTTCGTCGACAAGGTGATCTTCAAGAACGAAGAAGGCCAGGGTATTGCCTACTACGTGGCGACCATCTTCGCCGAACTGGTTCTGGGCATCCTGGCCAGCGCCATCGTCATGTGGTTCTCGCGCAAGCGTGAATTCCGTGCCGACGAAGCCGGTGCAAACCTGGCCGGCACCGCCGCGATGATTGGCGCCCTGCAACGCCTGCGGGCGGAACAAGGGCTGCCGGTGCACATGCCCGACACCCTGAACGCCTTCGGCATCAACGGTGGCATCAAGCAAGGCTTCGCTCGCATGTTCATGAGCCACCCGCCGCTGGAAGAGCGCATCGACGCTCTGGCTCGTCGTCGGGGCTGATACACCCCACAGCAAAGCAAAAGGCCCGCAGCGATGCGGGCCTTTTTTTGTCTGCAGATTGCCGCGGTGCTCATTCTGGCCTCATCGCGAGCAGGCTCGCTCCCACACAGGTTCTGAGTCGCACACAAATTCACTGTGGGAGCGAGCTTGCTCGCGATGAGGCCAGTACAGCCAGCCACTATTACCGACTGGAAACCCGATAAACCCGCTCCTCAAGCCGCGTGACACCCGCCTCCAGGAATTTCCCGCTCTCGCTCAACACATCCTGATCTTCCAGGATCTTCAGCGCCCATGAGTCCCCGAACAACCGCCGCACCTCATCATCGAGCACAGCAAACGGCGGGCCGGGCATTTGCGCCTGGTCATAGTCCAGGGTAATCACCAGGCCATGGGACTCCTTCGGCAATATCCGCTTCAAATGGGCGGCGTAGCGCTCTCGCATTTCCGTCGGCAGCGCGATCAACGCCGCGCGATCATAAAGCGCGGAGCAGTCGGCCACATCGCCTGCCGTCAGCTCGAAGAAATCGCCGCACCACAGCTCAATGGAACCTGCCCGATAAACCTTGAACGGCCCCTGCTCACTGATGGCCGGATCAAAGCCATGTTCGCTGAAAAACTCCTCGATGGCTTTTTCCGACAGTTCGACTCCCAAGACCTCATGGCCTTGATGGGCGAGCCATAGCAAATCCAGGCTTTTTCCACATAACGGCACCAACACGCGTGTGCCTTCTTCAAGGCTTAACGCCGGCCAGAACCGCTTCAGATGAGGGTTCACCTGCGGCAGATGAAAGCCGATCTGGTTCGCCGCCCATTTCTTGTGCCAAAACTCCGGCTGCATAAATAACCCCGAAAATTCGATCAAAACACTCTAAAACTTATATTAGATTTAGATTAATGATCTGACTGAAGATGTTGCATCTTAACTCTCAGGAGCTCATTCATGTTCCCCAGCTTGTACATATCCCACGGCTCCCCCATGCTCGCCCTGGAACCCGGCGCCAGCGGGCCGGCACTTGCCCGCCTAGCCACCGAGATACCGAAGCCCAAGGCCATCGTGATTGTTTCCGCGCACTGGGAAAGCAATGAGCTGCTGGTCAGCGGCAATCCACAACCGGAAACCTGGCATGACTTCGGCGGCTTCCCCAAAGCCCTGTTCGAAGTCCAGTACCCGGCTCCCGGTGACCCACGACTCGCCGCCGAGGTTGCCGAACTATTGAAAACCGCTGGCTTTGCTGCACGTATCGACAGCAATCGGCCTTTTGACCATGGCGTCTGGGTGCCTTTATCGCTGATGTATCCGCTGGCAGACATCCCGATTGTCCAGGTCTCATTGCCCACCCGTGGCGGTCCCGCCCTGCAGACCCGTGTTGGCCACGCGCTGGCCAGCCTGCGCGAGCATGGCGTCCTGCTGATCGGCTCCGGCAGCATCACTCACAACCTGCGAGAACTGGACTGGCATGCCGGCCCCGAGAGCGTTGAGCCCTGGGCCCTGGCGTTTCGCGACTGGATGATCGACAAACTCGCAGCGAACGACGAAGCCGCGCTGCACGACTATCGCGCACAGGCACCAAACGCTGTACGCAATCATCCGAGTGATGAGCACTTGTTGCCGTTGTACTTTGCCCGAGCCGCTGGCGGGCAGTTCAGCGTTGCTCACCAAGGGTTCACCATGGGAGCGCTGGGCATGGATATTTACCGCTTCGGCTGACAGACAGACCGAGTCGCCCCCATCGCGAGCAGGCTCGCTCCCACATTTGATCTGCGGCACCTGTGGGAGCGAGCCTGCTCGCGAATGCCGCACCGCCGATTGAAAGGCAAAAAAAATCCCCGAACCAGTCGGGGATTTTTTATGTTCGATCAATCAGCCCGAGAGCGGATCAATCTTCGCGGTAGCGACGCAGCTTCAACTGCTTACCGGCAACGCGAGTGTCCTTCAGCTTGGTCAGCAACTTCTCCAGACCATCTTCCGGCAGCTCGACGAGGCTGAAGCTGTCACGCACCTGGATGCGACCGATCGCTTCACGCGCCAGGCCACCTTCGTTGAGGATGGCGCCCAGCAGGTTCTTGGCGGCGATACCGTCACGCGCGCCCAGCGCGGTGCGGCAACGTGCACGGCCTTCGCCCAGTGGCATCGGAGCGCGACGCTCGCGGTCACCACGCTCAGGACGATCACCGGAACGCTCTGGACGATCGCCACGCGGTGCATTGTTCGGCACCAGTGGACGCTCTTTCTCGATAGCGGCCAGGTTCAGCGCTTGACCGTTGGTAGCCTTGCGCAGCAGGGCTGCGGCCAGGGCACGCGGGCTGCAACCGATGTCGGCGGTCAGGCGATCGAGCAGATCACCGTGGGTCGATTCGGCTTCAGCCACCAGCGGCGACAGGCTGTTGGTCAGCTTCTTGATGCGCGCATCCAGAACGGCTTGAGCGTCCGGCAGGCGAACTTCAGCAACCTTTTGACCGGTTACACGCTCGATCACTTGCAGCATGCGGCGCTCACGCGGAGTCACCAGCAGCAGTGCACGACCTTCGCGACCGGCACGGCCGGTACGGCCGATACGGTGAACGTAGGACTCTGGATCGTACGGCATGTCAACGTTGAACACGTGAGTGATGCGCGGAACGTCCAGGCCACGAGCGGCAACGTCGGTCGCCACAACGATGTCCAGACGGCCATCCTTGAGGGAGTCGATCACGCGCTCACGCTGGTTCTGGGCGATGTCACCGTTCAGCGCAGCGGCTTTGTAGCCTTTGGCTTCCAGGGCACTGGCCAGGTCCAGGGTCGCTTGCTTGGTGCGCACGAACATGATCAGGGCGTCGAAATCTTCCACTTCCAGCAAGCTGAGAACGGCCGAAGTCTTCTGGTCAGCGTGAACCAGCAGGTGAGCCTGCTCGATCGCGGTAACGGTCTGGGTCTTGCTCTGAATCTTGACGTGCTTCGGATCGCGCAGGTGGCGTTCGGCGATGGCACGGATCGATTGAGGCAAGGTGGCCGAGAACAGTACGGTCTGACGGGTTTCCGGCATGGCCTTGAAGATGACTTCCAGGTCGTCCATGAAGCCCAGCTTGAGCATTTCGTCGGCTTCGTCGAGAACCAGGTGGTTCACGGTCGCCAGTACTTTTTCGTCGCGACGCAGGTGGTCGCACAGACGGCCCGGAGTGGCGACAACGATTTGTGCGCCATTACGGATTGCTTTCAGTTGTGGGCCCATCGGCGCGCCGCCGTAGACAGCCACAACAGTCACGCCCGGCATTTGCTTGGCGTAGGTTTCGAAAGCGGTTGCAACTTGTAGCGCCAACTCACGAGTTGGGGCCAGGATCAGAGCTTGCGGCTCGCGCTTGGACGGATCAATGCGGTGCAGAATTGGCAGGGCAAAGGCAGCGGTTTTACCGGTACCGGTTTGCGCCTGACCAATCATATCGTGACCGGCGAGAATGATCGGGATCGACTGCTGCTGAATGGCCGAAGGCTCTTCATAGCCGGTAGCGACTACTGCAGCGACAATATTTGGATGAAGTTCAAGAGCGGCGAAGCCGCCGATTTCCTGGGTCATGGGTCTGCCTCTAAGTGCATCCGCAAAGACCCATGCTCCAAAGCTGCACATGCCGTGTTGAGACTCAAGAGTCGCCCTGGCAGCTTTGTCGGCGGGGATTTGCGAAAACGAATGAATGAAAAGAATCGTCAAGGAAGAGTCCGCTGGGCGGACGTGCAGCCGAAGCTGGCTTCGGGGAATTGCGCTACCTAAACGCGGCCCGGTTAAAGGCCGGCGCGCACTATACCGGAATTCGCCCAAAAAGGGAGCTTTTTTTATCGGAAATCCACCGGATACACCGTTGTGTAACAGGCTTTGCGAATAATCGGTCAGCCGTCTATTTTTCAAAGGCCCGGCCCTGCGGGTGATAGCGCTAAAACGGTTCACCCTTTGCCGTGCAGACCGCCGGTCTGGCACGCCTTCCCCACCCCGAGGACCGCTCCATGAATCAGCCCAGCTCCAGTCGAGTCAGCCGCGAACGGCATGGTCATGTGTTCCTGATCGGTCTGGATCGGGTGGCCAAGCGCAATGCCTTCGATCTCGACCTGCTCAACGCGTTGAGCCTGGCCTATGGCGAGTTCGAAGCCGACAGCGAGGCGCGGGTGGCGGTGGTGTTCGCTCATGGCGAACACTTCACCGCCGGGCTCGACCTGGTCAATGCCAGCGTCACACTGACAGATGGCTGGCAGGTTCCACCCGGCGGCTGTGATCCGTGGGCGGTGTTCGCAGGTCCCAGGGTCAGCAAACCGGTAATCGTCGCCGCCCAGGGCTATTGCCTGACCATCGGCATCGAGTTGATGCTGGCCGCCGACATCAACCTGTGCGCCAGCAACACCCGGTTCGCGCAGATGGAAGTGCAACGCGGAATCTTCCCGTTCGGCGGTGCGACCCTGCGCCTGCATCAAGTGGCCGGCTGGGGCAATGCCATGCGCTGGTTGTTGACCGGTGATGAATTCGACGCCCGTGATGCCTTGCACCTGGGTCTGGTGCAGGAGGTCATGGCCAGTGAGGACTTGCTGCCCCGGGCGATTGAACTGGCCGAACGGATCGCCCGTCAGGCACCGCTTGGCGTGCAGGCGACGCTGATGTCTGCGCGACAGGCCCGGTATGAAGGGGAAACCGCGGCGGCACAGGCGTTGCCGCAGTTAGTCAAGAAGTTGATGGCTACCGAGGACGTCAAGGAAGGTGTGCGGTCGATGGTGGAGCGACGGCCGGGTGTCTTCAAAGGGCTTTAGCCTTGTATTGCCAGTAAGAAAGCTATCGCGAGCAAGCTCGCTCCCACAGGGGATCGCGGTCAAATGTGGGAGCGAGCCTGCTCGCGATGGGGCCATCACTGACAACTCAGGTAGCCGGGCGAATCGCCTTGATCAACGAATCCAGCGAGTACCCCAACCGCGGCGCCAGCGCTTCGGCGCGGCCGATCAGGCCGTCCATGTCCAGTTCCTGGTCCAGCTCCGACGGCACGATCAGAATCACGTTGCCCTCCTTCACCGGCAGCTCCCAGTAATGTCGGTGATACAAACCGCGCAACAAGGCGGCGCCCAGGGGTTTGCCATCGTCGGTCGCCCACTGATTGATGACCAGCCAGCCACCCGGATTCAATCGCTTCTGGCAGTTTTCCAGAAAGCTCCATGCCAGATGACCGACACCCGGACCGACATCGGTATAAAGGTCGACGAAAATCAGGTCGGCCGACTCAGCGGTGTCCAGCAGTTCCAGCGCATCGCCAACGCGGATGTACAGGCGCGGATCGTCATCCAGCCCCAGATATTCAATAGCCAGGCGCGGTACGTCCGGGCGTAGTTCGATGGCTTCGACATCTTCCAGCGGCAGGAACTTGAGGCAGGCCTGGGTCAGCGTCCCGGCACCGAGGCCGAGAAAAAGCGCACTTTCCGGTTGCTGGTGGCACAGCGCACCAATCAGCATCGCCCGGGTGTAGTCGTACTCGAGCCAGCTCGGATCGGCAGTGAACACGCAGCTTTGCTCGATGGCATCACCGAATTCGAGAAAACGGTAATCGGCCACTTCCAGCACACGAATCACGCCGAACTCGTCCTGTACCTCGGCGAGCAGATGCTCGACGCGCTCCTCAGTCATTTCATCTCCTGATCGTCACCGGGGCCGGCAACGCAATAACACCGCGTGTAGAAAGCGGCAAAGGCGAGATTGTCGGCGAAGCGACGGGAACAGGTCACGCACTAATTTGCTGATAACATGGAGGTCCGAGCGAAAACACTAGAGACCGTGATGAGCCAACCCTGGAGCCCTGACAGCTGGCGCGCCCTGCCGATCCAGCAACAACCCCGATACCCCGACGCCGCGCATCTGCAGCAGGTCGAGCAGACCCTGGCCAGCTATCCGCCACTGGTGTTTGCCGGTGAAGCCCGGGAGTTGCGCCGTCAGTTTGCCGAGGTGACCCAGGGCCGCGCGTTTCTGTTGCAGGGTGGCGACTGCGCCGAAAGCTTCGCCGAATTCTCCGCGGCGAAAATCCGCGACACCTTCAAGGTGTTGTTGCAGATGGCGATCGTGATGACCTTTGCCGCCGGCTGTCCGGTGGTCAAGGTCGGGCGCATGGCCGGGCAGTTCGCCAAGCCCCGTTCGGCCAATGACGAAACCATCGATGGCGTGACCTTGCCCGCCTACCGTGGCGACATCGTCAACGGCATCGGTTTCGACGAAAAAAGCCGCGTGCCGGACCCGGAACGCCTGCTGCAGTCCTATCACCAGTCCACCGCCACCCTGAACCTGTTGCGTGCATTTGCCCAGGGCGGTTTTGCCGATCTGCACCAGGTGCACAAGTGGAACCTGGACTTCATTGCCAACTCGGCGCTGGCGGAAAAGTACAGCCACCTGGCCGACCGTATCGATGAAACCCTGGCATTCATGCGCGCCTGCGGCATGGACAGCTCACCGCAGTTGCGCGAAACCAGTTTCTTCACCGCCCACGAAGCGCTGCTGCTGAACTACGAAGAAGCCTTCGTGCGTCGCGACAGCCTGACCAACGACTACTACGACTGCTCGGCCCACATGCTGTGGATCGGCGATCGCACCCGTCAGCTGGACGGCGCCCACGTCGAATTCCTGCGCGGGGTGAACAACCCGATCGGGGTCAAGGTCGGCCCGAGCATGAACCCGGATGACCTGATTCGCTTGATCGACGTGCTCAACCCGCAGAACGATCCGGGTCGCCTGAACCTGATCGCACGGATGGGCGCGAACAAGGTCGGCGATCACTTGCCGCAGCTGATCCGCGCCGTCCAGCGCGAAGGCAAGCAGGTGCTGTGGAGTTCGGACCCGATGCACGGCAACACCATCAAGGCCAGCAGCGGCTACAAGACCCGCGACTTTGCGCAGATCCTCGGCGAGGTGAAGCAGTTCTTCCAGGTACACGAAGCCGAAGGCAGTTATGCCGGGGGTATCCACATCGAAATGACCGGGCAGAACGTGACCGAGTGCATCGGTGGTGCGCGCCCGATCACCGAGGATGGCTTGTCGGATCGCTATCACACCCACTGCGACCCGCGGATGAATGCCGATCAGTCGCTGGAGCTGGCGTTTTTGATTGCTGAAACCTTGAAGCAGGTTCGGCGCTAGATTTTGCTTCTCTGATAGACCGCCATCGCGAGCAAGCTCGCTCCCACATTGGACCGCGCTCCCCTGTGGGAGCGAGCTTGCTCGCGAAGAGGCCAGCTCAGCCACCCTCAATCTGTGCCAGTGCCACCCGCAACCTCGCCGCACTCGCCCGCGGGCAATTCAGCTGAACCTGCGCCAGCCCCAGCCAATCCGCCATCTGCCGCAGATTGACCGCCAACGCCAACATCCCCTCGTCATCCAGCCCCGCCTCCTCCTCATGCACCGCATGCACCGCCAAACGGCCCACCCCCCGTTCGGCGCGCAGATCGACTCGTGCGGCAATCCGTTCGTTGTGCAAAAACGGCAGGACGTAATAGCCGTACACCCGTTTGTCCGGCGGCGTGTAAATCTCCAGCCGATAGCGGAAATCAAACAGCCGCTCGGTCCGGCTGCGTTCCCAGATCAGCGAATCGAACGGCGAGAGCAAGGCACTGGCCACGACTTTACGCGGCACTTTTGGCTCGGGCAGACAATAGGCCGGTTGTCGCCAGCCCTGCACTTCGCAGGTCAGCAATTCCCCGGCCTCGACCAACTCGGCCAAACGTGGACGACTGTCCGCAGGGTTCAAGCGGAAATAGTCACGCAAATCCTTCTCCGTACCGACCCCCAAGGCCGTTGCCGCATGCCGCAACAGGCCGCGCTGGGCCTCGTCTTCACTCAGGACGGGGTGCGCAAGCACCGCCGAGGGAATCACTCGCTCCGGCAGATCGTAGAGCCTTTCGAATCCGCGCCGTCCGGCAACAGTCACTTCACCGGCAGCGAACAACCATTCCAGCGCATGCTTTTCCGCGCTCCAGTCCCACCAGGGGCCGGCCCGTTCCTGACGGGTCGACAGGCTGCCGGCCCCCAGCGCGCCCTGCTCCTCGACCGAGGCCAGCACCCGGCGAATTGTGTCCTGTTGCTCACGACCGAAGCGCGCCAGCTGCTGATAAATATCCTCGCCACGTCTGGCACGCTGCATGCGCCAGCGCATCAGCGGGAACATGGAAAGTGGCAACAACGAGGCTTCGTGGCCCCAATACTCGAACAACGTACGGCGCCGGCCCTGACTCCAGGCAGCCTGGTCGAGCAAATCGGAGGAGTAGTTACCGAGGCGGGAAAATAGCGGAAGGTAGTGCGAACGCACCAATGCATTGACCGAATCGATCTGCAAAATGCCCAGCCGTTCGATCAGGCGATTGAGCGCAACAGCCTTGATCGCCGCTGGCGGCGACCGCCCGTTGAACCCTTGGGCGGCCAGCGCCAGACGCCGAGCCTGTTTGAGGGTAAAGGACAACGTTGCGGGCATGGGTGCCTCCTTGTCTGCTCGCAACCTACCTCACCGGTAAGGGGTTTGTGTAGCGTGGCATTCATCATTTATGCATCGGGTCATTCCAGAACGGCTTGATCGACTCGTTCTCCACATCCGCACGGCTCATGCCGATGTCCTTGAGTGCTTCGTCGCTCAAGCTCGCCAGCAATTCGCGCTCGCGATGCAATTCGTACCAGCGGCCGACCTTGTGCAGCAGATCGGATATCACGTGAATCGAGTGTTTTTCTGATCCTTGGAACTCATGTTGACCTTTCATCTTGTTGCCCTCCGTTTGGATGGCTCCAGTCTCGCGCCGGGTCTAAGATCAATCCAACGAATGTTTCTGATGTCACATATCTCGGAGATTGATGGATGTCCGCCTACCCGAGTATCGATACCGAAGTCTTGCGCACCTTCGTCGCCATCGCCGACCAGGGCGGCTTTACCCGCGCCGGGGAATTGGTCAACCGCACCCAGTCCGCCGTCAGCATGCAGATGAAACGACTGGAAGAAGATGTGCTGCAGCGTCAGTTGTTCCAGCGCGACGGGCGGCAGGTGCGACTGACGGCTGAAGGCCAGGTGCTGCTCGGCTATGCGCGACGCATCCTCAAGCTGCACAGCGAGGTCTTCAATACGTTGCGTGAGCCCGACATGGTCGGCACGGTGCGTATCGGCACGCCGGACGATTATGTGATGCGGTTCCTCCCGGGGATTCTGCGCCGGTTTGCCCAGTCTTACCCGCTGATTCAGATAGAAGTGCACTGCGAATCATCCAAACAACTGTTGATGCGCCAGGACCTCGACCTGTCAATCGTGACCCGCGAACCGGGCAGCGAAATCGGCCAGTTGTTGCGCAAGGAACGCTTTGTCTGGGCCGAGGCACAATGCTACAGCGCCCACGAGCAGACGCCGCTGCCACTGGCGATGTTCAACAGTGATTGCTTCTGCCGCCAGTGGGCCTGCAATGCCCTGGATGCCCGGGGGCGCGATTACCGGGTGGCGTACAACAGCGACAGCCTGTCGGCGATCATGGCCGTGGTCAGCGCCGGCCTGGCCGTCACGGCGCAACTTGAAAGCCTGATCACCGCGGACATGCGCATCCTCGGTGAGGCCCAGGACCTGCCGCTGCTGCCGGAGGCCAGCATCATGCTCGTGCGCAACCTGCATAACCCGTCACCCATCACCGAGTGCCTGGCCGAGCACATCATCGAAGGCTTCAAACTTTGAAGGCGAGCATCACCGCACAGAACACCAGGAACCCGCAAAACAGCCCGCGCAGCAGCCGCTCCGGCAATGCGTGGGCAACCTTCACGCCCCAACTGATGCTCATCAGCCCACCGACCGCCAAGGGCAAGCCGATCACCCAGCTGACCTGATGGTGCGCGGCGTAAGTCACCAGCGTCACCCCCGTACTCGGCAAGGCCAGCGCCAACGACAGCCCCTGCGCAACCACTTGGCTCGTGCCGAACAGACTGGTCAGCACAGGTGTCGCCACCACCGCGCCACCCACGCCGAACAGCCCGCCCATCGTGCCGGATGCAGCGCCAAGCAGGCCCAGCCAGGGCCATGAGTAGTTCATCTGCGAAGCCGGCGGAGCACTGGCGGCGAACATGCGAACGAGGTTGTACGCCGACAGTGCGATCAGAAAGGCGACAAAGCCTATGCGCATGGTTTGCGCATCAATGCCCACCGCCCAGATCGACCCGAGCCAGGCGAAGCAAAACCCCATGATGGCCAGCGGTAACGCGTGACGCAGTTCGATCCGGATGCGCTGATGATAGCGCCACAGCGCCAGCATCACGTTCGGCACCACCATCACCAGCGCGGTGCCTTGGGCAATCTGCTGATCGAGCCCGAACAGCACGCCCAGCAGCGGAATGGCGATCAGGCCGCCGCCGATGCCAAACAAACCGCCGAGTGTGCCCAACGCAGCGCCGAACACCAGATACATCAAGAACTCAATCACAGCATTTTCCCCGTTGCCGTCAGGCCTTTGATCCTACGCAGTTGCTTCTGGCACGGAAACGCATAGCAACGCACAATGGCTGTGCCAAATTCGCACAAGCACAAACCTGCCATGAACCCCAATCAACTGACCGACCAACTGGCCTTGTTCCTCGACGTGCTGGAAACCGGCAGTTTTTCCGCCGCCTCGCGCCGTCATCCGCTAACCCCTTCGGCCGTGGCACGGCGTATCGACAGCCTGGAAAGCGCGGTCGGCAGTCAGCTGTTCCTGCGCAGCACGCATGCGGTACGCGCCACGCCGGCGGGATTGGCCTTTGCCGAGCGCGCACGGCGGATCGTCGCCGAATTGCGCCTGGCCCGGGCCGAGGCGGTGTCCCTGAGCAGCGCGCCGGAAGGCCTGATTCGTATCGATGCGCCGGCAGCCTTTGGTCGCCGGCACCTGGCACCGGTGATTGCCGATTTCCTGATGCTCTACCCCGGGCTCGATGTGCAGTTGCACTTGATCGACAGCTTCGTCGACATGCAGGGCCTGAACCTCGGCAAGGTCGATCTGGTGCTGCGCGCCGGGCAATTGGCCGACACGCGACTGGTGGCCACGCCACTGGCGAGCATGGTGCGTATCGCCTGCGCCAGCCCTGATTATTTGCGACGTCGCGGCGTGCCGACCGAGCCGACACAGCTGATTGAACACGACGGACTCGACTGGGATGGCCTGGCTCCGCCCTTCGCCTGGCGTTTCGAGCGCGACGGGCAAATGCAGTTGCACCGGCCGGCGCGGATCCGCATGAGCGCCAACAATGCCGAGGCGCTGGTGTGCGGCGCATTGGCCGGACTGGGTATCGCGCACCTGCCGACCTGGCTGGCCAGCGAATACCTGTTGCGGGGTGAGTTGCTGCCGCTGTTCTGCGACAGCGGTCTGCCGAAACCGGAAAGCGCCGGCATCTACGCCTTGCGCCTGGAACAGCAGCCCAACTCCCGCAGTCGCTTGTTGCTGGAGTACCTGAAAACCCGCTTCAGCCCGATTCCGCCCTGGGATCTGGTGCTGCAAACCCATTTGCAACGGCACTGATCAAAATTATCTGGCGCATTAAAGACTCGCCCGCTAGATTCTTCAGATCACAGATCAAGGCTTCGACATGACCACCGAGCGCAACACCCCGGACAACTGCGACAACCTGCTGCTGGACAATCAGGCGTGCTTCGCCCTGCATTCCACTTCGCTGATGATGACCAAGGTCTACAAACCCTTGCTGCAAGCGCTGGGCCTGACCTACCCGCAATACCTGGCGATGATGGTGTTGTGGGAAAAGGACGGTTTGACCGTAGGTGAAATCAGCACGCGGTTGCTGACCGATCCTGGCTCGTTGACGCCGCTGCTCAAGCGCCTGGAAGCCGAAGGCCTGCTCAGCCGAACCCGCAGCCGCGAAGATGAGCGGGTGGTGATCGTCGAACTCACCGAACAGGGCCGGGCGTTGCGCGACAAGGCCCGGGACATTCCCCAATGCATCCTCGGCGCCAGCGGGATGCCCCTGGAGCGCCTGAAAAACCTGCAGGCGGAACTGCAGGAGTTGCGTCGCCACCTGCAAGACAGCCTCTAGTCTCCAAACCACCACAAATCCCTTGTGGGAGCGAGCTTGCTCGCGATGGCGGTGTATCAGTCAGCATCATTGCTGAATGTGAGACTGCAATCGCGAGCAAGCTCGCTCCCACAGCGGCTCTGCGGCCCACCAGAAAACCGGGTTCGCCACCCTCCCCAGAAAAAAACCCGCTGAAAATCCCCCTCGATAGCTCTAGCTCAATACTTTCAACCTAAACCACCTCACAGCCTTGCGTCTTTTTTCAAATTTCTTTGAAAAAATATATTGCGCGCCAAACATTAGCGCGATACATTTATTTCGCACTTACTTAGCGCGCAAACATTTAGCGCAAAACAAACAAACCCTGAACGAGGCTTTCACCATGCAAACTCTCTACACCGCAATCGCAACCTCCACCGGTGGCCGTGACGGTCGTGCGGTTTCCAGCGACAACATCCTCGACGTCAAGCTCGCCACGCCCAAAGAACTCGGCGGTGCCGGCGGCGCAGCCACCAACCCAGAGCAACTGTTCGCTGCCGGCTACTCCGCCTGCTTCATCGGTGCCCTGAAATTCGTGGCCAGCCAGACCAAGCGCAGCATTCCTAACGACGCTTCGATCACCGCTCATGTCGGCATCGGCCAGATCCCTGGCGGCTTCGGCCTGGACATCGACCTGCACATCAGCCTGCCGGGTCTTGAACAAGCCGATGCACAAACACTGGTCGATGCGGCCCACCAGGTCTGCCCGTACTCCAACGCCACCCGTGGCAACGTCGATGTGCGTCTGCACGTAACCGTCTAAGCGCTGACTACCCAGGCCCGAACAGGAAACGAACATGAACACTTTCAGCAAAGTCTTGACCGGTACCCTTCTCGCCTTGTCCATCAGCAACGCGTTCGCAGGTACCGGGGTTGAACACAACACCCAGGCGTTCCTCGACGTTCTCAACGCCGGAACCGGCAAGCCGATGGAGCAAATGACGCCCGCCGAGGCCCGCGCCGTGCTGGTGGGCGCGCAGGCCGGGGTGAAGCTGACGCTGCCAAAAGCCGATGTCAGC
This sequence comes from Pseudomonas sp. GW822-FHT01E03, assembly GCF_058802985.1. NCBI lineage: Bacteria > Pseudomonadati > Pseudomonadota > Gammaproteobacteria > Pseudomonadales > Pseudomonadaceae > Pseudomonas > Pseudomonas sp. GW822-FHT01E03. The sequence continues at coordinate 95,304 of NZ_JBXAOQ010000010.1, forward strand.
CAGAAGACCATTCAAGTCGACGGCCAACCGATCAGCCTGACCATCGTCCGGCCGGCCGGGGTCAAGGGCGAGCTGCCGGTGTTCATGTTCTTCCACGGCGGTGGCTGGGTGCTGGGGGACTTCCCGACCCACGAGCGGCTGGTGCGTGACCTGGTGACGGGTTCGGGTGCCGCGGCCGTATTCGTGAACTACACGCCGTCGCCGGAAGCGCATTACCCGGTGGCGATCAACCAGGCTTACGCCGCAACCCGATGGGTGGCCGAGCACGGCAAAGAGATCAACGTCGATGGCCAGCGCCTGGCGGTAGCCGGCAACAGTGTCGGCGGTAACATGGCGGCTGTGGTTGCGCTGATGGCCAAGGACAAGGGCACACCGGCGATCAGGTTCCAGGTGCTGTTGTGGCCGGTGACTGATGCCAACTTCGAAACCGCGTCCTACAACCAGTTTGCCGAAGGGCACTTCCTCACCAAAAACATGATGAAGTGGTTCTGGGACAACTACACCACCGACGCCAAGCAACGGAACGAGATCTACGCCTCGCCACTGCGCGCAACCACCGCCCAGTTGAAAGGATTGCCTCCAGCGCTGGTGCAGACCGCCGGAGCCGACGTGTTGCGCGACGAAGGCGAAGCCTACGCCCGCAAGCTGGACGAGGCCGGTGTGCCGGTGACCTCGGTTCGCTACAACGGCCTGATCCACGACTACGGTTTGCTCAACGTGGTGAGCCAGGTGCCAGCGGTGCGTTCGGCGATGCTGCAGGCGTCTGAAGAACTCAAGCAACACCTGAAGAAATAACACTGCCCCACCCTGTCCCCTGTAGGAGCGAGCTTGCTCGCGATGGTTGTTAACGATAACTCGGGCTATCTGAATGCCCGCGTTGACTGGGCCTCCATCGCGAGCAAGCTCGCTCCTACAGAGGGTGGAGTGTTTCAGGCAAAAAAAAGCCCGACTCAATGGTCGGGCTTTTTCATTCCTGAAGCTGTGCTTATTTGGCACGGCCTTTGTAGGAACCGCCTTCGCGGGTATCGATCTCGATCATGTCGCCGATTTCGATGAAGTCAGCAACCGACAGCTCGGTACCGTTCTTCAGTTTGGCAGGCTTCATCACCTTGCCGGAAGTGTCGCCGCGAGCGGAACCTTCGGTGTAGTCAACCTGACGCACGATAGTGGTCGGCAGCTCTACGGAAACCAGACGCTCTTCGAAGAAGATCGCTTCGCAAACATCGGTCATGCCTTCTTCAACGAAAGGCAGAACGGCTTCGATGTCTTCAGCGTTCAGCTCGTACATGGTGTAGTCGGTGGTGTCCATGAACGTGTAGGTGTCGCCGCTGATGAAGGACAGGGTCGCTTCTTTGCGGTCGAGGATTACGTCGTCCAGTTTGTCGTCGGCGCTGTAAACGATCTCGGTCTTGTAACCGGTCAGCAGGTTTTTCAGCTTGGTCTTCATGATCGCGCTGTTACGACCGGACTTGGTGAATTCAGCTTTCTGAACCAGCCAAGGATCGTTTTCGAGACGAATCACGGTCCCGGGTTTCAGTTCTTTACCAGTTTTCATTGCGAATATCCGAATTTGGATGGGATTTACAAAAATCTAGGCCGCGTATCATATCCAATTTCCATAAAACTGTACCAGCGCCGTGGCAAGATCGGCCTGCAAGGCCTGCTCCAGACACCACGCCTCAGCGTGTTTTTCCAGCTCTGGCCAGTGTTTACGAGTGAATTGCCAGTGGTCGGCCATTTTTTCACCGGCGTTCCACGCCCGCCAGAGACCGCTGATCGCCTCCCGCGCAGGCGCAGATACCCCCTTCACATAGAGTTCGAGGAAGGCTTCGAGCTTGTCCAGGTGGATGTCTTCTTCTTGCCGGTAGATATGCCAGAGAAATGGCCGGCCAGCCCATTGGGCGCGCACAAAGGAATCTTCGCCGCGCACGGCATTGAAATCGCAGCACCACAGCAACCGGTCGTACTGGTCCTGGCGGACGAATGGCAGCACTTGCACGGTCAAGGCATCACGCACATGCACGGCACCGGCCGCCAAACCCTGTACACCGAGCCAACGCTCGACGTCGCCGAGAATCCGCCCTTCCGGCACCAGCAGATGAGTGGCAGTAGAATCGCCGGCCATTGCATCAAGCCAACTGGCCAGACCGGTGTTTTCGTAGGCAAACAATGAGATCAGCTGCGCGCCGGGCGCAGGATCAATTCCCAAGCCTTGCAGGAATTTTCTTTGAGCCTGCGGGTTTTGCTGAAATTGCCGACGCCGTTCCAGCAACCCTCGCTCACGCAGCAGTCCGCCGGTGCCCTTCTGGAATCCTGGGAAGAAGAAGAACTTCTGCACGTTTTTGTACTTCACCGAGGGCAAACCGTGGCAGCCGATGACCCAGTCTTCGGCGCTCAGGTAATCCAGGTTCATCCACAGCGGCGTCTTCTCCCGTTCGGCCATGGCCTCCATATAGGCGCTCGGCAATTGGCAGGCAAATGCAGCAATCACCACATCGGCGGCTTCGGTCGGTTGCCACTCGGCTGGCCATTGGCGCACTTCGACGTCTTGCTGCAACTGCCTGGGAGCATGGATGTCGATTTCCGGGCACAGGCGCTCGAACGCTCGCAGGTCATCGACCCATAGACGCACCGCCAGCCCATGTTCGGCCACCAGTTGCCGGGCCAGTCGCCAGGTCACGCCGATGTCGCCGAAGTTGTCGACCACGGTGCAAAAAATATCCCAGCGGGTTTTCATTTCAGGCATTCCAGGCTCCCGTTGGCAAAGGCGCCGATTGTCCGCATAAATTACCCCGTGCAGAAGAGCCGACGGCGATTATTCTTCATGCGACAATCGCCATTCGCCAGTGACCTTTCGCCAGGAGGCAACCATGCCCCACCGCCCCACTCCGCGCCGATCCTTCCCGATCAGCCTCAGCGCCCTGCAACTGACCGGCAGTATCGCCCTCGGCATGTGGCTCGGGTTCATTGCCATTGTGTTGACCTGCTGGCTCGCGTCGCGCCTGTTTTTCAGCGAGCAACTCGCCCCGGTCGCGGCGGCGGTTGAGCAGCTGGCCCAACCACCCGCAGCGGCTCAACCGCTGCCGAACATTCCGCCACAGAGCCCGCTGTTCGAGCAATATGAAGAAAACCTGCGCAAGAACGAACAGCAGCAACGTCTTGATCAGGCACGTAGCAGCAGTCGCAACCTGGCCAACCCGAACTGTCAGTTCTGGCTGCAACAGGACCGGACTGCACCCAGCGAAAAAAGCCGCGCCAACGTCCTGCAATTCTGCGATTGATCATGAATAAGCAAACCGTCCACCAACTGATTCTCGACAGGCTGCGGATCGATCTCGACATCGCCGAGCGGGCCGCACAAACCGCCTACGAAACGGCGACCCACGAAGAAAACATCGCCGAGAACAAGTACGACACCCTGGGGCTGGAAGCGTCCTATCTCGCGGCCGGGCAAGCCAGGCGGGTCGAGGAAATTCGCCAGTCGCTGAGCCTCTGCCAGAACCTCGCCCTGCGTCCGTATGACGATCAGCGGGGCATCGAAGTGGGCGCGCTGCTGGGGCTGGAGGACGAAAAGGGGCGCGAACAATGGCTGTTTCTGGCCCCCGATGCAGCAGGGTTGAAGGTCGATCTGGTGGGGCAACTGATTACCGTCATCACCCCGCGCTCACCGCTGGGCAAAAGCCTGCTGGGCAAGTTCGAGGGCGATGAGGTGGAGATCATGGTGGCGGGCGCTCGGCAACAGTTCGCTGTCACCGAGGTGGTTTGACCGGCAGGAAACGCTATCAGTGAACGGGTAGTTCGACGCCTTCGAACAGCTCTTCCAGTTCCTGCTTGTTGTGGCACTGAATGGCCTTGGCCATGACTTCGCGGGTCAGGTGCGGCGCAAACTTCTCGATGAAGTCGCACATGAAACCCCGCAGGAAGGTGCCGCGACGGAAGCCGATCTTGGTTACGCTGGACTCGAACAGTTCGCTGGCATCGAGTACCACCAGGTCGCTATCGAGCTTGGTGTCGACAGCCATTTTGGCCACGATGCCTACGCCCAGACCCAGGCGAACATAGGTCTTGATCACGTCGGCGTCGGCGGCGGTGAACACCACTTTCGGCGTCAGGCCGCGATGGCTGAAGGCTTCGTCGAGTTTCGAACGGCCGGTAAAACCGAACACGTACGTCACGATCGGGTATTCGGCCAGTGCTTCGAGGGTCAGTTTCGACAGTTTGGTCAGCGGGTGGCCCTGAGGCACGACCACGCAACGGTTCCAGCGGTAGCACGGCATCATCACCAGATCACCGAACAGCTCGAGCGCTTCGGTGGCAATGGCGAAATCCACGGTGCCGTCAGCGGCCATTTCGGCGATTTGCATCGGCGATCCCTGATGCATGTGCAGGGCCACGTCCGGGTATTGCTTGATGAAATTGCTGATTACCGGCGGCAACGCATAACGCGCCTGGGTATGAGTGGTGGCAATCGACAGGGTGCCTTTCTTCTCGTTGGAGAACTCCTGGGCGATCTGCTTGATGCTTTCAACCTTGCGCAGAATCTCGCCAGCGGTGGTGATGATGCGCTCACCGGCCGGGGTGACACGGGTCAGGTGCTTGCCGCTACGGGCAAAAACCTCGACGCCCAGTTCGTCTTCCAGCAGACGGATCTGCTTGCTGATGCCTGGTTGAGAGGTGTAAAGGCTTTGGGCTGTAGCGGAAACGTTGAGGTCGTGGTGCGCCACTTCCCAGATGTAGCGCAATTGTTGAAGCTTCATATGAATCCCTCAAAGCAGGTAGACGCCACGGGCATCAGCGACGGTATATAACTATATTAATGGCTCGAAGAATAAATCTAGAACTTTTTTATCAAATTGCCATTATTCGTGTTCTAGAGATCCCCTTGACGACGACGTTGCACCAGCGGCACCAGATAGACCGGCACCTTGGACAGTTGCAACACACGGGCGGCGGTTCGCCCCAGAGGCGTTTCCGCACCAGCACCATGGCTGTGACTACCTACGATCAACAAATCCACGGAGAGTTTCTGCGCCTGGTCCAGAATCACCTGCGACGGATCGCCCTGCAGCACCCGTACTGCCTGAATCCGCTCCAGGTCGTGCTCCCCTTCATCCCCCAACTCCTCACGAAAACTGTCGAGCACCCGCTGCTCGATACTGGCAATCACCGTATTGAGGCCCTGGCTGTGAAACTCGTTCAGCGCCTGTTCATCGAGATAACTTTGCAGCACCGATTCGGCAAACAACCCCATGGGTTCAACCGCATGCACGACATACAAACTGGCATTGAAGGTCCTGGCCAGTTCCAGGGCATGCTGCATCACCACGGGCGCGTACAGACCAAGGTCAGTGGCATACAGCATCGAACGAATCATATGACCTCCTCGACTGCCAACATGGCGGAGATTTGATTCAGCTTAGCAGTGCCTTGGCGACTACGACGTCCCGCGCAACGCATTGAACGGTGGGCTTAAACCTTTTGCTCGTTGCTTATGCCATGGGGCACATGACCGGTGGCGACGACTTCTCGGGCCAACTCGCAGTGACCGGCCTGATCGTCGAAAAACACGTCGGCCGCGAAGGCTTCGAGAAAGGCCGACTTGGTCAGGCCGCCGAGGAACAGCGACTCGTCGAGACGGATGTCCCATTCGCGCAACGTGCGAATGACCCGCTCATGGGCCGGCGCCGATCGCGCCGTGACCAGCGCGGTACGGATCGGACAGGTGTCCTCCGGGAACTCACGCTGCAGCAGGTTGAGGGCCGCGAGAAACCCTTTGAACGGCCCACCGCGCAACGGTTCGCGGGCGGCCTCACGCTCGCTGGCCTGGAACGCCTCCAGACCACCGGCCTGATAAACGCGTTCCGACTCATCGGAAAACAGTACCGCGTCTCCATCGAAGGCAATGCGTAACTCGTCGCTGGCCGCACGGCTGGCACCGCCCGACAGAATGGTCGCTGCCGCGAACCCGGCGTCCAGTGCATTGCGCACGTCTTCAGCGTGGGTCGAGAGAAACAGGTCGCAGCCAAAGGCCTTGAGGTAGGGATACGGACTGCGCCCGCCGACAAAGGCCGCACGGGAAATGGCCAGTCCGTAGTGGTCAATCGAGTTGAACACCCGCAGCCCGGTGTCGGCGCTGTTGCGCGACACCAGAATCACCTCGACCCGGGCGCGGCCGAGGCTGTTGTTGAGGTTCAGGAGTTTCTGCACCAACGGGAAGGCATCGCCGGGCTCGAGGATTTCGTCTTCGTGTTCGATCTGATATTGCCGGTAGGCCTCGACACCACTCGACAGGTAGACCTTGTGGCTTTCGCTCAGGTCGAACAGCGCCCGCGAAGAAATCGCCAGCACCAGCTTGTCGTCAATTGCCTTTGGCATGCCCTTCCCCCTCAGGTCGGTCGACTCAGGTATTGCGTCGATCAATGAAACTCAAACTGCGATACAAGGCCTCGATGCGTGGCATCTCACACCCGGCAGCCTTCGCCGCCGCCAAAGGCCGGGCGTAGATCGCGGCCAGTTCCAGCGGTCGCTTGTGCAAATAATCGTGGTACATGCTCGGCCAGTAGTCGGGCATCTTTTCGGTCACCATGAACAAATGCTCGGCATAGCCTGCCGGTACGTCGTGCCCGCAGGCAACAGCGCCTTGGACCACTTCAGCCATCAGCGCCTTGATCAGCTCGCGGCTGTCGGCATCGGCCATCAACGGTGTGGTGCTCGCCCCCAGCAAAACCGAGAGACCGTTGTAAGGGATATTCCAGACCAGTTTTTGCCAACGCGCCTGATGCAGATTCGCCATGGCCTGGGAATCGAGGCCGGCGCTGCGAAACAGCCCGACGCCCTCCTCGACAATTGCGCTGCGTGCCGGCCCATCGGCGGGACCGCTGTGATAACCCACATGGACCGCGCCCAGCGCCTGATGGGTAATGACACCCGGCGCCTCGCGATGGACGCAGATGTAGCAGAGCCCTCCAAGCACATGCAGCGAATCGGGGAGCAACGCGCGCAGGCTGTCTTCGACGTCCAGGCCGTTTTGCAACAGCAGTACCTTGGCGCTCGGTGCCGCCGCCTGCAGGATGGCAGGTGCCAGGTCGGCGTTGCTGGTGGTTTTCGCGCCCACCAGCAGCCAATCGCAAGGTGGCATGTCTTGCGCATCCGAATAGGCCTGCACCGGGTTCAACGTCAGTACACCGTGGGGCGCGCTATCGACTCGCAAGCCATGCTCGGCCACCGCGGAGAACTCGCTGCGCAGCAGAAAATGCACATCAAAACCGGCACGTGCCAGCATCACCCCGTAGAAACCGCCGATTGCGCCGGTCCCGATAATGCCGATCGTCGGCTTGGCAACTGTCCCCATCATGGCAACTCCTCTGCTGTTCGACTCAGCGCCTGGTGCACGGCCCGATTGAGCTCGGTGCCGGTCAGGCGCGATTTCAGTGCTCCAAAGAATTCACCGTCGCGAACGACAAACAGCGCCGGCAAGTGAAAAACCTGATAACGCTCGACCACCCCGCCGTTGTTGCCGGCATCGATCCAGCACAGTCGATCGACTGCCAGGTCGAGTGTCGGCAATTGCTCGCGGGCAAAACGGCAACTGGCGCAGCCGACACTGGTGAAAATGACCAGCGATACACCGCTCATCGCCAGCAGCCGTTGGTCGGCGTCAAAATCGGTCAGTTCCAATTCGACCACTATACTGGGAGGAACAATGTCAGATGGCCGACACATGGAGTCTGTGTTCATGGGACGATTCATTCCTCACCCTGACGATGTGCCCGTCGAATTAACGTTGCTGAAACCTGAGTGTCTTTCGCGACGACAGCTGCACACTATCAGTCTCGGGGGCATGGCTTGCAATTATCACCGTGCGTGGCGTCACGGCACGGCGCTGGAGGTACGCATGCCGACCGTGAACCCGGACATGCGCTACCTGGGCTATGTCGCCTGGTGCCTGCGACGCAAGCGCGGTTATCTGGTAGGCATCGCTTTCGTCGATGAACAAACGCTGTTCAGCGCCCGGATGGGCGAACAGGTGTGCCAGATCGAACGCTACTGCCGCCTGCATGAGGCCCACGAAGACTTGCAGGACATCCAGGCCCTGGCCCTCGAATGGGTCCAGGAGCATGCCGACGAGTTCTCTCACGATTCGGTGCGCAAGGCTTTTGCGCAACCGGTGCTGGAATAGAGGCATTCTTGATCGGTTTGCCCCTCGCGGCAGGGAAACTGACTGCGAAACCCCACCAAACCGGCGTCTGCCCATTGTCGAGCCACGGTGTAACGCGCTAAGGTTCAGCTCCCCGACGCGCTTAATTTGCTGTGCTCCGCCGCGCGGGTTCGCTGGCGGCCGGCACCCGTGACCTGACGAGTAAACGATGGCTGATTTACCGATCAACGACCTAAACGTCGCCTCCAACGAGACACTGATCACTCCCGATCAGCTCAAGCGCGATATTCCCCTGAGCGACGCCGCACTGCGCACCGTCACCAAGGGCCGCGAAGTCATTCGCAACATTCTGGATGGCACCGACCATCGCCTGTTCGTCGTCATCGGGCCTTGCTCGATCCACGACATCAAGGCCGCCCACGAATATGCCGAGCGCCTGAAAGTTCTCGCCGCCGAAGTGTCCGATACCCTGTATCTGGTCATGCGCGTGTATTTCGAGAAGCCACGTACCACCGTCGGCTGGAAAGGCTTGATCAACGACCCGTACCTGGACGACTCGTTCAAGATCCAGGACGGCTTGCACATCGGTCGCCAGTTGCTGCTGGACCTGGCCGAAAAAGGCCTGCCGACCGCCACCGAAGCCCTCGACCCGATCTCCCCGCAATACTTGCAGGACCTGATCAGCTGGTCGGCCATCGGCGCGCGCACCACCGAATCCCAGACTCACCGTGAAATGGCCTCCGGGCTGTCCTCGGCCGTCGGCTTCAAGAACGGCACAGATGGCGGCCTGACCGTGGCGATCAACGCCCTGCAATCGGTTTCCAGCCCGCACCGCTTCCTGGGTATCAACCAGGAAGGTGGCGTGTCGATCGTGACCACCAAGGGCAATGCCTACGGTCACGTGGTGCTGCGCGGCGGCAACGGCAAACCGAACTACGATTCGGTCAGCGTTGCGCTCTGCGAGCAGGCGCTGAACAAGGCGAAGATCAAGCCGAACATCATGGTCGATTGCAGCCACGCCAACTCCAACAAGGATCCGGCCCTGCAACCGCTGGTGATGGAGAACGTCGCCAACCAGATCCTCGAAGGCAACAAGTCGATCATCGGCCTGATGGTTGAAAGCCACTTGAACTGGGGCGCCCAGGCGATCCCGAAAGACCTCGCCGACCTGCAATACGGCGTGTCGATCACCGACGCCTGCATCGACTGGACCGCGACCGAAAACACCTTGCGCAGCATGCATGCCAAGCTCAAGGATGTGCTGCCTAAACGCGATCGCAGCTGATCGCCTGTTTGGCGGCGCAAAAAGCACACACAAAAAAAACGCCGGGCTGGACCCGGCGTTTTTTTATGTGTTCGTTTTGTTGAAGGTCACTGACTCAGCTTGGCCGCATGCCGCTGGTGACGCTCCATGTAGCGCTCGACGTAGGAGCACGATGGAATGACGGTGTAGCCCATTTCGTCAGCGTACTCCAGCGCCTTCTCGGTCAAGGCTGCCGCAATACCGCGACCACGCAATGCGTTGGGCACGAAGGTGCGATAGATATCCAGGGTCTGTTTCCCCAGATCCATATAGGTCAGATAGGCACGATGACCGTCCACATTGGTCTCGAACTGATGACCAGCCTGGTCATGGTGGATGGACAACGCCTCGCTCATCACTACTCCTCGCGGGTCTGGAATTCCGACCCCTACCTTACCGATGTTTTTCCGGCGAAGGAACATCTACGCCACCCCGTGCCTGAGTGGGCACCGAGAAGAGCTGCACCGATCTCGCGCTACCGAGCACGTACAAATAGTAGGCACCATTGGCAGAAATGCTCAAGGTGCGCTCGTCATCGTGCGGGTTGGCGGGTGCTGCTCCGGATCACGCAGGATTGCGCTCGACCGAAGATCACTCCGGGCCGATAGCCTGAACATTGCCGGATGTTGAGACTTAAGACGAGCGCCCGCTGTTAAAGTCACCTGAACATCGAGAAAGATATTGGGAGGCGCTACGCAAAAGCCGAACAAAAGTGTAGACGAATCCATGTAGGCGGACTTTAGCCAGGCGGGAAAAAGAGCGGTGTGCCGAAGGAACTTTTTCTCTCCAGTTCGCTCAGCCACGGGCCTTGCAGCTGGATATTTTTTAAACAGTTCAGTTAAAAGTTGCTCGAAAAAGAATCAACGCCTACAATTTTTTTTGCTTCTTGCGTCACGTCAGTTTTACTTACTACAAGTAATGGGTAGTATGTACGCCGGCTCTTTCCTCAATCGGAGGAGATAGCTACTTAATAGAAAGTCCTTGAAGGGGAACACGATGAACAACGTTCTGAAATTCTCTGCTCTGGCTCTGGCCGCAGTTCTGGCTACCGGTTGCAGCAGCGCATCGAAAGAAACCGAAGCACGTCTGACCGCTACTGAAGACGCAGCTGCTCGCTCCCAGGCTCGTGCAGACGAAGCTTACCGTAAAGCTGATGAAGCTCTGGCTGCTGCTCAAAAAGCACAACAGACTGCTGACGAAGCTAACGAGCGTGCTCTGCGCATGCTGGACAAAGCTAGCCGCAAGTAATAATCCTTCGGGATTGTTATCAAGCCGACCCATTTTTTGGGTCGGCTTTTTTATTGCCTGGCGTTTCTCCAGGCAATAAAAAAACCCGTCGACGCTGTCCGCGCCGACGGGCTCTTTGCCAGCGTTACTGCAGCGGGTCGATCGGCATGCTCGATACCATCGGTGCAACGCCGTTGCCCGGCACAGCGATCTCAACCGGCAGGCCGTCTTCAGCGGCGACCACATCACGCACCACATCCCAGTTCATACGCAGGTTGTTGGTGATGTCTTCACGCTTGAGCATCGCATTGATGACTGCGGTGTGCTTGTCGACCACCGACGGGTTGCCCTTGTCGTCCAGCGGCGTATGCGCCTCCAGATAGACCTTGCCGCCACTGAGACCAAACTTGTACGGGTCGTTGATGATCCGCACGGACGTTCCGACCGGCACCATGCCCGCCATTTCCAGCACGTTGTTGTTGAACATGCGGAAGCAACCGTGGCTGGTGCGCATGCCGATACCGAACTTCTTGTTCGAACCGTGGATCAGGTAGCCCGGTGTGCCCAGGGTGAACTTGAACGGCCCCAGCGGGTTGTCAGGGCCGGCCGGCACAACGTTGGGCAGCGGGTCACCGTCTGCTGCGTGCTCGGCCTTGATCGAAGCCGGAGGCGTCCAGGTAGGGTTCGGTGTCTTGGCGGTGATGCTGGTGTGGGCAATCGGCGAGCCCCAGCCTTCACGACCGATACCCAGCGGGAACGTGTACACCACGTTCTTGCCTTTCGGGTAGTAATAGAGGCGGTACTCGGCCAGGTTGATCACGATGCCTTCACGCGGACCTGGTGGCAGGATGAAGCGAGTCGGCAGAATGATTTCCGTACCGGCGCCAGGCAACCAGGCATCGACACCCGGGTTGGCCGCGACCATTTCCGTGTAGCCCAGATCGTAGGCGGTACCAAGGTCGGCGAAGGTATCTTCGTACTTGGCCTTGATCACCTGCACCTGGCCGATGATGTCCTCACCGGGCGGTGGCAGGGGAAGCTCCAATGCTGCGACTGGACCGGCCACTAAGAGGGCGGCAAGAGTCAGGCAGCGGGTGACGGCAGGAAAGCGCGACAACATCCGGAAAATCCTATGCATGATCAACTGAGAGTATAAGAACGCGATTGTACACTGCAGTCCGTTATTTCGGGGAGATCGCCCGATTACAGGCAGTGCAAGGCGATATTGAGATTATCCTCGATCCCGTGTGGGAGCGGGCTTGCTCGCGAAGGCTGTAGGGCAGGCGGTGTGGATTTTTGAGGGTGAGGCGGCCTGCTGGCCGGGCCGATCACAACTGAACGCGTTTCCCTGTAGGAGCGAGCTTGCTCGCGAAAAACGCCAGGACAACGCGGGCATTCAGGCAGCACGCGTTATCGTTGACGTCCATCGCGAGCAAGCTCGCTCCTACAGAAGAGCAGAGCAACGGCAGGTCGGCGCACACCCGTGCTCTTCACCACTCAACAGGCCGAGCGCAACTGACCAGAGGGCAATGCCGCCGTTACCGTAGAAACGGATACACGCACAGTCGGCAAAAGGCTAACGCGCAATGACGGATCAAAGCTCAAACCGCAATTCCGGCCAGATCGGCGACGTCCCCCGCTTCTGCGACTCAAGAATGGCCCGGCACAACGAACACAGCCGCTGGTCCTGAAACACCCGGCGATCAACACTCGACCAGCGCGGTTGCGCCGGCAACAGACTGCCGCACAGGGTCCGGTCCGCCGAACCGCCCAATTCCAGCTGACGGGTCACCAGATGCACCCGCACTTCCTGGCAGGCGAACAGATCCAGCTGTTCGTCAGGCTCGATCAGTTGATAGGCAAATAGTGACCAGGCGGGACGCGGCATCGGGGGCTCCAAATCGGGGGCGCCACCTTAGCCGAAAGCCTGCTTCTAGAAAAGTGTCATAACAGCGGTTTTAGAGTAGGCCAGACATTTTCCAGCAACTTGTCCTGAGCCCCGGCCGCCGGGTGTATGCCGTCAGCCTGCATCAAGTCCGGATGGCCGCCTACGCCATCGAGGAAAAACGGCACCAGCGGGATCTTTTTCTCATCGGCCAGGTTGCTGTAGACCTCGGCGAACGCCTTGGTGTAACGCGCACCATAATTGGGTGGCAATTGCATGCCGAGCAGCAACACCTTGGCACCGCTGGCCCGGGAGCTGTCGATCATCGAAGCAAGATTTTGTTGCAATTGAGTTGGCAGCATCCCGCGCAGACCATCATTGCCGCCCAGCTCGAGGATCACCAGTTCCGGTTTATGCTCTGCAAGCAGCGCGGGCAGGCGCGCCTGGCCTCCGGCACTGGTGTCGCCACTGATGGATGCATTGATCACTTTGTCGTCGAAACCTTCGTGCCTGAGCCGTTGCTCAAGCAGCGACACCCACCCCAGCCGGGTATCCAGCCCGAAACCGGCGCTGATACTATCGCCAACGATCAGGACTGTACCCGCCGCTGCGTTTTGGGCCATGCACATCAAGGCCAGGCCAGCACTCAAAAACCAGACACGCATCGGACTCTCCATGGGCGCAAGCATTCTCATCGCGAAGGACCTTAGCAAAGTGGTTCCCAGCGCGGAAGGTGAACTGACCATCCTGCACCAACTCAGCCTGGAACTGAACAAGGGCGACAGCCTGGCCATCGTCGGCGCTTCCGGCTCCGGCAAGTCCACCCTGCTGGGTCTGCTTGCCGGCCTCGACCTGCCGAGCAGCGGCGAAGTCACACTCGCCGGGCAAGGCCTGAGCAACCTCGATGAAGACCAGCGTGCGCGCATCCGCGCCGAGCACGTGGGTTTTGTCTTTCAATCGTTTCAGCTGCTCGACAGTCTCAATGCCCTGGAAAACGTCATGTTGCCACTGGAGCTCGATGGCCGCAAAGACGCCCGCGAACGCGCCACCCAATTGCTGCAACGGGTGGGACTGGGCCAACGCCTGACTCACTCGCCGCGCCAGCTCTCCGGAGGCGAGCAACAACGCGTGGCGATTGCCCGCGCATTCGCCGCCGAGCCCGATGTGCTGTTCGCCGACGAACCGACCGGCAACCTCGACAGCCACACCGGCGAGCGCATCAGCGACTTGCTGTTCGAGCTCAACCAGGAGCGCGGCACGACACTGGTGCTGGTGACTCACGATGAACGCCTGGCCCATCGCTGCCGGCGCCTGATCCGTCTTGAAGCCGGCCTGCTGGCCGCCCCTCTGGAGCCTTGATGGCACGCCTGCCGCTGTTGCGCCTGTTCAGTCTCGCCATCCGCCAATTGCTGCGCGATGCCCGCGCCGGTGAATTGCGCGTGTTGTTTTTCGCCTTGCTGGTGGCCGTGGCCGCCAGCACTGCCATCGGTTACTTTGGCGCGCGCCTGAACGGCGCCATGATGCTGCGCGCTACCGAATTCCTTGGTGCCGACCTGCTGCTCGAAGGCAGTTCGCCTGCGCGCCCCGAACAGATAAGAAGCGGCACCGAACTGGGTCTGGAACACGCTCAAGTGGTGGAGTTCTCCAGCGTCATCGCCACCGACAACAGCATTCAACTGTCCAGCATCAAGGCGGCCGATGACACCTACCCGCTACGCGGCGAATTGAAAAGCGCGCCCGCCCCCTTTGCCACGCAAATAGTCGGTGGCGGACCGCACCCCGGTGAAGCCTGGGTCGAGGCACGCCTGCTGACCGCCCTGGACCTGAAGATCGGCGACAGCATCGATGTCGGCATGAAAACCCTGAAACTGGCGCGGGTGCTGACTTACGAACCCGATCGCGCCGGCAATTTCTACAGCCTGACACCGCGGGTGCTGATCAACCTCGACGACCTTGCAGCCACCGGCGTGGTGCAGCCCGGCAGCAGGGTCAGCTATCGCGACTTATGGCGAGGCAGCGCTCAGGCACTCGAGACGTATCGGCAACTGATCAAACCGGGGCTTGCCGCCAACCAGCGCTTGCAGGACGCCCGCGACGGTAATCGACAGATCGGTGGCGCCCTGGGCAAAGCCGAACGCTACCTGAACATGGCCAGCCTGGTGGCGGTGTTGCTGTCCGGCGTGGCGGTGGCGCTATCGGCAACCCGCTTCGCCACCCGACGGTTCGATGCCAGTGCCTTGCTGCGCTGCCTCGGGCTGTCGCGCCGGGAAACCATGGTGCTGTTCAGCCTGCAACTGACTGTCCTCGGGCTGCTGGCCAGCATCAGCGGCGCCCTCCTCGGCTGGCTCGCACAGCTGGGGTTGTTTGCCCTGCTGCATGACTTGTTGCCGACCGACGTGCCTCCGGGCGGGCTGTTTCCGGCCATTGCCGGGATCGGTACCGGACTGGTGGCGTTGGCCGGATTCGCCTTGCCGCCACTGGCGGCTCTGGGTCGGGTTCCGCCATTGCGCGTGCTGCGCCGGGACATGCTGCCGATCCCTTCCAGCACCTGGATGGTCTACGGCGTAGCGCTGGGCGCCCTCGCCCTGATCATGTGGCGCCTGAGCCTGGACCTGGTGCTGACCTTTGCCCTGCTCGGCGGCGGCGTGATTGCAGCGTTGGTGCTGGGCGGCTTGTTGTTGCTGCTGTTGAAGAGCCTGCGGCGCATGCTTGCTCGTGCGTCCTTGCCCTGGCGCCTGGGACTGGGCCAACTGCTGCGTCACCCGCTCGCTGCCGCGGGCCAGTCCCTGGCGTTCGGCCTGATTCTGCTGTCAATGGCGCTGATTGCGTTGCTGCGCGGCGAGTTGCTGGACACCTGGCAGAACCAGCTGCCGAAAAACGCTCCAAACTACTTCGCGCTGAACATCCTGCCGGCGGACAAACAGTCCTTCACCGATCACCTGATCACCGTATCGGCGCAATCGGCACCGCTGTACCCGGTGGTGCCTGGACGCTTGATCAGCATCAACGGCGAGCCAGTGCAGCAAATCGTCACCAAGGAATCGGCCGGGGACCGGGCGATCCAGCGCGACCTGAGCCTGACCTGGGCCGCGGACCTGCCGTCGGGCAACAAACTCACGGCCGGCAATTGGTGGAACCAACAGATGCCGGACGATGTTCCCGGCGTGTCGGTAGAAGGCAAGGTCGCCGAGAGTTTGAAAATAAAGCTCGGCGACCACCTGGTATTCAGCGTTGGCGGAGTCAATCGCGAGGCGAAGGTCACCAGCCTGCGGGAGATCAACTGGGACAACTTCCAGCCGAACTTCTTCATGATCTTCCAGCCCGGCACCCTCAAGGATCTGCCAGCGACCTACCTGACCAGTTTCTATCTGGCAGCGGGTCACGACCAACAGATTGTCGACCTGTCCCGTGCCTTCCCGGCGGTGACCATCCTGCAGGTCGAAGCCTTGCTGGAGCAACTGCGCAGCATCCTCGCCCAGGTGACCCTGGCGGTGGAGTACGTGTTGTTGTTCGTGTTGGCGGCGGGGATGGCGGTGCTGTTCTCCGGCCTGCAAGCGACGCTGGATGAACGCATTCGCCAGGGCGCGCTGTTGCGTGCGCTGGGGGCGGAGCGGCAATTGCTGGTCAAGGCACGGCGTATCGAGTTCGGTTTGCTGGGCGCAGTCAGTGGCTTACTGGCGGCACTGGGTTCGGAAGTGGTGAGTTGGGTGCTCTATCGCTACGCCTTTGACCTGCCGTGGCATCCACATCCATGGCTGTTGTTGCTCCCACTGGTGGGCGCCGTGCTCATTGGTGGTGCAGGGGTGTTCGGCACCCGTCGGGCATTGAACGCCAGCCCGCTGACAGTTCTGCGCGAGGGTTGATAGACTCCTGCCATCCTCACCACAAGAAGCTGTCATGAGCCGTTACCGCCCTCCCCGCACCGCTGGCACCGCGCTGATCACCCCCGAGGGTGAAGCGCGGATGCGCGCCGAGTTCCATGAGTTGTGGCATGTACGTCGGCCCCAGGTTACCCAGGCTGTCAGCGAAGCCGCGGCCCAGGGTGATCGCTCGGAGAACGCCGAATACACCTATGGCAAAAAGATGCTGCGAGAGATCGACAGCCGCGTGCGTTTTCTCACCAAACGCCTGGAAGCGCTCAAGGTGGTCAGCGAAAAACCCAGCGATCCGAACAAGGTCTATTTCGGCGCCTGGGTCACGATCGAGGACGAGGATGGCAAAGAGTCGCGCTACCGCATTGTCGGGCCGGATGAACTGGACCTCAAACAGGGCCTGATCAGCATCGACTCGCCCCTGGCCCGCGCATTGATCGGCAAGGCACTGGACGCCGAAGTCCGGGTCCAGACACCGACGGGTGAGCAGTGCGTGTACATCGTGGCAATCGAGTACCCGTGAGCGTTAAAGCCGGGTAATCAGCCCCTGCCGGGCAACGCGGGTCAGTTGCCGGATCACTTCAGGCGCATCTTCGAGGCTGGGGGATTGAATCACTGCCAGATCGAAACTGTCGTTGGCGAAACGAACGAGCGACTCACCGTCTTCGACAAACTGGATCAGGAAGGCAGCGGGACCGCCGGTACGACGTGGCCAGCCATCGAGATAACGCAAGAGCGTCGGCTGATGTTTGCCGCCAAGCAGGATTTTTGGATTGCGCTGGGTGAGATGTGCCGTGATCGGCGCGGGACGTACAACGGGGTTTAGTGCATTCATTGTGTCGTGTCTCTGCCTCAAAAGTCTGCATGGCAGGTGAGAGGCAACACCGAACCAGCGCTTTAGCGGTATTTCGAAGCCTGTTCCGGCTTCTATCGGCAACTGGATGAGTCACCTGGCGCCCCGCAAGTAGCTGTTTAAATCGGCGCATGAGCAACATCCTAGAGAAGCTGACTGGACAGTGTCAAGAATGACGCTCAACAAAAAAGGCCCGCACAATGCGGGCCTTTTCGTTGAACCAGAGCGGTCAACCGGCGATGGCACGGTCCGCCGAGAGCTTGCCCGCACCTTCGATCAATACCGCGAGACTGCCACCGAGCAACGCCAGGGCGAACTCATAACCGTTGTTGGCCATGAACAGACCGTTGCTGATGTGCACCGAGAAAATCGCAACCAGCGACAGGAAGATCAGGCCCAGTGCGGCCGGGCGAACCAGCAAGCCGATGATCAGGGCCAGGCCGGCGAAGAATTCGGTGCCGCCCGCCAGTGCCGCCATCAGGTAACCCGGCGTCAGTCCGAGGCTTTCCATGTACTGCGCGGTTCCAGCCAGACCATAGCCACCGAATGCTCCGAAGAGCTTCTGCGAACCGTGAGCGGCGAAAACAATACCGACCACGATGCGCAGAACGGTCAGACCGTAGCCAGCGCGTGTAGACAGTACCTTATTGATCAGTGTGCTCATGCTGTTTCATTCCTTGTCAGTGTGTGTTGGTTGGCCGCTATATTAATCAGTAATTCACATACTAAAAGCGCAAAAAACCCGTCATGACAATCAGATTAATTGATCATTTGCGTGAGACAACCTTTTGCCCCTGGGGCTCCAACGACTCCCGCTCCCGGTCGAACGCCAAGTAATACTTGTTCACGCTATTAACATAACTGACAGGCCCCATACCCACTTGCTCCATGGCAATGCGTTCGACCTGGAAGAACCACTGGTTGGGATTCAAGCCTCGCCGGCGGGCTTCGGCGCGCATGCCTTGCACCCGCTCCGGCCCGATGTTGTAGGCCGCCAGCACGAAGGCCATGCGTTCGCGCTCGTTGAGTTTCGGACTGGCAAAGAATTTGCGCCGGATCATCGCCAGGTACTTGGCCCCGGCCTGCACATTGCCATCAAGGTCCTGAATATTGTTGACCCCCACCCGCTGCGCCGCAGAAGGCGTGATCTGCATCAGACCGGTGGGGCCACCGCCACTGCGGGCGGCGGGTTGCAGGGATGACTCCTTGAAGGCCAGCGCCGCCAGGTTCAGCCAGTCCATGCCCTGGGCGTCGGCGTGTTTTTGCAACACTGGGCGAAGTTTTTCCAGGCGCTGTCGGTCCGCCTTGGCCAGTGGATAGTGCACTTGATAGAGACGACGATAGATCCGCAGGAACGCGGCGTCCTGATCCGATGGTTTTTTGTAGACGGTGAGGAAGCGATCAATGCTGGCCCGCAGCATCGAGGCATCACGGCGCACGAACCAGAACTCCTCTCCCGGATCACTGACGAGTACCTGTTTGTCGAAACGCAGCCTGGGCAGGATCTTGCCCCAGCGTTCGGCGATCGGTTGCTCGACGATGGTCAGGTGGAAGATCCCGCCCTGCACCATCTCCAGTACATCCTCGACGGCAAGGCTCGGATCGACCCATTCGATCGTGACCGGTGGCAGTTTGTGCAAGGCGAGCTTTTGATTGATCTGGCTGACGGCATCCCCGGCGGCACTGCCTGCGGGTAATGCCAGGGTCTTGCCGGAAAGCTGTTCAAGCCTGGTGTAGCGGCGTTCGCCCTTGATGCCCACCAGGACCAACGGGATGTTGCTGGCAATCGGCTCACTGGTGCTGACGGCGAAGCCGGGTTGCAGTTCGAGCAACTCGCCTGGCGCCACCAGATCGCCCTCCCCCCGCTGCAATGCGCCAAGCAGTTGATCCTTGGCCTTGGGAATGATCTTGAGGGTGATTTCCTGACCGTCACGGGCGTGGCCGTTGAGGTATTGCTCGAACGCTCTCAGGCGATGGTATTCGACCCCGATCGCCTGCCCCTGGACTTCACCGGAACTGTTGCGGCTCTGGTTGACCAACACCCGCAGCACACGACTGCTGCGTATTTCCGCAAGGTCGCGCACCTTGCTCGCCGGTACCGCTTGCAACGGCCCGGGCAGACGCGCGACCGCCGTCATCGGCAGTAGCAGCGAACAACACAGCAGTAGCAAAACCGAGGGACGAATCATCCACTCTCCGGAAAGAATATGAGGCCCGCTTCAATGACGAAAACCATCAAGCGCGGCGACAAAAACAGAGCGCCCAAGGCGCTGGCAACGTGCGAAAGACTGGCACAATGATGGCAAAACTACCAACCAGGCCTGGTCCGCGGCTCAAGAGACAGCGTTAACCCGTTGTAGTTCTTGGTTTTTCTTATAAATCCACGGCTCTGATATGCTTTCCGGCCTTTGGGCCGAGGTAGCACCATGCAACTCATCGATATCGGCGTCAACCTGACCAACGCCAGTTTTGCCGACAAACACCAGGCCGTACTTGACCGCGCCTACGCGGCCGGCGTGTGCCAACTGGTGCTGACCGGCACCAGTGTCGAGGGCAGTGAACAGGCCCTTGAGCTGTGCCAGCAACTGGACGAAAGCGCCCAGCGCCTGTTCGCCACCGCCGGTATTCACCCTCACTGCGCCAGCGACTGGAACGCCGACAGCGCCCGACGTTTGCGCAGCTTGCTCTTGGAGCCGAATGTAGTGGCCGTGGGCGAATGCGGGCTGGATTTCAACCGTGATTTCTCGCCGCGCCCGCAACAGGAGAAGGTCCTCGAAGAACACCTGGCCATGGCCGTCGAATTGCAGCTGCCGGTTTTTCTACACGAACGCGACGCCAGCCAGCGCCTGCTGGAAATCCTGCGCGACTTCCGCGACCGACTGCCGGCCGCCGTAGTGCACTGCTTCACTGGAGAGCAGAAGGCACTGTTCAGCTATCTCGACCTGGACTTGCACATCGGCATTACCGGCTGGATCTGCGACGAGCGCCGGGGCACGCATTTGCACCCACTGGTCAAGGAGATCAAGCGCGGACGCCTGATGCTCGAAAGCGATGCACCGTATCTGCTGCCGCGCAGCCTGCGCCCCAAGCCGAAAAACGGGCGAAACGAGCCGGCGTACCTGACCGAAGTACTACGCGAAGTGGCACTGCATCGCGGGGAAAGCCAGGAGGATCTGGCAGCGCATACCACCGCGTGCGCGCGGGCGTTTTATGGTCTGCCATTGATCTCCTGATTGCCATTAAATCCCACAGGTTTGAAGTTGATCTGCATCAAGAGTCAGTCACCTGTATAGCGGCACAATGATGGCGTCTTGCCAAAACTGTTTCCGCTATCAGAGAAGACCTCCATGGGTGCCTGGCTTAGCAATATCTCGCTGAAATACAAATTCTGGGCGGTCAACGCCGTCGCTTTCGTCACCACCCTGTTGCTGGTGCTGTACGCGGTGCAACTCGAACAGCAGGCCCGCAGTCGCGCCGCCCAGGCTTCGGCCCAGGCTCAGGCGCGATTGCTCGAAGCCTGGCCCAGCGGGCAAACGTTGCCCCACGCCGACAACTTCCTTGCGTTCAGCCGAGGACAGGCACCCACGCTCAATGAGCAACCCGTGCAAGAACTGGCCGACGCCAATGGCTGGGTCGAGATCAACGTGATGCCGCTGTTCGGTGACAATCCGCTGATGGGTGCCGAAGTGTTTACCCGTGCCGACGGCCAGCGGGTCGCCGTGATTGCCCATGGTCCGAGCCTGAGCCAGGTGTTCAACGAGCGTTTTGCCAACTACGCGGTGGCGGTGTTCATCCTGATGCTGGCAATGCTCGGTGCATCGCAGTTATTGATCCGCTTCCTGCTCAGCCAGCTCAACACCTTGAAAGACGTCATGTTGCACGTGGAGAAAACCGGCGACCTGTCGGCCCGCGTGCCATTGGCCTGCAGCGACGAAGTCGGGCAAATGGCCAACGCCTTCAACGCCATGCAGGCCGGTTATCAACGGGTGGTCAACACAGTCGCCAGCACCGCCCGGCAACTGGACGTCGGCGCCGCACGGCTGGCGGCCAGCATGAATGAAGTGCGCCACGGCATGCTGGGCCAGCAAAGCGAAACCGATCAGGCCGCCACAGCGATCAACGAAATGACCGCCACGGTCTATCACATCGCTCAACACGCCGGTGCCACCCGTGACCTTTCGCAATCGGCCGATACCCTGGCCGGCAGCGGGCAGGCGGTTGTGACACGGGTGCAGCGGTCGATTGCCGGACTGTCCACCGGCGTCCAGCAGACTGCCGAGATGATTCAACGCCTGGCCGAGGACAGCCAGAAAATCAACGGCGTGGTCAACGTGATTCACAGCATCGCCGAGCAAACCAACCTGTTGGCGCTGAACGCCGCCATCGAAGCGGCCCGGGCCGGCGAGATGGGTCGCGGTTTCGCGGTAGTCGCCGATGAAGTACGCAACCTCGCCAAACGCGTGCAGACCTCCACGGATGAGATCACCCTCATGGTTTCGGCGTTACAGGCCGGCACACGGGACGCCGTGGACTTCATGCAAGAGAGCTCGTTCAAGGCCGACGACTGCGTACAACAGGCCCAAGAGGCCGGCGCGGCATTGGCCGATATCACCGGAGCGGTGGCGCAGATGCGTGAAAGCAACACGCAGATCGCGGTGGCGGCCGAGCAGCAGAGCCAGGTGGCGGAGGAGATGAACCGGGCGGTGGTGAGCATCCGTGACGTGACCGAGAACACGGTGCAGCAGACGGTGACGTCGGCGACCACCAGCAATGAGCTGGCGGCGTTGGCCGGTGAGTTGAGCAAGGCGATAGGTCAACTGAAACTTTGAGAGCCTCTTCGCGGGCAAGCCCGCTCCCACAGGTGACCGCGTTCTTTCATTGGAATACGGTCAAAATGTAGGAACGGGATTGCTCGCGAAGGCTTCAGAACTGGCACCATCTATTCCAGTCATGGCACCTATCAAGCCAATAGCCAGCCTTGATTCGCCGCCAGCATAGACCGGGCCTATTCTTAATCACATGTGTTCAACATGGATCGAGGATCGGCATCATGGGCAAACGTCACCCCAACCTACCCGCCTGGCAATGGCGAGCCTACCCGAACAATCATCAGCACCCGACCAATCTGGTGCTGCACCTGATCGCGGTGCCGCTGTTCATCGTGGCATTTCTGCTGATTGTGACCGGGGTGTTCAGCCTGAGCCTGGCAAATATCGCCATCGGCGTAATCGGTGTCATTGCGGCGCTGGCCTTGCAACGCCACGGCCACAACCTGGAGACCCAAGCCTCCGAACCCTTCAGTGATCGCAAGGATGCGGTATCACGCCTGTTGGTCGAGCAGTTCCTGACGTTTCCACGGTTCTTCCTCAGCGGCGGCTGGTGGCGCGCCTGGCGTGAGCGCCACCGCCGGCACTGATCAGGCGAACACAGTCACGGTCTGCCGGCTCATGGCGATCAACCGACCATCCGCGCTCCACATTTTTGCGGCGGCATGCCCGTAGCCGTCGGCGGCGTATTCGGTTTCGACGAGGTATTTGCACCAGTCCAGGGTGTTCAGTTCCAGCAGCGGCTGCACGAATTCGATGGTCCAGGTCAGCGTGCTGCCCATCGCCGGCTTCTTCAAAAACGGCATCAGGGCCGGCGGCCAGGCGTCCACCAGCGCCAGGATATGCGCCTCGCCGATAGCCTCTTCCTTTACGTCGCCGCGCAAACGTACCCAGCCACCCATTTGCCGGGATGTGCTACCGCTGAACGGCAGCCCGCCGACACTCCAGCGCATCGCCAGATGCCGCATGAACTCCGGGATGACGCCTTCGACGAAAGGCAATTCCTGGCATTCGTCCCAGTGCTTCATTTCAGGTGCCGGTTCAGCGGCCACCGCCACTTCCGAAGGTCGCGAGGCGCCGAAGCTGCCCTGGATCAACGTCACCACCTGGCCCTTCTGCATCACCCGGCCCAGCACTTGGCTGACGGCCTTGCCTTCGCGCAACACCTCGACGTCAAAACTGACCGGCACCTCGGGCTCAACCGGGCCAACAAAGGTGATTGCCAACGAACGCACCGGCCGATCCGCCGGAACCCGGGCGCGCATGGCTTCGTACTGCAAAGCGGCCACCAGGCCACCGAAACTGGCTCGCCCCTGGGCCCAGGAGGCCGGGATAGACAGCTCCATCGGCTGGCTGCGGACAGCGTTGAGCAGTTCGGAAAAACGCATGAAAACCTCTGGGAATGGAAAAAGATGAAGGGATCTTAACCATCTGGCGACGTGGATACATCGCCTATTCCGGCCAAATTGACTGACAGATAAGTCGCACAAGGCTCGTGCCGGACATATAACCTGCAGGAACGAGCCTGCTCGCGATAGCGCCCGGACAGCCAACATCAATGTTGAATGTCATGACCTCATCGCGAGCAAGCTCGCTCCCACGAAGGATCTCGAGTGGTCTCAGGATTTGAAACAGGCCTTGCTGAATTTTTCCAGAACGCGGTCCGCTCGGGTTTCGGCCTCGGCCATAGTGGCTTCCCATACGGCAACACAGGGTTGCAAATCCGCTTCCCGTTCAGCCATCGCCAGCCATTGCACGCAATCGTGCCAGTCGCCCAGCGCCCCCTGGGCCGATTTCAGCCGAGGCATGGCCGCTTTCGGCAAACGGTCCAGTTCGGGGTAAGCATCGATGCCATAGCGCACGCGCTTGATCAGCAGGCGCAGCCGATGACGGTCGTGGGTCGGATCGTGCAGTGCCTCGTCGAGTTTTTTCCATTGCTTGCCCAGGCGTTTTTCGATGCGCTTGCGCAGGCCCTTGAGCAATCCCTGGCGCTGAGCGGCACGCAGAAAACGCGGAAACGCATCGAGGACGATCAGCATTTGCGCGAGTTCGGGACTGGTCGCCACGGCCGGGTAAGCCTCGGCCATTTGCGCCATGCGCCACTGTGCGGCTTGGAGTTGATGGTGCTGGAGCAGGTACGCCGCCAGCACTTCGCGATCACGCAATGGTGTGGTCAGATCGCCCACCCGGGAGGCCGCCGCTTCCAGTTGTTCGACGCCGGGCAACCCGCGCAAGGGTCGCAACAGACTGCGTAACCGTCGCATGGTTGTACGCAGATCATGTAACGCTTCAGGGTCTGTACGCTCTTTCAAGCGGGCCTGACAGGCCAGCAGACGAACTTCCAGGCCCAGAACCTGAGCCACCAACCGATCGATCATGGGGGTTTACTCCGTAAACAGCGCCAGGTTGCAAGCTCCAGGCTGCAAGCTCCAGACTGCAAGCTCGAAGGCTCTTGCAGTTTAGAGCTTGTCACCGCTTTTTGCTTTTAACGCCCTGCGCGCGATTCACGAATATAGAAACGAGCCTTCTCGGCTTTTTTGGTGCAGCCTTCGAATCCCTCGAATTGCTGCTGGGTCTTGGCCGCGGTCAACAGCGACAGGGCCTTGGAGTAGCTGACGGTCCCGGCGAAACCTTCGGCTTTGGCCAGGTCCAGTTCATGCCATGCCGCATCCAGGTTACTACCGCAGCTGTCGCGATAAGCGGTTTTGCCGGCACAACCGGCCAGCGCCAGGGCAATCAATGGCACGCAGATCCAGGCTTTCATCACTCACTCCTCAAAAATAGGTCAACAGTCATGCAGGTAAGACGTTGTGGCACCTGAAAAGTGCCGTTGGTCGCCGTGCAACTATAGCGCCGACAAGAATAACCATGTGCCGCCATGGAGTGTCGAAAATACGACGCTCTTGTCCCCTCGAACGACCATGGCGATTGAAGCATGGCCCTCGATGGGTGCATTGTTGAATCATTCAAACGAGGGCGATCCATGAAAAAGCGTGTCGCACTGGTATTGGGCTCGGGTGGAGCCCGGGGTTATGCACATATCGGGGTCATTGAAGAGATCGAACGGCGCGGCTATGACATTGCCTGTATCGCCGGATGCTCCATGGGCGCGGTGGTGGGAGGGATCTACGCCGCCGGCAAACTCAATGACTACCGTGACTGGATCGAGAGCCTGGATTATCTCGACGTGTTGCGTCTGGTGGACGTCAGTTTTCGTCTGGGGGCGATCCGTGGCGAGAAAGTCTTCGGACAGATCCGCAAGATCGTCGGCGAGATCAACATCGAAGATTTGCGTATCCCCTACACCGCGGTTGCCACCGACCTGACCAACCAGCAGGAGATCTGGTTCCAGGAAGGTTGCCTGCATCAGGCCATGCGCGCCTCGGCAGCGATTCCCAGCCTGTTTACCCCGGTGATGCAAGGCAACCGCATGCTGGTCGATGGCGGCATTCTCAACCCGCTGCCGATCGTGCCGGTGGTGTCGAGCCATTGCGACTTGATCATCGCGGTCAACCTCAACGCCACCAACCAGCGCCACTATCAATTGCCGGTCATCCAGCGTCCCGCCGCCTTCAAGACCCGCTTCGACAGCCTGATCAACTCCGTCGGCTCGAAGTTGCCGTTCCGGCGCAAACAAGCCGAGCAATTGTTGATTCTGGAACAGGAAGCCTTGAAGGCCGAAGGTGCGGAGCTCAACCCGTGGATCGAATCCGCCGAGCCCCAGGCGCAGCAACCCGCGGCCGCTCCGGAAACCAGTGGCGCCCCCCGCTCCGCCACCGGTTCGTTCATCATCGACAACGTCGGGCCGGCGTCCTTGCTGGATTTGATCAACCAGAGTTTCGAGGTGATGCAGACGTCACTGGCGCAGTACAAGATTGCCGGGTATCCGCCGGACATCCTGATCAACGTGCCCAAGCGCGTGTGTCGGTTTTTCGAGTTCTACAAGGCGCCGGAGTTGATCGCGCTGGGACGGGAGATTGCGCGGGATACGCTGGACCGGTATGAGAATGAGCAGAACTGAACGTCTGAAAATTCTCGATTGAATGCAAGGGCCTCATCGCGAGCAAGCTCGCTCCCACAGTGAATCTTTGGTGTTCACAAAATGTGTGTCTGACCAGGATCCCATGTGGGAGCGAGCTTGCTCGCGATGACGTCAGATCAGGCAACGAAGATCTAAAGGCTGCCTTCACTCAACAACCGATACCCCACCCCAGCCTCGGTCACGATGAACCGTGGTCGGGTCGGGTCATCCGCCAGTTTCTGGCGCAAATGCCCGACCACGATGCGCAGGTAGTGAGTGTCTTCGGTGTGAGTCGGCCCCCAGATGTCCTTGAGCAATTGCTGCTGGGTGATCACCCGCCCGGGATGCCGCGCCAGTTGCGCCAGCACGGCGTACTCCTTGCGAGTCAGTGCGACTTCGACATCGTCGAGCAGCACCCGGCGATACGCCAGGTCGACCGTCAACGGACCGAAGTTTAGCTCCGCTTGTTGCACCTCGCCTGCGGGCGCCTGGCGCAATAACGCACGGATCCGCGCCAGGAACTCCTGAATGCCGAATGGCTTGGTCACATAGTCATTGGCGCCGCCATCCAGGGCCTCGACTTTCTGCCCTTCACCGGCGCGCACGGAGAGCACCAGTACCGGCACCGTCGACCATTCGCGAAAATCGCGCAATACCTGTTGGCCGTCCATGTCCGGCAAGCCGAGATCGAGTACCAGCAAGTCCGGTTTGTTCAACGCAGCTTGCGCCAATCCTTCACTTCCGGTGCCCGCCTCTAGCACTTTGTAGCCCTGGGAAGCGAGGCTGATGCGCAGGAATTTGCGGATCTGCGGTTCGTCGTCAATGACCAAAATGGTCGCGGTCTGGCTCATGAATTCACATCAACACAAAGAAGTGGCAAGAGAGTAGCGCAAGCGCGATCAGGCTTCACTTTCGTATCCCGGCTGAGCCTGTAGCGGCAGGTGCAACGTGATGCAGGTGCCGCGCCCCTCGATGCCGTCGGCAACGCTGATACGCCCGCCATGGGCACCGACCATGCCCTGACAAATTGCCAGCCCCAGCCCGGTACCCTGCCCGCCGCGATCACCCCGCGCCGCGGTATAGAACATGTCGAAAATCTTCGCCCGATCCTCCTCCGGAATCCCCGGGCCCTCGTCGCTGACCGAGAAAAACAGCTCACTGTCATCAGCCCCTGCGCACAATTGCAAACGCCCGCGGGGTGGCGAAAACCGCGCGGCGTTTTCCATCACGTTGATCAGTGCCTGTTCGATCAGTGCGGCATGCACGAACAGCAACGGTAACTCCGCCGGCACGTCGGTGCTGACCTGCAACGGCGCAAGGACTGTCCGCAGACGGTTGAGCGCACTGCCGACGATGTCTGCCGGCGATACCCAGTCCCGTGCCAGCTTCAGGGCACCGTGGCCGAGCCGGGTCATGTCGAGCAGATTTTGAATGTAGCGGTCCAGGCGCTCGGCTTCATCACGGGTGCCTTCGAGCAGTTCACGTCGATCCTCCAGCGGGATCGCTTCACCCAGGGCCAGCAGGCTATCGATACTGCCGCGCATGGATGTCAACGGTGTGCGTAAATCGTGGGACACCGAAGCCAGCAAGGCGCTGCGCAATTGCTCGGTTTCGCCGTGCAGCCGAGCCGCTTCCAGATCATCGGCCAGTTGCGCCCGGGCCAGCGCCTGGGCCAGCGGTTGGGTCAGCGCGGTCAACAAGCGTCGGCGTTGGCCGCTCAGGGTCTGGCCTTCCCTGGCGCACACGCCGAGCAACGCCAGCGGGCCGTCTTCCACCGATAACGGCCACCACCACCAGCGGCCGAACGGCAAGGTGCCGGTGCCCGCACCCGCGGGTTGATCGTGCTGCCAGGCCCAATCGGCGGCGGCGCGCTCAGCTTCGGTGAACTCCAGCGGGCCACCGGTTTCGACTTTCCAGCCGTTTTGCCCGTCGCGATTGAGCAGGCACAGTTGCACGTCGCTCCAACCGTTGAGGTGCTGGGCAGCCGCGCTGACCACGGCCTGGCGGTCGGTGGCGGCGGTCAGTTTGCGTGACAGGTCGAGCAGTTCGGTGGTCTCTTCCTGGGTATCGCGCAGTGCCTGCAATTGCCTGCGCTGGCGCGCCGCGAGGTTGCCGGTGAGGGCCGCCATCAGTAGGAAAAACAGCAAGGTCAGCACGTCTTCTTCGCGCTGGATGCTGAAAGAAAAATTCGGCGGAATGAACAGGAAGTCATAGGTCAGGAACGACAGCGCCGCACAGGCCAGCGCCGGCCCGAGACTGCTGCGCACCGCCACCAGCAATACCGCCGCAAGGAACACCAGGGAGATGTTCGGCAGTGGCAGTACGCTCTCCACGGCCCAGGCCAGAGCGCTGGCCAGAATCGTCGCCACCACGGCCAATGCGTAGTCGAACCAGACCAGTGAATGCATCGACCGCCGATGGGGTTGATGCGGTTGGTGATCGCTGTCGAGAACGTTGATTTCCAGCCCGCGCGCATTACGCAGCAGACGCGCCGCCAGCCCGCCACCGAACAGACGTCGGCGCAAACGCGGCCGGGACTGGCCCACCAGCACCAGGCTGGCGCGGCGTTCGGCGGCATGCTGGATCAAGGTTCTCGCCACTTCACCGGCGCGCAGCAACACCACTTCGCCGCCCAGGCGCTCGGCCAGTTGCTGGGCGCTTTGCAGGCGCAGGCGGGACTGCTCGTCACGCACGCTGCCGTTGTCCACGTGCACCAGGCTCCAGGGCAGGTGCCGCCGCTGGGCCACGCGACTGGCATGACGCACCAGGCGCTCGGCCTGGGCATCGCCGTCGACCCCTACCAGCAAACGCCCGCGCACGGCCGGCGCCGCTTGCCCCAACTGACGATACCCTTGGGCCAGATCGTTATCGACTTGAGCCGCCGCGGTTTGCATCGCCAGTTCGCGCAGGGCCGTCAGGTTGGTCTGGGAAAAGAACGCATCGATGGCCGCCCGCGCCTGCTCCGGCACATAGACCTTGCCATCGCGCAATCGCTCGAGCAGCTCCCGTGGTGGCAAGTCGATCAGCAGCAGTTCATAAGCTTCCTGCAATACCCAGTCCGGCAGGGTTTCGCGGACCTGCACACCGGTGATGCCGCGCACCTGATCGTTGAGGCTTTCCAGGTGCTGGACGTTGACCGTGGTGTACACATCGATGCCGGCGGCGAGCAGTTCCTGAATGTCCTGCCAGCGTTTTTCGTGACGACTGCCGGGTGCGTTGGTGTGCGCCAGTTCGTCGACCAGCACCAGCTTGGGTTTGGCGAGGAGCAGACCGTCAAGGTCCATTTCTTCGAGCAACACGCCACGGTATTCGGATCGTACCAACGGCT
Organism: Pseudomonas sp. GW822-FHT01E03; assembly: GCF_058802985.1. Lineage (NCBI taxonomy): Bacteria > Pseudomonadati > Pseudomonadota > Gammaproteobacteria > Pseudomonadales > Pseudomonadaceae > Pseudomonas > Pseudomonas sp. GW822-FHT01E03. Next base: position 124,777 of record NZ_JBXAOQ010000010.1, read on the forward strand.
GCTGCGACAAGCCGCCGAGCAGTGCTTCGGTTTCGGCCCGGCCGTGGGTTTCGACGACGCCGGCAATGACTTTCACCCCTTGGCGCAACTGGGTGTGGGCCGCTTGCAGCATGGCGTAGGTCTTGCCGACACCCGGCGCGGCACCGAGAAACACTTTGAGCCGGCCACGGCCATCGCGGGGCAGGTCTGCTAACAGCGCGTCGGCGCGGCCGGAGTTGCTCATGCTTGGGGTCTCTTTTTACCTGGATTGATGTAGTGACTGTTCTGCAGTCTTCGCGAGCAAGCCCGCTCCCACAGGTGTACGCACTCCAATGTGAGAGCGGGCTTGCCCGCGATTGGCAGCGCCGCTGATTTACAGTTTTTCCAGCGCCCGATTCAACTCAAGCACATTCACCACCGGCGGGCCTACCAATGGCTGCTCGGTGTGGGCGTCCAGCAGTTGTTGCAGGGTCGCTACCGGCAGATTGCGCGCCGTCGCGACACGCGCCAGTTGATAGGCAATCGCCGCCGGAGGCAAGTGCGGATCGAGACCGCTGCCGGACGTAGTGACCAGCGCCAATGGCACCGGTCCCTGGTCTGGCACCAGCAGTTTGCTGGCATCGTCGATCACCCGCATCGCCAGCGCCGGGTTGCTCGGCGACAGGTTGCTGGCACTGCTCGACACGGTGGCAAAGGCACCGGCCGAAGGACGTGGGTGGAACCAGGCGTCGCCAACGAAATCCTGAGCGATCAGAGAGGACCCGCGGACCTTGCCCTCGGCATCCCGCACCAGGCTGCCGTTGGCTTGATCCGGGAACGCGACCTGGGCCACGCCGGTGACCACCAGTGGATAAGCGACGCCGGTGATCAGCGTCATCAGGACCAGCAGGCTCAGGGCCGGGCGTATCAATGTGGACATTTGAAAATCCTCGAATTCACAGGAAAAACCTGTAGGAGCGAGCTTGCTCGCGATGCAATTGAGAGCGCCGTGTACAGTCAGGAAGCACTCGTTATCGTTAACCACCATCGCGAGCGAGCTCGCTCCTACAGGGGGGGGTCAGTCAAACCAGATGTAATGCCGTCAACAGCATGTCGATCGCCTTGATCCCCACGAACGGCACCAGAATCCCGCCCAGGCCGTAGATCAACAGATTGCGCCGCAACAACGCTGCCGCACTCGCCGCGTGAACCCGCACACCGCGCAGCGCCAGCGGAATCAGCACCACAATGATCAGGGCGTTAAACACGATCGCCGAGAGAATCGCGCTCTGCGGGCTGCTCAGGTGCATCACATTGAGCACGCCCAGTTGCGGGTAGATCGCGGCGAACAGCGCCGGCAGGATTGCGAAATACTTGGCCACGTCGTTGGCAATGGAAAACGTCGTCAGCGCACCGCGGGTGACCAGCAACTCCTTGCCGATCTGCACCACGTCCAGCAGCTTGGTCGGGTCGCTGTCGAGGTCGACCATGTTGGCCGCTTCACGGGCCGCCTGCGTGCCGTCGTTCATCGCCATGCCGACGTCCGCCTGGGCCAGGGCCGGAGCGTCGTTGGCGCCGTCGCCGCACATGGCGACCAGACGACCGTCGTTTTGCTCGTGACGAATGCGCGCCAGTTTTTTCTCCGGCGTGGCTTCGGCCAACACATCGTCCACACCTGCCTCAGCGGCGATGGCAGCGGCGGTCAACGGGTTGTCGCCGGTGACCATGACGGTGCGGATCCCCAGTTTGCGCAACTCGGCGAAACGCTCGCGGATACCGGGCTTGACCACGTCCTTGAGGTGGATCGCCCCGAGCAACTTGCCGTCGGCACACACCAGCAACGGGGTGCCACCGCTTTGGGCGATCTTGTCTATTTCACGGGACAGGGCCGGTGCCAGGTCAGCACGCTTGAGACCAACGAACGCCAGCAACGAATCCACCGCGCCCTTGCGGTACACGCGCCCCTGATAGTCGACACCGGACAAGCGGGTTTCGGCACTGAATGGCACGGCTGTCAGCACCTCAGCGGACGGTTCCGGTTGCGGATGGGTGCCGCGCAGGTACTCGACGATCGACTTGCCTTCCGCAGTGTCGTCGGCCAGCGAGGCCAGCAACGCGCCTTCGGCCAACTCCCCGGCTGTCACGCCAGGCGCGGCATACACCGCCGAGCAACGACGGTTACCGAAGGTGATGGTGCCGGTCTTGTCCAGCAGCAGGACGTGCACGTCCCCCGCCGCTTCCACCGCACGACCGGACTTGGCGATCACGTTCAGGCGCACCAGGCGATCCATACCGGCGATACCGATGGCCGACAGCAAGCCGCCGATGGTGGTCGGAATCAACGTGACCAACAGCGCCACCAGGAACACCAGCGGCAGGCTGCCATTGGCGAAGTGGGCGAACGGTTGCAGGGTGACGACCACCAGCAGGAAGATCAGGGTCAGGCCGATCAGCAGGATATCGAGCGCCACTTCGTTCGGGGTTTTCTGGCGCTTGGCGCCTTCGACCAGGGCGATCATGCGGTCCAGGGTCGACTCACCGGGGTTGGCGGTAATCTTCACCAGCAGCCAGTCGGACACCAGCCGCGTGTTGCCGGTGACGGCAGAACGGTCGCCACCGGACTCGCGAATCACGGGGGCCGATTCACCGGTAATCGCCGCTTCGTTGACTGCCGCGATGCCTTCGATCACCTCGCCGTCACCGGGGATCATCTCCCCCGCTTCGACGCGCACCACATCTCCTTTGCGCAGGTTGGCGGCGGGCACCACCTGAAAGCTGCCGTTGCCGGTCTTGCGCCGGGCGCTCAAGCCTTCACTGCCGGCCTTGAGGCTGTCGGCGCGGGCCTTGCCGCGACCTTCGGCCAGGGCCTCGGCGAAGTTGGCGAACAGGACGGTGAACCACAGCCACACAGCGATTTGCGCGGCGACGAAAGTCGGCACTGCGGTGTCGGGAATGAAGCACAGCACGGTGGTCAGGATCGCCGTCAGTTCGACCACCAGCATCACCGGCGCACGCTGCAACTGCCGTGGGTCGAGTTTGACGAAAGCTTGCAGCAGCGCCGGGCGCCACAGGGCCGAGATCGCGGTTTTCGGTTGCTCCAGCGCCTTGACGGCGACGGTTTTGGTTACGGGCATATTCATCATCAGCTCCTTAGCTCTTTAACCCAAAAGCAGCCATACCCAGATGTTCAGCGATTGGACCCAGTGCCAAAGTCGGCAGGAAGGTCAATCCACCCACCAGCAAAATGGTCACGGTCAGCAGGGTCACGAACAGCGGACCGTGGGTCGGGAAGCTGTTCTGCCCGATCGGGGCGGTTTTCTTCAGCGCCAGGCTGCCGGCCAGGGCCAGGACCGGGAGGATGTAGCCGAAGCGACCGATCAACATGCCCAGGCCCAGCATCAGGTTGTGGAAGGGGGTGTTGGCGCCGAAGCCAGCGAAAGCGGAACCGTTGTTGGCACTGGCCGAGGTGTAGGCGTAGAGCAGCTGACTGAATCCGTGAGGCCCAGGGTTGCTCACCGCAGCCACCGGGCCTGGCAGGCTGGCGGCGATCGCGCCGAGCACCAGTACGCCAATCGGCATGACCATCAGGGTCACCACCAGCAATTGCACTTCCCTGGCTTGCAGTTTCTTGCCGAGGTATTCCGGAGTACGACCGATCATCAGGCCGGCGAGGAACACCGCGATCAGCACGTTGAGCAACATGCCGTAGAGCCCGGCGCCAACGCCGCCGAAGATCACTTCGCCGACCATCATGTTGACCAGGGCCACCATGCCGCTCAGTGGGTTGAGGCTGTCGTGCATGCCGTTTACCGAACCGTTCGACGCGGACGTGGTGGTCACCGACCAGAGCACGGTGGCGGTGGTGCCGAAACGCGCTTCCTTGCCTTCCAGCGGCGCGGTCTGCTCGACAGCGACGTTGTTCAAGGCAGGGTTAGGTTGGTATTCAGCCCACAGCGAGGTCGCGCCGCCGATCAGGAACAGCGCCAGCATGCAGGCGATGATCGCGCGACTCTGACGCAGGTCCTTTACGTAGTGACCGAAGGTGAACACCAGTGCCACCGGGATCAGGATGATCGAGGCCACTTCGAACAGGTTGCTCCACGCCGTCGGGTTCTCGAACGGATGCGCCGAGTTCACGCCGAAGAAGCCACCACCATTGGTGCCAAATTGCTTGATGGCAATCTGACTGGCAGCCGGTCCCAGCGGAATCACTTGGTCAACACCCTGCATAGTCACTGCATTCACGTACTGTGCGAAAGTTTGCGGCACGCCCTGCCAGACCAGGTACAGCGCCAGCAGCAGGCACAGCGGCAGCAAGCCGTAGAGGGTGGCGCGGGTCATGTCGACCCAGAAGTTGCCCAGAGTCCGGGTGGATTTGCGGCCGATGCCGCGACACAGCGCGACCAGTACCGCCAGACCGGTGGCGGCGCTGACGAAGTTCTGCACGGTGAGGCCAGCCATCTGGCTCAAGTAGCTCAGGGACGCTTCGCCGCTGTAGGCCTGCCAGTTGGTGTTGGTCATGAAGCTGACGGCGGTGTTGAACGCCAGCGTCCACTCCTCACCCGGCAGGTTCTGCGGGTTGAGCGGCAGGTGGTCCTGGAACAACAGGATCGTGAACAGCAGCAGGAAACCCGCGAGGTTGAAGGCAATCAAGGCCAGGGCGTATTTCTGCCAGCTCTGCTCGGCTTGCGGATCGACGCCGGCCAGACGATAACAACCACGTTCGACCGGACCGAGAATCGGCGTCAGCCAGGTGCGCTGCCCTTCCATCACCTTGTAGTAGAAGCGCCCGAGAAACGGCGCCGGGACCAAAACCAGGGCAAAAAAACCGAGGATCAGCCAATAGTCATAACTGTGCATAGCCGCTCCTAGTTCCGGTCCGCGCGCAGCAGCGCAACAAACAGATAAATGAACAGCCCCACTGCCAGCAGCAGCGACACCCCGTCCAGAACGCTCATGGAAGTTCTCCGTGTTACGGCGTATTGCCGCGTGTGGAGTCATTGTCGGAAAGGAGGCTGTAAAGGAACGAGATCGAGGGTGCCCGCAGGGCATAAAGAAAGCGTAAAGAGTGGGTTTACGCGGGGGTTACAGGGTGCGGGAAGGCGTTCCAGCACGGAAAAAACCGGGAGTGTCGTACGTAGAGCGTTAAATTGTGCGCGAGAGTAGTGAGTGCTGGTTGCAAGTCATGGATAATCCGGCCCAAATGACGCGACGCAACCGATTGGGGTCAGGATCTCTTGCACCTCCCCGCTTGCGCCTGCAAGCTACCTCTATTCGCATTACTGAAAAAGGCTGGCCCAACGTGCGTATCCTAATTACCGGCGGAGCCGGTTTCATAGGCTCGGCCCTTGTCCGCGAGCTGATTCAACACACTGAGCATGAAGTGCTCAACCTGGACAAACTGACGTATGCCGGCAATCTCGAGTCGCTGACCAGCATTGCCAACGACACTCGCTACGAGTTCGTTCAGGCCGATATTGTCGATCAGGCGACCGTCAGTGCAGTGCTGGCGCGCTTTCAGCCTCACGCGATCATGCACCTGGCAGCGGAGTCCCACGTCGATCGTTCCATCGACGGGCCATCGGAATTCATCCAGACCAACATTGTCGGCACCTACAGCCTGCTAGAAGCCGCCCGAGCCTATTGGCAAGCCCTCCCGGAACCTGAGAAAAGCGCCTTCCGCTTTCATCACATTTCCACTGACGAGGTTTACGGCGACCTGCACGGTGTCGATGATCTGTTCACGGAAACGACGCCCTACGCGCCGAGCTCGCCCTACTCCGCCAGCAAGGCAGCGTCCGACCACCTGGTCCGCGCCTGGCAGCGGACCTATGGCTTGCCGGTGCTGCTGACCAATTGCTCGAACAATTACGGGCCGTTCCACTTCCCCGAGAAACTGATTCCGCTGGTCATCCTCAATGCGTTGGCCGGCAAGCCGCTGCCGGTGTATGGCAATGGCCTGCAAGTGCGCGACTGGCTGTTCGTCGAGGATCACGCCCGTGCGCTGCTCAAAGTGGTGACCACCGGCACCGTCGGCGAGACTTACAACATCGGCGGGCATAACGAACAAAAGAACATCGACGTGGTGCGTGGCATCTGCGCCCTGCTCGAAGAATTGGCACCGCACAAGCCCGAGGGCGTTGCGCATTACGCCGACCTCATCACGTTCGTCCAGGATCGCCCTGGTCATGACCTGCGTTACGCAATCGACGCCAGCAAGATTGAACGCGAACTGGGCTGGGTGCCCGAAGAGACCTTCGAAACCGGCCTGCGCAAAACCGTTCAATGGTACCTGGACAATCTGGAATGGTGCCGCCGCGTTCAAGACGGCAGCTATCAGGGCGAACGCCTTGGCGCCATCAATCCCAAGGAGCTGCTCGCATGATGAAAGGCATCGTTTTGGCGGGTGGCTCGGGCACGCGCCTGCACCCAATTACGCTTGGAGTGTCGAAACAGCTGTTGCCGGTCTACGACAAGCCAATGATCTACTATCCGATTTCGGTGCTGATGCTGGCCGGCATCAAGGATATTCTGCTGATCTCCACCCCGCAGGATCTGCCCCAATATCGCAATCTGCTGGGTGACGGCAGCCAGTTCGGGGTGAATTTCAGCTTTGCCGAGCAGCCATCACCGGACGGTCTGGCCCAGGCCTTTCTGATTGGCGAAGAGTTCATTGGCGATGACCCTGTGTGCCTGATCCTGGGCGACAACATCTTCCATGGTCAGCACTTTGGCGAACAATTGCAGAACGCGGCAAAACGCACCTCCGGCGCCACCGTATTCGGCTACTGGGTCAAGGACCCCGAGCGCTTCGGCGTGATTGATTTCGACAGCGATGGCCGTGCCCTTTCGATCGAAGAAAAACCGAAAGCGCCGAAATCCAGTTATGCCGTTACCGGCCTGTACTTCTACGACAACGATGTGATCGAGATCGCCAAGGCGGTGAAACCTTCGCCTCGCGGCGAGCTGGAAATCACAGACGTCAACAATGCCTATCTGCAACGTGGCGATCTGCAGGTCGAGCGTTTTGGTCGAGGTTTCGCCTGGCTCGACACCGGCACCCACGATAGCTTGCTCGAAGCCTCTCAGTACGTGCAGACCATCGAACACCGCCAGGGTCTCAAAGTCGCCTGTCTCGAAGAGATCGCCTATGAAAATGCCTGGATCAACCGCGAACAGTTGATGGAGCGCGCCCGGTACTTTGGCAAAACCGGGTATGGCCAGTACCTGGCCAAGCTGGCAGGGGAAGAGCAATGAACCTGTGCGAGCCCGATTCGCCCGGTAACGAGACTGGACTGTTCCCGTGAAAATACTCATCAATGGCCGACACGGTCAGGTTTCACATGAATTGCAACAGCGGCTGGGGGCTGTCGGTGAACTGGTCGTATTGGGTCGCGATCAGCTCGATCTCGCGCAGCCCGATCAGATTCGCCATCAAGTGCAAAACATTCGACCCGATCTGATCATCAACGCGGCGGCCCATACAGCGGTTGATCTGGCAGAAAGTGAACCGCAATCAGCCTTTGCCATTAACGCCGTAGCTCCCGGCATGCTGGCCGAAGAAGCGCTGGCTCTCGACATCCCGTTGATACATTACTCCACGGACTATGTATTCGACGGGACGAAAGCCGGACCTTACAACGAGGACGACACGCCCAATCCGCTCGGGGTGTACGGCAAGAGCAAGCTGGCCGGTGAACAGGCCATCAGGGACGTGCAAGGTAAACATCTGATTCTGCGTACCAGCTGGGTCTACTCGACTCATGGCCGCAATTTTCTGCTGACGATGCAACGTTTGCTGCAGGAGAAACCTGAGTTACGTGTAGTCGCCGATCAAATCGGCGCACCTACATGGGCCGGTACAATCGCCAATAGCACCCTTGCCCTGATTGAACGCTGGCAGACGAGTCAGGTTACCAACTGGGGTACTTATCACCTGAGCGCTCAAGGTGAGACCTCCTGGTTCGGCTTCGCCCAGGCGATCGGTGAAGCGCTGCGACAACAGGGCAAGCCCTGCGCCGACCTGTTACCGATCCCGTCCAGCGACTACCCGACACCCGCAGCCCGACCGCTCAACTCGCGCCTGGATTGCAGTCGCTTGCAACGCGACTGGGGTGTCAGTCAACCAGACTGGCAAACGGCGTTGCGCGAGTGCCTCAATCTGCAAGCCTGAATATCAACCGCTGCCCGCACCGGCATTGAAATACCAAGCCTGCGCGTTGCAGCGGTGTGGGGAGCGGGTATGCGGGCTTGCTCGCGAAAGCCGCATTTGAAACCGGCGCGCCCCTGACTGACGCACAATATTCGCGCATCCAGTGGCGAACATCCCCGATACGACAGCTTTCAGCCCATTACGACGTGCAATCGCGAAATGGCACGCCCACTGCACTGGCCTCCCCTGAGCTTTCCAAACCACTCAGGGAGCAAACCCATGAACACACAACTCAAACCCACGCTGGGCACCTTGCACCTGTGGGGCATTGCGGTCGGGCTGGTGATTTCCGGAGAGTATTTCGGCTGGAGCTATGGCTGGGGCGTGGCCGGAACCTTGGGCTTTCTGGTGACTTCGTTCATGGTCGCCACCATGTACACCTGCTTCATTTTCAGCTTCACCGAACTGACCACCGCCATTCCTCACGCTGGCGGTCCCTTTGCCTACAGTCGTCGCGCCTTTGGCGAGAAAGGCGGCTTGATCGCCGGACTGGCGACACTGATCGAATTCGTCTTCGCCCCACCGGCGATTGCCCTGGCCATCGGCGCCTACCTCAATGTCCAGTTTCCTGCCCTGGACCCGAAACACGCGGCAGTCGGTGCCTACCTCGTATTCATGGGCCTCAACATCCTGGGCGTGAAACTGGCGGCGACCTTCGAACTGGTGGTCTGCGTGTTGGCGGTCGCTGAATTGCTGGTGTTCATGGGCGTGGTCGCACCGGCATTCAGCTTCAGCAACTTCGCGCTCAATGGCTGGGCCGGCTCCGACGTGTTCGGTGCCCCGGCGATTGCCGGGATGTTCGCGGCCATCCCCTTTGCCATCTGGTTCTTCCTCGCCATCGAAGGCGCAGCCATGGCCGCCGAAGAAGCCAAGGACCCGAAACGCACGATTCCCAAGGCTTACATCAGCGGTATTCTGACCCTTGTGCTGCTGGCGATGGGTGTGATGTTCTTCGCCGGTGGTGTCGGTGACTGGCGCACCCTGTCGAACATCAACGACCCGCTGCCGCAGGCAATGAAAACCGTGGTCGGCGAAAGCTCGGGCTGGCTGCACATGCTGGTGTGGATCGGCCTGTTCGGCCTGGTGGCGAGTTTCCACGGGATCATCCTCGGCTACTCGCGGCAGTTCTTCGCCCTCGCCCGGGCCGGTTACCTGCCGGCGTCCCTGGCCAGATTGTCGCGTTTTCAAACCCCGCACCGGGCAATCATCGCCGGCGGTGTGATCGGCATTGCAGCCATCTACAGCGACGGCCTGATCAACCTCGGCGGCATGACACTGACCGCCGCGATGATCACCATGGCCGTGTTCGGCGCCATCGTGATGTACATCATGAGCATGCTCAGCCTGTTCAAACTGCGTAAAACCGAGCCGAACCTGGAGCGCACCTTCCGCGCCCCGTGCTACCCGCTGGTGCCGTTCATTGCACTGATGCTGGCGGTGGTGTGCCTGGTGGCGATGGCCTGGTTCAACACGTTGATCGGCCTGATCTTCCTGGGCTTCATGGTGGCCGGTTTCCTGTACTTCATGCTCACCGCGCAATTGCGCGCCGACGCACCGGCGGATGCGATGTTGACCGGACATTGAAAGCGTTCGAGTGAACCTTGGACAACAGGCATAGAATGGGGGTAATAGCGATGGAACTGCGACAAAACCCCATCACTCAAAGTGGTATGCACGATCGGTTGGCGAACCCTCGCCAACCCGCCTGCTTTCAAGGAGAGTCCTATGCCCTGGTATGCCTGGTTGATTCTGGTCGTTGCCATCGGCTCGATCGTTGGTGGTCTGATGATGCTGCGCGACACCGCCAACAAGGTCGAACTGACCGAAGAGCAACGTAAGCGCGTCGCCGAACGCAATGCGGAAATGGACGCCAAGGAAGCGCAGGACCGCTGACTGAAAACCCCGCCTGAAACGGCGGGGTTTGTTTTTGCGTGAAAGCACCTGAAATCATGCCGCTTTTGACCCATATCGAAGCATCTGCATGTTTTTTAGAAGTAGAAGTACAGTCACCATGCAATTTTCATTGGTTAATATGTCCGCATTGATGCGGAGATATCAGATGCGTTACTCGCAGGACCATAAAGCCCAGACCCACCAACGCATAATCAAAGAAGCTTCAGCGCGATTTCGACGCGATGGTATCGGCGCGACCGGGCTGCAACCCCTGATGAAAGCACTGGGCTTGACCCACGGTGGCTTTTACTCGCACTTCAAGTCCAAAGACGAACTGGTAGAGAAAGCCTTGCAAGAGGCTGGCGCACAAGTCGACGAGTTGTGCGCGCAAATCTTCGCCGAAGAGCATCCACTCGAATCCTTCATCGACGCTTATCTGTCCGAATGGCATCAAACCTCACCTCAGGAAGGCTGCCCGCTGTTGACCATTTCTTCGGAACTGGGACTGCGTGGTCAACCGAGTCCAACCAGCGATGTCGTGCTCCAGGCGCGACTCGATCAGATCCAGCACACCCTTGACGGAGAGCGGAGCGCCGAGCGCAGCATTGTGATCATGTCTACGCTGGTCGGCGCCTTGCTGTTATCGCGTAGCGTTGCCGACGCCGAATTTGCCCAACGGATTCTCGACGTCGCACGCGAACACCTCAAACACTCGCAGGATTAACCCTGCCAACGCTTGAACAGCACACTGGCATTGACCCCGCCAAATCCGAAGCCGTTGGACAATGCGTATTCGATGGCCATCGGCCGAGCATTGCCATGAACGATGTCCACGCCTTCAGCGGCAGGGTCCGGGTTTTCGAAGTTGAGGGTCGCCGGCACGATCTGGTCGCGGATCGCCAGCAGCGTAAAGATCGCTTCGAGTCCACCCGCTGCACCGAGCAAATGCCCGGTCGCCGACTTGGTCGATGTCACGGCGATGCCGTTTTGCGCGCCGAACAATGCCTTGATCGCCGCCAGCTCCCCCAGATCCCCCACCGGAGTCGAGGTTGCATGCGCATTCAGATGCTGAACCTGAGCCGGTGAAACACCTGCTTGTGCCAATGCCAACGACATCGCTCGCCGCGCACCGCTGCCGTCCTCGGGGCCGGCGGTCAGGTGAAAGGCATCGGCGCTGGTGCCGTAGCCGACCAGCTCCGCCAGCGGGTGCGCGCCCCGGGCCAGTGCATGGTCCAGAGACTCGATGACCAGCAGCCCGGCCCCTTCTCCCATGACAAATCCATCTCGACCACTGTCGAACGGTCGCGAAGCGCGCTCAGGCGTTTCGTTGTAAGCGCTGGACAAGGCGCGAGCAGCCGCAAACCCGGCAAGGCTGACCCGATCGATCGCCGCTTCCGCACCGCCGCACACCGCGATATCCGCCTCCCCCGTACGGATCAGCCGCGCCGCGTCACCAATCGCCTGAACCCCGGCGGCGCATGCCGTGACCGGCGCGCCTAATGGCCCCTTGAAACCATGCTGGATCGACACATGACCTGCCGCGAGGTTGACCAGAAATGAAGGGATAGTGAATGGAGACAAACGTCTCGGACCACGGCTATCGGTGGTGCGAACCGCCTCGGCAATCGCGCCGAAACCACCTACACCTGAACCGATGATGGTGGCCGTGCGCTCCTGGGCATTGGCATCCAGCGCTTGCCAGCCGGCTTGCTCCAGTGCCTGACGCGCCGCTTCCATGGCGAACAGGATGAAGCGGTCCATCTTCTTTTGCTCCTTGGGTGAGGTTGCCCGGTCCGGATCGAACCCCGCCTCCGGATCGTCAGCCAGAGCAGGCACTGCACCGCCAACCTTGGCCGGCAGATCGGCAACCACCTCTTGCGGTAAATTGCGCAGCCCGGAACGCCCGGCCAACAGCCGCGCCCAGACCGCTTCGACACCGCTCCCCAGCGGTGACACCAGGCCCATGCCCGTTACAACTACTCGACGATCACTCATACCAAATACACCTCAAGCCGATTGATGGCGCTTACCGATAGCGGGCAGCGGCCTTGCTTCTGGAAAGGTTAGGCGCCATGACATGACGCGCCGCCACGAACGCATCCCAATCCGCCGCATCGGGCAACGAAGGAATGGTGATCAATTCACCCTGATCCAGGCCCGACAATGCGGCATCGACCATCTCACCCGCCTCCATCACCATTTCCGCTGGAATTTGTGAAGCATCGATACCGGAGCGCTCCCAGATCTCGGTTCGTGTCACACCGGGCAGCACCGCCTGAACCTGCACCCCAGTGCCATCCAGTTCGGCGCTCATCGATTGAGTCAAGCTCAATACATAGGCTTTGCTGGCGCTGTACGTCGCGTTGAAACGTTCGGGAAATAAAGCCACCACCGATGCGATATTGATGATTGTGCCGCGCCCGGCCTTGGTAAAGCTGGCCGCAGCTGCCGAGGCCAATCGCGTGACAGCGGTGATATTCAACTGAATCATTCGCTCCAGTTGATTGGTATCGGCATTGGCCAACAGCCCGTCCGCCGCCACGCCGGCGTTATTGAGCAACAGGCTGATACTCGAATCGCTGCGTAACCGCTGTTCGAGTTGCAGCACCTCTTCCTTCTGGGTGAGATCCGCCTTCAACACTTCGACCTTGATCCCATGCTCGGAGCGTAGCTTACTCGCTGCCGCCTCCAGCCGCGGCTCGTCGCGAGCCACCAGCAACAAATCAAAACCACGGGCTGCCAACCGCTCAGCGTAAACCGCCCCGATACCTGAAGAAGCGCCGGTGACGAGGGCCGTACCTTGGGACTGAACTGAATTCATGACGGTGCTCCTGGAGAATGCTGAAGGACGCCTGACGCGAAAGCACTTCGGCGCAAGCGGATTTTATTATAACCATAATCCCATTAAAATATGATACCTGTAATTTTTAATTGGCCGAGTAACGGAAGGTTCTCGTCAGTAACCCAGGCCAGAATGGAGAGTAGCCCCAGAATGAACATGAAACCGCGACGAGCCTGTGGGATGGAGCGAACGGTATTGCGAGCCGACCGATAAACGGTGGGGCGAATCAACAAAGCGCTTTCAACGGTCACAGAGAGACGGGGGCCTGACGATAGGGCCTTCAAGGCGATGTCTGAGCCGCGACTGCGCTCGCATCCGTGACAGTTCCCCGCCCTTGCTGTTTGTTAACAAATGCTGGAAAATCCAAAAAATTTAACAAAATGTAAAGTTTTCTAACCTAGATGACGGCAATTTCCAGACATAGTTTGGAGAGTCTGTCCAAATTTTTAGAGCGCGTAATGAACATTCCAGTAAACACTATTGATACCCCCCGACAGGAAGTCGTTGAAGTAAAGGAGCTTATCGGTAGCCTTTGGGATCAAAGAGCAATTATTTTATTGTTTACTGCACTAACTGTTACCGCCGCTATTGCTTATGCCCTGTTGGCAACTCCGGAATATGAAGTTGAAACCACTGTCCGGCCTGTCCCTCTGGCAGACCTGGATGAGTTGAATGAGTCCGGGCTTTACAAGCTCTTGCCAAAAGACGCACTGAATATCATCGGCTCATCAATGCAGTCTTATGATGTCCGCCTGAAGTTCTTCCAGGCCAATCCGCAGTACCTTGCGCCATTGCAGGCACCTGGGCAATCCATTGAGAGCGCATTTGAGACGTTCAACGAAAGAGCATTTTCGCTTGAGAAAATTGACCCTAAAAAGAGCTCCAGCCTTTCCGAAGCCGTTGGCCTTAGCCTCAGATATCCTCAGGGTGTAGATGGCGTTGGCATCTTGAGAGACTTTACCGACTTCGTTGTCAAAGGCGAAAAGGAAAAAGTTGCTTTAAACTTAAAAATATTGATTGCCAACCGCATCGACCAGGCTGAAAAGAAGCTGGAGTCAAAAAAGTCCGCTTATGAGGCAGAGAAAGACTCCAAAATTGCTCACTTGCTGGAAAAAGATCAGCTAAAAAAGCAAGTACTTCAAGACGAACTCAAAGCACTGCGTCAACAACTGCAAAGCCGCAGACAAAACCGCATCAAAGAACTTGATGAAGCCATCGTCATCGCCAAGAAACTCGGAATTGTAAAACCCACCACACCTTCGGCGCTGGGAGATGGAGAGCAAGCACATCAGGGCAACATGATCCGCACGGAAGTCAACAACCAGAAAATACCCTTGTATTTCCTGGGACAGGCGGCACTGGAAGCAGAGCGTGCCACCTTGGTAGCTCGTCATTCCGATGACTTCACCGAGCCGCGTATTGATGAGATTCAAAAAGAGCTCAGCCTGCTGACCACCAACCGCGAAGCAGCACTTCTCAAGGAGCGGAATCATCCTGAACTGTTTCTCAAGGACTTCGCGGACATCAGCGGTGAGTTGACTCACCTGAAGCAACTGAATGTAAATTTCGATCAGTTAAAACTGGTCAATGTTGATAAAGATGCGACGGAACCTCAAGCACCTATAAAACCGAAGAAAGCCCTGATCGTTGGATTTGGCCTGATCTTTGGATTCATGCTCGGCCTGGGTGTCGCCATCATTCGTCGCGCCGTACTGTCTCTGCATTCATCACGTCGTTAATTGTCGAGGGCTGCGCTTGCTCTTCAAGCGCAGCTCGACTTGACCAATGGCTTTAGTACCATCCTGTATCCCCCCAAAAATACCAACAGCGCTTTTTTGACAATACAGCTTGTCAGTCCCGCTACGCAAAGAGCGCTTGACGGACGACAACTTACTCCCGCAGCGTCTCTGGTGAAGTGATCGCTTGATCATTTCCACTCAACCAGAGATTGACGTTTTCGACACTTTCTTCCGACAACTTTCCGGCCCAGCGATTCAGGATAAAAAGGTTGGTTATAAAGTCGTATTGAGTCTTGAGCAGATCGCGACGTGCTTTGAATTCGTTCTGCACAGCGGTCAAGACATCCACGGCATTAACCACGCCATAGGTAAATGCTTTTTCAGCCGCAATGCGCGATTGCTCGGCCGAGGCCAATGCATTGCGGCTGGCGTGGATCTTTTCCACGCTTGAGTCTGCAGTCAAATACGCGTTTGTCGTTTCCTTGACCACTTGCCGACGCGTCGCTATCAATTGCTGTTCTGCGGTGAGCTGATCCTGATACAGCTGCCTTACCCGCGCGGACGTCGTGCCACCGCTATAGATCGGTATCTGTACTCCCACACCCGCGACATAGCTGTCGGTCTGTGGCGCCAACGAATTGTTGTAGCCTTCGTTGCTCTGCTGCGCACTCAGGTTCAGATTGACCGTGGGATAGTGCCCGCCCTTACCTTCGCGCAGGGCAGCCTCTGCTGCTTCCTGTGCATTTTCACTGGCCTTGATCGCCGGGTTGTCGGCGATCGCCAAATTGACCCAACTCTCCAGGCTTTCGGCGGACACCTTCAATTCGACGTCATTACGCACACGACTCAGCTTCTCTTTGACCGGTCGTCCGATAATTTCCGACAACGCAACACGGCTCAGGCTGGACTGGTTACGCGCTTCGACTTCCTGGGCAGCCAGCGAATCGACTCGGGCCTGGAGATCCAGCAAATCGGTAACCATCGCCAATTGCTTGCTGTAAAGCGCACTGACCCGGTCGAGGTTCTTCTGGGTAGCCCTGCGTTCGGCCCGCACCAATTCAAGTTCATCATCGGCAGCCAGCGCAGCGAAATATCGCTGCGCAAGATCCACCGTGGCCTCGGCCTGAGCCTCTTTTGATTCGGAGTCAGCCTGCTTGGCCAGGCTTTTATAGCGCTGGTAGTTTTCCCAGGCAGCCTTGTTATACAACGGCTGGGTCAACCCCACCGAATAATTGCGACTGTCGTAGGCCTCGTCGATTTGAAGGTTGGACTGTTTGATCCGGTTGAAACCCGCGTTGGCCGTCACCGAGGGCAACAGACTGCCAAACGCCTGGTTTTGCTGCTCGACCCCGGATTGAGCCTTCGAGTAAGAGGAGATCACCCGAGGGTCCTCCAGGCGCGACTCGCGGTACAACTGCATCAAGTCGACCGAGTAGCTCTGTTTACTGACCGAAGCTGTTTGCGGCGTAGTGATAGAGGGTCGAGCGGTGGGCGCTTCAGCAGCATGGACAGGCAATGCCATCGAACCCAAAACCAGGCAGGGAAACAGACGCACGATCACTCCTCGATCATTGACTGGGCGATAACGTCACGTGCCGGCTGCATCAAGTATTGCAGCATGGTGCGCTCTCCGGTGTTGATCAATACGTCTGCCGGCATACCCGCCAACAGCTTGCGATCTCCCAGCTTTCGCGCGCCCTCCCCCGTCACACTGATGCGCGCCAGGTAGTACGGTGCACTGGTTTTCTCGTTGATCAAACGATCGCCGGATACACTCGTCACTCGACCTTCGATGACAGGTGTCGTGGCCGTGTTAAAGGCGCTGAAGCGAATGTCCGCCAACTTGCCGATAGCGATTCGGTCGATGTCATTGGGCGAGACCTGCGCCTCGACCACCAGGTCGGAAACGGATGGAACGATATCCAGCAAGGGCGTTGCGGGTCGCACAACGCCACCGATGGTGTGAACCGTCATGCCAATCACCATCCCGTCTTCCGGAGCGCGAATAATCACCCTGCTCAGGCGATCTTCCAGCGCCGAGGCTTTTTCCTGCAGGTCGTAGGCCTTGGTCTGGGTCTCTGCCAACTGCTTGGTAACGTCGGCGTTGAAGTCCTTGTCGATCTGCAGGATCTGCAACTGGGTTTCGTTGATCTGCAACCTGGTCTTGATGTTTGTCGAGCGGTGATCCGCCACTTCAGACTTGAGCAAGTCCAGCTTGCGCGCCTGTTCCAGCATCCGCTGTTTGTCGACAAAACCCTGGGCCAGCAACTCTTTCAACTCGGCAATTTCGCCGCTGTAGGATTCCTGCAAGCTGGTCTTGGTACCGATCATGGTGTCGGTTCCCTTGATTTGCTGATTCAACTGACCAATACGCTCTTGCAGGACCGAGATTTGCCCAAGTCTCGAGCTACGCCGCGCGTTGAACACCTGAGTCTCGCCGAAACGAGCCTCATCACTGCGCTGACTCTCGGAATTGACATCGCTCGGGAAGGCAATTGTCGGAAGGTTATCCCGCTCGGCGAGCAAGCGCGCCTCCGCCGTCCTGGCAGCGATCAACTGGCTACGGGTCATCTCGTATTCGGAGCGCAGTTGAGCGTCATCGAGCACGATGATCGGGTCGCCCTTCTTTACGACATCGCCGTCATGGGCAAGCAGGTCCTTGACGATGCCGCCCTCCAGATGCTGCACCGTCTTGCGATACGTTTGCACGGTAACGACGCCCGGCGCGTAGGCCGCACCGTCGAGTGGGGCAAACGTCGCCCACCCGCCGAACAGGCCGAACGTCACCAGTACAATGAAAAATCCTGTTCGGCGTATAGATATGTCGGACGTGGGCAGATCTGCGAAAGTATCGGCAGGAGTAGCGAGTGTACGGTTCATCGAGAGTTTCCTGTCAAACGTCGGTCGACGCGACGTCTGTGCCGGCCCGGGCAGCCGGCTTTTGCTGGGCGGCCAATTGAGGCGCATTGAGTTGCGCGAGGACCTGATCCCGCGGGCCATACAGGCTGATGGTGCCGGCGTTCATCACCAGCAAGCGGTCGAGCTGGGCCAGGATCGAGGTCCGGTGGGCGATGACGAAGACCGTCGCCCCCGTGAGTTTCAACTGTTGCAGCGCCAACGCCAGCGCACGTTCACCGATCTCGTCCAGGTGAGCATTCGGCTCATCCAGAACGATAAGCCGCGGGCTGCCATAGAGTGCCCGGGCCAGCCCGATACGCTGACGTTGCCCACCCGACAGATTGATGCCCCCTTCGCCAATGACCGTATCGTAGCCATTGGGCAGCATCAGAATCATTTCGTGGACACTGGCGGTCCTGGCCGCCAGCACCACTTTATCCGGATCAACGACACCAAATCGCGCTATGTTGTCGCTGATAGTGCCTTCGAACAATTCAATGTCTTGCGGCAAATACCCGAGGTGCGGCCCCAATTGGCTTCTGTCCCAATTGGCAATATCGGCGGCATCCAGACGAACGACCCCAAGCTGTGGTTTCCACACGCCCATCAAGGCTTTGCCAAGCGTCGACTTGCCCGAGGCGCTTGGTCCGACAACACCGATCATGGCGCCTGCCGGCGCGTTGAAACCGATGCCTTTGATGATCGGGGTCCTTGATCCCGGAGCCCCCAGCGTGAGGTTCTCTACCGTCACATGTCCGATTGGAGCGGGCAATTGCATCCGCTCCGGCTCGGCACTTTGCTGGTCGAGAACGCTGTTCAGACGTGCGTATTGTGAGCGGGCAGCAATGAATCCTTTCCAACTGCCGATCATCAAGTCCAGCGGCGCCAGCGCTCGCCCCAACAGCACGGAACCTGCGATCACCAGCCCGGGGTTGATCTCATGGCTGACCGCCAGATAAGCGCCAAGGCCAAGAATCAGTGATTGAACGAGCAAACGGAAAGTCTTTGATATCGATGTGATGATCCCGCTGCGATCGCTGGCTCGGGACTGCAACAACAGCACGTTCTTTTGACGCAGACTCCAGCGTGACATGAGGGAGTCAAGCATGCCCATGGACTCGATCACTTCGGCGTTGCGCAAGTTCTTGGTGGTGTGCAGTGTCGCACCAATGCTCTGCTTGTTGGCCTCCGCCAGAACTTTGCCCGTGGATTGCTCATTGATACTGGCCAGCGCCAGCAAAACCACCGCACAACCGATTGCCGTCCAGCCATACCAGGGGTGAAACAGGAACAGCACTGCGACATAAATCGGCAACCACGGAGCATCAAAAAACGCGAACAGACCGTTCCCTGACATGAACTGGCGCAGCCCGGTCAGGTCGCTGAGCGACTGGGCCGACGCATCCATGCCACCGCTGTCCAAGGCCCGTTTGAAACTGGCCCTGTAGACATCACGGCCAAGCAGCACGTCGAGCCTGGTGCTGACACGAACCATGATCCGCGAGCGTACCCACTCCAGCAGGCCCATCGTCACGAGCAGGAAGGTCAGGATAATGGTCAACATGGCCAGCGTCGTCAGGCTGCCGCCCGTGACGACCCGCCCGTAGACCTGAAGCATGTAGAAGGTCGGGACCAACATCAGTGCATTGATGAACAGACTGAAAAAACCCACCGATATGAAGCTGCTCCTGCAGGCCCTCAGGGCTACTTGCAGGCTGTTTTCGGGTGTACTGCGTATCATCTCGGAACTGACAACCTGGTGTGTTGATCGGGGATTGCGGGGCGCGCGAGTGTACCACCTGAGCAACACCTGCAGAATGAAATCGCCAGTATTGCGGCAGTGCAATGCAATCGACGAGCAGCGCTCGCCCTTACTCTCTGAAGACTTATAATTACGCTATGGCTGATAATGGTTCTTTAACATACCGCCCAAAGAACTGTAACATATGTGAAACTTTGGCCAGCAACGCCGTTTGCAGAACGATTCGGGTATCGGGAGCGGCCACCCAATCAATATGGAGTCACTTTTGATCAATTATTTTTCTTTAATCGCCGATATCGTCCGGGAAGAAGCGGCTGCAACCGGCGCGTTGCTGCAAGACGTCGCCCGCGAATTATTGGCCACCAATACAACTCACTCGGATGGAGCCTGGTGGGCTGCCCACGGCAATGACCCTTTCTATACCGCCGAGCAAATTTACAAGACCGTCACAGGCGACCCGACTGCCGAACGCGCAGAACTTCTGTGCGGCAATATGGTTAACGTATTCAGTGGCCTCTGCGCGGAGCTAGGCCTGCAAAAGCGCACCATTTGGACGTATTCAGACTCCCAGGGATTCTTTCAGGGACATACGTACCTTGAAATTTTTAATACAACTACCGACAAATGGGAAATTCAGGACGCGGACTATAACGTCTATTACACCGACGTTCGAACGGGCGAGCGTGTTGGTGTCAAAGACATGATGAACGCAGACGACGTTGAATATTTCATCCCTAATAATGCAACTGAATCCGGATGGTCAGAGACAGGCGCAGAAGCCTTGCGCCTGGCTAATCTCTATGCAGCGCAAATTATTACTACGGAGCATAAACTCTATACCAGTAATGACAGCCTGAGCGATACCTTACTGGCCAGCATTGCCAATTCTCTGAGCGGAGTTTTTGACTATACGGTAGACAGCGGTGTCAACAAGCTGACCTCCACGCATTTTACCGATAGCAACGCCGTCACCAACAACGGGAGAGCCACGATCACTGGCACTTCGAGCGCTGACTTCATTTCATATGATGGCAGCTCACTCAGCCCGGTGTTCGCAACGCTCATCGGTGGAGCGGGCGATGACACACTCGCGCTACGTTTTTCCGGCGGCCAACTTTACGGTAATGAGGGCAATGACGTCCTGATTGGCGGGCAATTGGCAGATCTTCTGGTCGGCGGCACTGGTGATGACTACATGTCTGGCGGTTACGGTGCAGACCAGTACGCGTTTTCGAAGGGCGACGGCTTCAACGACACCATCGACAGTTTCGGCGTAGGTGCCGACCAACTGGTTTTCCTCGGCGTTAGCGGTACCGGCGGTTCAGGTCGTACGCAAATTTCGGAAAAAGAGTTCAACTTCAGGGTCGACCAGAAAGTGACCGCGGACGGCGTCTATCTTCGCTATGACACAGATGGCGACTCGCGTTTTGATGGCGGGATGTTGCTCGAAGGCCGTACGACACTGCTCACCGCCAAAGACGCTACATTTGTTTTCAACGCCGCCCCACTCAAAGACTTCAATACCACCACCGTCGCTGGCAACCCTGGCTCCGGGTACGCCGAAAAAATCTACGGTGGCAATGCGGCAGACAAAATCCTCTACACCGGTACGCTTGGCGCAGAACTGGCTGGCAGTACCAGTGGATTAAACAGCGGCAATGACATCATCCAGTCTCACTCGGATGCAAACTGCTCGCTGTACGGTCAGGATGGCAACGATGTGTTGGCTGGAGGAAACGGCAGCGACTTCATCGTCGGAGGCACCGGCAACGACCTGTTGACTGGCGGAAATGGGCGAGACGTTTTCGTGTTCAACGCAGGATCGGGCTCAGACACCATCCAGGACTTCAAACAAGGTGAAGACACCCTGTATATCTACGGCTGGACGGCTTCTACCAAGGCTGTGACGCAAACGCTGCAAGACAACGGGCTGGTTGTGACTTTCGACACCGCCGGCGATGGCGCTCACGGTGGCAATATCACGCTACTTGGCCAGACGACCTTGCTGAGCAATACCGACATGTTGTTTGCCTGAGTTCGGGTGATCAGCCCATCGGGCATTAGTTTCGCTAAAGAAAAAGGCCGATCAATGATCGGCCTTTGTCGTTGAATCACACCTCAGTTCACTTCGATCCTGTCGCGGTTTTTGTCCAGAATCGCCTTGCCGATACCTTTCACCTCCAGCAATTCGTCAACTGACGCAAACGCACCATTACTTTCACGATAAGCAACAATCGCTTTCGCTTTGGCCTCGCCCACCCCAGCCAGCTCACGTTGCAGTGTAGGTGCATCAGCACTATTGAGATCGACTTTGCCGGATTGTGCCTTGGCGACCACATCCTGCGCCAGAGGCGCATTCGTCACCTCAGGTGCCTTGGCAGGTGCGGCGATTGCCGTAAGAGAGGCGCTGGCGAGCAGGGCGAAAACCAGAGAGTAGAAACTGCTTGTACGCATTAGAGAAGCTCCATGCCATCGATTGAGAAAGCGGCTTTTCCGAAGCCGCTCTCCAAACTTAGGCGATGCTATTGAACTGTCAAAAATGTGTACGTTACCGGATATGAAAAAATCAGGGTTCCAGGCGGCGCTGCTGGTAGATCCAGTCAACGATCTCACCATCCGGGGTGTAGCCGCTGACAGTGTCACGCAACAGCTGGCGGACGCGCGTATAGTCGTCCTGGTCCACCGCAGCCAGCAACTCGCTCAACTTGCCCTTGAGCAAATCCCAGGACAGGTGATCCTCGTTGGCCGTCATGATCATCGGGTGCTGTGTGGCCGCCACGTTGTCACCAATCAGCAGCTCTTCATAAAGCTTCTCGCCCGGACGCAGCCCGGTGAACTCGATAGCGATGTCGCCATGCAGGTTTTTTTCCGAGCGTACGCTCAGGCCGGACAAATGGATCATCTTCTCGGCCAGTTCGACGATCCTCACCGGCTCGCCCATGTCCAGGACAAAGACATCACCGCCCTGTCCCATGGAGCCTGCCTGGATCACCAACTGTGCCGCTTCAGGGATGGTCATGAAGTATCGAGTGATCTTCGGATGCGTGACCGTCAGCGGACCGCCCGACTTGATCTGTTTGTGAAACAACGGAATGACCGAACCCGATGATCCCAGGACGTTACCAAACCGTACCATCGTGAAGCGCGTTTTGTTCACACGGGAAACATTGCTCGTATCACCGAACAACACCGGGGCCAACTCACGGCTCAGCGCTTGCAACGTCAACTCGGCAAGGCGCTTGGTGCTACCCATGACATTGGTTGGTCGCACGGCCTTGTCGGTGGAAATCAGGACAAAGTTGGCCACCCCTGCCTGGAGCGCGGCCTGGGCCGTATTGAGGGTGCCTATCACATTATTGAGCACGCCTTCGGCAATGTTGTGTTCGACCATGGGGACATGCTTGTAGGCCGCGGCGTGATACACCGTGTCTACTCGCCAGGTTTTCATGACATCCAATAACTTGTCCGGGTTACGAACCGACCCGAGTATCGGCAAAAGACGGATGGACAGCGACTCTCGAGCGATCCGCTGCTCCAGTTCGGACAAGATGGAATAAAGATTGAACTCACTGTGTTCGAACAGTAGAAGCGTTGTCGGGCGCAGCGTCAGAATTTGCCGGCAAAGCTCGGAGCCAATGGAGCCCCCGGCGCCCGTGACCAACACGGACTGCCCTGTGATGCAATGCTCGAGC
This sequence comes from Pseudomonas sp. GW822-FHT01E03, assembly GCF_058802985.1. Classification (NCBI taxonomy): domain Bacteria; kingdom Pseudomonadati; phylum Pseudomonadota; class Gammaproteobacteria; order Pseudomonadales; family Pseudomonadaceae; genus Pseudomonas; species Pseudomonas sp. GW822-FHT01E03. The sequence continues at coordinate 147,773 of NZ_JBXAOQ010000010.1, forward strand.
AAATCAGCCTGGGCCGGGACGGCGTCACGCCCAAGCAGGTCTGCAATGTCTACTTCCTGGATATCATCGACCTTGACCCGGCCGCTGGCCAGGTCCATGAAACCCGGGACGCTGCGAACGTGTAACGGAAAGCCTTCGAGAAACCCGAGAATCTCGCGACGGCGTCCACGGTTGGACGAAGGAATGGCGAGGAGAATTTCCTGAGCGCCAGTGTTGTCGATCATCTGTTGGATGTGCTTGGGCGCGTACACCTGTAACCCGGAGATCACCCTGTCGGCGATTCCGCTATCGTCATCGATAAAAGCAACAGGCCGCATGACGCGCCCCATCCGCAATGCAGTAACGAGTTGATTACCCGCCGCCCCCGCGCCGTAGATGGCCACTTTCGGCAGTCCGTCATCCCGGCTGGTGAACGGGACGTGCTGAGCTGCACTGAACCAGTCGCCCATGAAATACTGACGCATGGCCAGGCGCAGTCCGCCGATCATGATCAGGCTCAACCACCAATAGTTGAAAATGATCGAACGAGGAACGACGTTTTGATGATTGCTGTACCAGTACACCACAACGCCAAGTATCAAGGACGATAGTGTCACTGCCTTGATAATGGCAATGAGCGCGTCATTTCCAAAGTAACGCATGACGGCACGGTACATGCCAAAGCGGACGAAAAGAGGAATGGCAATGACAGGTGCACTGACAAAAAGCCAGACGTGCTGAGTGAACGGGTTGACTAACTCATCCACCCCAAGGCGCACGACAAACGCCATCCACAGGGCACACCAGACCAACGAAATATCGGTCAGAACCTGCAGAATACGCTTATGTCGTCTTGGCAGACTTAACAACCTTGCCCGAATCTTATCCATAACCCCTCTAAACACCTTTCGAAGCTCCTAGCATTGATACAGTAACTACAGCTTTCGGTAACTCACTTGCCGATAAAGCAATACTCAAAAACCAATGCGTCCATCACGCCTTGCCAGCGATTTCCAACTCGCCTGCGTGAAACTTGAAAGCCAGCAACACCAGAGGCACGTAGGCCAGGACCAATCCAGCCATGCCATCGAGATACTGCATGACGACCAATATAGCCACTGGTACTAACCACAACAAATTGATCGCAGCGATTGCCAGCGTAACCGCCCGATGACTGCCATATTTTCGTGAAGCATACTGGTATCCATGGCTGCGATGGGCCTCATAAACCTTGTCCCCCCGCAACAGCCGACGAATGAGGGTAAAGGTGGCATCAACAATAAAGACGCCCAACAAAATGAGCCAGGCCCAGAGGAACAGTGGGTTCGTCCATGCCGCATAGAGCGACATCACCGCCAATATGATGCCCAGAAAACCACTGCCGGCATCGCCCATGAAGATTTTCGCCGGCGGAAAATTCCAGACAAGGAAACCCAAGACGGCCATCGCCAGTACAAGCGGAGCAATGGCGAGGCTGCTGTGGCCCGCGATCCAGTAAACCAGGCAAGCACCGACACAGGCGCAAATCGCCTCGACGCTGGCCAGACCATCAATACCATCCATGAAGTTGTAAAGATTGAGCATCCAGACCAGATAGAACGCTGCGATGACATAACCGAACCAGCCGAGACTGAACTCATGGCCGAACAGATTGATCGGCGCCATCCCCCCAATCCAGAACAATGCCCAGATGGCACCACCGAAATGCGCAAGCAGGCGCCAACGCGCGGCAATATGCCCATGGTCATCCAGAAAACCAACGATTGCGATCCAGCCACCTGCCCCCAGCAGAGCCAGCGCCATCGGCCAGGCCACGGCATCTGTCCAGGCCAGGACAGGCAACGCAATCAGAAAGCTCACGACAATAGCCACACCACCACCCCGAGGGGTCGGAACCGAATGTGAACTACGCGCATTAGGAATATCTATCAAGCTGCGTGCCAATGCGTATTTGCGCAATGCACCTGTGCCCAAGAATGAAACACCCACCACCAACGCCAACAGCCATATTGTGTTCAAAGGTCAACTTCCTGAAACAGCCAAAATCAATTCTGCAATTGAACCGGCACTGTCATAAGCCAGCTTAGCGCTGCCTTTCCTTGTAGTAGTTGGCAGCCGACACAAGCGCCTCATCGACGCTGACCGGAGGAGTCCAGCCCAGCAATTCCCGAGTTTTGCTTATATCGACCTGCAACGAGCCGCACAGTCGTTGGGACAAAGCCTGCTTGCCCAGTAGCTGTGCACCGCGCTCAAGCAACACGCTTGGCACAGGCAGCAAGCGTGCAGGTTTACCCAACGCCTGCGCCATCCGCGTCAACAATTGTGTCGTGGACAAATCCTCCCCATCACTGACGAGGAAGGTCTGATTGGCGGCAGCCGGATGACGGATGCAGGTGACGATCAAATCAGAAAGGTTTTCGAGCGCGACCAGGCTGCGCCGATTATGGATAGCCCCGAATGGCAAGGGAATGCCCTTGTCCAGCCAACGCATCATGTTCAGAAAGTTGGCTCTCACACCCGGACCGTAAACGAGCACCGGACGGATGATCACCACTTCCATCCCGCTGGCGGTCGCAATCTCGCGCAGCCCCTGCTCGGCCTCCATTTTCGAAATGCCATACGGATCGCCAGGCGCGGGGGTCGCATCAGCGAAGTACGGCTGATTGATCGGCGTACCTTCGCCATTGACCTTGATCGAACTGATGAACACAAAGCGACGAACACCCAACGCGGCTGCTTGCCGTGCGAGGCTAAGCGTGCCTTCGACATTCACCTTGCGAAACGCCTCCAGCGGATCGGATTCGGTGTCATTCATGACGTGAACGCGAGCCGCGCCATGAATGACAACCTCTACATGATCCAGCGCCTGCGACCAGTCGGTATCAGCACTAAGCCCGGCAGTTCGGACGGTAGTAACGCGCGAAGGACAGTCAGGCAAGGCGTGCCCACGAATGGCTGCCACTGGCTCCAGATCGTCAGAGGCCGCCAAGCGGCCCAATACCGCACGACCAACGAAGCCCGTTGCACCTGTCAATAAAACACGCATTTTTCAAACCTCGACGGCGCTCAGGATTTCGACCAGACAGTACGATTGATGTAGTCGGTGTAACTCAATACGACCCGAACTACCTGCTTCGACACAGGACCTGCCTGGTAATCCCTCACGACCGGGATAACGCGCTGGGTACGATCATGCTGGCTGGTTACAACACGTACGGCATCCAGAACGCCCTCCACTTTCAGGCCACTCATGATGAGAGTGCCTTCGTCCATCCCTTCTGGGCGCTCGTGCGCATTACGAATAGTAATGGCAGGCAAATTCAGAAGAGAGGCTTCCTCAGTGATGGTTCCACTGTCGGACAGCACGCAGAACGCCGACATCTGCAACTTGATGTAGTCGAGCAGACCGAATGGCTTCGAGAAGCGAATCAGTGGGTGGTCCAGCGATTCACCGATCGCTTCCAGGCGCTTGCGGGTACGAGGATGCGTGGAAACGATAATTGGATACTGGTACTTGTCGGCCAGGGCTCGCAGCGTTTTGAGCAGATCACGAAGGTTGTCCGGCGTATCGACGTTTTCTTCACGGTGAGCGCTGATGATGAAGAACTTGTCCTGCTCCAGGCCTTCTCGTGCGAGCACGTCGGAGGTGAGGATTTTCGGCATGTAATAGTCGAGCACCTCCTCCATGTGCGACCCGGTCTTGATGATGGTTTCAGGACGAATCCCTTCAGCAATCAGGTAGCGCCGGGCATGCTCGGTCAGGACCATGTTGATATCGCTCAGGTGATCGAGCACCTTGCGATTGAGTTCTTCAGGCACGCGCTGATCAAAGCAGCGGTTGCCGGCTTCCATGTGGAACACCGGAATCTTGCGGCGCTTGGCGGCGATGACGGCCAGACAGGTATTGGTATCGCCGTAGAGCAGAAGCGCATCAGGCTTTTCGGCCTCAAATACTTCATCCGCCTTGGAAATCACTTCGGCGATGGTCTTGGCTGCGGTATCGCCTGCAGCACCCAGGAAGTAATCAGGCTTGCGAATTTCAAGGTCATCGAAAAAAACCTGATTCAATTCGAAGTCGTAGTTTTGACCCGAGTGAACCAGTACATGATTAACCTGCTTATCAAGTTCGGCAATAACGCGGCTCATCTTGATAAGTTCTGGTCGCGTACCAACCAGCGTCATGACCTTAAGCATTAAGTTGCTCCTGAATGTATTCCAGATTCAACAGAACTTTCTTCACGCCTTCTACATCAAGACGCTCGGTGTTGTGGGAGGTGTAGTCGTCGAGATCGGAAATCTCCTGTTCGCCCTCAACAAAAAACTTCTTGTAGTTAAGGTCGCGATTGTCCGAAGGAATACGGTAGTAGCGCCCCATGTCTTCGGCCTTGGCCATTTCTTCACGGGAGATCAGCGACTCGTAAAGTTTTTCACCGTGGCGGGTACCGATGACCTTGACGGCATTGTCACGAGCGAACAGCTCCTTGAGCGCTTGCGCCAGGTCCGCCACTGTCGAGGCAGGTGCTTTCTGGACGAAAATATCGCCTTGCTCGGCGTGTTCGAACGCGTGCAGAACCAGGTCAACAGAATCCTCGAGCGACATCAGGAAGCGTGTCATGTTCGGGTCGGTGACGGTCAGCGGCTCACCGCTCTGCAGTTGATTGATGAACAACGGGATCACCGAACCACGGGATGCCATGACGTTACCGTAGCGGGTTGCGCAGATCACCGGACCTGTCGCCGGAATCATCCGCGATTTGGCAACCATCAGCTTTTCAGCCATGGCCTTGGAAATACCCATCGCATTGATCGGATAAACAGCCTTGTCGGTGCTGAGCACAACAACGCGCTGCACACCCGAAGCGATGGCCGCATTCAGAACGTTTTCGGTACCCATGACGTTGGTACGCACGGCTTCCATCGGGTAGAACTCGCAGGAAGGCACCTGCTTCAGGGCGGCGGCGTGGAAAATGTAATCCACCCCCACCATAGCCTGATCAAGGCTATCGCGATCACGAACGTCACCGATGTAGAACTTCACTTTGTCATTCGACAAAGCAATGCGCATATCTTCCTGCTTTTTCTCGTCACGGCTGAATACGCGAATCTCTTTTACGTCGGTATCCAGAAAACGCTTCAACACCGTATGGCCAAACGAGCCCGTACCGCCCGTGATCATCAAAACTTTATTATCGAACATAACGATCTTCCCAAACCTGATTGAATTTAATGATCAACGCAACGCGCGCATCGATTTAACCAATTCCAACCATGAAGGTGGAACGTAACCGGTCGCAGCCTGGAACTTCGAGGAGTCCAGTGAACGATCTATAGAAACTTGACTATCGGCGACGATATCGATTTGCTTTTCATAAACTTCAGCTACCAGTTTAAGAAGCGACAGCTTGTCGATCGGCGCCACCGACACATGATAAAGGCCATGGAGTTGCGGATTCGGGATCACGTAGTCGCGAATGACACGCGCGAGCTCTACGGTAGGAAGTCCCGAGAAAATGGCCTTCTCATAACCCTTGACCGGCCCGCTCTGGGACAGGAACCAGTCCACCAGTGAATACTGGCTCCCCAGTTCGTGACCAATGATCGAGGTCCGCAGGGTGACGGCATTCAGGTCCGTGTGAAGCTCACCGATGTACTTGGACTTACCGTAGAGATCCTCTGCATCGGAGATATCCTCCTCGGCGTACATGCCTTTACGGCCGGAAAATACGCAATCGGTGCTGATATGAATCAGGCGAGAACCGGACAACGCGCACAACTTGGCAATACGATGGGGCAACATGGCATTGATAGGGAGTGCGGAAAGCGGATCTTTGGCATCGGCCAATTGTTTGATGAGCCCGACGCAGTTGATGACGACATCCGGCTTGACCCGTGCCAGCACCGAAACCAGCGAGTCCTGGTCAAGCACGTCGACATTGCTGATCAACGAACTGTGCATGTCCTCAGAAAAGTATCTTGCGCCACCCGGATTGCGCAAAGTGCCCCACACCTCGTAGTGCGGGTTTCCATGGAATTGCCTGAACACTGTGCTACCCAGCATTCCGGTGACCCCTAACACGAGAACTTTCATTTTGAGCTACCTTTTAATTCATTGATCCTGCTACTGAGGATTTCGACCAGACGCTGACTTTGCCGCTCCATTTCGAAATGCTCGAGGTAGTAAGCCCGACCTGCCTGCCCCAACGATTCCCGCTCATCCGAAGTCATGCGAAAAAGTTGCTCAATGCAGTTGGCCATACCTTCGGCGTCTTGCGCTGCAGTGGTCAGACCGGCTCCCGCCTCTTGAATGACGCGCGCGCCCTCCCCGTCCAGCGCGGCGATAATCGGCCTCCCCGCAGCCAGGTAAGCCTGAACTTTACTAGGGATGGTATAGGAGAACGCCTCATCCTGCTTCAACGTCACCAATAATCCCTCGGCGCGACTGAAAAAATGTGGCATTTCAGTGGCCGAAAAGCGTCCGGCGAGAACAAGGTTGTCCAGACCTCGGGATTTCTTCTGGGTTTCGATCCAGTTCGACATACTGCCACTGCCGACCAATACAATCCTGAGTTCCGACAAATGGCGAAGTTTGTCAGCTACCTCAACGAGGGTTTCGACCGACTGCGCGGTCCCCAGGTTTCCGGCAAAAACCAGACAGAAATGGTTGTCGAGCTCCGCGAGCAAGGGTGCGGGAATCCGGGTCTCTTCGACACTCGCAGGTACATCCTGATACGAGTTTGGGTAATACACGACCTTGCCAGGATTGGCGTAACGGGCGACCGGCTCTCGAAATGCCCTCGACTGAACAAGAAGCGTATCGACGAAGGCGTAAATACCTTTCACCAGCCAGCCCACAACGCGCAATATTGCTTTGTTCTTGATGAACCCGGTCGCACTCAAGCTCTCCGGCCAGAGATCCTGAACCCATACGACCAGATGACTCTTGAGTTTCCACTTCAAGTAAATCGCCGGGATTACCGATGTAATCGGAGATGGCGCAAATACAAAAATCGCATCATAAGCCTCCCCTTTCACTGCACGCGGGTAGTACTTCAAGCCATTCAGGATGAATGACAAATAGTTCAATACGAGGTTTTTTGCACCCGAAGTACCACGAGGTCTAAGAGGTGCACGAAAAACACTGACCGAGGACTCGAATTTTTCTTCCTGGGCCCCGGAAGCACTATAGCCGCTAAAGACGACGCCATCCGGGTAGTTGGGCTTTCCGGTAAGGACTTTTACGACGTGGCCTTGAGCAGATAAAGTTTTGACCAAATCATTGACGATAAAAGACTCTGGCCAAAAATATTGCGACACCACAAGAACCTTCATTTATCAAACACCTTTTTTCGGGCACACGGCCAGCGCCAACAACTCTGACCATGTTTTTCTTGAGGTATTTTCCCAGTCAAACTTATCGCTCTGCGTCACGGCCGCAACGGACAGTTTCTTCAAAAGATCCGGACTCGTTAAGGCCTCGGACAGAACGCGGCCTATATCTTTTGGGTCAAACGGAGAAAAATACAGAGCTGCATCTGCTCCGAATTCCGGCATCGGCATTACGTTCGAGCATATCATCGGCCGGCCAGAAGCAAGCGCTTCGAGCAGAATATTAGGGCAGTTCTCGCACGATGAAGCAAAGAGATTCAGATAAGCGTGATGATAAAGAGGAGGAAGACTCTGATAGGGAATAGCCCCCAGCAACAGCACTTGCGCTTCGAGGCCTAGCGTTGCAATCAGAGACTTTACCCGCTCGGCTTCCGGCAGGTTTACTTCGCCGACAAGAACCAAGGGGAATTTCTCACGAAGTTCAGTTGGCAAATTTGCATAAGCACTGACCACTTCATAATGATGTTTGTATACATCAAATCTCGACACGTATAAAACATATTCACCCGCGGGCAAAAACTCCGGCCGAGGAACGACAGCATCACCGTGAGTCCGAAATACAGAGCCAATTCCGTGAGGAATCGTAACAGCATTCTTAATCTTGGTTAGTGATTCAATGACACTACGTGCGTAATTGGAAATAAATATCGTCAAATCAGCATCGCGCATGCTCTTGAGCATAATACGATTCAGTAACCAGTTTCTCAGACGCTGCAACCCGAGCGGAATGCTTTTGCGTACTCGCAAGTCAAATGGAATCATGTTCCGAAACATCGTCGCAACTTTGCAACCTGCAGGTGCAGAGGTGCCCACTACGCCACCGGGACAAAACAGGACGTCAGCCTTCTCGGCCTTCAAAATACCGGGCAACACCCACCGCTCCCATACTGCTCTCACAATCGGATTTTCAGTGGGCCAGGCTGGTTCGACCCGCCTGATCCTCGGGTGATCCGGCAGCTTGAGTGACGCCGGAGCGAAAACCAGAATTTCAAGATCCGCATTGTCAGGTACGAACTGAAAAAGATTAATCAGATATGTCTGACCACCACCAAGACGGGCAGAGAGCGCATTGAAAACTATCTTCATGGAAAACCTTTTGCCCAATCTAAATTAGTGGTTATTTTTATCGAGCCAGGATTGGAACATTAGAATATTCCACAAATGAAGACTCCGATCGTATGTTCCATTCTGATGCTGGAGCCATGCCGAGCGAATTTTCTGACAATCGAAGTAGCCCTCTCTCTTCAGTCGCTCCTCCGTTAACAACTCCTCCGCCCATTCTTTCAGCGGCCCACGCAACCATTGCGCCAGTGGAATAGAGAAGCCCGCCTTAGGCCTATCGAAGAATGAAGTCGGTACGTATCGCTTAAGAAGCTCGCGAAGCGGCCATTTTCCCACGCCATTTTTTATCAGTTGGTCTGACGAAAGGGAAAACGCGAGTTCTGCAACTCGATGATCAAGCAATGGAGCGCGGGTTTCCAGGCTTGCGCTCATCGCGCCGCGGTCCACTTTAACCAGCAAATCATCAGGCAAATACTGAGAGACGTCCCAGCGACGCATTTCCTCGACGTAATCAACTGCCGACTCCCAGGAAGCAACGCCTTGATGTTGAGCATCGATACCCAGGACCACATTGTCGGTCGACTGCCACTGAGACATCAATCCGGTATACATCTGCGCCAGATTTTCAGAGCCCAACAACTCGGACATTCTGTAGATACGCCGACCATTAACCTTGGCTCGAAGGCTGCCAGGCAAAATCGAACAGACGTTGTCCCAACCTTTGGACGAAAGCGAGCGAAGTGAATAGGCCATGATCTGGCGTGCAGGCAGCGGCAGCTTTTCTATGCGCGCCCATAGTCCCGCGGTAATCTGATAGCGAGGATATCCGGCAAAAAGCTCATCTCCACCGTCACCGGACAAGGCTACGGATACATGCTGCTTTGTCATCCTGGAGACCAGGATTGTCGGGATTTGAGAGGAGTCAGCAAAAGGCTCGTCGTATATTTCCGGTAAGTGCGGAATTATAGAAACAGCATCGTCAGCGCCCAGATAAAATTCGGTGTGGTTAGTCCCCAAGTGCTTAGCAATAGCTTTAGCGTAAGGAGCCTCATCAAATTCAGGTTCGTTAAAGCCGATCGTGTAAGTGTTGATGCTGGTAGAGCTTTGCGACTGCATCAACGAAACTATCAAGCTTGAATCGACGCCGCCCGACAAAAAAGCCCCAAGTGGAACATCGGCGATCATCTGCGACTTTACAGCAGCAGACAATCTTTCACCGACAACGTCTACAACTTCCTTATCGCTGGCCTGCGACAGTTCGTCTCTTAATTCGCCAGCCGCCGGTAGCGTCCAGTAGGAAACGGGCTCTGGCGCACTGGAAAACGAACCAACACTAAAATAATGCGCTGGCTGCAACTTTTTTATGCCTTCGTAGATAGATTCCGGAGCCGGAACATAGCCATACCTTACAAACTTCGCCAGTGCATGACGATCAATTCTCAAATCACTGCCAAATGCCGCCTTGATTGCCTTCAATTCAGAGGAGAAGACAAAACGGTCGCCCACAATACCGTAATAGAGTGGTTTCTCCCCCATTCTGTCTCGCGCCAGGGTCATCGTTTTGGAAACTTTATCCCAGACAGCAAAGGCAAACATGCCTACCAGGTTTTCAAGGGTTTTCTGTACCCCCCACGCGCCGATTGCGGCCAACAACACTTCTGTATCAGAGTGCCCACGCCAAACACGTGCCAAACCTGACTCAATCAGCTTTTCGCGCAGCTCATTGAAGTTATATATTTCACCATTAAAAACAATAACAAAGCGTTCGTCATCGGAAATCATCGGCTGGCTTCCATGTACCGACAACTCCAGGATCGAAAGCCGTCGGTGTCCCAGCGAGACCCCACTATCGGCATCTGACCAAACTGCTCCATCGTCGGGACCGCGATGCATCAGCGCATCCACCATTTTGCCAACGGCAACGGCGTTTTGCTGATTCAACTTCCACCCGACAACTCCCGCAATTCCGCACATACCTATTCTCTCAATCCAGTAAAAGTATTTAAGCTCACTTCAAAACCCGAACGAGCTTCATAGTGAGGAATAATCCTAATGCCATCACATAAAAAACCAATGAGTTCAGCAAGTATATTTCGCCATACCAAACCCAGTGCATAACCGTTGCGGCACAAAGCATATATAAGAAAATTCGCAAAAAATCATCCTCGCGGCAGCTCGAGTCGATCAACCGCAAGAAACAGACACTGATGAATCCATTCATGAAAACACCAAACAATCCGAAATTCTCAAAAGCCACACCAGCAACGTGAATTCCACCGAGCCCGGTAATGTAATACCAGAGGGCCGGATTATCCACCACAATGGGCTTTTCCATGCCGAAAGCTGAATAGAAAGGCGATGGTGCCAGCGAAAGAAACATGTCGAGATAGGTCTGACCGTAGCGTAGGTGCTCCCCATCCCAGAAATTGGTTAACTGCTGAACAAGCGGTAAAATTATCGCATTCCAGGAGTTAAACAAAAAATACTGCGTAATGTTGTCCGCCGTTAAGTCCACGTCCATTCGGCCCATTGAAACAACAACACCACTGACGAGCAGAAGGACCATGAACGCAGCAACAAACAACAGAGCTTTAAACTTGATAAATTGATTATAGCGAAACATCAACCCAAGAATGGCAGCAACAACCAGTACAACAAAGTCCCGATCCCCTGTCATAGCGTTGGCAACACAATAAGAGATCACCAGGGTGACAGACACCATAAACATCAATCTGGATGGGTAGGACAATGCCAAAGCAACGATCGCAATGATGGAAAAAACCACCACTGACTCGACACCCGCGAACATTTCAAGCATCGCGTCCGGCTTTACAAGCCTGAAGCTAATGAAAAAGGCGGACAGCGCAAGGAAAATCCCGCCGGCTAATTTGAAGTCCAGCGGGGAAAAAAAAGTTTCTCGGTGCGAGTGCAAACTTCTGGGCGGCACCAAAAATGACAGTAGATAGGCAATGAGTCCGCCAGCGACACCAAGGAACCAGACGAGCGAAAGTCGGAATACCAACAAATCATCCAGATAAAAATCATAGTCCCCAATTGGCCAAAGCGTAACGGTGTTACCCCACAGACAACTCACAAGACCAAGGAAAGGCACCGAATAACAAACGGCATACAACGCAACCAGGTATTTTTTGGATATCAGACACAGAACGCATTGCGTGAGCAAAATAAGCAAGCACGTCGAAACCAATAATATAACCATTAACCCTGACCAACAAAAACAAAGCAACTGAACCGTAAACCAGACTCAATACTGGCCCCAACATCACTTTCAGCCATGGGCGCTGTACAAACACAACTCACACCCAAAATGCTTATCATAGCACCAACTTACGGCCACCCAGGACCGCCAGTACAGTAAGTTGAGTTGCTAGCGCCAACACAAAGGACCTGAAAAGATCGACTGCCAACATATCACCTTTGAAACCTGCGACTACCGTTAACAACAGATAAACAAACGCATAAAAGCAACTACCAAGAAAAACAACCCTGGTCATATTTTTGCTATGCAATATTTGAGTAACGATTGTAGTCGTAAGCCCTATACCACCCGCCAACACTGCGTAAGTCAGAAGATCATTTTTGCTGCAAAAGCTACTACCGAGCAAACATAACCAATAACTCTGTGTCAAAACCAAAAACAGAGGTAAACAAACTGAAATTGACAACCCGAGCATCAAGTACAATTTGCTGGCACTATTCCCGCGCCCTGCCAGTTTTACAATGGCATAGGATGTAAGCGAGCTTGGCAGCACAGTCACCAAAATATAAAATAGAAAAAACAGATTAAAGTAGCCAACCTCAGACACATTCAAGCTTGAGTTGGCAAATATCATCAGGCAAACAATATGGACAGGAGCCCCGAGAAGCATACTACCGGCGACGGTCGGAGCCCCTGAAAGTGAAAGCAATGCCATCATTTGTCGAAAAGAGGAAGTCTCTCGTCCCTTCCGCTGCTCATGACTGAACTTATTTTTCCGTATGGTAAAAAAGCCAAATGCGGGAGCGATTAGCGTACAAATTGCGAGGGTTAGAATGACACCCTCTATTTCTCCTCCAATCTTCGCAATGGAAACTACCAGCAGTAATCCAAGCAGACCATGAACCGCCAGTGCAGCAGCCCATTTCCCTGAAGTATTAAGGGAGAACATAAGACCGGTTATAGTCAAATTGCAAACACAAGCGAAACCTAGAAAGAATGCTCCGATCAGCAAGTAACCAGGATTCATTTCGTACGAGGAAGCAGGCGCCGGAAAAACCAAAAACACGATGACACAGAGAGCACCTACAACGATGCCACCCCATGACATGAGCCCCAAGGAAGTCCTGTAATTTACTTTTTCGGTATTAAAGACCGCGTAGCGGCTCAACGCCACACTCAAGCACTCTCCTACCACCGTCGCGATGCCTGTTACGATCGCATAGTGGTAAGAGAATACGCCGTACAGCTCAACGCCTAAAATTCGCGCCAAACTAAACAACAAAACAAACATACAAAGTTTGTTTGCAAGAACAGTGATTGCGCAGATCTCTTTAATCACTGATTTTAACTTCTTGCAAAGAACGAGACATACCAATCTGCAGCTTTCAACATACCTTCACCAACATTGAAAAGCGGCTTGTAGCCCAACAGATTCTTTGCCTTATCAATATTTGCCTGAGAGTGCCTTACGTCGCCCGCACGAAAATCCCGATAGACCATATCCGAGGTAGACGTGACATCAACGCGAGCCAAAGCATCCTTGATACAGGCAAAAACCTGATTCAATGTTGTCCTGTCACCGACGGCGACGTTGTAAACGTTATTCTTGGCTTCCGGGCTGGCACAGGCAGCCAGTATATTGGCCTGGACTGCGTTTTCTACAAAACAAAAGTCCCGACTGGTTTCACCATCACCATTCACGAAAACTTCTTCGTTATTGATCATGGCCGCTGTCCACTTAGGAATCACGGCAGCATAAGCGCCATTTGGATCCTGACGCTTGCCAAAGACGTTAAAATAGCGAAGCCCAATGGTATTGAAACCGTATGTACTGGAAAAAACCTCAGCATACAATTCGTTTACATATTTCGTGACCGCATAAGGGGAAAGCGGCTTACCAATCACACCTTCAACCTTAGGCAGCCCGGGATGGTCCCCATAGGTAGAACTGGACGCGGCATAAGTAAAACTTTTTACTTTCGCATCCTTCGCCGCAACCAACATGTTCAAAAAACCGTCGATATTGGTGCTGTTCGTTGTAATAGGGTCATTGATGGAGCGAGGAACAGAGCCTAATGCAGCCTGATGCAAAACGAAGTCCACTGGAATATCAGTGGCCGCTGGAAAGATCATCGCACTTCTGCAATCGTCAATGTTTCTGATATCACCTTTTACCAGTGCGAACCGCGCCCATTGCTCAGGACTCACTACCGATTGCACTTCATCGAGATTACGCTGGTGCCCTGTTGCAAAGTTATCGAGACCTACAACCCGCTGATCTAATTGCAGCAATGTCTCCAATAAATTGGAGCCAATAAATCCGGCCACCCCCGTCACCAGCCAAACCTTTGGGGATTGTTGAATCTCAGCTTTAACTTCTTCGAAACGGATCATGTAGTTCTCGACTTGGTTTTTTCCGGCGGTAACGAATCAGGGTCATTACTGACCCTGAGATTCAGAGACGCAGATCTGATTGAGAGGCATCCAGCAGGTACTTAAGGTCATAGAGAACGTGCTCTGCCTTACCCAGGCTCCGAATCTGCTCAGCCCCCATCGCAGAGAATTCATTATGTGCGACAGCCAGAATGATACCGTCGTAAGAATTAACCTGTGGCTGGCCGATAGGAGTGATTGAATACTCGTGCATTGCTTCCGCCGCATCAACCCACGGGTCATAAACATCAACAACAATATTGAACTCAGCGAGTTCATTCACAATATCGATGATTTTAGTGTTACGCAGATCCGGGCAGTTTTCTTTGAACGTCAGCCCCATGATCAGGACGCGAGCACCGTCAACATGAATTTTACGTTTCAGCATCGCCTTGACAAGTTGAGAGACTACATAGGCTCCCATGCTGTCATTCAAACGACGACCCGCTAAAATGATCTCGGGATGATAACCAATGGACTGTGCTTTGTGAGTCAGGTAATAGGGATCTACACCGATGCAGTGACCACCCACCAGTCCTGGGCGGAATGGCAAGAAGTTCCACTTCGTCCCCGCTGCTTCCAGAACCGCCTGAGTATCGATACCCATCTTATTAAAAATAAGTGCCAACTCATTGATCAGGGCAATGTTCAAGTCGCGCTGCGTGTTCTCAATAACCTTTGCCGCTTCGGCAACCTTGATGCTCTTGGCTTTATGAGTTCCGGCGATAATGATTGTGTTATACAAAGCATCGACCAGATCAGCAACCTCTGGAGTGGAACCGGCGGTTACTTTTTTAATGGTAGTAACACGATGCTCTTTATCACCAGGATTGATCCGCTCTGGGCTATAACCTGCATAAAAATCAACATTGAACTTAAGCCCGGATACTTTCTCCAGCACTGGAACACAATCTTCCTCAGTAGCACCAGGATAGACCGTTGACTCGTAAATAACGATATCGCCCTTTTTCAAAACACGACCAATCGACTCACTTGCCTTAATCAAAGGAGTCAGATCCGGCCTCTTATGCTCATCAATCGGGGTTGGAACGGTAACAATAAATATATTGCACGCAGACAATTCTTCCAGCACAGAGCTAAAACTTAAACCCGATGCGGAGCGTAATTCACAATCGGACACTTCAAGAGTAGCGTCATGACCGGCCTTTAGCGCTTCGATTCGACGCTGGCTGATATCAAATCCGACCACTTGCATTTTTTTGCCAAACTCAACCGCCAGCGGCAAGCCCACATAACCGAGACCCACTATGGCCAACTTTACATCTTCGAGTTTAAGCATTGTTTTCCCTTGCCATTCATCATTATTAAGTCGATCGTAAAAAAGCGCGCCAAACCTTGCGCCTTAGAAACAAAAATCACGGCTGCCTAAGTCAGAAATTATACCGAAAGCGCCTAACGGAGCCATAACAATTTTCAGAAAGCCAAGGAGGAACCCGGACGTTCCCCCTTCCGCTTGTGCATGCTTTGAGAACCACCGCTGCAAGGCAAGCCGTCGCAACGCAACAGCCAATTTTCGAGCGCGACCTGCTTATCACGATGCCGGGCATATACTCAACCCCGCATCAGAAAAAACGTGCAAAATCCGACAAAAAGGAGGTCCTGACCAACCGGACAGACAACTCACGTTTAACCCAAAGGTAGAACCGCCCCTCCTTGGGCGATGTACCACTTATGCACAGCAGTCAAAGAATTGAAATACAGCTATTCCGGTTTTACTGCAAAGAACCCACGAAGCAATACGAAAGCAACGCCGGCGATCAAACCTGCAACAACACCCAATATAAGGACCAGCGTCTTGTTAGGTTTCACTGGATTGTCTGGCAACTCCACTGCCCCATCTTGCCGATAAACAGAAACCGACACTGGATCTGTTTTCAACCCCTTAAAGAAATAGTATTGATCCTGAAGATCACGCAAATGCTCCGTAAAGGGGTCATCGGACTTGCGAGCCTGTAAACTTTCAATTTCCGCTTTTAGGGCTTTCGAGCCACGCATGTACGTAAGCTGCCCTGCCTCCCCACCCGCAATAACCGATTGACTCACCGTGATCGAAGGCGGCTTCTCCAGACCGATTGACTCGGCGATCCTCAGCGCCTCACTCAACCTAGCGATCGAATCTTCTTTGGCCTTGCTGCTTTTTTCCCTGGCGGAACTTATTTGCTGCTCCAGATTACGAGCCCGAACCTCAGACTCAATTGAAACGTTCTTGATCATTTCGCTTTTGGCCAACTCACCCGCCTGAGCAACATATGCAGCAACCCACTCTTTGGCCTTCTGGGGATCGGTAGCCTGCACGACAACCGAATACCTGTCAGAGGTCTCCCTAAGTGGCGGAACCACACGCAACACACGAGAGAACGTCGAGTACAGGACATCCCTGGACTTTTTCCGCTCATCCGAAGACAAACTCGGCAAATAAGTCTTGCTAAAAAAATCTAGACGGAGCGACTCCGCTTGCAAATATCGTGTGTAGATTTCATAGACATCCTTAACAGTGTAAGGAACCAACTCTGACTCTTTCATCCGACCATAATTAAAGTTGGATATATCATTCTGAGACGGCGGTATCACAAAAGCCTTCGCCTCATAAACGGGAGCAACAAGGAAAGCATAGCTCGCCGCGAGAGCAGCACCTAATAAAGTAAAAACGATGACAACAAGTTTTTGCCGAAAAATCGCACGAACAAAATTCTGAAACTCAAAATATTCTAAATCACTATCTTTTTTTGAATCGACACGCATATTTTGTTAGCCTTTTTTTACTTAAGCGGTCACTTTAATTGCACAGACTAAACCACTTGAGAACCATCAACGCAAACCAAGCAAACAAAGGGGAAACTCCCCCCTTATCTACTCTCGCAATACACTGTATTACATACTCGGACGAGCGCAAAAAAAAACATCAAACAAATCAATACCAGCCTATCGCCCGCGCCTCCTAACCCCAAGGAAATGAACTACCACAACCCCCCCACCAAAGATCATCCCCATCAGGAACGAAGCAACTCCGAACATCGAGATCTGTAGCTGAGGCGAAGAAAAACCGAGAAAGGAAACGACGACAAGCTGCTGGTTTTCCAGCACGAAGAGCAGGCATACAACTGATGTTAATAAGACAAGCCCGGTAATCATGAATCGCTTGATGCGACTCTTATCTCGCCAACTCATCGTCACCTAATTCCTCCTCATCTTCGTTTACACGATCACGTAACTCTTTACCTGGTTTGAAATGCGGAACGAACTTGCCATCGAGACTGACAGACTGGCCGGTTTTCGGATTGCGCCCTACCCGTGGAGCGCGGTAGTGCAGAGAGAAGCTGCCAAACCCCCGGATCTCGATACGATCCCCGGTAGCCAGACATTGGGACATTTGCTCAAGCATGGTCTTGATGGCCAGCTCCACATCCTTGGATGAGAGCAGCCCTTGATGGGTGACAATTCGTTCGATCAACTCCGACTTCGTCATATTTTTCCCTTCTTTTTCAAGCAGCTAGATCAGCGCTTCAAAGGTTTTAGCATGCCAGCACGATTTTGAACAGCCTGAGTTTTGCCATCCATCCCAGGCCCCCAAAATGCTTGATTCCCGGAACGGGAAGACTCTGGGCGATCACCCTGTCATCGGCAAATCACCAGCATAGTGCGCGTCAGAAAACCTGCCGGGTTGAACCCAAAAAGCCCCCCTTCCTCCTCCTCTTCCTTGAGATCATCAGACCTTGTCACAACCTGGTAGCCCATCCCCTTGCATTCCCTGGCCGCACGCTTGTAACACTTCTCCCATTTCGAACCGAGCCCCGAGCAATCGACCTCAATACCGCTAACCCCACGCACTACGTGAGTTTTGGCGTTAGTGGTACAACCCGCCAATGCCAGCGCGGCTACTGCGACAATGAGCTTGTTCATTCACGTCCTTTTGCCAGAAAGCCTATCGGGCGATCATTAGCCTCAGGCTAAAGACTAGCTGCAAATAAGCGATTGATCCGACTAAACATTCAGACCCTCTTTCGGCGTTTTTGGTTCACGACCCAAGCAACTGCATCCGCACCTAACTCACCAAACGCCAGGCACAAAAAAGGGCGACCGAAGTCGCCCTTTTTTTACAGAAAGTCAGAACTTAGTTCTGTTTTTCCATTTGTGCACGCAGCAGGTCACCCAGAGTGGTGGCCACAGGAGCATCAGTAGCTACTGGCTTGTCGCGCAGGCTCTGGATTGCTTCTTTCTCGTCTTCAACGTCTTTCGACTTGATCGAGAGCTGAATTACACGGCTCTTGCGGTCAACGCTGATGATCTTGGCTTCTACTTCTTCGCCTTCTTTCAGAACGTTGCGCGCGTCTTCAACGCGGTCACGGCTGATTTCGGAGGCTTTCAGAGTCGCTTCGATATCGTCGGCCAGAGTGATGATGGCGCCTTTAGCGTCAACTTCCTTCACGATGCCTTTAACGATGGCGCCTTTGTCGTTCTCTTGAACGTACTCGGAGAACGGATCGCTTTCCAGTTGCTTGATACCCAGGGAGATGCGCTCGCGCTCTGGGTCAACCGACAGGATAACGGTGTCCAGCTCGTCGCCCTTCTTGAAGCGGCGAACGGCTTCTTCGCCCACTTCGTTCCAGGAGATGTCGGACAGGTGAACCAGACCGTCGATGCCGCCGTCCAGACCAATGAAGATACCGAAATCGGTGATCGACTTGATGGTGCCGGAGATTTTATCGCCCTTGTTGAACTGGCCAGAGAAATCTTCCCATGGGTTAGATTTGCACTGCTTGATGCCCAGGGAGATACGACGACGCTCTTCGTCGATGTCCAGAACCATGACTTCCACTTCGTCGCCGACTTGTACGACTTTCGAAGGGTGGATGTTCTTGTTGGTCCAGTCCATTTCGGAAACGTGTACCAGACCTTCAACGCCTTCTTCCAGCTCAGCGAAGCAGCCGTAGTCGGTCAGGTTGGTTACACGCGCGGTAACGCGAGTGCTTTCTGGGTAACGGGCTTTGATAGCAACCCATGGATCTTCGCCCAGCTGCTTCAGGCCCAGGGAAACACGATTGCGCTCGCGATCGTATTTCAGAACCTTGACATCGATCTCGTCGCCAACGTTGACGATTTCGGAAGGATGCTTGATACGCTTCCAAGCCATGTCGGTAATGTGCAGCAGGCCATCGACGCCACCCAGATCGACGAATGCGCCGTAATCGGTGAGGTTCTTGACGATACCTTTGACTTGTTGGCCTTCCTGCAGGGATTCCAGCAGAGCTTCGCGCTCGGCGGAGTTCTCGGCTTCCAGGACGCTGCGACGGGAAACGACAACGTTGTTGCGCTTCTGGTCCAGCTTGATGACCTTGAATTCCAGCTCTTTGCCTTCCAGGTGCGTGGTGTCGCGCACTGGACGGACGTCAACCAGAGAACCTGGCAGGAACGCACGGATGCCGTTAACGTCGACAGTGAAGCCGCCTTTAACCTTACCGTTGATAACGCCCTTGACCACTTCTTCGGCTGCGAAGGCTGCTTCCAGAACAATCCAGCATTCAGCGCGCTTGGCTTTTTCACGGGACAGCTTGGTTTCACCAAAGCCGTCTTCAACCGAGTCCAGAGCAACGTGAACTTCGTCACCGACGTTGATGTTCAGTTCGCCAGCGTCGTTGTAGAACTGCTCAAGCGGGATGAGTGCTTCAGACTTCAGGCCAGCGTGAACGGTTACCCAGCGAGCTTGGTAATCGATATCAACGATAACACCGGTGATGATGGAGCCTGCCTGAAGGTTCAGGGTTTTTAGGCTTTCTTCAAAGAGTTCCGCAAAGCTTTCGCTCATTTTAATTCCTGTTGATGAGGGCGAAGAATACGCCCATCTCCACACCCCAGACGGTGTGGGTTAGTTTCATTTAAAAGAAGCCACCGCAGGACTATGACTGGTCCCCTGCGGCCTTCTTGGTCACCCGGCGATATCGCGAATGGCGATCTCGCTCATGATGCGTTCCAGCACCTGGTCGATGGATAATTCCGTAGAATCCAGCTGTATGGCGTCAGCCGCCGGTTTAAGCGGGGCTACCGCTCGCTGGGTGTCACGCTCATCGCGCGCACGTATCTCATCTAGCAGACTCGACAGACTAACACCCTCGACCTTGCCCTTCAACTGCAAATATCGACGGCGCGCCCGTTCCTCGGCGCTGGCGGTCAGAAAAATTTTCAGCGGTGCGTCCGGAAAAACCACTGTGCCCATGTCGCGACCATCCGCCACAAGGCCCGGCGCTTCCTGAAAAGCCCGCTGGCGCTGCAGCAGCGCCTCGCGCACAGCCGGCAACGCAGCTACCTGGGAAGCACCGGAACCGACGCTTTCGGTGCGAATGACATCGCTGACTTCATCACCTTCCAGAATGATGCGTTGCAACTGACCGTCCGTCGCCGCGATGAACTGCACATCCAGATGAGCGGCGAGTTTCTTCAGCAGCTCTTCATTGGTCAGGTCGACACCATGGTTATGCGCGGCGAAGGCCAGCAATCGGTACAACGCACCGGAATCCAGCAGGTTCCAGCCCAGGCGCTTGGCCAGAATCCCGGCTACCGTACCCTTGCCCGAACCGCTTGGCCCATCGATGGTGATGACCGGTGCAATGTTGTTCACGACTGTGCCTCTTGCGCCACGCGAATACCGACCTGTGCGCACAGCGCCAGGAAATTCGGGAACGACGTCGCGACGTTGGCGCAATCATGAATGCGGATTGGCGCACTGGCGCGCAGCGAAGCAACGCTGAACGCCATGGCAATACGGTGATCACCATGACCGTGCACTTCACCGCCGCCGATCTGGCCGCCGTCGATGATGATGCCATCCGGGGTTGGTTCGCACTTGACGCCCAGCGCCAGCAAACCATCCGCCATGACCTGGATGCGATCCGACTCCTTGACCCGCAGCTCTTCGGCGCCACGCAACACTGTGCGCCCTTCGGCACAGGCGGCGGCGACGAACAGCACCGGGAACTCGTCGATCGCCAGCGGAACCAGCGCCTCGGGAATCTCGATACCTTTGAGTTTAGCTGCACGTACGCGCAAGTCCGCCACCGGCTCGCCACCCACTTCACGCTGGTTTTCCAGGGTGATGTCGGCGCCCATCAGGCGCAGGATGTCGATCACGCCGGTACGGGTCGGGTTGATGCCGACGTGTTCAAGCACCAGCTCGGAACCCTCGGCGATCGATGCCGCCACGAGGAAGAACGCCGAGGACGAAATGTCACCCGGGACTTCGATGTGGGTCGCGGTCAGTTTGCTGCCGGACTCGACCGATGCGGTCGCACCGTTGACCGTTACCGGGTAGCCGAAGCCACGCAGCATGCGCTCGGTATGGTCGCGGGTCGGAGCAGGCTCGGTCACCGTGGTCTTGCCTTCGGCATACAGACCGGCCAGCAGCAGGCAGGACTTAACCTGGGCACTGGCCATCGGCATGGTATAGGTCAGGCCCTTGAGCTTGTTGCCACCACGAATGGTCATCGGTGGACGACCTTCGGCGGCGGTTTCGATCACCGCGCCCATTTCACGCAGCGGATTGGCCACACGATTCATCGGGCGCTTGGACAGCGAAGCGTCGCCGGTCAGGGTGCTGTCGAAGTTCTGCGCGGCCAACAGGCCGGACAGCAGACGCATCGAAGTACCGGAGTTGCCCAGATAGATCGGGCCCGGTGCCGGCTTCAGGCCATGCAGGCCAACGCCGTGAATGGTCACGCGACCGTGGTGCGGACCTTCGATGACCACGCCCATATCACGGAACGCCTGCAAGGTCGCCAGGGCATCTTCGCCCTCGAGGAAACCTTCGACTTCGGTGACGCCTTCGGCCAGGGAGCCAAGCATGATCGAACGGTGGGAAATCGATTTGTCACCCGGTACGCGAATCCGACCGGACAGGCGGCCACCAGGTTGAGCCAGGAAAATCAGATCGTTGGAATTCATAGCGTCCACATAGGCCCTGCGGGCCAGGATTTTACTGAAATGCTCGCGGGCAACCCGGGCGCGAGTGAAAACGCCCAACAATTGGTGCCCATCCCCTGCATCGACCGCGTCGCGCAAGGCGTCGAGATCGCTGCGAAATGTATCGAGTGTGCGCAGGACAGCTTCGCGGTTGGCGAGGAAGATGTCGTGCCACATGACCGGGTCGCTTCCGGCGATTCTTGTGAAATCGCGGAAACCGCCCGCAGCGTAACGGAAGATCTCAAGATTTTCATTGCGCTTGGCCAACGAATCGACCAGGCCGAACGCCAACAAGTGCGGCAGATGGCTGGTCGCGGCCAGTACTTCGTCGTGACGCTCGACCTGCATGTGCTCGACATCGGCGCCCAACTCGCGCCACAAACGGTCGACTACCGCCAGGGCTGCCGGATCGGTTTGCTCCAGCGGCGTCAGGATCACCTTGTGGCGACGGAACAGTTCAGCGTTGGAGGCTTCCACCCCACTCTGCTCTGAACCGGCAATCGGGTGCCCCGGCACAAAGCATGACGGCATCTTGCCAAATGCTTCGGTGGCCGCGCGCACCACATTGCCCTTGGCACTGCCGACATCGGTCAGGATCGCCAGCCCCAGATCCATGCCCGCCAGACGCGCAAGCACTTTCTCCATGGCCAGGATCGGCACCGCCAGCTGGATGACGTCGGCGCCCTGACAAGCAACGCCCAGGTCTTCCTCGCAGCGATCCACCACACCCAACTCGACCGCGAGCTTGCGCGATTGCGGATCGAGATCGACTCCGACCACTTCGCGGCACAGACCGCTTTCACGCAAGCCCTTGGCAAACGAACCGCCGATCAACCCGAGACCGACCACCACCAGGCGACCGATCATAGGCTCAGCAGATTGCAGCGCAGTGACATCAACCACGAGCCAGAACCTTGGTCAGCGCCTCAAGGAAGCGGCTGTTCTCTGCCGGCAGGCCAATGGTGATGCGCAGGTGGTTTGGCATGCCGTAGTTGGCCACCGGACGCACGATCACGCCTTCACGAAGCAAGCCCTGGAACACCGGGGCCGCAACCTGACCGAGATCGACGCAAATGAAATTGCCTTTGGATGGTATCCAGCTCAGCCCCAGCTCACGGAAACCGGCCTCCAGCTGCTGCATGCCGGACTCGTTCAACTGACGGCTTTGCGCCAGATACTCTTCGTCCTTCAACGCTGCACAGGCCGCGGCCAGGGCCAGGCTGTTGACGTTGAACGGCTGGCGTACACGGTTCAGCACGTCTGCGACCACCGCCGTGGACAAGCCATAACCCACGCGCAGCGCCGCCAGGCCATAGGCCTTGGAGAAGGTGCGGGAAACCAGCAGGTTCGGATAAGCCGCCAGGAAGTCCAGGCCATCCGGCAGATCGCTGCCTTCGGCGTATTCGATGTAAGCCTCGTCCAGTACGACCAGCACATGCTCCGGCACATCCTGCAGGAATTCGTCCAGCGCCTCGGCGTCGAACCAGGTCCCGGTCGGGTTGTTCGGGTTGGCGATGAACACCACGCGGGTGTTGGCATCGATCGCCGCCAGCATGGCAGGCAGGTCATGCCCCCAATCCTTGGCCGGAACCACTTTGGCCTGTGCGCCGACCGCCTGGGTGGCAATCGGGTAGACAGCGAACGCATGCTCGCTGAACACGGCGTTCAGGCCCGGCGCCAGATAAGCACGCGCAACCAGTTCCAGGATGTCGTTGGAACCGTTACCCAACGTGACCTGGTCGAGTTCGACGCGGCACTGCTCGGCCAGCAGGCTCTTGAGGGCAAAACCGTTGCCGTCCGGATAACGGGTCAGCTCGGCCAGCGCATCGCGGATCGCCGCCAGCGCCTTGGGGCCAGCGCCCAGCGGGTTTTCGTTGCTCGCCAGCTTGACGATACTGGCTGGATCGAGGTCCAGCTCACGCGCCAGTTCGTCCACGGGTTTGCCCGGAACGTAAGGCGAAAGTTGTTGCACGCCCGGCTGTGCCAGAGCGAGGAAATTGCCACTCATTTGCTACCGCCCCTTAGAGAACTGCTTTCGGGTAGGAACCCAGCACCTTGAGTGCCACTGCTTCCTGACTGATCTTTTCCAGCACACCTTTGACCAAGGGGTCGCGGTGGTGGCCGACGAAGTCGATGAAGAACACATAGGTCCATTTACCGCTGCGCGACGGACGAGTCTCGATTCGCGTCAGGTCGATGCCATTGTCGTGGAACGGCACCAGCAACTCGTGAAGCGCACCCGGCTTGTTGCTCATCGAAACGATGATCGATGTCTTGTCGTCGCCGGTCGGTGGCACTTCCTGGTTGCCGATCATGAGGAAGCGCGTGGAGTTATCCGGACGGTCCTCGATTTTTTCGGCCAAACGGGTCAAGCCGTACAGCCCGGCCGCCATATCGCCGGCAATCGCCGCCGAGTTCCACTCACCCTTGACCCGCTTGGCCGCTTCGGCGTTGCTGGACACCGCCACGCGCTCGACATTCGGGTAATGGGCGTCCAGCCACTTGCGGCACTGGGCCAGTGACTGGGCGTGGGAGTAGATGCGGCTGATGCTGTCGGTCTTGGTGTTTTCACCGACCAACAGGTGATGGTGGATACGCAGCTCGACTTCACCGCAGATCACCATGTCATGTTCGAGGAAGCTGTCGAGGGTGTGGTTGACCGCGCCTTCGGTGGAGTTCTCCACCGGCACCACACCAAAATTCACCGCCCCCGCCGCCACTTCACGGAACACTTCGTCGATCGCCGCCATCGGCTTGCTGATCACGGCGTGGCCGAAGTGCTTCATGGCCGCCGCCTGAGTGAAGGTGCCTTCAGGGCCGAGATAAGCCACTTTCAGCGGCTGTTCGAGCGCCAGGCACGAAGACATGATTTCACGGAACAACCGCGCCATCTCTTCGTTGCCCAGCGGCCCCTGGTTGCGCTCCATGACACGCTTGAGCACCTGAGCTTCGCGCTCAGGACGATAGAACACCGGCACTTCGCCTTCGGCCAGCGAGGCCATCTTTACTCGCGCGACTTCCTGGGCGCAGCGCGCGCGCTCACTGATCAGCTCCAGGACCTTTTCGTCCAGGGCATCAATGCGCAGGCGCAGTGCCTTGAGTTCTTGCTCAGACATTAGCCGTGTTCCTTCTCGAACTCTGCCATGTACGAAATCAGCGCATTGACGGCGTTGATGTCGACGGCGTTATAGATGGAGGCGCGCATGCCACCCACGGAACGGTGGCCCTTGAGGTTCAACAGGCCACGCTCGTCGGCACCGGCCAGGAACGGCTTGTCCAGGCGATCATCAGCCAGGCGGAACGGCACGTTCATCCACGAGCGGTCCGACTTGTTGATCGGGTTGCTATACAGGCCGCTGGCATCGATGAAGCTGTACAGCGTGCGCTGCTTGACTTCGTTGAGCTTGCCGATGGCCTCGACGCCCCCCTGCTCCTTGAGCCACTCGAACACCAGGCCGGACAGGTACCAGGCCAGCGTCGGCGGGGTGTTGTACATCGAACCGTTATCGGCCGCGACCTTGTAGTCGAGCATGGTCGGACACAGGGAACGGGCCTTGCCCAGCAGGTCTTCGCGTACGATGTTGACGACGATACCGCTCGGGCCGATGTTTTTCTGGGCACCGGCGTAGATCATGCCGAAACGCGACACATCCACCGGGCGCGACAGGATGTCCGAGGACATGTCGGCCACCAGCGGAACATCGCCGGTTTCCGGGATCCACTGAAACTCCAGGCCGCCGATGGTTTCGTTCGGCGCGTAGTGAACGTAGGCCGCGTCTTTCGACAGCTTCCACTCGTTCTGGCCGGGAATGGCGAAATAATCGTAAGGCTTGGCGGTGGCGGCAACGTTGACGTGGCCGAAGCGCGAAGCTTCTTCGATGGCCTTCTGCGACCAGATACCGGTGTCGATATAGTCGGCCGAGCCGTTTTCCGGCAACAGGTTCAGAGGAATCTGAGCAAATTGCTGGCTGGCGCCGCCTTGCAGAAACAGCACTTTATAGTTCGAGGGGATATTCAGCAGATCACGCAGATCCTGCTCGGCCTTGGTGGCGATGGACACGAACTCATCACTGCGATGGCTCATTTCCATGACCGACAGACCCTTGCCGTGCCAGTCGAGGAGTTCACCCTGGGCGCGCTGCAGGACAGCTTCGGGAAGCGCCGCAGGACCGGCACAGAAGTTATAGGCTCTCTTGCTCACATCCAATCTCGCTCTGATTTGGTGGTATCACTGTAGGAGCGAGCTTGCTCGCGAAAAACCTGAGAGCGCAAGGGTGCACCAGACGCCCTGCGTTATCGTTGACGACCATCGCGAGCAAGCTCGCTCCTACAGGGGATTTCATTATTTCAAAAGGGACAAACAACAAGGGGGCGAATTTTCATCCGCCCCCTGCTTGCCCACTTATTCCTGTGGTTCTTCGTCAGCGGCGGCGTCGAGTTGCTGGTCTTCGGCAACGTCGTCGATCACGACTTCACCGACAAACCCTTCACCCTCTTCACCTTCCAGCTCTTCACCCTCGACTTCCGACGGCTCTTGAACCCGCTCCAGCCCGACCAGTGTTTCGTCGTTGGCCAGCTTGATCAGGGTCACGCCCTGAGTGTTACGACCCAGGCTGGACACTTCGTCGACACGGGTACGCACCAGGGTGCCCTGGTCGGAAATCAGCATGATTTCCTCGCCGTCGAGTACCTGGACCGCACCGACCAGACGGCCGTTACGTTCGTTGCTGACCATGGCGATAACGCCCTGACCGCCACGCTTGTATTCAGGGAACTCGGTGATCGCCGTGCGCTTGCCGTAGCCACGCGCCGAAGCGGTGAGGATCTGGCTGCCTTCTTCCGGAATCAGCATGGAAATCAGCTTCTGACCTTCCGGTAGACGCATGCCGCGCACACCGCGGGCGGTACGACCCATGGCGCGAACGTCGGATTCCTTGAAGCGCGTCACTTTGCCGCCGTCGGAGAACAGCATGACTTCACGCTCGCCATCGGTGATGGCAGCAGAAATCAGCACGTCGCCTTCGTCCAGTTCCAGTGCGATCAGGCCGACGCTACGTTGACGGCTGAAGGATTCCAGCGGGGTCTTCTTCACGGTGCCGTTGGCGGTGGCCATGAAGATGTAGTGACCTTCGGTGTATTCCTCGACCGGCAGCATGGTGGTGATGTACTCACCGTCGTCCAGCGGCAGCAGGTTGACCAGCGGACGACCACGGGCAGCGCGGGACGCTTCAGGGATTTCGTAGGTTTTCAGCCAGTACACCTTGCCCTTGCTGGAGAACAGCAGCAGCGTGGTGTGGCTGTTGGCAACCAGCAGGTGAGCGATGTAGTCCTCATCCTTGACGCCGGTCGCCGACTTGCCTTTACCGCCACGACGCTGGGCCTGGTACGCAGCCAGCGGCTGGGTCTTGGCGTAGCCACCGTGGGAAATGGTCACGACGCGCTCTTCTTCCGGGATCATGTCACCCAGGGTCAGGTCGAGACGGGCATCGAGGATTTCGGTACGACGCACGTCGCCGTACTCGGCGCGAATCACTTCCAGCTCTTCGCGAATCACTTCCATCAGGCGCGTGGCGCTGTTGAGGATGCGGATCAGCTCGCCGATCTGGTTGAGGATCTCTTGATACTCGGCCAGCAGCTTTTCGTGTTCCAGGCCGGTCAGGCGGTGCAGACGCAGTTCCAGAATGGCTTGCGCCTGCTCTGGCGACAGGAAGTACTTGCCGTCGCGCAGACCGTATTGCGGATCGAGGTTTTCCGGACGGCACGAATCAGCGCCGGCACGTTCAACCATTGCCACCACAGCAGAGGATTCCCAAGGGGTGCTGACCAGCGCTTCCTTGGCTTCCGACGGCGTTGGCGATGCCTTGATCAGGGCGATGACCGGGTCGATGTTCGACAGGGCAACCGCTTGACCTTCAAGGATGTGACCACGCTCGCGCGCCTTGCGCAGTTCGAACACGGTACGACGGGTCACCACTTCGCGACGGTGGCGGACGAAGGCTTCCAGCAGATCCTTGAGGTTCAGGATCCGCGGACGGCCGTCGATCAGCGCGACGATGTTGATACCGAACACCGCTTGCAGTTGGGTCTGGGCGTAGAGGTTGTTGAGGATGACCTCAGGTACTTCGCCGCGACGCAACTCGATCACGACGCGCATACCGTCCTTGTCGGACTCGTCGCGCAGCTCGGTGATGCCTTCGAGCTTCTTCTCTTTTACCAGCTCGGCGATCTTCTCGATCAGGCGGGCCTTGTTCAGCTGGTAAGGCAGTTCGGTGATGACGATCTGCTGGCGACCACCGACCTTGTCGATGTCTTCGATCATCGAGCGGGCGCGCATGTAAATGCGCCCGCGACCGGTGCGGTAGGCTTCGATGATGCCGGCACGACCGTTGATGATCGCGGCGGTCGGGAAGTCCGGACCGGGGATGTATTGCATCAGCTCGTCGACAGTCAGCTCTGGATTGTCGATGAGCGCCAGGCAACCGTCGATGACTTCACCGAGGTTGTGCGGCGGAATGTTGGTCGCCATGCCCACGGCGATACCGCTGGAGCCGTTGACCAGCAGGTTGGGAATACGGGTCGGCATGACCGCCGGGATCATTTCGGTGCCGTCGTAGTTCGGCACCCAGTCCACGGTTTCTTTATGCAGGTCAGCCAGCAGCTCGTGCGCCAGCTTGGTCATGCGCACTTCGGTGTATCGCATGGCCGCGGCGTTGTCGCCGTCCACCGAGCCGAAGTTGCCCTGGCCGTCTACCAGCAGGTAGCGCAGGGAGAATGGCTGCGCCATCCGAACGATGGTGTCGTACACCGCGGTATCACCGTGCGGGTGATACTTACCGATCACGTCACCGACAACACGGGCAGATTTCTTGTACGGCTTGTTGAAGTCGTTGCCCAGCTCGCTCATCGCGAACAGCACGCGCCGGTGCACGGGCTTCAAGCCATCGCGCGCATCCGGCAGTGCCCGCCCGACAATTACGCTCATCGCGTAGTCGAGGTAGGACTGCTTCAGCTCGTCTTCGATATTGACCGGGAGGATTTCTTTGGCCAGTTCGCCCATGAGAAGCCTGATTCCTTTTTCTGGTGAAACTTCGTCACATCCATATGGGACCAACGAAGCTCGCCGATACAGGCTGAGTGCCATGCACCGACTTACGACAAATCAACGAGTTATGCCATGGATCTGCGCAGTACGGGTCGCCACTTCGGGCAACCCTGGAAACCGCCGGATGTTATCACAAGAGCCGCCACGCACCTATCCCCCAGATGCGCATGGAGAGTAGTTAGTTGACCGGTGACAGGCTTGAAGGGGACGAGAGGGGCTTAGAGCCGTGTTGAATGGAGAATTTGTGGCTGATTCGGGTTGGTTCATTGGGTTTGACGACCCCATCGCGAGCAAGCTCGCTCCCACAGGTTTTGTGTACACCGAAAACACTGTGGGAGCGAGCTTGCTCGCGATGGCTATCTTTCAGACGCCAGAAGCTATTAATGCAGGCGCTTACGGCACATCAACTGCGCCATCTTCGCCGTATCCGGGCGCTCGACGATGCCTTTTTCGGTGACGATCGCATCGATCAGGTCCGCCGGAGTCACATCGAACACCGGATTGAACGCTTCGACATCCGCACCCACCCGCTTGCCACCGACCTCCAGCAACTCGCGGCCATCACGCTCCTCAATCGGAATGTCATCGCCGCTGGCCAGGTGCATGTCGATGGTCGAACTCGGCGCCACCACCATGAAGCGCACGCCGTGGTGCATGGCGTTGACGGCCAGTTGATAGGTGCCGATCTTGTTGGCCACGTCGCCATTGGCGGTGATCCGGTCAGCACCGACGATGACCCAGGTAGGGCCTTTGGTCTTCATGATATGCGCGGCGGCGGAATCGACATTGAGGGTCACGGGAATGCCTTCATTGGCCAGTTCCCACGCGGTCAGCCGCGAGCCCTGCAGCCATGGGCGGGTTTCGTCGACATACACCCGCTCGACCATGCCCTCGATGAAAGCCCCACGAATCACCCCCAGCGCCGTGCCAAAGCCGCCCGTGGCCAGTGCGCCGGTGTTGCAGTGGGTCAGGATCGCCTGGGCGTTGCCCTGATGCTTGCGGATCAGGTCCACACCCAGTTGCGCCATGGTCAGGTTGGCTTCGCGATCACTTTCGTGAATGGCGATGGCCTCTGCCTCCAGCACCTCCAGCGGATCGGCATTGTCTTTCAGGCGATCAAGCCGGTCGTGCATGCGGCCCAGCGCCCAGAACAGGTTGACCGCAGTGGGACGGGAATCGGCCAGCAGCGCGAAATCCTCTTCCAGCGCCGCGTACCAGTCGCCACCTTCAGCAATCCGGGCACGGGCCGCGAGCACGATGCCATAAGCGGCACTGATACCAATCGCCGGCGCACCGCGCACCACCATCGAGCGAATGGCCTCGGCCACACCGGCTGCACTGGTGTAGGCGATCCAGGATTCCTCGAACGGCAAAATGCGCTGATCCAGCAGATGGAGAGCGCCATCACGCCAATCGATGGCCTTTACCTTTTCCGCAGCCAACAGTCGATCGCGCATCCCTCACCCCGCACTCATGAACAAAAGCCGCCGATTATAGCGATCCCCCCGCGAAGACGCTCGGGTATACTTCGCCATCCTTTACAAAAGCACTGGAACCGACCCTCGATGCCGAACACTGCCGCTGCGCTCGACCTGTTATTGCTGCCGACCTGGCTGGTACCCGTCGAACCTGCTGGTGTTGTCCTCAAGGAACATGGCGTGGGCATCCGTGATGGACGCATCGTGTTTATCGGCCCACGTTCCGCCGCACTGAAGCTTAACGCAACCGAAACCCGCGAGTTGCCCGACATGTTGCTCAGCCCCGGCCTGATCAATGCCCACGGGCACGCGGCGATGACGCTGTTCCGTGGCCTGGCCGATGACCTGCCATTGATGACCTGGCTGGAGAACCACATCTGGCCCGCCGAAGCCAAGTGGGTCGACGAGGACTTCGTGCGCGACGGCACGGATCTGGCCATCGCCGAGCAAATCAAAGGTGGCATCACTTGTTTCTCTGACATGTACTTCTTCCCGAAGGTTGCCAGCGAGCGCGTGCACAACAGCGGCATTCGCGCGCAGATCGCGATTCCGATCCTCGACTTCCCCATTCCGGGCGCCGCTACAGCGGACGAAGCCATTCGTCAGGGCGTCGAGTTGTTTGGCGATCTCAAGCACCACGAGCGCATCAAAATCACCTTTGGCCCCCATGCACCCTACACCGTGGGCGACGAAAACCTGGAAAAAATCCGGGTGATCGCCGAAGAACTGGATGCCTCGATCCACATGCACGTGCATGAAACGGCGTTTGAAGTGCAGCAATCGGTCGAGCAGCGCGGCGAACGACCGCTGGCCCGACTGGCGCGCCTGGGCTTGCTGGGGCCACGCTTCCAGGCGGTTCACATGACCCAGATCAGCGAAGAAGACATGACGCTGCTGGTAGAAAGCAACAGCAATGTGATTCATTGCCCGGAATCGAACCTGAAGCTGGCCAGCGGGTTCTGCCCGGTAGAGCGCTTGTGGCAGGCCGGGGTCAATGTCGCGGTCGGCACCGATGGCGCGGCCAGCAACAACGACCTGGACCTGCTCGGCGAAACCCGCACCGCGGCCCTGCTGGCCAAGGCTGTCGCCGGCTCGGCCACCGCGCTGGATGCCCATCGAGCCTTGCGCATGGCCACCCTCAACGGTGCCCGGGCACTGGGTATCGAGGCCGAAGTCGGCTCGCTGGAAATCGGCAAGGCCGCGGACATGGTGGCTTTCGATCTCTCCGGGCTGGCCCAGCAGCCGGTCTACGACCCGGTTTCGCAGCTTATATACGCCACCGGCCGGGACTGCGTGAAACACCTTTGGGTTGCCGGCAAGCAGTTGCTCGACGACCGTCGCCTGACACGCCTGGATGAACAACAGCTAAGTACTGTCGCGAAGGCCTGGGGCCGGCGCATCAGTGGCCGCACCGAATCGTAAGCACCCTGGAGCACAATCCGGGGCAACAGGATTTTTCAAGTTTTAGAGGACTTAAACCATGAGCAACGTCGACTACGCCGAAATCGCCAAATTCGAGGCCCTGGCCCATCGCTGGTGGGACCGCGAAAGCGAATTCAAACCGCTGCACGACATCAACCCGCTGCGGGTCAACTGGATTGATGAACGCGTCCACCTGGCCGGCAAGAAGGTCCTCGACGTCGGTTGCGGCGGCGGCATCCTCAGCGAGGCCATGGCTCAGCGCGGCGCGACCGTGATGGGTATCGACATGGGCGAAGCGCCGTTGGCGGTTGCCCAGCTTCATCAGCTGGAGTCGGGCGTGAGCGTCGAATACCGGCAGATCACCGCCGAAGCCCTGGCCGAGGAAATGCCCGAGCAGTTCGACGTGGTCACCTGCCTGGAAATGCTTGAGCACGTGCCAGACCCGTCGTCGGTCATCCGTGCCTGCTTCCGCATGGTCAAGCCCGGCGGCCAGGTGTTCTTCTCGACCATCAACCGCAATCCGAAGGCGTACCTGTTCGCCATCGTCGGCGCCGAATACATCATGAAGTTGCTGCCGCGCGGCACCCACGATTTCAAGAAATTCATTCGCCCTTCCGAACTTGGCGCCTGGAGCCGCATGGCCGGCCTGTCCGTCAAGGACATCATCGGCCTGACCTACAACCCGCTGACCAAGCACTACAAACTGGCCTCCGACGTGGACGTCAACTACATGATCCAGACCCTGCGCGAGGAATAAGCCGATGCCAATCAGAGCAGTTCTTTTCGACATGGACGGCACCCTGCTCGACACCGCGCCGGACTTCATTGCGATCTGCCAGGCGATGCGTGCCGACCGTGGCTTGCCACCGATGAACGACAAACACATTCGCGACGAGATTTCCGGCGGCGCCAAGGCGATGGTCGCAGTGACCTTCTCCATGGACCCGGAATCGCCGGGATTCGAGGAGTTGCGCCTGGAGTTCCTGGAGCGCTACCTCGTCGGTTGTGCCGTCCATAGCAAGCTGTTCGACGGCATGGGCGAACTGCTGGCGGACATCGAGAAGGCCAACCTGATCTGGGGCGTGGTCACCAACAAGCCGCTGCGCTTCGCCGAGCCGATCATGCAACAGCTGGGACTGGCCGAGCGTTCGGCGCTGCTGATCTGCCCGGATCATGTGAAAAACAGCAAACCGGATCCCGAGCCGCTGATCCTCGCCTGCAAGATGCTCGACCTGGACCCGGCCAGCGTGCTGTTCGTCGGCGATGACCTGCGCGACATCGAATCAGGCCGCGATGCCGGCACCAAGACTGCTGCGGTGACCTTCGGCTACATCCACCCGGATGACAACCCGCGGCATTGGGGGGCTGATGTGGTGGTTGATCATCCGTTGGAGCTGCGCAAGGTTTTGGATAGCGCCCTCTGTAGCTGCTGAGACTGTCGTTGACCTCTGTAGGAGCGAGCTTGCTCGCGAAGAACCTGAGAGCGCCACGCAGTGCCAGACTTGTCGCGTCATCGTTTACGCCCATCGTCGGAACGCCGCCCGGAGCAAGCTCGCTCCTACAGGGATAGCGCTTGACCTGAAGAATTTTGTAGAGGTTTTTTATGTTTGATTATTCCGCCCGCCCCGAACTGCTCAAGGATCGGGTCATTCTGGTCACCGGCGCAGGACGCGGTATCGGTGCCGCAGCGGCAAAAACCTACGCGGCACACGGCGCAACCGTGCTGCTGCTGGGCAAGACCGAAGCCAACCTGACCCAGGTCTACGACGAAATCGAAGCCGCCGGCCATCCACAACCGGCAGTCATCCCCTTCAACCTCGAAACCGCCCTGCCCCATCAATACGATGAGCTGGCAGCGATGATCGAAAGCGAATTCGGGCATCTCGACGGTCTCCTGCACAATGCCTCGATCATCGGCCCGCGCACGCCGATCGAGCAGCTTTCCGGCGAAAACTTCATGCGGGTCATGCAAGTCAACGTCAATGCCATGTTCATGCTCACCAGCACCCTGCTGCCGCTGCTCAAGTTGTCGCAGGATGCCTCGGTGGTGTTCACTTCCAGCAGCGTCGGCCGCAAGGGGCGTGCATATTGGGGCGCTTACGGCGTCTCCAAATTCGCCACTGAAGGCTTGATGCAAACCCTGGCTGACGAAGTCGATACCGTGGCCCCGGTGCGCTCCAACAGCATCAACCCGGGCGCCACCCGCACCAGCATGCGCGCCCAGGCTTACCCGGGTGAAAACCCACTGAACAACCCGACGCCCGAGGAGATCATGCCGGTCTACCTTTACCTGATGGGCCCGGACAGCACCGGTATCAATGGCCAGGCGTTCAACGCCCAGTAACGACCGTACGTCGCTTTTTAGTGCCGCGCCAGCTTCCTGTCGCGGCACTTGAAGGCTCTCGGGTTCGAGCCAGGCACCTGTCAAACAAACGTCACACGCCGCACTACACAGGCAGCAGACAACCAACAACCCATTGATTTAATAGAGTTTTTATTCGGATGAACCGAATGGCACGACTTTCGCTCTAAGTTTGCTCAGACACGTAAAGTGAAAGCAGACGGGGGTGAAGCTTGAGCGCAGAGATTACTCATCTTCTACAAAGCGGATTAAACTTGTACGAAATGTCCTACGGGACTGACGGACCAGTACGACGCGCAGCCCTAAGCCGCTCTCACCCTGCTTGTAAGACAGCCTTACTGCTTAGGGGCGCATGCCTTATGAAACCACCTTCCCAGACCAACGCAATTGACTTCGATAGCGCCAAATTGCAGCGCCTGGGCTTTGGTCAGCAGCCGCCTCTCCTGGAAAGACCTGTCAGTCTTGCGCAATTGCGCCAGCAACTGAGCCTGCAGTTGCAAACCAGTCTGGAGCCGCAACGCATTCTTGGGACGTTCTATCGCGAGATTCAGCGGTTGGTGCCGTTGGACGCCTTGTGCTACCAGCACAAGAGCAGTGACCTGCGCCTGGAGTTCGGCCAACGCGGCCACCACTCCATCAGTTACAGCCTCAGCCACGAAGGCGAACACCTGGGTGAGCTGATCTTCCGTCGCAATCAGCGTTTCAGCGAACAGGATCAGGGCAATCTCGAATCACTGCTGGCCGCACTGCTTTTCCCGATGCGCAATGCGCTGCTGTACCGTACCGCCACCCAAAGCGCACTGCGCGACCCGCTGACGGGTGCCGGTAACCGCATCGCCATGGACCAGACGCTGCAAAGGGAAATCGAACTGTCCCGGCGCCATCTGCAACCATTGTCAGTACTGATGCTGGACATCGATCATTTCAAGCTAGTCAATGATACCCATGGCCACAGCACAGGTGATGACGTGCTCAAGGCGGTCGCCGCCACGATCAAAAACCAGCTGCGCAACGTGGACATGGTGTTCCGCTATGGCGGCGAGGAGTTCCTGATCCTGCTGTCGAATACCTGTCGCGAGGCCGCGGCCATGGTCGGTGAGCGGCTGCGGTTTGCAGCCCAGTCTGAAGAGTACCTGGCCGATGGTCACAGGATCCTGCTGACGGTCAGCCTCGGCTGTTCGACCCTGTTGCCCGGCGAGTCTGCCGAAAGTCTGTTGCGACGGGCAGACAGCGCGTTGTATGTGGCCAAGCGCGAAGGTCGTAACCGGCTGGAGATGGCGGGCTGATTTTTCAGCCACGACACAAACCAAAGTGGGAGCGGGCTTGCTCGCGAATGGGATCTGACTTTCAACGATGATGTTGACTGACAGTCCGTATTCGCGAACAGGCTCGCTCCCACAGTTGTTTTTCAAGCAGCGATTGAATCAGCCTTCGGCCAATGCCATCCGCTCACGCACGACCGGTACCCACTCTGCGTGCTCCATTTGCATGCAACGTTCGAGAAACAGGTACATATAGTCGTAGCTCTTGCAAACGGCCTGACGCAACTCCACCTGCAGGGATTTGCCGGGGTTGGTGCCCGCCAATGTGCAGATGATCTCAAGGGCTTCCCATGGATGGGCATCGTCGTACTGGGCATGCATCTTCAGCCACTTCATCGCCCGCTTACGATCTTCCTCGGGGAACGAGGCGGCGTAGATACCGTTGGAACACACTACCGCCGACCATTCCCCGGTCGCTCCTTCGATGGCGTAGTTGGTAGCGGCAATCGCAACGATCAGCGAGTCGGCTGAACTGGTGTGCCAGCACCAATGGCTCAGGGCGTGAAGCTCGGGGGGAACCTGCTGAGCCTGCAGCTCTTCCAGGCTGACACCGTGCGCGCGACTCCAGTTCACCCAGTAATCGGCGTGGTTCAGTTCGACGCGGATGTTACGCATCAGCCAGCGACGGGCCATGTCTTCGCCGGGATGACGGGCAAAGCGGGTCTTGGTCAGGTTTTGTGCCATATACAACGCGAACTGTTCGACCACCGGCCAGCCACCGATCAGGTACTGGCGCATGGTCTTCGCACTGAGTTTGTTGTCTCGCATGCGTTGGTACAGTTCGTGTTCGACAACCCGGCGCTTGCTCTCGCTGCAATCCTGGATCAGGCGCTGGGCCCAGGCAGGGTAACTTGCAGCTTCCATGAGCGGTCCGGTTCGGTTGAATGTATCGATCACTGTCGAGCTCCTTTTGATTGTGATTGTAAGACCGGCAGGAGTCTCAACGGAACGTGCCAGGCGCTTTGAACAACAGCGGTTGCGGCCTGGCGGGACGACTTAACAGACTATCACTGGTAAACAACTGCGGGCGTTCAATCACATACCCTTGAGCGTAATCCACCCCGATCTCCAGCAATGCCTGCTCGATCTGGGGCGTTTCGACAAACTCGGCAATCGTGCGCTTACCCATCACATGGCCAATGTGATTGATCACTTCGACCATGGCGCGGTTAATCGGGTCGTCCAGCATATCCTTTACGAAACTCCCGTCGATCTTCAGGAAGTCTACAGGCAAATGTTTCAGGTACGCGAATGAGGACATTCCGGCGCAAAAGTCATCCAGCGAAAAATGGCAGCCTAAGCCTTTGAGTTCATTAATGAATCGAATGGCGCTGCCAAGATTTGAAATGGCACTGGTTTCAGTAATTTCAAAACAAATCATTTCAGGCGGAATCGAATACGTCACAAACTGTTCGCGCAAGAAGTCCAGAAACGCCTCATCCCCAATCGTCGTGCCTGACAGATTGATCGCACACATGGCCAGCGGTCCGTGGCCTTGCTCGGCCCGGCATTGGGCGATGATCTTGAACACGTTCTGCACCACCCAACGATCAAGCGAGCTCATCAGGCCATAGCGTTCAGCTGCCGGAATGAAGCTGTCGGGCAAGATCATCCGCCCGGCTTCATCATGTAATCGCAGCAGGATTTCAATGTGCCCGCCGTCCTGATCGACATGACCCAAGGGGGCAATTTCCTGGGCGTACAGGCAGAAGCGGTCTTCCTCCAGCGCCATGTGCAAACGCTGCACCCAGGCCATCTCGCCGAAGCGCAGGGACAATTCCGAGTCATCCGGATGATAGACCTGGACCCGGTTCCGACCCTTTTCCTTGGCCATGTAGCACGCCATGTCGGCAGCACGCAGCGAGGCTTCGAGCGTCGTCGGGTTCTGCGCGACATGGACCAGCCCGATACTGACAGTGGTCACGAAAGGCCGGCCTTTCCAGACAAAATGCAGATTCTGCACCGTCTGGCGCAGGCTTTCGGCAATTTTCTCCGCCGCTTCCGGTGCGCAGTTTTCCAGCAGGATGCCGAACTCGTCGCCGCCAAGGCGCGCCAGGGTGTCGCCTTCGCGCAGCCCCGATTGCAACAGCGCGCAGATGTGCCGCAGCAGTTCGTCCCCCGCCGCGTGGCCGCAGGTGTCGTTGACCAGCTTGAACTGGTCCAGATCGAGGAACATCAGGGCATGGCGACCCGAATGGCGGGTCAGGTTGTGCAGCGCCTGTTCCAGGCGATATTCGAACTCGCGACGGTTGGCAAGGCCGGTCAAGGCATCGTGGGTCGCCTGCCACGACAGATTGGCGATGTACTGCCGCTCCTGGGTCATGTCATGCAGCACCAGCACCGTCCCGCTGACTTTTCCGGCATTGCGGATGGGCGCGCCCACCAGCGTGACCGACACCGTGCTGCCGTCCAGGCGTTGAATCAACTTGGAGTGTTCACTGCCGCCACTGAGCTGGCCGCTCAGAATATGCTCGATCAGGGTGAAACCATCGGTCTGGGCATTTTCGTCCAACAGGTTGAACAGCGCCGCCAGCGGCAATCCCGTCGCCTGCTCGGCCTTCCAGTGGGTCATCGCCTCGGCCGCCGGATTCATGTAGGCGATTGCACCGGAAACATCCGTGGTGATCACCCCATCACCAATTGATTGCAGGGTGATCTGCGCCCGTTCTTTTTCCAGTTGCAGCGCATCGGCGAACGCATGGCGCTGCTTGAGCAGTTTATGGGTGCGCATCAGCGCCAGCGCAATCAATCCAAGAGCAGTGGCGAGGTTAGTCAGCAGCAGCAAACGAAGAATGACCCGCGAACCTTCACCCAAGGCATCGCTGAACGCCTTTGCCGCCGGCGTCACACCGTCGTTGATGGCGAAAATCTGCTCCTTCCAGCGCTGTACGTCCGCGCCGGAGGCCGGGCCGGCAGTGATGTGCTGATGCATGTCCCGCGCAACGTCATCGAGCTGGACCAGATAGGCATCCCCCACGGTCCAAAGGTTGATGGCTTTTTCGAGATAACTGAAGTGACGAAAGTTGAGGTACAGCCAGATCAGGCTGGAAACGTCTTCCGGGTGGTTGCCACCCTTGAGAATCGCCACACGTGCCGCCTCTATATTCGGCGGTTGATGATCCAGCGCCACGCGCAACTCATGCCCGCCCTGAGGCACGGAAATGGCGTGCTGGTATTTACGAAAAATCGCTTCGTCGCCGCTGTCGGCATAGAGGTTGAGGTAATAGATTGCGTCCTTCTGGCCCTTGGACCAGAGGCTTTCCCCAGCAACATAGCCGCGAACCGCCGACAGTACGTAAAGGCTAACGCCGCCCAACAAGGCTTGAAACACTACAACGGCGATAAATGGCCAGACGATGCCCAACAGCCGTGGCGTTCCGAGAGTCCGCGTTTGATTCATGAGGTCCCTTGCATTAGCACCGCTTGCTCGTCTTCCGGACGAAATCGCTATAGCTAGACTAGGTTGCGATTCCGATCCCGGCAAGCGACAAGCTATGCCCGGAGGGAATATCGCGGCCACTGAATTCGGCCGCGATGATGTTTTTTATAGTATTGAAGTGGCGCCCTGCAACCTTGATATCATTTCACTACAACCGCTGCAAATGCCCATACAGCTTGGCGTACAGGCCACCGTCGGCAATCAGTTGCTGATGATCGCCATCCTCGGCAATTTGCCCGCCGTCGAACACCAGCACACGGTCGGCCTGTTTTACTGCCGAAAGGCGGTGGGCAATGATCAACGTGGTGCGGTTGCTCAGAAACCGCGCCAAGGCTTGGTGCAGGTTGTATTCGGTGGCGGCATCCAGCGCAGAGGTGGCTTCGTCGAGGATCACCACCTTGGGCTCGGCCAGTACCATCCGGGCGATGGCCAGGCGTTGACGTTGCCCGCCGGACAACCGCACCCCGGAGCGCCCGACGATGCTGTCCAGGCCCTTGGGCAAATCCCGGACCGTACCGTGTAATTGGGCGATTTCCAGCGCCTGCCAGCAGGCCTCGTCACTGCGCTCGCGACCCATGGTCAGGTTGGCCCGGATGGTATCGTTGAACAGCGCCGGATGTTGCAGGACCACGGCAACATTTTCCCGCACGGTTTCCAGGCCGATCTCCTGCTGGGTCGAACCGCCGAAGCGAATGGTTCCGGCCAACGGCGTGTACAAGCCCAACAGCAGTTGCACCAGCGTGCTCTTGCCGCCACCACTGGCGCCGACGATCGCGACCTTTTCGCCAGGGGCGATGGACAGGTTCATCTGGTTCAGGACCAGTTCATCACCGTAACCGAAGCTCAACCCTTGTACTTCCAGCCCGACCGTCTCGCGACCGACGAAAGGGTCGATGCCGCCCGGGTATTGGGGCTCATCGGCTCGGGACAGCAACTCGTTGATCCGCGACAGCGCACCGCCGGCAGCGTAGTAGGCATATTGCAGGTTCAGCAACTGTTCGACCGGGCCGATCATGAACCACAGGTAGCTGAACACCGCGAGCATCTGGCCGATTGAAAGGTCGGAAAACAGCACGGTGAGCATCGCCGCGGCCCGGAAAATATCGATGCCGAACTGGAACAGCAAACCGCTGGCCCGGTTCGATGCATCGGTTTTCCATTGCGAATTCACCGCATAGTCGCGCACGTCCCGGGCGCGCTGGCCCAAGCGACCGAGGAAAAACCCCTGGCGGTTGCCGGCGCGAACTTCCTGGATGGCATCCAGCGTTTCGGTCAGCGCCTGGGTAAAGCGCGAAGTGCTGTCGTTCTCGAGTTTCTTCAGGTGCTTGACCCGCTTACCCAACTGCACCGTGGCATAGATCACCAGCGGGTTGAACAGCAGAATCAGCAAAGCCAGTTTCCAGTGCATCCACATCAGAATGCCCGCCGTGCCGACCAGGGTCAGCATGGCCACGAGGAAACGGCTGAGGGTTTCGCCGACGAATTTGTCCAGCGTGTCCAGGTCGGTGACCAGGTGCGTAGTCACCGTTCCGCTGCCCAGGCTTTCGTATTCGCCCAGGGAGATACCCTTGAGACGCTCGATCAAGCGTATGCGAATGCGGTAGACGATGTCCTTGGCCAACCCGGCGAACAATTTCGCCTGCACCACGTTGAACAGCAGAGCCGTGCAACGCAGGGTCAAGGTCACCACCAGCATCAGGCCGATGTAGCCAGCGGCCTTCTGCCAGCCTTCGGGCAGCACGTGGTTCATGATCTTCAGCGCGGCATCACCATGCCCCAGCAACACCTCGTCCACCAGCAACGGCAGGAGCAAGGGAATCGGCACGCTGCACAAGGTCGCCAGCACGGCTACGCCGTTGGCGATCCACAGGGATTTCTTGTGATGCAGGGCCAGGCGGCGGATTTCCGCCCAGCTCAGACGGTCGACACATTTAGCGGGTGCGACATCATCAGGCAGGTCATGCACAGGCAGCACGCTCCAGCCAGCGGCCGAGCAGCGGGGACAACTCGCTCAACGGCTGATAGCCATTGGTCAACAACGCCAGTTGGCCGTTACGCTCGGCCAGCAGGGTGGGGAAACCGGCAATGCCCAGGTCCTGGACCCAGGTGAAATCGGCTTCAGTCGCAGTGTGCATGTCGGCACGGTCGAAAGCGGCGGCGAACTCGATGCGCGGCACGCCGGCCTGCTCGGCCAGTTCCACCAGCACGCTGGCGCGGGTGACGTCCCGACCTTCGACATAAAACGCATGCTGAATCAGCCCGAGCAGCTTCCAGGCACAATCCGGCGCCAGTCCGCGCGCCGTCACCAGTGCCCGGCAGGCAGGCTCGGTGTCGTAGACAAAGCCATCGGGTAACGCGCCCTCAAACTTGAAGGGCTGGCCGGTGGCCTCGGTGACCGCCTGCCAGTGCTCAAGAATGTAGCGTCGGGTGGTCGGCTCCAGCGCCGCACCGCTACCGGTGCGCAAACCACCCACGATCAAGTGCACATCCACACCCGCGGCTTGCGCCTGCTCGACCAGTGACTTGGCCACGGGGGCAAACCCCCAGCACCAGGAACACATCGGGTCCATCACATAGAGCAGGCGCGCAGACATGGTTCAGGCCTCGGTAGATGCTTGCTTGTAGTTAAAGCCGATCGGGTGAGGCTGGTTACGAGCCTTGGCCAGTTCGATCTGCTTCTGCCGGTCGATCGCACTGCGACGGGTCTTCTCGCTCAGCTTATCCCAGCAATGCGGGCAACTGATGCCGGCCACGTAATGCTCGGACGCGCGGTCTTCCACACTCACAGGCGTGCGGCAGGCATGACATTGATCGTAGTCGCCCTCGCTCAGGTCGTGACGAACGGTCACGCGGTTGTCGAACACGAAGCAATCGCCCTGCCACTTGGTTTCTTCCTGCGGCACCTCCTCGAGGTACTTCAGGATGCCACCCTTGAGGTGAAAGACCTCACCGTAGCCCTCGCTGAGCATGTAGCTCGAGGCCTTCTCGCAGCGGATGCCGCCAGTGCAGAACATCGCGACCTTCTTGTGCACGGCCGGGTCGAAGTTGGCTTTGATGTAATCGGGAAATTCGCGAAAACTGGTGGTTTTCGGGTCGATGGCGCCTTCGAAGGTACCGATCGAGACTTCGTAGTCGTTACGGGTGTCGATCAACAACACTTCCGGGTCGCTGATCAGCGCGTTCCAGTCCTGTGGATCGACGTAGGTGCCGACCTTTTTGTTCGGGTCCACGCCTTCCACGCCGAGGGTGACGATTTCTTTCTTGAGTTTGACCTTGGTGCGGTAGAACGGCTGCTCGTCGCAGTACGACTCTTTGTGGTCGATGTCGTCCATGCGCGGGTCGTTCTTGAGCCAGGCCATCAGCCCGTCGATGCCTTCGCGGCTGCCGGACACGGTGCCGTTGATGCCTTCTTCGGCAATCAGCAGCGTGCCTTTGATGCCGTTGTCGACCATCGCTTGCAGCAGGGGCTCGCGCAGGGCGACGTAATCTTCCAGGGTGACGAACTTATACAGTGCCGCCACGACAATCTGTTGTGTCATGGGTAAATCTCCAGGTGGCTACCCTCGTAAGGGGTGAACCGGATGCGAAAAAAAACGCGCCGGGTTAGCGGCGCGTTGGGCATTCTAACAAAAAACCGGAGTTTAGTGCTTGCTGC
The DNA here is from genome assembly GCF_058802985.1 of Pseudomonas sp. GW822-FHT01E03. NCBI lineage: Bacteria > Pseudomonadati > Pseudomonadota > Gammaproteobacteria > Pseudomonadales > Pseudomonadaceae > Pseudomonas > Pseudomonas sp. GW822-FHT01E03. The sequence continues at coordinate 190,604 of NZ_JBXAOQ010000010.1, forward strand.
CGCCGGCACAGGTCGGCGAGGCCGGAGCTGCGTCAATCTGTGCCCATTCTTCTGGCGTGTAGGTATGCAGCGCCAACGCATGGAACTCTCCCATCAGCTCGCCGAGCGTGCCGTAGACCTTCTGGTGGCGCTTGACCCGGTTCAGGCCTTCGAACTGCGTACTGACCACCACAGCCTTGAAATGGGTTTGCAGCCCACGGCTGTGCATGTGGCTTTCATCCAGCACTTGCAGATGCTCGGGCTGAAGCAGGGCCAGCGTCGATTCGATGCGTTGTTGCATGGTCATACCGAACTCCGCTTAAGGCTTTTTCTTGGCTGGGGCGGCTGCGTCTTTCGGCGTCAGCTCGGCGGTCATGTCAGCCAGCAGCTTGTTGACCACCGGCACTGCGCTTTCCAGCTTGGCCTGGGTCATCTGGGCCGACTGCTGGGTCAGCTGAGGCATTTTTTCCAGGACTTTCTTGCCCAGTGGCGACTGGTAGAACGCAACCAGGTCCTTGAGCTCGGATTCGGTGAAGTTGGTGGTGTAGAGCTTGACCATGTCCGGTTTCAGCTTGTTCCAGCCAATGGCCTGGTCCAGAGCGGCGTTGGCCTTGGCCTGGTAGGTTTCCAGCACAGCCTTTTTCGACTCAGGGGCTTTGGTCTGTTCGAAACGCTGGGCAAACATCTGCTGTACTTGCATGTACACCGGGGTGCCCAGTTTGTCAGCGTGCGCCATGGTCAGGAAAGCCTCGGCACTGGCGTTATGGCTGGCGGTGTCGGCAAGAACCTGGCCGCTGGCGCAGACCAAAGCAACGGCGGTACAGATGGCACGAAGACGAGTCATCGAGTTTCCTTTTCTAGCTGGCGAGGTAAGACCCCAAGGGCGTCCATTCTGCGCCTAAAAAAGTGTGTCGCTCAACCCCAAGCCTTGTCGCACCTGATTTAGAGGGGTTGAATGGTCAAATTCAGACTGATGGAACCACGGCCGTCGATCACGGCCTAAACTGCGCAATCGGACCTACAGGAGTGAGCAAGATGAGCCGTATCGAAACCGACAGCCTCGGCCAGGTTGAAGTCCCGGATGAAGCCTATTGGGGCGCTCAGACGCAACGCTCGCTGATCAACTTCGCCATCGGCAACGAACGCATGCCGCTGGCCGTGTTGCATGCCCTGGCGCTGATCAAGAAAGCCGCGGCACGGGTCAATGATCGCAATGGCGACGTGCCCGCCGATATCGCCCGCCTGATCGAGCAGGCGGCCGACGAGGTGCTCGCCGGCGACCACGACGACCAGTTTCCGCTGGTGGTCTGGCAAACCGGCAGCGGTACCCAGAGCAACATGAACGTCAATGAAGTGATCGCCGGTCGCGCCAACGAGCTGGCCGGCAACCCCCGTGGCGGCAAGTCCCCGGTGCACCCCAACGATCACGTCAATCGCTCCCAGAGCTCCAACGACTGCTTCCCCACCGCCATGCATATCGCGGCCGTCCAGGCGGTGCAACAGCACTTGCTGCCGGCGATCAGCGAACTGTCTGGCGGGCTGGCCGAACTGGCCGCACGCCACATGAAACTGGTCAAGACCGGCCGCACCCACATGATGGATGCGACACCGATCAGCTTCGGTCAGGAAATCTCGGCCTTCATCGCGCAACTCGATTACGCCGAGCGGGCGATCCGCAGCGCACTACCCTCGGTCTGCGAACTGGCCCAAGGTGGAACGGCCGTCGGCACCGGGCTCAATTCACCCCACGGCTTCGGTGAGGCCATCGCCGCAGAATTGGCCGCCCTCTCCGGTTTGCCGTTTATCACCGCGCCGAACAAGTTTGCCGCGCTGGCCGGTCATGAGCCGCTGACCACGCTGTCCGGCGCGCTGAAAACCCTCGCCGTGACACTGATGAAAATCGCCAACGATCTGCGCCTGCTGGGTTCCGGCCCACGCGCCGGCTTCGCCGAAGTCAGGCTGCCGGCCAATGAACCGGGCAGTTCGATCATGCCGGGCAAGGTCAACCCGACCCAATGCGAAGCGCTGTCGATGCTGGCCTGCCAGGTATTGGGCAACGATGTCGCCATTGGCTTTGCCGCCAGTCAGGGCCACTTGCAGCTCAACGTGTTCAAACCGGTGATCATCCACAACCTGCTGCAATCGATCCGTTTACTGGCGGATGGCTGCAGCAACTTCCAGCAGCACTGCGTGGCCGGTCTGGAGCCGGATGCGGAAAAAATGGCTGAGCACCTGGAGCGTGGCTTGATGCTGGTGACGGCACTCAACCCGCACATCGGCTATGACAAATCGGCGGAGATCGCCAAGAAAGCCTACAGCGAAGGCCTGACCTTGCGCGAGGCGGCGTTGCAGCTCGGGTATCTGACAGACGAAGAGTTTGATGCGTGGGTGAGGCCGGAGAACATGCTGGAGGCTGGGGCCAAGGGCTGAATCTGTAGCGCCTGATCGTCCGTCATCGCGGGCAAGCCACGCTCCCACAGGTGCTGAGTCGTTCATTGATATTGTGGACGACGCAAACTCTGTGGGAGCGAGGCTTGCCCGCGATGAACGATAACGCGGTCTAACTGGCTGCCATCCGTACCTTCCGCGCCTTCAGCCCGGCAATCAACGAGGGCCCCAACGCCACCAGCGCCGACCCCAGCACCACCAGCACCGCACCGCCATATCCCAGGCCATTGATCGTCTCGGCATGCACATAGTCGGGCCACAGCCACGCAGCCATGGCAACCGCGGCAAAGGTCACCAACGGCGTGATGGCCAGCGTCGCGCTGACCCGGGAGGCTTCCCAATGGGCCAGGGCCTCGGCAAACGCGCCATAGGCAATCAGGGTGTTGAGGCAGCACGCCAGCAGCAACCAACCCTGCAAGGGGCTTAATTGCAACGCTTCGAGCGGATGCACCCACGGCGTCAACAGCGCCGCGCAGAACAGGTAGATCACCATCATCACCTGCAGCGAATTCCACACCGTCAGCAATTGCTTCTGCCCCAGGGCATAGAAGGTCCAGACCGTGGACGCCAGCAACACAAGCAGCACACCGGCGGTGTAGTCGGTCAGAGACGTGAGCAACTCACTCAAGCGCTGGTTGAAAAACAGCGCAAAGCCGATCAGCAGTACCAGCAGGCCAATCCCCTGCCCCAGGCTGAAACGCTCCTTGAACACAAACAGACTGGCGATCAGCAGCATGATCGGTCCCATCTGCACTACCAGTTGCGCCGTACCGGGGCTGAGCAGGTTCAGGCCCATCAGATACAACACATAGTTACCGACCAGGCCGAGCACCGCCATCAGCACCAACCAGCCACCACGAGGACCGAGCACCTTGCGGCTGGGCAGACGCCTGGTGGCCGCCAGGTAAATGAACAGGCAGCCGCCGGATACCATCAGGCGAAACCAGGTCACCGTCACCGGGTCCATTACCAGCAACACTTGTTTGAGCTTGATCGGCAGGATTCCCCACAACAACGCGGTCAACAAGGCCAGGAACAGACCGTAACCCCAGCGACCCGATGAAATGTGCATGTGAACCCCAACGCCAACTGACAGGAGTCGACATTCTAGGCCCGCTGCGATGGCGTACACAGGCACAGTTTCGGTCTGGCCGCGAATGAAACTGTGCGGGTCGTAATCTTCAGGTGATTTTTTTGACCGTGGCGCACCCATCGCGAGCAAGCTCGCTCCCACAGGTTTTGCGACGTACACAACATTTGTGATCGCCGCTGAACACTGTGGGAGCGAGCTTGCTCGCGATGACTATCGAACTGACAACGAGAAATATCGAGGCTTACCGCACCGCTTCAAACAGCCCGGTTGCCCCCATCCCGCCACCCACGCACATGGTGACGATGCCGTACCGCAGATTGCGTCGCTGCAATTCACGAACCAGATGCCCGACCTGGCGCGAGCCGGTCATGCCGAACGGGTGACCGATGGAAATCGAGCCGCCGTTGACGTTGTACCGGGCGTTGTCGATTACCAGGCGATTGCGGCTGTACAGGCACTGCGAGGCGAACGCTTCGTTGAGTTCCCACAGGTCGATGTCGTCAATCCGCAAGCCTTTGGCCTTGAGCAGTTTCGGTACCGAAAATACCGGGCCGATGCCCATCTCGTCCGGCGCGCAACCGGCCACGGTAAAGCCGCGGAAGAACGCTTTCGGCTTGAGCCCCAGTTCCAGCGCTTTCTCCAGGCTCATCACAAGAGTCATGGACGCGCCGTCAGACAGTTGCGAAGAGTTGCCCGCCGTGACCGAGCCATCTTCGGCAAACACCGGTTTCAACCCGGCCAGGCTTTCCAGGGTGGTGTCCGGGCGGTTGCAGTCATCGCGGTCGACAATGCCGTCGAGGATCTGTGCCTGACCTGTGGCCTTGTCTTCGACGCGATACTTCACCGACATCGGCACGATTTCATCAGTGAACAGCCCGGCGGCCTGAGCCTCTGCGGTGCGCTGCTGGCTTTGCAACGCATACAGGTCCTGCTCTTGGCGGCTAACGTTGTACCGACGCGCGACGATTTCAGCAGTCTGGCCCATCGGGAAGTAGATGCCCGGCACCTGTTCCTTGAGCAGCGGGTTGATCAGGTTGTCGGTGTTGACGCTCTTCATGGTCAGGCTGATGGACTCGACGCCGCCGGCGACGATGATGTCGCTGCAACCCGAAGCGATCTGGTTGGCGGCAATGGCGATCGCCTGCAGGCCCGAGGAACAGAACCGGTTGAGGGTCATGCCGGCCGTGCCGATGCCCAGGCGCGAGAGCACCGCGACATTGCGACCGATATTGAAACCCTGGGCGCCTTCGTTGGAGCCGGCGCCAACGATGCAGTCCTCGACGCTCGCCGGATCGATACCGGTGCGCGCCAACAGTGCATCGACACAGTGTGCCGCCATGTCGTCCGGGCGGGTCATGTTGAATTTACCGCGAAAGGATTTGGCCAGGCCGGTCCGCACGCTGTCGACGATCACCACTTCACGCATGACATACCTCATTGTTGTTATCGGTTGAGAGTGGACCGAGCATAAGTCCAGCTCTTCACCCGCCGCGACGATCATTCATCCCGCGTATGCGTAACCATGGCCTCAATCCTTGTCCTTACGCTTGCGTTCATGCTTGGCGGATTTTTCGAAAGCCTCCTCCAGTGCCCGGTTGATGGTGCGCAAGACTTTGACCCGCGCCCAGCGTTTGTCGTTGGCTTCCACCAGGGTCCATGGCGCAATCTCGGTGCTGGTCCGATCGACCATGTCGCCGACCGCCGCGCGATAGTCGTCCCATTTATCACGGTTGCGCCAGTCGTCCTCAGTGATCTTGAAGCGTTTGAAGGGGATCTTTTCGCGCTCTTCGAAGCGCTCCAGTTGCGTCTGTTTGTCGATGGACAGCCAGAACTTGACCACGATTACACCGGCGTCGGTGAGCTGTTCTTCGAAATCGTTGATTTCACCGTAGGCACGCAGCCAGTCTGCCGGGCTGCAAAAACCTTCGATGCGCTCCACCAACACCCGGCCATACCAGGAGCGGTCGAACACGGTGAACTTGCCCCGGGCCGGCAGGTGCCGCCAGAAGCGCCACAGATACGGTTGCGCCCGTTCTTCCTCGGTGGGCGCGGCAATCGGCACGATGCTGTACTGGCGCGGATCAAGCGCTGCCGCTACCCGGCGGATCGCCCCGCCCTTGCCGGCCGCGTCGTTGCCTTCGAACACCGCCACCAGCGCGTGGCGGCGCATGCGTTTGTCACGCATCAACCCGGAAAACCGCGCCTGCTCGGTGATCAGTTGTTCTTCGTAATCTTCTTTGTCCAACTGCAGGGTCAGGTCCAGGCTGTCGATCAGGTTCACTTGATCGACACTGGGGAACACTGGCGCGGCGCTGACCTTTTCCGGATGGATCTTCGGTCGCTTCAATGCGCCCTGCAGGCCCGCCAGCAGAATCCGCCCCACGGCCAGGCTGCGATAATGGGCATCCGCCCCGGCGATCACATGCCAGGGTGCATAAACGCGGCTGGTGCGGCGCAACGCCCGTTCACCATACTTCACGAACCTGTCGTAGGTTTGCGACTGCTGCCAGTCCAGCGGGCTGATGCGCCAGCTGTGCAGCGGGTCGTCGGCCAGTGCCTTGAGGCGTGCCTTCATTTGCTTCTTTGAAAGGTGAAACCAGAACTTGAAGATCAGCGCACCTTCATCGCAGAGCATCTTTTCCAGGCGCTCGGCGGCATTGATCGCCTGATCCAGGCGCGGATCCTTGAACTCGCCATGGACCCGCCCCTGCAGCATCTGGCTGTACCAGTTGCCGAAGAAAATCCCCATGCGCCCCTTGGCCGGGAGCATCCGCCAGTACCGCCAGGCCGGTGGCCGCGCCAGTTCTTCGTCGGTTTGCTGATCGAACGTGCGGACCTCGATCAGGCGCGGGTCCATCCACTCGTTGAGCACCTTGATCGTCTCACCCTTGCCGGCACCTTCGATGCCATTGATCAAAATGATCACCGGGAAGCGGCGTTGCTGCTGCAATTCGAATTGCGCTTCGAGCAACGCTTCGCGCAGGGCCGGGATTTCGGCGTCGTAGGTTTCTTTGTCGATGGCGTGATCGATTTCGGCGGATTCAAACATGGGCGGCTCCCTTCCAGATGTGAGCAAGACTAGCGGATGGACCTGAAGGTCAGTGGAGATTTTCCGGATGGTTGCGGATTCCTGTGGCGAGGGGGCTTGCCCCCGTTGGGTTGCGAAGCAGCCCTGAATCAACCAACCGGGCCTGTCAGGTAAATCCGGTTGGCTGGTTTTACGACTGCTTCGCAGCCGAACGGGGGCAAGCCCCCTCGCCACAGGGCTTTGTGCAGGTTGATGATTTTCCCGGTTTCAGCCCGTTCATACCTTGCCACGGATCAAGCACCACACCTTCAATCGGCTAGAATGGCCGCCTTGCCGCTGCAGAGCCTGCCATGAAACCTGTATTGCCCCATGCCCAGCTCGACTGGGACGACCAAGGTCGCCCGTATTCGCGAGTGTTCGACGATGTGTACTTCTCCGACAAGTCAGGGCTGGATGAAACCCGCTATGTATTCATCGAGCAGAATCGACTGGCCGAACGCTTTGCCGCCTTGCCCGAGGGTGGGCGGCTGGTCATCGGTGAGACGGGGTTCGGCACCGGGCTGAATTTTTTGTGCGCCTGGCAGGTGTTCGAGCAACACGCAGCGGCCGGAGCGCGGCTGCATTTTGTCAGCGTAGAGAAATACCCGTTGAGCCCGGCCGACCTGCAACGGGCCCTGGCACTGTGGCCGGAACTCAAGGTATTTGCCGATCAACTGCTTGAGCAATACGTGGCCATCCATCAGGGTTTTCAGCGCCTGACGCTGGACCACGGCCGCGTCACCCTGACGCTGCTGATCGGTGATGCACTGGAGCAACTGCCGCAACTCGATGCCCGAATCGACGCCTGGTTCCTCGACGGTTTCGCCCCGGCGAAAAACCCCGACATGTGGACCGCCGAACTGTTTGCCGAGCTGGCTCGCCTGGCCGCTCCCGGTGCATCCATCAGCACCTTCACCAGCACCGGCTGGGTGCGGCGCCTGCTCAACGCCGCCGGCTTCAAGATGAAACGCACCCCCGGCATCGGCCACAAATGGGAGATCCTGCGCGGCGAGTTCCTCGGCTGGCCCCTGGAAACGCCGGCCCCGGCCCTGGATAAACCCTGGTTCGCCCGCCCGGCCCCGCTGACCGGCGAGCGCCAGGCACTGGTGATCGGTGCCGGCCTGGCCGGTTGTGCCAGCGCCGCCAGCCTCGCCGCGCGGGGCTGGCAAGTGACATTGCTGGAGCGCCACGACGCCATCGCCCGGGAAGCCTCGGGCAACCCGCAGGGTGTGCTCTACCTGAAGTTATCCGCCCATGGCACGGCGCTGTCGCAAATGATCGTCAGTGGATTCGGCTACACCCGACGTCTGCTCGAACACTTGCAACGGGGCCGCGACTGGGACGATTGCGGCGTATTGCAACTGGCCTTCAATGCCAAGGAAGCCGAACGCCAGGCGCAATTGGCCGCGGCGTTTCCAGCGGACTTGCTGCACCTGCTGGATCAACCCGAAGCACAGGCCGTGGCCGGTATCGGGCTGGCACAGGGGGGCCTGTTCTATCCCGAAGGCGGCTGGGTCCACCCACCGGCGCTGTGCCAGTGGCAGGCTGCGCATCCACTGATTCAATTGCTCACCCATCACGATGCGCTGGAACTGCGCAAGGTTGAAGGTCGTTGGCAAGCCTGGGACGGCGAGCGGTTGCTTGCCGATGCTCCCGTGGTGGTGCTCGCCGGGGCCGCCGAAATCCAGCGTTTCCCCGAGAGCGCCGAGCTGCCGCTCAAGCGCATTCGCGGGCAAATCACCCGCTTGGCGCAAACCCCGCAAAGCCAGGCCCTGAGCACCGTGGTGTGTGCCGAAGGCTATGTCGCCCCCGCCCGTTTGGGCGAACACACCCTGGGGGCCAGTTTCGATTTCAAGAGCGATGACCTGACACCGACCACGGCAGAACACCTGGGCAACCTGGCCATGCTCGAAGAGATTTCCCATGATCTGGTCGAGCGTTTACAGGCCGATAAACTTGCGCCTGAAAGTCTCCAGGGGCGCGCCGCTTTTCGCTGCACCAGCCCCGACTACTTGCCAATCGTCGGCCCCTTGGCCGACACCCAGGCGTTCACTCAGGCGTATGCGGCGCTGGGCAAGGATGCCCGGCAGGTGCCGGACGTCGAATGCCCATGGCTTGACGGTTTGTACGTCAACAGCGGTCACGGCTCGCGCGGCCTGATCACCGCGCCGCTGTCCGCAGAACTGCTGGCAGCCTGGCTGGACAACGAACCCCTGCCGTTGCCCAGAAGCGTGGCCGAAGCCTGTCACCCCAACCGATTTGCCCTGCGACGCCTGATCCGGGGCAAGTAGTCGATACAGCAGCCGAAGTCGCCCTCACGGGGCGATTCGGCCGTGGTCAGTCGCGCATATAACTCATCGATCTAAAACTCCCCTTACCGAGGAGGGTCACTTTCTGAGTACCCGCCGTTTCGGCGCGGTATCGATCGACCCTCCCCAACGGAAAAACCGGTAAGGAATTTATGTGCGGATTAGCTGGCGAGTTACGTTTTGATCATCAACCTGCAGACCTTGCAGCCATTGAACGAATCACCCATCACCTGGCCCCCCGCGGCCCCGACGCCTGGGGATTTCATAGCCAGGGGCCGGTTGCCCTGGGCCATCGGCGCCTGAAGATCATGGACCTGTCGGACGGCTCGGCGCAGCCGATGATCGACCCGCAACTGGGCTTGTCCCTGGCCTTCAACGGGGCGATCTACAACTTTCCGGAACTGCGCGCGGAACTTGAAAGCCTGGGTTACGCCTTCTATTCCGGTGGCGACACCGAAGTGTTGCTCAAGGGTTATCACGCCTGGGGCGAAGCCTTGCTGCCAAAACTCAACGGCATGTTTGCCTTTGCCGTTTGGGAGCGCGATGCCCAACGCCTGTTCATCGCCCGCGACCGTCTCGGCGTGAAACCGCTGTACCTGTCGCGCACCGGCCAGCGCCTGCGCTTCGCCTCGGCGCTGCCGGCATTGCTCAAGGGCGGCGACATCAACCCGATCCTCGATCCCGTGGCGCTCAATCACTATCTGAATTTCCACTCCGTGGTCCCGGCACCGCGCACTTTGCTGGCGGGCATTGAAAAACTGCCGCCGGCCACCTGGATGCGCATCGAAGCCGATGGCCGCACCGAGCAGAAAACCTGGTGGACCCTGCCCTACGGCCCTCACGCCGATGAGACGAATCTGACCCTCGAGGACTGGCGCGACCGTGTGCTCGACAGCACTCGCGAAGCGGTAGCGATTCGTCAGCGTGCGGCGGTGGATGTCGGCGTGCTGCTGTCCGGCGGTGTCGATTCAAGCCTGCTGGTGGGGCTGTTGCGGGAAGTCGGCGTGGACAATCTGTCGACCTTCTCCATCGGCTTCCAGGATGCCGGCGGCGAGCGTGGAGACGAGTTCCAGTATTCGGACCTGATCGCCCGACACTACGGCACGCAGCACCACCAACTGCGCATCGACGAAAAGGAAATCATCGAACAACTGCCCGCCGCGTTCCGCTCCATGAGCGAGCCGATGGTCAGCCATGACTGCATCGCCTTCTACCTGTTGTCACGAGAGGTAGCCAAACACTGCAAAGTCGTTCAGAGCGGCCAGGGCGCCGATGAACTGTTCGCCGGTTACCACTGGTATCCGCAAGTGGACGGCGCGAGTGATCCGTATGCCGCGTACCGCGAAGCGTTTTTCGACCGCAGTTACGACGACTACGCCGCCACCGTGCAACCGAAATGGCTGACCGCGAATGACGCTGCCGGTGACTTCGTCAAAGCGCATTTCGCCCAGCCCGGTGCCGATGCGGCGGTGGACAAGGCCTTGCGTCTGGACAGCACGATGATGCTGGTGGACGACCCGGTCAAACGGGTCGACAACATGACCATGGCCTGGGGCCTGGAAGCGCGCACGCCGTTTCTCGATTACCGCCTGGTGGAGCTGTCGGCACGGATTCCGGGACGTTTCAAACTGCCGGACGGCGGCAAGCAAGTCTTGAAAGAAGCCGCGCGACAAGTGATTCCCAGTGAAGTGATCGACCGCAAGAAAGGTTACTTCCCGGTGCCGGGCCTCAAGCATTTGCAGGGCGATACGCTGGAATGGGTGCGCGAGCTGCTGCTCGATCCCAGCCAGGATCGCGGCCTGTTCAACCCCGCGATGCTCGACCGTCTGCTGACTGATCCACAGGGGCAATTGACACCGTTGCGCGGCTCGAAGCTGTGGCAACTGGCGGCCCTCAACCTGTGGCTCAGCGAACAAGGAATCTGACCGATGAAACCTCACGCCACGGCTTTCAGCCAACGCCTGTTGCGCGGCCAGTCGCCCTCCTACGAACGCTTGCAAGCACGTCTGGCCGAGGATGGCAGTGAACTCGGCGGGGCGCCGATTGCCGTGCATTGCGGCTGGGGGCGCTTGCTGATCGGCCACACCTTTGCCGATGCCGCGAGCCTGGCCGGGGAGTTGCTCAACGAGCAGCCCGGCGAGCGGGACATTGCCCTATACGTCGCCGCGCCCCAGCAAGTGCTGGGGCTGGAGCCGACGCAGCTGTTCCTCGACCCGTCCGATACCTTGCGTCTGTGGTTCAGCGACTACCGTCAGGCGACCCGGGTGTTTCGCGGTTTCCGCATTCGACGCGCGCAAAGCGATGCCGACTGGCAGGCGATCAATCAGCTGTATCAGGCCCGCGGCATGTTGCCGATCGATGCCACCCTGCTGACGCCGCGCCATCTGGGCGGCCCGGTGTACTGGCTGGCCGAAGACGAGGACAGCGGCGCGGTCATCGGCAGCGTCATGGGCCTCAACCACCACAAGGCCTTCAACGACCCGGAAAACGGCAGCAGCCTGTGGTGCCTGGCGGTCGACCCGCATTGTGCGCGGCCGGGTGTCGGTGAAGTGTTGGTGCGGCATTTGATCGAACACTTCATGAGTCGCGGGCTCGCCTGCCTCGACCTGTCGGTGCTGCACGACAACCGCCAGGCGAAAAACCTTTACGCCAAGCTCGGTTTTCGCAACCTGACGACCTTCGCCATCAAGCGCAAGAACGGCATCAATCAGCCGCTGTTTCTCGGGCCCGGCCCGGAAGCCGCGTTCAACCCCTACGCGCGGATCATTGTCGAAGAAGCACACCGTCGTGGCATCGATGTACACGTCGATGACGCCGACGCCGGGATGTTCACCCTCAGCCATGGCGGGCGCCGGGTACGCTGCCGTGAATCCCTGAGCGACCTGACCAGCGCCGTCAGCATGACCCTGTGCCAGGACAAAAGCCTGACCCACAAAGTGCTAAAGGCAGCAGGGTTGAATCTGCCAGCGCAGCAACTGGCGGGTAACGCCGATGACAATCTGGCCTTCCTCGATGAACACCAGCGCGTGGTGGTCAAGCCACTGGATGGTGAACAGGGCCAAGGGGTGGCGGTGGATTTGCGCACCATAGAGGAAGTGCAACAAGCCATAGAAGCCGCTCGCCACTTCGACAGCCGCGTGCTGCTGGAAAGTTTCCACGAGGGCCTGGACCTGCGCATTGTGGTGATCGGTTTTGAAGTGGTCGCCGCCGCCATTCGCCGGCCAGCCGAAGTGGTCGGCGACGGCCAACACTCCATCGGTGCATTGATCGAAGCCCAGAGCCGACGGCGACAGGCGGCCACGGGCGGCGAAAGCAAGATCCCGCAGGACCAGGAAACCCTGCGCACCTTGCGTGCCGCCGGATACGACTACAACAGCATTCTGCCGGCCGGTGAGCACCTGTTCGTACGGCGCACGGCGAATCTTCATACCGGCGGCGTGCTTGAGGATGTCACGGCGATCCTGCACCCGACGCTGGTGGACGCCGCCGCCCGCGCGGCTCGGGCGCTGGACATTCCCATGGTCGGCCTCGACTTGATGGTGTCCGCCGCTGACCAGCCGGACTATGTGTTTATCGAAGCCAACGAACGGGCCGGGCTGGCCAACCACGAACCGCAGCCGACGGCGGAGCGGTTTGTGGATCTGTTGTTTCCGTACAGTCAGCCGGTGGTCTCTTAGCCATGTGTTGGCTGGGCTGATGCCATCGCGAGCAAGCTCGCTCCCACCTTTGATCGCATTTCCCTGTGGGAGCGAGCTTGCTCGCGATGGCGGCCTGACAGGCAAAACAAATCCCTCATCGAAACCATCGATGCGCTCAACTCATCAGGAGTTTCCATGACCAGCAAAATCCCCGAACCGGACCTCGGCTATCTGCAAAAAGTGCTGCTGGAAATGCTCGCCATTCCCAGCCCCACCGGGTTCACCGACACCATCGTGCGCTACGTCGCCGAACGTCTTGAAGAACTGGGCATTCCCTTCGAGCTGACCCGTCGCGGCACCATCCGCGCCACGCTCAAGGGCAAGAAGAACAGCCCCGACCGCGCCGTTTCCGCCCATCTGGACACCATCGGCGCGGCGGTGCGTGCAGTAAAGGACAACGGCCGTCTGACCCTCGCGCCCGTCGGCTGCTGGTCCAGCCGCTTTGCCGAGGGCAGCCGGGTCAGCCTGTTTACCGACAATGGCGTGATCCGCGGCAGCGTCTTGCCGCTGATGGCTTCCGGGCACGCATTCAATACCGCCGTGGATGAGATGCCGATCAGTTGGGATCACATCGAATTGCGTCTGGACGCCTACTGCGCCACCCGTGCCGACTGCGAGTCGCTGGGCATTAGCGTCGGCGATTTCGTCGCCTTCGACCCGCTGCCGGAGTTCACCGAAAGCGGCCACATCAGCGCCCGTCACCTCGACGACAAGGCCGGGGTGGCCGCACTGCTGGCGGCGCTCAAGGCCATTGTCGACAGTGGTGAAGAGCTGATGATCGACTGCCATCCGCTGTTCACCATCACCGAAGAAACCGGCAGCGGCGCGGCGGCGGCGTTGCCCTGGGACGTCAGTGAGTTCGTCGGCATCGACATCGCACCGGTCGCGCCTGGCCAACATTCCAGCGAGCACGCAGTGAGCATCGCGATGCAGGATTCCGGCGGGCCGTATGACTATCACCTGTCGCGCCACCTCCTGCGCCTGGCCAGCGACAACGACTTGCCGGCACGCCGGGACCTGTTCCGCTACTACTTCAGCGACGCCCATTCAGCGGTGACCGCCGGCCACGACATTCGCACCGCCCTGCTCGCCTTCGGCTGCGATGCCACCCACGGTTACGAGCGCACCCACATCGACAGCCTCGCCGCCCTGAGCCGCCTGCTCGGTGCGTACATCCTCAGCCCGCCCGTGTTTGCCAGCGATGCACAACCGGCCAAAGGCTCACTGGACCGCTTCAGCCATCAGCTTGAACATGACACACAGATGGAAAGCGATACACGGGTGCCGTCGGTGGACAGCCTGGTGGGGCAGCGGTCGGAGAGCTGATCCAGGATCTTCATTGCCTGGTAAACCGCTATCGCGAGCAAGCTCGCTCCGACACTCGACCGCATTCCCATGAAAGAACCCGGTCCCCTGTGGGAGTGAGCTTGCTCGCGATGGCGTCAGAGCAGACGACATCAAACCCCAGGCTAGCCGATACCGGTCATTCGCCGTAGCATCGCGCCATTGATCCAACCGAGGTGCCTATGCTGATCCCCCACGACCAACTTCAAGTCGACACCCTCACCCGCCTGATCGAGGATTTCGTGACCCGCGACGGCACGGACAATGGTGACGACACTCCCCTGGAAACCCGCGTACTGCGCGTGCGCCAGGCCTTGACCAAGGGTCAGGCACTGATTGTCTTCGACCCGGAAAGCGAGCAGTGCCAACTGATGCTCAAGCACGATGTGCCCAAGCACCTGTTTGACTGAGGTCTTCAGCGTCCCTTGGTTTTCGCCAGTTTGTTCTGGATGCGTTCGTAGATTTCACAGCGGTGCACATTGACGTCCTGAGGCGCTTCAACGCCAAAGCGGATGTTGCTTCCGTTGATCGCGAGAACGCGCACGGAAATGTTTTCACCGATGGAAATGGTTTCGCCCACAACGCGAGTGAGTACGAGCATGAGGAGTGTCCTTCAGGGGTTTCTGGCCCTTGAAGATGCCCGGCCCGCGGTACGCCTACAATGCTCCGACAGCAAACCAGACCGGACTGACAGCCCTTGACGCACACCACTTACGGAAAGGTCTGACAGACCGGTTGATTGTAGGACCGATCTGTCAGGACGCGGAGAATCGCGGCCCGAACAGAATGATGCTCGCGCCGATCACACACAGCGCCACGCCGAGCCAGTCCGAACCCAGCGGACGAATCCGCTCGACCACGGCCAGCCAGCCGATTGAGGCAATGATGTAGATGCCGCCGTAAGCGGCGTAGGCGCGGCCGGCGTAGGTGGCTTCGATCCGGGTCAGCAGCAGGGCGAACAGGGTCAGGCTCAGGAGCGCCGGCACCACCCACCACATGCTTTTCCCCTGGCGCAGCCACATCCAGAAAGCAAAGCAACCGGCAATTTCGAACAGCGCGGCGACGAAAAACCACAGGTAATTAAGCATGCAAGCGTCTCGCGAGGATGGCCGATGGCGGCCACCCTAACTACAGCGTTGCCTGCGGGCAAGATCAGCTTGCGGATTGCCTGGCCTTGGCGCGCATTTTGTCGGCCATGGCGGTCATTTCGTTGTAGAGCAATTGCGGGTTCTTCTGCTTGATCGCCCAGGCCATGCGGCCCTGTTCGTGGGGCAGGATCATGAACTCGCCGGCGGCGACCTGCTGATAGATGTAGTCGGCGATGTCGGCGGCGCTGATGGGCGAGCTTTCCAGCAACTTGCCGACCTGGGCTTTCATGGCCGGGGTCGGGCCACGGAAGGAGTCCAGCAGGTTGGTCTGGAAGAACGACGGACACACCACATGCACGCCGACTTCCTGATGCGCCAGCTCGATCAGCAGGCTTTCGGACAACGCCACCACGCCCGCCTTGGCCACGTTGTAGTTGCTCATCGCCGGGCCTTGCATCAGCGCGGCCATGGACGCGATGTTGATGATCTTGCCTTTGCTTTTTTCCAGCAGTGGCAGGAAAGCCTTGCAGCCCTTGACCACGCCCATCAGGTTGATCGCGATCTGCCAGTCCCAGTCCTCCAGGGACAACTCACTGAAGAACCCGCCAGACGCTACACCCGCGTTATTGACGATGACATCGATGCCGCCGAGTTTGACCTCGCAGGCCTGGGCGAACGCTGTCAACTGGCTGTAATCGCGTACGTCGCAGCGCTGGATGAAACCGTCGCCGCCCGCTTCGCGGACCAGCTTGAGGGTTTCCTGCAAGCCGGGCTCGCTGACGTCCGACAAAGCCAGTTGCCAGCCTTCACGCGCCCAGCGCAGCGCGATTTCGCGACCCAGGCCAGAGCCTGCACCAGTGATCATCATGCGATTTTGCATAGCAGACAGCCTTGTTGTTCTTGGAAGATGCACCGAGTGTAGCGAAGGAAATTGCCCGACCCACGCTCCATCAGATTGCTGAATGGCCCGAGCAAACTGCGGGAGCGTCTGACGCAATCAAGGCGACTACAAAAAATAAGAACCCGTGCGAAATACTTCAAAAAAACTTGGAATTTTCCTGCAAACGCAATAGTCCGAATTTTTAAGCAGCTCGAATTTACTTCATTCCCGCTGACCTTGATTGGCATGGTCAATCCACTGCATTTTCGACAAGGAAATAGACATGGGCACAATACTGATCATCATTCTGATCCTGTTACTGATCGGTGGTTTACCGGTCTTCCCGCACTCCAGAAGTTGGGGTTACGGCCCGTCCGGTATCATCGGCGTCGTATTGGTGGTGCTGTTGATCCTGCTCTTGCTTGGCCGAATATAAGTATCCGCCAGGCAAAAAAAAGAGGCCCTTGAAGGGCCTCTTTTTTTGCGTCACAACTTAGTCCGGCTTGCCATCAACAACACCGGCGGTGTTGTCCAGCAGACTCTTGGTCGCTGTTTGCAGGAACGCTTCGAGCTTGAGTTTCAACTCGGCGGTACGCGGCGCATCAGCAATGACTTCGGCGCGAGGGTTGGCACCCAATTCATACTGATACAACTTCGGCGCCATGTCCTTGTCCTTCGGCAGGACCAGAATCTGGTCCGCGGTGAGGACGGCCGTGGTCTGCTCACTGCCCGACGGCTTGATCACACCAATACCGGCGTCGCCTTCCGGCAGGTTGAGCAGGTCGCGTCCCCAGCACTGATGACGTACTTCGCCACCGATGCGGCCCATGATGGTCGGCACGATGTCGATCTGAGTGCCCACGGTGTGGTCACGTTGGCCGAATTTTTCCTGGATGCCCGGCGCGATCATCAGCATCGGCACGTTGAAGCGGCCCAGGTCCATTTCGGTGATCTGCCGTTCGTTACCAAAACCGTGGTCACCGACGACGACAAACAGGGTTTCCTTGAAGTACGGCTCCTTGCGGGCCTTTTCAAAGAACTGGCCCAGTGCCCAGTCCGAGTAACGCATGGCGGTCAGGTGTTCGTTCAGGTTGCCACGATCGGTCACGCGCTCGACCGGCAATGGCGTCGGCAAGGCGTAAGGCGTGTGGTTGGACAGGGTTTGCAGCAAGGCATAGAACGGCTTGCCGTTTTCCCGCGCCTTGAGCTCGACCAGGCCACGGTCGAACATGTCCTGGTCGGACACGCCCCAGGTCGGATCAGAGAACACCGGATTCACGAAATCGTTACGGCCGATGAAGTTGGTCATGCCCTGGTTGCTGAAGAAACCCGACTGGTTGTCCCAGGCGAAATCGCCGTTGTAGACATACACGTCGTCGAAGTCACGGGCGCTGAGCAACTGCGGCAGACCGGACAGCTTGTGGCTGCCTTCCGGGGTCTGCATCAGGTATTCGAAGCCCGGCAGGTTCGGGAAACAGGCCATGGTGGCGAACATGCCCTGGTGGGTATGGGTACCGTTGGAGAAGAAGCGGTCGAACAGCAAGCCTTCCTTCGACAGTTTGTCGAGGTACGGCGTGATGTTGCCTGGCCCACCCAGCGCACCCACCGAGTGACCGGCCATGCTTTCCATCAGGATCACGACGACGTTCTTGATCGGCAAGGTCTTGTCGGCTGGCGGGGTGTAATCGCGACGTACCGCCGCGGTCTCGCCATCCACCAGTTTGTCATCCGCCATCACCAGCATGTCACGCACCACTTGCTGGGCTTGTGGCTGTGGCAGCGTGGCTTTCCAGATATTGTCGCGATCCTCGGACATCCGGCTCTTGGCGGCGGCGACCAGAGAAAGCGTACCGTTGAGACCCAACTGGTTGGCGAAATTGGAATCTGTGGTGTAGACATCACCCCAGCGCATCGGCGGGCCTTGGCGCAAGGTGCCACGGGCCGCGACGACACAGATCAGCAGGCAAACCACGAACACGCCAATGCGTGCATACCACGGCGCGACCTTGCGTGTGCCGATGCTGCCGCCACTGAACGGGCCACGAGGGCGGGTCGCACGGTCGGCGCCCTTGAATGCCATGCTCAGGATCACGGTACCCAGAGCCCACGCCAGCAGATAGCGGACCACCGGAAAACCATACCAGAGCATGCTGGCCACGGTTTTCGGGTCTTCCTTGACGTACTGGAAGACCAGGCCGTTGAGGCGCTGGTGGAATTCACGATAGAAGTCCATCTCCATCAGGCCCAGGAACAGCGCGATGCTGGAGACCACTGTCAGCCAGAGTCGGAACAGCCCGCGTGCCGCCATGGCCCGGGCGCTGAACAAGGCCAGCAGCAACGGAATACTGAGATAGACCACCAGGCGCAGGTCGAAACGCAGACCGTTGGCGAATGCCTCGAGGAAGGTCGAAGCCGGTGTGTCGAGGATCATTGAGCTGTTGTAAGCCAGCAGCGCGACGCGCAGCAGACTGAACATGACCATCATGACCAGGGCACACAACAGCGTGTAGGCCAGATGCGATTTGACGGTCGGTTGCAGCAGGCGACTAGAAGCTCGCTGCTGACTCAGGGCGTCCGGGATTGCCATGTCGTTTTAGGACCCATTGGAAGTTGAAGTTTCAAAAATACAGCTGCGCCTTGCCCTCTTTTCGGCCCGTACCAGGCCTGGGGGTTTGCGCGGTGCGCAAATGTTGCACGATCAACGGCAGCATTGCCATTGATAACTACCCTCATCCCGAGTCTTTCATCCTGCATTCAGCCATACGCTGCGCGTTACGGGAGAGCCGGCGAATTGTCTTGGAGAGTGGGTGAAAATTTCGTGCAACGCATATCCGGTAACAAATTAAAACCTGAGCAGCGTTCAAAAAAGCAAACGCCCCGATCGAGTCGGGGCGTCACGAAGTCACCTCAAAAGAGTGACACAATTACTTCTCGGCGCGTTCCTTGAGGGCTTTCAAGGTATTGAACGGGGCATCCACCACGAACTTGTTGGCCACCATCGACGGCACGCTGCCGCCCGGCTCGGTGTGCACCTGATAGGTCACTTCGATCTGGTCGCCCTTGGGTACGAACTTCCAGAAACCGTCGACCTTGGTGACCCGGACGAAGCCTTTTTCTTCAGGAATGTATTTCGGCACGCCTTCGAGCTTGCGGGTCAGGCTGCCATCGGCCCCTTCGATGGTGGTGATGTGCAACACCGAATCACGGGGAGTAACCGGCCACGGGGTGTTGAACTGAGTGTAGGTCCAGCTCTGCTCACCTTCGTGCTTGAGCAGCTTCTGGGTTTTGCATTCGTGAATCCAGGCGCAGGCTCCGGACACGTCGTCCTGCAACGCACGCAGCTTGGCCATGGTGGTCTTCATCAGCGTGACGCCCTGGTAGGCCTTGTAGTCGGAGCCGGCCACTTCACTCAGGGAGATCTTGATGCCGTCTTCGTCTTTCTTGACCTTCCAGTCTTCGGCCTGGGCCGTCGAGGTAGCCAGCACAACCGTCAAACCACACAGCACAGCCATACGATGCAGCGAACCCATAGTCTTATTCCTTATTGTTGAAGTTCCGTTCGTAGAACACATCACGCCGCCGTCATTTGCTCCCACCAGCCGATCAACCGGATGGCTTCTTCGCTGCTGCTTCCGCAAACCTCGGGATCGGCCTCGAAGGCAGAACACACCGCCGGCCGTTCCGGCTGGCCGAAAATACTGCACAGGTTATCGGAGGAAAGTTGCAGGCAACGCTGCCCCGCGGCCTTGCCATTGGGCATACCGGGAATCGGTGAACTGATGGAAGGGGCAATGCAACAAGCGCCACAGCCCTCACGGCATTTCATGACGACAAGCTCCTCGCGACGAGCAATGTGTTAATGGACGGGGCACAGAGTACCCGTTAAAACAGTTGTTTTAAATTACCTGCGGGCGGGTTTTTCAACGCAAACGAGCATGACCGGCCAGTCTCCGACAAAGCGTCTGGCCTGCGGTTCGCGGATCCTGACGGGGTTACTGCTTGAACTCGAAATCCAGTGCCGCGCCTTCGACCTCGTGGCGTTCTTCATTTCGCAGTTGCAGCTGCATTTCGTTGCTGAGCAGGCGGCCGTTGAGCTGGAACTCGCTGTTGCCGCTTTTGTCACCGAACATCTGGGGTAACAACGGTTCGCGCCTGACCAACGGCACCGTTCCGACCGGCTTGAGCTCTTGAACCATATCCTTGGGCAAGCTCAGATCCAGTTTGGTAGATGGAAGCTCAGTCTTTGCCACCTCGCTGGCCGGTTTCGATTTGGAGGCAATGGGCGGACGCTTTTTCACGGGCGTCGCCTGCTTACCGGCCACCGAGGCTTTTTTGACAGGTGCGGCTTCTATCGGTGCGACGTGGAAACTGCCGGTAGTCTGATCCTGCTCGGTAGCAGCCACGACGGATGCCGGCTGAATACTCGCAATCAGGCAGAGCAAAAGCCAGGCGGCAGGAAAAGTCGGTTTCATGTATCCAACGGTGGGTGCAAACGGCAGAGATGCATATGCTCGCCTGTTGCAGCCCACAAGACAAGCGCAGTCGCAGCCTGTTACAAACCGCCAGCCATCTCCTGGCAGAGTTGGGTGGCCAGCATGCCCAGGGTCATCAATGCACGCTCGGCCTCGCGGTTCCACGGGGTGCCGCAATTGAGCCGGATGCAGTGATTGAATTGCTCGGTATTACTGAAGATCAGTCCCGGCGCGATACTGATGCCCTGCTGCAATGCCCGCACGTGCAACTCTTGCGTGTTGACCCGCCCCGGCAGACTGACCCACAGAATGAAGCCGCCGGTAGGTCGGGTCATCTGCGTGCCTTCAGGGAAATACTGTTGCACGGCCAATTGGAAGGCACTGAGGTTTTTCCGGTACTCCTGACGGATGAAGCGCAAATGCCGGTCGTACCCGCCATTTTCCAGGTACGCGGCAATGCCCATCTGGGTGACGCTGCACGCGGAATGCGTACTGAAGGTCTGCAAGCGCTGGATTTCCTGCTGATACTTGCCGGCGATCATCCAGCCGATCCGCACGCCAGGCGACAGGGTCTTGGAGAAACTCGAGCAATAGATCACCCGATCCAGCCGATCATAGGCCTTGAGAGACTTGGTGCGCCCCTGCTCGAACATCAGCTCACCGTAGATATCGTCTTCGACAATCTGGATATCGAAGTCCGACGCCAGGCGCAGCAATTGTTTCTGCCGCTCCTCCGGCATGGTGCCGCCCAACGGATTGCTCAGGCGGGTGGTCAGCACCAACGCCTTGATCGACCATTGGTTGGCCGCCAGTTGCAGGGCTTCCAGGCTCATGCCCGTGGCTGGATCACTGGGGATCTCGATGACCTTGAGCCCCAACAGGTCGGCCAGTTGCAGCAACCCGTAATAGGTCGGCGACTCGGCCGCGATCAGATCGCCCGGACGGGTCAGCACACGCAAGGACATCTGCAGCGCATCGACGCAACCGTGGGTGATCACCACCTCCGACGGATCGACCACCACGCCGGCATCGCGCATGCGGATCGCCACTTGTCGGCGCAACGGCTCGAAACCAGGGCTGAACATGTAGCTGAAGGCCCGCGGGCTATGGAAACGGGTGACTTTGGCCAATTGCTGATGCAGTGCCCGCACCGGCAAATAGTCGACACTCGGCACCGCAGCGCCCAGCGGGAAGACACCTTCACGACGGGACTCGACCAGGACTTGCTGAATGATGCTGCTGCGGGTGACCAGCCCGGGGCGCTCGACCCGGGCGATGTCCGGCGTCGGCGCGGTGAGTGCCGGCGTCTGGTGCACGTAGTAACCCGACTGCGGCCGGGCGCGGATCAGCCCCTGATCCTCGAGATTAGCATACGCCTGCAACACCGTCGCATGGCTGACATTGAGCTGCGAGCTCATCTTGCGCACCGAAGGCACGCGCTCCCCAGGCTGATAGACCCCACGGCGGATGTCTTCGGCCAGTTGTTGAGCAATACGTTGATAGAGCAAAAGATTGGTCATGACGCAGCACTCGATTTCACGGGCATTTTATTCTTGTGTGAAACAATACCGGAACAGTTTAGAAGTGTACGGGGACAGTTGCCACAATAGTCGACCGTACAGTGCAGTGTCAGCAAAATCTGTACTGTTTTGTGCGGTAATCGGCAGGCATAAAAAAACCCGGCACTGCATGGCAGGCCGGGCTTTCCAGCGACGCAACCCTTAGCGGGCAGCGCCGAGCTGGCCCTTTTCGTCGGAAAACACAATTTCCACCCGACGATTCTGCGCCCGGCCCCGTTCCGACGCGTTCGCGTCCACCGGATACTCGTCGCCATAACCCTCGACCTGGATGCGCTTGTCGTCGATACCCAGGTCCATCAGCACGTCAGCCACCGATTGCGCCCGGTCGCGGGACAGCTTGAGGTTTTCCTGCTTGCCCCCGGTACTGTCCGTATAACCTTCGATCCGCACCACTCGCTTGGGGTTGAGTTGCAGGAACTGCACGATCTTCAACACCACACGGTTGGCCGACGGTTTCAATTCCGCTTCACCAGTGTCGAACAGCATGTCGCCCAAGGTCATCACCAGCCCGCGGTCGGTCTGGCTGGTCGTCAATGCCAGGATCTGCTCCTCGAGCCATTTGCCTTGCTGCTGCACGCTGAACAGTTTGGATTCACGCAATGCCAGTTGCAGACGCTGCCGTTCCAGTTCGAGTTTTGCCGCTTGCTCTTCGTTGAGCACCTGATTGGTGTGCTCCCGGGCAATGGCGCTGTAGCGCTGGCTCAGGTAGGCGTAATGCACCACGTCCGAACCGCTGCCCCAATAGCTGGACAGGCGATCGGCACGGGCCAGGGACTCACCGGCGCGAATCACGTCCTTGGGGGCGATTCGCAGCACATTGGAGTCTTCCTTGACCTTCTGAAAGTCGGCACCGGCCTGCTGCAACGCAGACTCGCTGTGCTGGCTGGCGCAGCCAAAGAGGCTCGCGCAGCCTGCCAGGATCAAACCGCCGAGGGCTTTGCTCTTGAGGCTCATTGGGCATCTCCCAGTTGCTTGCGCAGGCGGGCGATGCGGGTGTTGAGCACGTTCAACTGTTCCTCGCTCTTGGCCGTCAACACCTTGGCTTCAGCCAGGCGCGCATCGAGTTCGGCCTGTTCGGCCCGCATGCGTGCGTTTTTGAAGGATTGATCGGTCATGTTGCCCTTGGCGCGGTTGAACTTGTCTTCGGCCAGTTTCATTTCCGGCACATCGTCGGCGGTGGCGCCTACGGCCTTGGCCTGTTCGAGTGCCTGTTCGGTCAGGCGAATCTGTTCATTCGGCGCAGGATCGGTTGCACAACCCGCCAGGGCGGCAAAGGCCACGGCAGCGAAAAGAGGTCGAATACTCACTGAAAATCCTTACTGTTTTGGGGTACTGACGGGTTGTTGCGGGGGGCTTGGCTGTGGTTGTGAGCGTTGCGCTTTCCATCGCTCGATATTGCGCATCAGCACGGCCTCCGTCAGTCCGGACGCGGGCAATTCTGTCATCTTTTTGGCCAACTGTCCGCGCAACCACGGATCGTTGCACGCCGAGTCATGGGAAATCGCCAGGTACAGGCCAGGTTTGTCGACCGGTTGCGCGCGCGCGACCAGGTCAGCGGCCATGCCCAGTGTCTGTGCGGTCGCCATGCCCGAGTAACGCCCTGCCAGTACAAACTCGACCTCGCCCAACAGCAGTTTCTGAAAGGCCTGGGTCAGGTTGGACGTGCGCGTGAGGGTCAGTTGCTGTCCAGCAAAGGTGCTGAATTGCGGGGTCATTCGGGCCTTTTCCGACACGGCACCGGGATGGCCGTGCAGGTCCTGTGCTTCGTTGTAGACCAGTGTCGAGTCCTTGCGAGTCCAGACCAGGTAGTCGTTTTCCAGCAAGGCTGGATGGATGTAGTCCAGGGTCTCCAGCTCGCTGACGGTCAACGTCGCGTCCGCCAGCATGTCCATGCGCCCGCTGCGCACTTCGTCCAGGGCCTGGGCGCGTTTTCCGGCATAAAGCAGTTCGACCTTGAGCCCCAACTCCCCCGCCACTTGCTGCAGCAAATCGGCGCTGGCACCGATCAGGTATTTGGGATTGTGCGGGTCTTGCCACAGGTACGGCGGTGCATCCGGGCTGCCGGTGACCACCAGCCGCTCGCATTTACCCGCGGCGACAGACAGCGCCGGCAATAGCGTCAATCCCAGCAAGCTCCACACACAGCGCAGATCCATGGCTTCACACTCCACTCATACCTTGTTATGCCCCCCCCTGTAGGAGCGAGCTTGCTCGCGATGGATTCAAAGGCACCGCGTTTATCCAGGATCGACGCGTCATCGTTAACGTCCATCGCGAGCAAGCTCGCTCCTACAGAATGAAGAGCAAAAAAAAAGCCCGACCAAAAGGCCGGGCTCTTTATAAGTGAAGCAGCCGGATTAGACCAGCTTCTCCAACTCAGGGATGGCTTCGAACAGGTCCGCCACCAGGCCGTAATCGGCCACCTGGAAGATCGGCGCTTCTTCGTCCTTGTTGATCGCAACGATCACTTTGGAGTCTTTCATGCCGGCCAGGTGCTGGATCGCGCCGGAGATACCGACGGCGATGTACAGCTGTGGAGCAACGATCTTGCCGGTCTGACCGACCTGCATGTCGTTCGGAACAAAACCTGCGTCGACCGCGGCGCGCGATGCACCGACGGCAGCGCCCAGCTTGTCGGCCAGGGCGTACAGGTGTTTGAAGTTGTCGCCGTTCTGCATGCCGCGACCGCCGGAAACGACGATCTTGGCAGCGGTCAGTTCCGGACGATCGGACTTGGCCAGTTCTTCGCCAACGAAGCTGGAGATGCCAGCGTCGTGGGCAGCGCCAACAGCTTCAACGGCAGCGGAGCCACCTTCAGCTGCAACCGGGTCGAAACCGGTGGCACGCACGGTGATCACCTTGACCGCAGCGTTCGACTGAACGGTAGCGATGGCGTTACCGGCGTAGATCGGACGCTTGAAGGTGTCGGCGCTTTCAACCGAGATGATCTCGGAGATCTGGTCAACGTCCAGTGCAGCGGCAACGCGCGGCAGGATGTTTTTGCCGTTGGAAGTGGCGGCAGCCAGGATGTGGCTGTAGCCCTTGCCCAGCTCTGCAACCAGAGGAGCGACGTTTTCCGGCAGCTGGTGCGCGTAGGCAGCATTGTCAGCTACCAATACTTTGCTCACGCCAGCGATTTTCGCAGCGGCTTCAGCCACGGCACCAACACCCTGGCCAGCGACCAGAACGTGGATGTCGCCACCGATTTTGGCGGCAGCAGCAACGGTGTTCAGGGTGGCAGGAGCCACAACCTTGTTGTCGTGCTCAGCGATTACCAAGATAGTCATGATTAGATTACCTTCGCTTCGTTTTTCAGTTTCTCGACCAGTTCAGCCACCGACTTGACCTTGATACCCGCGCTGCGTGCAGCCGGCGCTTCGACTTTCAAAGTCTTGTTGGTGGAGGCGGTGGAAACGCCCAAAGCATCCGGAATCAGCACTTCGAGAGGCTTCTTCTTGGCTTTCATGATGTTTGGCAGAGACGCATAGCGCGGCTCGTTCAAACGCAGGTCGGTGGTGACGATCGCCGGCAGTTTCAGGGAAACCGTCTGCGCGCCGCCGTCGATTTCACGGGTCACAGCTACGCTGTCGCCGCTGATTTCGACTTTCGAAGCGAACGTGCCCTGACCGTAGCCACTCAATGCAGCGAGCATCTGGCCAGTCTGGTTGTTGTCGCTGTCGATGGCCTGTTTGCCAAGGATCACCAGCTGAGGCTGTTCCTTGTCGACAACAGCTTTCAACAGTTTGGCAACAGCCAGGGAAGTCAGGTCTTCGGCGGACTCGACGAGGATGGCGCGGTCGGCACCCAGAGCCAGCGCGGTGCGCAGTTGCTCTTGAGCGGTGGACGGGCCTACGGAGACGACGACGATTTCAGTCGCAACACCCTTCTCTTTCAGGCGTACGGCTTCTTCCACGGCGATTTCGCAGAACGGGTTCATCGACATCTTGACGTTGGCAAGATCGACGCCGGAATTGTCCGCCTTGACGCGAACCTTGACGTTGTAATCCACAACGCGTTTGACAGCTACAAGAACCTTCATGGATTCCTCGTTACTCTCCGGTGAAAAGAAAGTCGCCTAGGCGAACCTGGCGGTTGATGCTCATCGGGCGCAAGGGCACCTCCAAAAACGCCGGCAAAGCTGTCAAGTGACCATCGCTCATGATCTGGATGACCGTTGGTCAGTGGTGACTGACGAGTCATTCAACATCGCGGCGTGTAAACTGCACATCAAACCCGCGCAGCGCATCACTCTCTACTGCCATCGCCCTGTCTTTAGAGGTGCTCTTGAAACCAACAGCCAGCCTACGGCGAGCGCAAAACCGCCCGTATCTTGACCGGAACGCCTATTCCGGTCAATACGCCAAAATGGCCGTTCATAAGGCGCGTGACTTTGATTTCTCTGGCTTTGAGCCAATTCAAACAAACGTTTGTATTGGACGCTGAGAGTGGTGTAGATATAATGCGCCACCAAAAGAGAAAGGTGGTCAATCGATTGTCCTCTTCCGGCGTTGCGCCGGAATTCATGGATGCGACACCCGACTTCCAAATTAGAAAAAAAACTGTTGAGCCTTGAGTAGGAGATAACCTGTGGAACGCGAATACATGGAATTCGACGTGGTCATCGTCGGTGCCGGCCCCGCTGGTCTTTCCGCCGCCTGCCGCTTGAAGCAGAAGGCCGCCGAAGCCGGTAAGGAAATCAGCGTCTGCGTGGTCGAAAAAGGCTCCGAAGTCGGTGCTCACATTCTGTCCGGCGCCGTGTTCGAACCACGGGCCCTGAACGAACTGTTCCCGAACTGGAAAGAACTCGGCGCGCCGCTGAACACGCCCGTCACCCGCGACGACATCTTCGTGCTCAAGAACGCTGAAAGCGCGCAGAAAATTCCAGACTTCTTTGTGCCCAAGACCATGCACAACGAAGGCAACTACATCATCTCCCTGGGCAACCTGTGCCGCTGGCTGGCCCAGCAGGCCGAGAACCTGGGCGTGGAAATCTACCCTGGCTTCGCCGCTCAGGAAGCGCTGATCGACGAAAACGGCGTGGTTCGCGGGATCATCACCGGCGACCTGGGCGTCGACCGCGAAGGCAACCCGAAGGAAGGCTTGTACACTCCTGGCATGGAACTGCGTGGCAAGTACACGCTGTTCGCCGAAGGTTGCCGTGGCCACATCGGCAAGCAACTGATCAAGCGCTTCAACCTGGACACTGACGCTGATGCCCAGCACTACGGCATCGGCCTGAAGGAAATCTGGGAAGTCGACCCGGCCAAGCATCAGCCAGGCCTGGTAGTGCACACCGCCGGTTGGCCGATGGACATCATGGGCACCGAGAACACCGGTGGCTCGTTCCTCTATCACCTGGAAAACAACCAGGTCGTGGTTGGCCTGATCGTCGACCTGTCCTACAGCAACACCTACCTGTCGCCGTTCGACGAGTTCCAGCGTCTCAAGCATCACCCGGTGCTTGCTCAGTACCTGGAAGGCGGCAAGCGCATCAGCTACGGCGCACGTGCCATCTGCAAGGGCGGCCTGAACTCGCTGCCGAAAATGGTGTTCAAGGGCGGCGCGCTGATCGGTTGCGACCTCGGCACCCTGAACTTCGCCAAGATCAAAGGCAGCCACACTGCGATGAAGTCCGGCATGCTCGCCGCTGAATCCGTGGCCGAGGCGCTGTTCGCCGAGAAGGACGGCACCGAAGAGCTGACCACTTACGTCGACTCGTTCAAAAAGAGCTGGCTCTACGAAGAACTGTTCGCCAGCCGCAACTTCGGCCCGGCAATCCACAAGTTCGGCGCCATCGTCGGCGGCGGTTTCAACTGGCTCGACCAGAACATCTTCGGCGGCAAACTGCCGTTCACCCTGCACGACACCAAGCCGGATTACGCTTGCCTCAAGCTCGCGGCCGACTGCAAGAAGATCGACTACCCGAAACCGGACGGCAAGCTCAGCTTCGACAAATTGAGCTCGGTGTTCATCTCCGGTACCAACCACGAAGAAGAACAGCCGTGCCACCTGAAGCTGGCCGACGCGAGCATCCCGATCAGCAAGAACCTGCCGCTGTACGATGAGCCGGCACAGCGTTACTGCCCGGCCGGCGTGTATGAAGTGATCACCAAGGAAGACGGCGAGAAGCGCTTCCAGATCAACGCCCAGAACTGCGTTCACTGCAAGACCTGCGACATCAAGGATCCTGCTCAGAACATCACCTGGGTGGCGCCGGAAGGTGCCGGCGGCCCGACTTACCCGAACATGTAAGCCGAACCGCTGAACATCAAGGCTCCCGAAACGGGGGCCTTTTTGTTGCGTGCGATTCAGGACATAACACCGCCCCCACAGGGGATCTATTACCAACTCAGGCAGCGCGTTCATCCCCGGGATTACGCTCGAAGTACCGCTTGTACTCGCGACTGAACTGCGACGTGCTCTGATACCCCACCCGATGCGCCACCTGCGCCACACCCAGCCCCTCCCCCACCAACAACTGCTGTGCCCGCAGCAGACGCAATCGCTTCAGGTACTGCACCGGTGACAACAAGGTGCTGCGCTTGAAATGCTCGTGAAAGGTCGACGCACTCATGTTGGCGCAACTGGCCAGGGTCTCGACGTTCAACGGTTCGGTGTAATGCGCATGCAGATGACTGAGGGATGCCGCGATCCGGGCGAACTGCCCCTGCTGCTCAACCAGTGCCCGCAATACATCGGCTTGCGGACCGCGCAGGGCGACGAACAGCAACTCACGCAAACGCGCTTGCCCCATGATCTGGCATTCCAGCGGATCGTGCAGGCAACGCAGCAGCCGCTCGACACAACCGCGCATGGCGTCATCGAGCACTGCCGAGGTCATGGACTCCGGTGTTTGCGCCGGAATATGCCGCCCCGGCGCCAGGCCCATCGCCAACACCAACTCGCCCAGCATCACCCGGTCGATCGCGACGGAAACACCCAGCATCGGCCCGCTGGGCGCGGCAAAGGTTTCACACTCGAACGGCACCGGCAGCGCCTGAATCAGGTAATGCCCAGCACCATATTCCAGGGTGCGCGGCCCCAGGTACGCCAGTTTGCTGCCCTGGGCGATGATCACCAGGCTCGGCTCATAGATCTGCGGCCCACGGGCCACGTCGCAACTGGCCCGCAGAACCTGTACGCCCGGCAACGCAGTCGGGACGAAACCGTCGCGAGTGGACAGCGGCTCGATCAGCGAAACCAGGGTGGCATTGGCATCAAGGTAACGGGTCAACAGCATCGGGGCTCTTCACAAAAAAGGTCACGGAATAAGGGACGAAAGCATCATCGCAGGTCTGATTGCCAATGGGCTCGAACAGAGGCGGATGCCGGAGGAATAGGCATGACACCCGGAGGAATCGCCATGGCCGGTACAGGGGACGACGCCCAGAATGCGCCACCTCACCCGTCAGCGCTTTTGCGAGGTTCACCATGTACACCGCCATCGGATACGCCGCCCAGTCGGCCACCACTCCCCTCGCCCCCGTGAAATTCGAACGTCGCAGCCCAAGGCCTGACGACGTTGCCATCGAGATTCTCTACTGCGGCGTCTGCCATTCCGACATCCATCAGGCTCGCAACGAGTGGGGCATTGCCGTTTACCCGCTGATGCCTGGCCACGAAATCGTAGGCAAGGTGACCGCCGTGGGTGCGAGTGTCACCCAGCATAAAGTCGGCGATCTGGTCGGTGTCGGCTGCATGGTCGACTCGTGCCGCAGCTGCGAAGCCTGCCAGGCCAACCTCGAGCAATACTGCCTCGAAGGTCCGACCATGACCTACGCCACCCCGGACCGCGTGGATGGCAGCAACACCATGGGCGGCTACTCCGACAGCATCGTGGTCAGCGAGCACTTTGTGGTGCGTATCCCGGAAAAACTGCCCCTGGCCAGCGCCGCGCCGATCCTGTGCGCCGGCATCACCACCTACTCACCGCTCAAGCACTACGGCGTGAAGGCCGGTGACAAGGTCGGGATTCTCGGCATGGGCGGCCTGGGCCACATGGGCATCAAGTTCGCCAAGGCCATGGGCGCCGAGGTGACCTTGTTCACCCGTTCGGCGAGCAAGGCCGAAGAGGCTCGTCGTCAGGGCGCGGACCATGTGATCGTGTCCACCGATGATGCCCAGATGCAGGCTGCGGCCGGGCACTTCGATTTCCTGCTCGACACCATTCCGGTGCAGCACGACCTCAACCCTTACCTCGATACGCTGCGATTCGACGGCGTACATATCCTGGTGGGGTTGATCGAACCGGTGGAGCCACCGGTACATGCCGCCAAACTGGTGTTGGGGCGTCGCGTGCTCGCCGGCTCGCTGATCGGCGGCATCGCAGAAACCCAGGAAGTGCTGGATTTCTGCGCCGAGCACAACATCACCTGCGACATCGAGATGCTCGACATCCGCCAGATCAACGAGGCTTACGCCCGCATGATCGCCGGTGACGTGAAGTACCGCTTCGTCATCGACATGGCGACCTTGAAAATCTAAACCTTCAAGCCAAGCTCCGCCGACAGCCGGGCCGTGACCCCTTTGATCAGGGGAATCAGCTCGGCCATTTTTTCCAGCGGCATGTAAGGCACGGTACTGGCAATGCTGATGCCGGCGACGATGCGCTTGCTGGCATCACGGATCGGAGCGGCCACACAGCGGATCGACGGTTCGTTGTCTTCCAGGTCGAACGCATAACCGCCGGCCACATACTCGACCATGCGCTGCTGAAACTGCTCCCAGGATTGCTCCGGGTGCTGCGGCCAGAACTGGTTTTTCCCACCCACCGGCAGGCTGACTTCGTACAGGCGCTGCCACTCTTGCGGTGAATCATCGAGCATCAGCGCCTTGCCGATCCCGGTGCGCGCCAACGGCATGCGATGGCCGACCCGCGAACGCATTTCCGGGCCATTGCGCCCCGGATTCTTGTGCAGGTACAGCACTTCGTCGCCTTCACGAATCGCCAGGTGAATGGTGTCGCCGGTCAACGCCGACAACTCATCCAGGTACGGCCCGGCCAGGGTTACCAACGGCAGCTCTTCACGGGCCTGAAAGCCCAGTTCGATCAGTTTCGGCCCCAGCAAATAACCGACTTGCGGCACCACCCGCAGATAACGCTCGTCCACCAGGCAACTGGCCAGGCGATGGGTGGTGCTGCGCGTGGTGCCGATCAGCCGGGCGATTTCCTTGAGATCGCGGGCGCCGCTGGCCACGGCCTGGACCACACCCAACCCGCGAAGCAGGGTCTGGGTGCCGGTCGGCGCGGCGTCCTTGGCGATTTTTGGGGCGTCTTCCTGCATATCCAGCCTTTACCGTTGAGCGAGTGAACGGGCGGCATTATGGTCGCCCGCGTGCCACGACTACAACTTGATACGCTCGACCTTGCCCACCAGCAAGATGTAGGACAGTGCGCCAATCAGTGCAAGCACCGAGATGTAGGTGATCGCCGGGGCAAAAGAATCACCCGTCGCGAGGAAGCCGATCACGATAGGCGTGGCAATCGCCGACAGGTTGCCGATGAAGTTGAACACACCGCCGGTCAGCCCGAGCAAACGCGCCGGAGCCAAGGTCGATACCAGCGACCAGGTAATCGACGCCAGGCCATTGCCGAAGAATGCCAGCGCGAGGAAGGCAATCACTAACGGCGTCGACTCGACAAAGTTGGCGCCGATGATCGAGGTGGAAATCAGCAGGCCACTGATGATCGGCAACTTGCGGGCGAAACCTACCGTGTAATCGCGACGGATCAAAAAGTCCGAGAAGAAACCGGAACACAGCACGCCGATAAACGCGGCGAGAAACGGCAGCGACGCCAACAGGCCGGACTTGATGAAGTCCATGCCGCGATACTTCACCAGGTAGGTCGGGAACCAGGTGAGGAAGAACCACAGTGTCGAGTTGAGGCAGAACTGCCCGAGGTAAATGCCCCAGAGCTTGCGCTTGGTCAGGACAATCCCCAGGTCGGTCCAGCTGAATTTGGCTTTGACCCTGGCCTGTTCGGCCTGGATATCCACCAGCCCGCCGCCCTCGCGGATCAAATCGATTTCCGCGTCATTGGCGCCTTTGAAATCCCGTGGCTCGCGATACACCGCGTACCAGATCACCGCCCACACAATGCCCACCGCGCCGGTGGTGACGAACACCATGTGCCAGCCGAATTCGTGCTGCAGCCAGGCCAGCACCGGCGTCAGGAAGGCCAGACCGACGAATTGCCCGGAGGTATAGAAACCGATGGCCGTGGCACGCTCGCGCTCGGGGAACCAGGTGGTGACCACACGGCTGTTGATCGGGTACGCCGGCGCTTCCAGGGCGCCGACGGCCATGCGCAACACGAACAGCGCGATGAAGCTGCCGGCGAAGCCGAGCATCACCGTGGCCACCGACCACAGCAGCAAGGCAACACTGTAAAGGATGCGCGGTGGCACGCGATCCACCAGCCAGCCGCCGGGGATTTGCATGGCCGCGTAGGTCCAGCCGAACGCAGAGAAGATCAGGCCGACGTGGATCGGGTCGATGCCCAAGTCACTGGTCAATGCCGGGGCAGCGATGGACAGGTTGCTGCGGTCCAGGTAGTTGATCACCACGGTGATGAACAACAGCACCATGATGAAAAAACGCTTGCGGCTGGGCGTCACCAACGACGCCTGCCCGGTGAGGGTTTGCGGTTGCATGGGGGGTGCCTCTTCTTATGGTTATTGAGGTCGATTTGAAACTTCGCGCAGACCCCTTGTAGGAGCGAGCCTGCTCGCGATAGCGGTGTGTCATTCAGCATTGATGTCGACTGACACACCATCGCGAGCAGGCTCGCTCCTACAGGGGATAGGTGGTGGATCAGAGATCACTCACCACTCGGCAAAACTGCCATCGGCATGGCGCCAGATCGGGTTGCGCCAGCGGTGGCCGATGGCGGCGCGTTCGATCACGTATTCCTCGTTGATCTCGATGCCCAGGCCCGGGCCGTTCGGGATCTTCACGAAGCCTTTGTCGTAGTCGAACACCCTTGGGTCTTTGACGTAGTCGAGCAGGTCGTTGCTCTCGTTGTAATGGATGCCCAGGCTCTGTTCCTGGATGAACGCGTTATAGCAAGCCGCGTCCAGTTGTAGGCAGGCCGCCAGGGCAATCGGGCCCAGCGGGCAATGCAGCGCCAGCGCCACGTCGTAGGCTTCGGCCATGTTGGCGATCTTGCGGGTCTCGGTGATGCCACCAGCGTGGGAGGCATCCGGCTGGATGATGTCGACATAACCTTCGCTGAGCACGCGCTTGAAATCCCAGCGCGAGAACAGCCGTTCGCCCAGAGCAATCGGCGTACTGGTCAGCGGCGCCAACTCTTTGAGCGCTTCGTAGTTTTCGCTCAGCACCGGCTCTTCGATGAACATCAGCTTGTACGGATCAAGCTCCTTCATCAGCACCTTGGCCATGGGCTTGTGCACCCGGCCATGGAAGTCCACGCCTATGCCGACGTTCGGGCCGACGGCATCGCGCACGGCAGCGACGTTGGCCAGGGCCTGGTCGACCTTGTCGAAGGTATCGAGGAATTGCAGCTCTTCGGTGCCGTTCATTTTCACCGCGGTAAAACCACGCTCGACCGCTTCTTTCGCCGCACGCGCGGTGTCCGCTGGACGGTCACCGCCGATCCACGAGTACACACGAATCTTGTCCCGCACCTGGCCACCCAGCAGATCGCTGACCGACACGCCCAGCGCCTTGCCCTTGATGTCCCACAAGGCCTGATCGATACCAGCCAGAGCGCTCATGTGGATCGCGCCGCCACGGTAGAAGCCGCCGCGATAGAGCACGGTCCAGATGTCTTCGATGTTGCGCGGGTCTTTACCGATCAGGTAGTCGGACAATTCTTCAACGGCAGCGGCAACGGTGTGGGCGCGGCCTTCGACCACGGGCTCACCCCAACCGGTGACGCCCTCGTCGGTTTCGACCTTGAGGAAGCACCAGCGCGGCGGAACGATGAAGGTGGTCAGTTTGGTGATTTTCATCTTTTGGCTCTCTTATTAGATGCAGCGCGCTCGGCGCTCAATGAAGTCTTAGCGAAGGGCTTTCCAGGCAGCGACGTAGGCCTCGGCATTGGCCGCCACCTGCGTAGGCGTCATGCCCGGTTTGAACAGGCCGGAACCGAGGCCGAAACCTTTGACGCCGGCGTCGATGAACGACTGCATGTTGTCCGGCGTGATCCCGCCAACCGGCGCCAGCAGGGTTCCGGCAGGCAATACGGCGAGCCAGGCTTTGACGACTGCCGGCCCCATCTGCTCGGCCGGAAACAGCTTCAGCACATCCGCGCCTTCAGCCAGTGCCGTGAAGGCTTCGGTCGGCGTGGCGACACCCGGCGACAGGTACAGCCCTGCCGCTTTCGCCGCGCGCAAGACCTTCGGATCGCTATGGGGCATGACGATCACCTGGCCGCCCGCGGCTTTCACTTGCTCGACCTGCTCCGGCGTCAACACCGTACCGGCACCGATCAGGCAATCGGCGGGCAAGGTACTGCGCAGGATGCGGATACTTTCGTACGGTTCAGGGGAATTGAGCGGCACTTCGATGACGCGAAATCCGGCGGCGTACAGGACTTCGCCGATGGCCGCCGCTTCCTGCGGGCGCAGGCCACGCAGGATCGCGATCAGGCCGTTTTGCGCCAGGGCTTGTTTGAGCATGTCAGGACTCCAGTCAGGTTTAACGGGATGCGGTGCACGTGACCAGGCCGGCAGCCAGCGCCAGTTGCCACAACCCGCGTTCGGTGGCCTGATCGGCCAGAGTCACCCGGGCAAAACCGCAGGCGTCGAGCGCACGGCTGTAGCGGGCACAGAGTTGGGTGTTGCCGATGAGGATGATCGAAGGCAGATGCACGCTGTTGCGTCGGCGCCGCTGGACATTGGCCACGGCCGTCAACTCGTGGCCGATCAGCAGGCCGGACAGATAGTCCGCCTGGGCGATTGCGCTCAACTCGCCGGTCAGCCCGAGACTGCGGGCGCTGAACATCGTCGACAGCAGGCCGATTTCACCGTGCGCCGACAACGCGATCTTCACGCCGCGATCAAACGCATCGCCATCGAAAGACGCGCCACATTGTTGGGTGCGTCCGAGAATGCTGTGTTGACTGAGCACTGCGAAGACTTCGCCGGTCATGAAAGTGTCGAAGTGCACGATGCAGCCGTCGGCCACTTCCACCCATTTCGAATGGCTGCCCGGCAGGCCGATCAGCAGATCAGCGCCCGCCTCGCTCGTCAGGTTTTGCAGCACGCCGAGTACCTGGGTTTCTTCGCCGCGCATCACGTTCGGCAAAGGCGAACGCTCGATGACGCCGGGCACGATGTGCACATCGACGCCGCGCCGGCTGCGCACGGTTTGCAAGGACGTACCGAGCGTGGCGACGTTCGCCGGCGTGCCCCGGTAGGCCGCTTCGCTCCAACCCTGGGCGCTGCCGACCATGCCGCAGGCAATCACCGGCAAATCCGGCTGGGCGTCGAGCCAGTCGCCGCAAGCCTCATCGAAGGCCAGTTCGAAACCATCGGCGCATTCCCGGCCGCCAATGATTCGCGGCGCTTTCGGCAGCTGCATGATCCCCGACGACAGCGAACGCTGTTCGAGCACTTGCCCGCCTTCGGCCAGTTTGTAAGCACGTAATGAGGTTGTCCCCCAGTCGAGCGCGATCAATTGCGCCTGCATCGCTTCACCTGTTTTGGTTTTTGGCAGTGAGTGAGCGGGACTATAAACCTGCGAGGGGACAAATCTCAATATATAAATATCAATCCCATATTGTGAGACGAGACAAAAAAATCGCAGCTCGTAGGCTGCGATCTTTTAGAAGCGATCAGTTACCCGCTGCAAAATCCCGCAACACCGCCCCATCCATCCGATAGCGCACCCACTCCTCCTGCGGCTGCGCGCCCAGGGATTTGTAGAAATCGATGGCCGGCGTATTCCATTCCAGCACGCTCCACTCGAAACGGCCGCAGTCGTTGGCGCAGGCGATTTTCGCCAGATGCCGCAACAGGGTCTTGCCCGCGCCACCGCCGCGTTGCTCCGGGGTGATGTAGAGGTCTTCGAGGTACAGGCAGTTGCTGCCAAGCCAGGTGGAATAGCTGAAGAAGAACACCGCGAAACCGATGGGTGCACCCTCGCGCAGGCAGATCAGGCCATGGGCTGTGGCGCCTTCGCTGAACAGACTGCGCTCGATATCGGCAACGCTGGCGATGACTTCATGGCGGGCACGTTCGTAGTCGGCCAGTTCAGTGATGAACGCGAGGATTTGCGGTGCGTCACTGGGGGTCGCCGGGCGGATTTCGATCGTCATGGACGTGCCTTGTCAAAAGTGGAAAACGCCATACTAAGTCGGCGCGGTATTTGTGGCGAGGGAACTGTCCCAACACCTGTAGGAGCTCGCTCGCGATGGTCGTTAACGATAACGCGTGCTTTCTGGATACACGCGGTGTTCTCGGGCTCATCGCGAGCAAGCTCGCTCCTACAAAGGGGGTTTACTCCGGCCGGCACTAACCCTGGAATCGATAACCTCGGATCTAATATTCGGGGTCTGCGTGGTTAGATAGACGCGCTGCTCATTTATCCGGTCAAGGAACCGCGTCATGCCCACCGCAACACCCCCAGTTTCAAACAAGCTGTTCGGCCTTTTTTGCCTCGCCAGTTACCTGTTGTCATTGTCCTACGGCTCGACGTTTCTGCTGTCGTTGCTGATTGGTACTCGCGGCGGTAACGAACACGACGCCGGAAGTGTGATTTCGGCGGCAATGCTCAGCACCTTTGCAGCGGTGATTGTTTCCGGTCATTTGTCCGACCTGCTCGGTGCCGCCCGCTCGGTGGCGCTGTTCGGTGTATTGCTGGTAGCCGCCAGCCTGGGCTTCGCCCTGACCCCGGGCTTCGGTCACCTGTTGTTGTTTTTCGGCCTGCTGCTGGGCTTGGGCTGGGGCGTGTTCTACACCCTGGGGCCGATCATCGTGGCAAGCCTGGTGACACCCGCGCAGCGCACCAGATACTTCGCCCTGTTGTCCGGAAGCATGATGACCGGGATCGGCAGCGGCCCTTTGCTCGGCCGCGCGGCGAGTGCGCTTGGCTATCCGGTGACCGCGGCGTTTTACCTGGCGGCGCTGGCCAGCCTGATCGGCGTATTGCTATTCTGGCGCCTGGATCGACAACTGAAACCGGCGCCCGCGCAATCTGGCAGCGTGTCGCGAATTTCCTGGCGTGCAGCGGGTCAGGTGCTGTCGTCCAGGGCCGTTTTCCCGATCATCATGGTTGGTCTCGGCGGCTGTGTGTTCGGTGGTCTGTCGAGCTTTCAAACCAGTTATGCCGCAGCGCGCTCGCTCGACTATTCGCTGTTCTTCCTCGGCTTCATGAGCGCGGCGATCAGCGGCCGCATGCTGGTTGCCGGTTTCGTGGTCAAGCGCGATCCATTGCGTGCATCGTGCCTGCTTTCGGGGCTGATGCTGGCATCGATCGTGATGTTCGGTTTTGTCGTCGACAGCAGCGTCAGCTACGTGCTCGCCGCAGTGATGCTCGGGATCGGTTACGGCCTGACCTACTCGGTGATCAACGGCCTGGCCGCCAATGAAGCGCCGAACGGCACCACCGCACAATCCTTGCTGCTGTTCAGCCTGTCGTACTTCATCGGCGTGTTCGGATTTCCATTGCTGGCAGGGAAAATCATCGTCGAGCAAGGCATGCCCACGCTGTTGCTCACGGTGTTGGCGGTTGCCTCGCTCAACTGGCTGATCACCGTGGGCCGCTTGATCTGGCGTAGAGCCACAGCGGTCAGGGCACTGCAGGAGGCCTGAGCCGTTCGTCGCTGACAATGCACCCATCCGGATCGAGGGCGGACTAATCAGGTAAGGACTCTACTCGCTGGAGACACCACCATGACCCTGTCCAGGTTGACCGCCCTCGTTCTCACTGCCCTTTTATCCGCCGCCTCCTTCGCCGGAACCATCGGCTCGAGCACCGGCCCGACCAATCCGGTGGAAAAACCCAGGGCTCCCGCCATCCAGAGTGCCCCCGGCATGAACACCGATGGCACGACGATCGACCATAACCTGCCGCCCGCCACCGGCACCGACCCGCGGATTCAAGGCAACGACGCGGGACGTCAGGGCGGGACGAACCTGCCCGACAAAAAAACACCCGGCAGTGGTGGCCTCGGTTCAAGCACCACCGAGGACGAGGAAAGCCATTTGAGAGAGTAATGAAGCCAGGAGAAATCCCATGCCTCGTGGAAGCAAAACCAAATACACCGCCGAGCAAAAGCGCAAGGCGGGTTAAGGCCAACTTTTTGTGCTGAAGCTGTTGGCCTCATCGCGAGCAAGCTCGCTCCCACAGGTGTAATGGGGTGTCAGCGCTGTTTCAGGCGGTCAATCACGACGGCCAGAAGCAAAATCGAACCCCGGATCACATACTGATAAAACGTATCGATGTTCTTCAGGTTCATCGCATTTTCGATGATCGCCAGAATCAACACCCCGGCGATCACGTGCCGGATCATCCCGATCCCGCCACTCAACGACACCCCGCCCAGCACGCAGGCCGAGATCACCGTCAATTCGAAACCCTGGCCGATCATTGGCTGGCCGGAGGTCATGCGCGAGGCCAGGATCACCCCGGCCAACGCGCCGATCACACCGTGTACGGCGAAGATGATGATCTTGGTCCGGTCGACATTCACGCCGGCCAGCAGTGCCGCTTCCTGGTTGCCGCCGATGGCCATGGTGTTGCGCCCGTAGGTGGTGTAGTTCAGCAGCCAGCCGAAGAACAGGAAGCAGACGATGGTGATCAGGATCGGTACCGGCACGCCAAACATCTGGCCGTTACCGAACACAAAGAACGATTCCTGGGACACCCCCACCGCTTTGCCGTTGGCGAAGATGTAGGCCAGACCGCGCACGATCTGCATGGTCGCCAGCGTGGTGATCAGCGCATTGACCCGCAGCTTGGCGATCACTATCCCGTTGATCAACCCGACGATCAGGCCCATCACCAGCGCCGCACCGACACCGAGAAACACGCTGTCGGTGTCGCGCATCACCACCGCCGCGACCACCCCGGCACAAGCAATCACCGAGCCCACCGACAAGTCGAAATGCCCGGACGCCAGGCAATACAACATGGTGCACGCAGCGATCCCGGTGGTGGAAATCGCCAGGCCCAGGCCACGCATGTTCAGCGGTGAAAGGAAGTTGTCGATCAGCAAGGTACAGGCGACAAAAATGCCGACCGCCGCCAGCAGCATCACCCAGTCATCAAGGAAGCGCCGCATGTCCAGCGGTTTGCGCGTGGTCGGCAGGGTGTTGTTTTGGGTTGTCATCATAGTCACCTCTCAGTTCGCCACGCCGTCGGCGCGTTGGCGCGGCAAAGCCAGTTGCAGCAGGTTGGATTCGTTGGCCTGTTCGCGGCTCAGTTCGCCACGCAGGGCGCCTTCGCACAGCACCAGGATGCGGTCGGAAATGCCCATGACTTCCATCAAGTCGCTGGACACCACAATCACCGCGATCCCCTCGGCTGCCAGGTTATGGATGATCTGGTAGATCTCGGCCTTGGCACCGATGTCGATGCCGCGTGTGGGTTCGTCGAGCAACAGCACTTTCATCGGCATCGACAGCCAGCGGCCGAGAATGGCCTTCTGCTGATTGCCACCGGACAGGTACATGATTTTCTGCGCCGCGTTGGGCGTCTTCACTTTCAGCGCCTTGATCTGCTGCTCGGCGTTGTCCTTTTCCCACAGGCCACGCAACAGGCAACCGAAGGTGGAGTGGGCGCCACGCGCACTGATGTTGATGTTCTCGGCGACGCTGGCCAGCGGCAGGATGCCTTCCTTCTTGCGGTCTTCGGGGCACAACAGGATCCCGGCGGCAATCGCGTCCCGGGGTGAACGCAGCTTCAGTTCATGGCCTCGAAGTTTCAGCTGTCCGGCGCTGTTGCGCGCCAGGCCACTGAGCAAGCGCAACAGCTCGGTGCGACCGGCCCCAACCAGCCCGAACAGCCCGAGGATTTCGCCTTTGTGCACCTCGAAACTCACTGGCTCGCGCAACCCCGGCCCGAGCAGTCCGTCGACCTTGAGTGCCACCGCGCCGCGCTGGCGCGGGCGGTAATCGTAGATGTCCTGGATGTCGCGCCCGACCATGCAGGTGACCAGTTGATCGTGGGTCAGTTGGCTCATGTCATCGAACGTGCGCACGTAGCGCCCGTCCTTGAACACCGTCACCGCGTTGCAGATGCGAAACACCTCTTCCATGCGATGGGAGACATAGAGCACCACTTTGCCTTCGTCCCGCAGCCGGCCGATGATCGCCATCAAGCGGTCGATCTCCCTTGCCGAAAGGCTGCTGGTGGGTTCGTCGAAGGCAATCACGTGGGCGCCACGGGACAAAGCCTTGGCGATTTCCACCAGTTGCCGCTGGCCGAGGGACAGGCGCCCGACCTTCTCCTGCGGGTCGATTTCATCGGCCAGGCCTTTGAGGCAGGACAGTGCCTGCTGGCGCAGGGTGCTGCGATTGATCAGGCCGAAACTGGCTGGCAGATGCCCGAGAAACAGGTTCTCGGCCACGGTCATTTCCGGCACCAGATGCAACTCCTGGTGGATCACCGCGACGCCACTGCCGATGCTGTCGGCGGTGGACTTGAAGTCCATCGTCCGCTCGCCGATCTGCAAGGCACCGCTGCAAGGCGTGTAGGCCCCACCGAGAATTTTCAGCAACGTCGACTTGCCGGCGCCGTTCTCGCCCATCAAGGCGTGAACCTGCCCCGGATGGGCGACGAAGCTGATGTTGTCCAGCGCATTCACCCCGGGAAAGGTCTTGCCGATCCCGTTGAAGCGCAAGCTGCCGGTAAGGCTGTGTTCGTGTTGGATTGTTTGCGCGTGCATAACCACCTCTTCACACCGATCAGGCGACCCCGCCGCCGAGGCCGCCGCTGAAGTCAAACGGCCGTCAGTTCCACAGGCCGATCTTTTCCAGTTCCTGCTTGAAGTTGTCGCGGGTGATCAGCGTCACGTCATCCATGGCGGTGTACTTCGCCGGTTCTTTGCCGGTGGTGACCCACTCGTACATCATGCTGGCGGTGTTGTAGCCCTCGATGTGCGGGCTCGGCAGCATCGAGCCGTAGAAGCCGCTGTCGGGTTTCTTCAGCTCGCCGATGGCGTCGGTGCCGTTGATGCCGATGCCGATCACGTTGGCCGCGGCGAAACCGGCGCTCTCGGTGGCGCGCACACCGCCGAGGACGGTGTTGTCGTTCATGCCGCCGATGATCAGGTTTTTCGCCGCCCCCGGCAGTTTCACCAGGGCCGAGTTGGTGGCGTCCATGCTGCCCGGCACGTCGAGGGTCTTGAGGGCCGCGAACAGGATGTGGTCTTTCGGCATGCCGGCATCCTGCAGCGCTTTCACCGAACCGTCGGTGCGCTTTTTGCCGGTGTCGAGTTCGTTGTAGGTGTTGATCACCGCATAGGTGTCTTTCCAGTCCCAGCCGCGTTTCTTCGCTTCGGTCGCCATGGCATTGCCTTGTTTCTGGCCGACTTCGAAAGCGGCCATGCCGAGGTACGGCACGTCTTCCATGAACTTGCCGCTGGCATCGACGAAACGGTCATCGACGGCGATCACTTTCAACCCGTTGAGTTTGGCCTTGGCCATGATCGCCGGGCCAAGGGACACGTCCGGCGGGCAGATCACGAACCCCTTGGCGCCATTGGCCGCGAGGCTGTCGATGGCAGAAAGGGTTTTCTCACCGTCGGGCACAGCGATCTTGATCAGGGTGAAGCCTTTCTCTTTCGCGGCCTTTTCGGCAAAGGCCCACTCGGTCTGGAACCAGGGTTCTTCGGCCTGCTTGACCAGGAAACCGATCTTCACTTCCTCGGCTGCCAGCAGCGTGTTGCTCAGGCTGAACGCCGAGACCGCCAACGCGGCACAGCACAGGGAACGGATAGCATGACGACGATTCATAAGCTGACTCCTTGTTATTTTTCTTGAGCACTCGTTGAA
Organism: Pseudomonas sp. GW822-FHT01E03; assembly: GCF_058802985.1. Lineage (NCBI taxonomy): Bacteria > Pseudomonadati > Pseudomonadota > Gammaproteobacteria > Pseudomonadales > Pseudomonadaceae > Pseudomonas > Pseudomonas sp. GW822-FHT01E03. The sequence goes on from NZ_JBXAOQ010000010.1 coordinate 232,526, forward strand.
AGCGTTCTTTGTTAACCAACGGGCGGTAAAAACATACTGCCAATAGTCATATCGTATGATGATTGGATTTCAGGCGAAGCAAGGCGCCGGAAAGCCCGATCACTCAGTCGTGGTACATCACCGAGCGACCACCATCGATGGTGATGCACGAGGCATTGATGAACGGCGCTTCATCACTGGCCAGGAACACGGCGGTCATTGCCACTTCGATCGGCTGCCCGATGCGGCGCGGCGGGTGCAGGTCAAACGCGCGCTGGCGTTCGGCGTGGGGGTCGGCAAAACCGTTCCAGTAATCGACGTTCAACTGGGTTTCGATGTAGCCCGGCGCAATCGCGTTGACGCGCACACCCTTGGGCGCATATTCGATGCCCAGCGCGCGGGTCAGACCGAGCAGGCCATGCTTGGCCACCGGGTACGGGAAGCAGCCAGGAATGATGTGGGTGGAATGGGTGGACGCGATATTGATGATGCTGCCGACGCCCTGCTCGATCATCTGCGGCAGCACTGCCTTGCAACCGTACCAGGCACCATCGAGGTCGATGGCAAAGCAGCGACGCCAGTCTTCCTCGGTCATTTCCAGCGGATCGCGGAATACGTTGACCCCGGCGCAGTTGACCAGCACATCGATCCGGCCGTGCAGGTCGATCGCCAGCCGGGCCATGGCGTGCAGGTCCTGCTGACGCGACACGTCGGCCTTGATCGCCACCACATCGGCGCCCTGGTCTCGCCAATGCGCCGCGACCTTCTCGACTTTCTCGCCCTGAATGTCGCTGATGATCAGCCTGGCCTGCTGGGACGCGAAGGTCGCCACAATCGCTTCGCCAATACCCTGGGCGGCACCGGTCAGCAATACGACCTTGTTTTTCAGGCGTTCGCCCTTGGGCGGTTCGGGCACCGGTGGCAATGACAGTGGTTCAGCCATGAATCAAGACTCCTGTTCGAAAACACGACGAAAACCGGGCATCTGTCGATGTCCGGTCAAAAGGCGCTGGGTAGGAAACAGGTGAGCGCGAAACGTTTCAGCCTGGAAACGTTCTGAGGCACAGGCTCCGCAAGGGAGCACGGGGGAACTTCGCTGCATCACTTCACCTGTTTTGTTTTTTTAAGTGTGAGTGCATGTAACTGGTGAGGCCGACTATAAACCTGGCCTGCAATAAATCTCAATATATATATTTACATCCCATATTCTGGGATTTAACCAGCAAAGCGCGTGCAATGTTTTCCAGGCACATCTACTGCGATCGACAACACAGCCCCATCCAACGGATGGCCCAGCGGACTGGCCGCGCTGGTGATGTACAGAGTTTTGAGGTCTGAACCGCCGAACACGCAACTGGTGGGACGACTGACCGGCAGTTCGATGATCCGATCGACTTTACCGTCCAGGCTCAACCTGAGCAGGCAGCTGCCGTCCCAACGGGCATTCCAGATAAAACCTTCGGCATCCATCGCTGAACCATCCGGGCCGCCACGCTCGTGCGGACCAAACCAGACCTGCGGCGCATCGAGGGCTCCGTCGGTACGGATGAAATGTCGATACAAGGTGCCGTCGAGGCTGTCGCCGAAATACACGCTGGTGGCGTCATCGCTCCACAGCAGCGTGTTGGGAATGCCCAGATTGCGCAGCAACGGCGCAACCCGCCCGGCGCGATCGATGCGGAACAGTCCACCGGAACGGTGGACGATGGGCAGGTCTTCGCCGTTTGCGCCGATGTTGTTTTGCATGGTGCCGAGCCAGAGCCGGCCTTGGGCGTCGCAACGGGCTTCATTGGGGCGGTTGCCCGGTTGCGGATCCGCAACGCAAAACAGTGTCAGGCGCGGCGCCAGGCCCGGTGAATCGAGATCGAGCCGATACACGCCGCTGCTCAATGCCACCAGGGCATCGCCGCTTTCGCAGGGAATGAACGCCGACACGTGCTCCGGCATCTGCCAGATCTGCACGTTGGCGCCGATCAACCGCAACGCCTGCTTACCGGCGATATCCACCCAGTACAGGGCTTGGGTGGGCGCATCCCAGAATGGGCCTTCGCCCAGTTGTGCCCGATGCCCGGTAACCACGCTCCACGTCATGAAGCCTCCTGCGTTGTTCTTGTTTTTATTGTGTAGGAGCCAGCTTGCTCGCGAAGGTGTGCCAGTCAACCTGGTGGTAGCTGATACACCATCGCGAGCAAGCTCGCTCCTACAGTGGTTCGAGCTGTCAGCTGGCTTTTTTATCGGCCATGACTTGCGGGTAGTAACGCTTGATCGCAAGGGCCGCGTTATCGATCAGGGTCATGCAGGCCCAGACACCCCGGGCGGTATCCCGGGCCGCGATAGCCTCGGCCAGGTCCCGGTGAATCGGCAGGGTGCGACGCAGTTCATCCGGGTCGGCGGCGGACACTTCAAAGGCCACCGCCAGCAACGCGCCGAGGGCGGGAACCATTTGTTCAATGAATTGATTGTGGCTGGCGGCGAGGATGCACTCGTGGAAGAACTGATCGGCGCGGTTGTAATCGATGCCGCTGTCCACCGCCCGTTCCAGCGCGTTGCAGGCCAACAGGATCTCGTTCACCTGTTCGCCGGTTGCGCGCTCGCAGGCCCAGCGCACGGCCATCGGTTCGATGGTGCGGCGCAGGTCGAGCAGATCGTCGACGAAGTTTTCCGGTAAGCCGCTGCGCGACAACCAGCCAACGACTTGTGGATCGAAGAGGTTCCAGCGCCGCACTGGCAATACCCGCGTGCCGACTTTCGGCCCGACCTCGAGCATGCCTTTGGCAACCAGGGTCTTGATGGCTTCACGGATGACCGTGCGGCTCACGCCGAGTTGTTCGCCGAGGTCGGCTTCGACCTTGAGTGACTCACCTGGCTTGACCTGCCCCGTGGCGAGCCAACAACCCAGCCAGTCAACCGTCGATGCATGAAAGCTGCTGGACATGGACACCTCAATGCCGTTCGCGATGGAGGCCCACGCTAATCATCATATGATTGGATGTCAATTTGATTTTTTGAGTGTTCGCAGAAACCACTGTGGGAGCGAGCTTGCTCCCACAGGGTTATGGGTCAGGGTTCGAGACCGATAGGGAAGAACTCGCCGCCACTCCATACACCGAGCCAGCGCTGGCCGTCGATCTCGCGACTCACCGCCAGCTCCACCAATTGATAGAACACGTTGCGATGGATCAACGCTTCGAGATTGCTGCGCACATGCACGTAAGGGGCAGGCTCTTGCGTTAGCGGGTCGATGACCACACGCAGGAGGTGCTCGGCGCCGGCCTCGGTGGTTTCATCGACGTTGGTGGTAAAGCGCAACACCTGCGCCTCGCCCTCGCCTTCCACGTCCACCGCGATCGCCACGAACGGCGCATCGTCAACCTTGATCCCGACCTTTTCCACCGGAGTGATCAGGAAATAATCATCGCCGTCGCGGCGAATGATAGTGGAGAACAGTTTGACCATCGGCTTGCGCCCGATCGGCGTGCCCAGGTAATACCAGGTGCCGTCCCGGGCGATGCGCATGTCGATGTCGCCGCAGAAATCGGGATTCCACAGGTGCACCGGCGGCAAGCCTTTGGTCTTGGGGATTTGCCCCAGCAAGTCGTTGGCTTTTTGCGGGCCACTCATGGCGTTCTCCTTGAAATTACTGGTCGCTGAGCCCCAGCAGGCTGCGCGCGTATTGCTCCAGCGGCGGGCCCATCAGGTCTTCGGGTTTTTTATCGTGGAACGTCAGTAAACCGCCACGACTCTTGATGGTTGCAGTATCAATCAAATACTGGGTGCTGGTCTCGATCAACATGATCTGAATCATACCGCTGTCGATGCCGAGACGATCCAGGGCTTCCTGGTCCAGCCACTCGTCCGAGTTGCCGATACGGTCGTCAGACTTGGCAAACCGGGTGTAGAGCAGATAGTGCGCACCGGCCGCACGGGCTTCACCCATGGCCTGGTCGAGGCCTTCCGGCGTGCGAGCACGGCGGACCATCGGGAAATATTCGACGAAGCCGTCGAACGCGACTTCGGCAATCACGTTGGGCCGCGGATAAACGGCGCTGCCCGGCGGCATGAAAGCGCCCTGGGCGATGTAGACGAACGAGTCCGGCTGAATGCGCAGGTTGTTTACGCGACGGCTGTCACTGTGATCGAGCAGCCCCGCATCGCTCATATGGTAACGAGTCCCTTCGGCCATATCGCTGACGTTCATGCAGCCACCAAGTGCCAAAACGGCCAGCAGCAAAACCAGGCTACGCATCCTATCCTCCAGAGGCCGGTGTCGGAAAACCGGCGAATGGCCGTAGGATGCAGCTTTTGCGCCAGCTCATGAGCAGTGGCATCAGACAGTCCGAATCGCGAGCAAGCTCGCTCCCACAGGGAATTGCATATCACCTGTGGGAGCGAGCTTGCTCGCGATTGCGGAAGATCAGCCGCCGATAATCTTCATGACAGTCGCGCCGCCAGAGAACGCCACTTCCTGCTTGTCACCCAAGGCTTTCACCAGCAGCCGCTGCAAGGCCGGCAGGGCCTGATGGCGTGGCTTGTCCAGCAGATCACCGATGTAATGGCGATTGCTCGACGACAGGCAGCCATGCAGCCACCCGGTGGAAGACAAACGAAGTCGCGAACAGGTGCGGCAGAAAGGCACGCTCTCGTTGGCGATCACGCCGAAATAACCCTGGCCGGGAATTTCATATCGAACGGCCGTCGCATCGACCGGGGCATCGGCTTGCAGGTATTCGTAGCGCTCGCCGATCAGGCTCAGCAATTGCTGGAGACTGACGAACTGCTGCAGAAAGGCATTGGAATCGTTGGCCAGGTGGCCCATGCGCATCAGTTCGATGAAGCGCAGCTCATAACCGCGCTCCAGGCAGTAGTCGAGCAGCGGCATCACTTGATCGAGGTTCTGTCCGCGCAGCGGCACCATGTTGACCTTGATCTTCATGCCGGCCGCACTGGCCTCGCTCATGCCGTCGAGCACGGTGGCCAGGTCGCCGCCCCGGGCAATACTGCGGAACGCACTGGCGTCGAGAGTATCGAGGGAGACGTTGAGGCGCCGGATACCGGCGTTCACCAGCAGCGGCAGTTTCTTCGCCAGCAACTGGCCATTGGTGGTCAGGCTGATGTCTTCCAGGCCCATCTGCCCGACCGCCGTCATGAACGCCTCGAGTTTCGGGCTGACCAACGGCTCGCCGCCGGTAATGCGCAGACGCTCGATGCCCGCCGCTTCAATCAGATAAGCCACGCCGCGCGCCATGGCTTCGGCCGACAATTCATCCTGCGCAGCCACCAGCCGCTTGCCGTTGGGCACGCAGTAGGTACAGGCGTAATTGCAGGCAGAGGTCAGACTGATTCGCAAGTTGCGAAAACGCCTGCCTTGACGATCAACGATCATGGTCACTCCGGCGGAAGAATATCGGGCCGCTAAAACTTGACTCAGAAATCAAGTTTTAGCAAGTCCTCTACCTGAGTATATTCCTGCGCTACTGCGCCATGTAGCGAAATCATGGCGCAATAAGGCAACTGAATGGCTCAGCTGCCGGAAGTGTCGGTGTCACGCTTGCGCTTGTTGCCCATGCGCACGCCGATGTCCATCAGGAACTGGAAGAAACCTTCCTGATCTTCCAGCACATTGCTCCAGAACGGCGAGTGATACAGCGCGACGGCACCGTGCACCAGCGCCCAGGACGCGCAGTAGTGGAAGTAAGGTGGCACGTCTTCCAGCTTGCCTTCGCTGATCCGGCCCTTGATCAGCAAGGTCAGGCGTTCGAAGTTCGAGGCACGGATCTTGTGCAGCTCCTCGATCATCTCCGGCACCTGGTTGCCCTTGACCACTTTCTCTTCGAGGCGGTCGAACAGGCGATAGCGTTGTGGATCGCGCATGCGGAATTCGAAGTAGGCCCGGGACAGGGCTTCCTTGTCCTTGTCGACATCGGCCGAATGCAGCAGAGCGTTCAAATCGCGCTCGTAGTCGAGCATCAGGCGCAGATAGATTTCCGCCTTGGATTTGAAGTGCTTGTAGATCGTGCCTTTGCCGATACCGACGGCATCAGCAATCATCTCGACGGTGACACTGTCTTCACCTTGTTCGAGGAACAGCTTGAGCGCGGTATCGAGAATTTCCTGCTCGCGGCGACGGAATTCACGGACCTTACGAGGTTCTTTATGCATAAGAAAAGGTCTGTCGGGGTCAAAATTCGAAGCCGCGTATTATGCCTAACTTACGCAAAAATGCACGGATCATCCGACCATATCTGCGCTTTCTGGTCATTCCGCGTACGTTTACAGGGTGATGAGAACTCTTCCGAAGCGCACGTATTCCAAATTTGTTTAAAAACCCGGACCGGTAAACTGGACGAGGCGCAATCCTGATCAATACTTGAACTGTCGGCGGGGCATCTCCCCCAAGTGTCACGCCGATATTGGTACCAACGGACCGCGTGCCATTGTTTTACTCCTAATGGTCTTAACCCGGATTCACCCCCCAGAACCCGGGTTTTTTTTGCCTGCGATTTAACCTTTTACGTGTGCCAGCGGGAACAGTCGCTTGAAATTCGCCGTGGTTTGCTCAGCAAACCGCTCGTAGGGCTCACCGCGCAACATTGACAGAAATTCCGCAACTTCACGCACGTACTGCGGCAGGTTTGGTTTGCCGCGATAGGGGATCGGTGCCAGGTACGGCGAGTCGGTTTCCACCAGCAATCGGTCGGCCGGCACCTTGCTGGCCACATCACGCAATGCGTCGGCATTGCGAAAAGTGACAATCCCGGACAGGGAAATGTAATAGCCCATGTCCAGCGCGGCCTTCGCCATCTCCCAGTCTTCGGTGAAGCAATGCAACACGCCTGCCTGGGGCAGCGCCGCGTCCCGCAGCAAGTCCAGGGTATCGGTGCGGGCGCCACGGGTATGGATGATCACCGGTTTGCCGGTCTGCTGCGCTGCTTGCAGGTGCAGGCGGAACGATTCCTGCTGCAACTCTGCTGCTTCCGGCTCGTAGTGGTAATCGAGGCCGGTTTCGCCAATCGCCACCACCCGCGGGTGATTGAGTTCCTGCAACAGCCAGTCCAGCGCCGGCGCGCCCCCCGGCTGCACATCCAGAGGGTGCACGCCCACCGAGCAGTCGACATCGTCATAACGTTCGGCCAGGGCCTTGACGTCGGCCGCGTTGTCCGCGCTGACACCGATACACAGAAAGTGCCCCACCCCACGCTGCCGGGCAGCTTCCAGGGCAGCATCCAGGGAGCCCTCGTGGGCGGTCAGGTCAAGGCGATCAAGGTGACAATGGGAATCTACGAGCATAAAGGGCTGCAACTTGTATGGGTGGGACGGTCGGATGTTCTGATACTCAGAGTCTAGGCGCAGACAGTCATCGTTGGGCAGGCAACGACACCCATTGCACCAGCAATGCTTCCAGCAACAAGGCCGGGTTGAGGTTGGCCTTGCTCAGGACTTTCTGCCGCTGGGCGAGGATCCAGTCCTGAATATCGAGGACTTTGCCCTGGGCGCTTTTCTGCGCCAGGTATTGCACGACCTTGCGCATGTCGGTCAGGCCGAGGCCGGCTTCATCCTGAGTCAATTGATAGCGCAGGATCAGGCTCGACCAATCGCAGAACCAATCGAACAGGCGCAACATCGGAATGTTTTTCCATTCTTCGGCCAGTTGCGTCGGCGACTGCTGTTGCTTGAGGAGTTTTTTCACCCCTTCCACCACTTGCGCGCGCTGTTCACGCACGCCCTGAGCCTGGAGATTGACCGCCGCCAGCGGCGAACCGGCGGCCAGCGTCAGCAGTTCGACGCGCTCATCTTCGGAGGATTCCGGCAACGCCTGGGCCAACCACTTCAAGCTCATGGCCTCGCCCGGCAGCGGACAGGCCTGCTGCACGCAGCGACTCTTGATGGTTGGCAACAAGCGGCTCGGCTGATGGCTGACCAGCAACAGAACGGTATCGCCGGACGGTTCTTCAAGGCTTTTGAGCAAGGCGTTGGCGGCGTTGATGTTCATCGACTCGGCCGGCTCGATCAGCACCACTTTGCGCCCGCCCAACTGCGCGGTCTGCACCACGAAACCGACCAGGTCGCGAACCTGGTCGACCTTGATCGCCTTGTCGGCTTCTTCCGGCTCCAGGATGTAGTTATCCGGATGGCTGCCAGCCTTGAGCAGCAGGCAGGATTTGCATTCGCCGCAGGCTTGCAGCGCGTTCGGGCGCTGGCACAGCAAGCTGGCCATCAAGCGCTCTGCCAGTGCCCGCTTGCCGATTCCGGCGGGGCCATGCAGCAGGTAGGCGTGCGCATGCTGGGTGCGACCGGCCAGTTGCTGCCAGAGGTTTTCCTGCCACGGATAGGCCTCAGCCACGGCTCAACTCCAGCAGGCGCGGCAGCAAGGCATCCAGCGATTGCTGAACCTGTGCCAACGGCTGGGCAGCATCGACCAGCACATAACGCGCCGGATCCGCCTTGGCCCGCTTGAGGAAGGCACTGCGTACCGCGTCGAAAAAGGTCCGGCCTTCGAGCTCGAAGCGATCCAGACGACCACGAGCGCTGGCGCGGGCCAGGCCGACCTCGACAGGCAGATCGAAAATCAGCGTGAGATCCGGGCGCAGATCGCCCTGGACGAAGGTTTCCAGGGTCGCGATGCGCTCCAGCGACAAGCCGCGACCGCCGCCTTGATAGGCGTATGTCGAGTCGGTAAAACGATCACACAAGACCACGGCACCGCGGGCCAGCGCCGGGCGAATCACCTCGGCCAGATGCTGGGCACGCGCCGCGAACACCAACAGCAACTCGGTATCCGGGTTCATGACTTCATCGACCGGGGCCAGCAGCACTTCACGAATGCGCTCGGCCAACGGCGTGCCACCCGGCTCGCGGGTCAGCACCACCTCGATGCCGGCGGCGCGCAGGCGCTCGGCCAGGTATTCGCGATTGGTGCTCTTGCCGGCGCCTTCCGGGCCTTCCAGAGTAATAAACAAGCCAGTCACAGGCAGTCCTTAATCAGAGTCATTGCGGGCTTTTCGGTGCGCTTGCATCGGGTTCGGGCGTTTCAGGGGCTGGCGCAGGATCTTGCGCCGGTACTTGCGGCAGCCCCTCGGGAGCCGTGTTCGGTGAAGCGGCCGGGATCGGCGCCTGCTCCTGCGAAGACCTGGCCTCCTGCATACCGTTTTGCTCAGCCTGGATTGGCGGCATCTCGGGCGTAGTAGCGGGAGCCGGGCTGGAGCGGTAATCGGCGCGGCGCTTGATCTGGAACTCCTTCACGGCATTGTTGTGGGCATCCAGGTCGTCGGAGAACACATGGGTGCCATCGCCACGCGCCACGAAGTAAAGGCTGTTGCCGTCCACCGGATTGAGTGCCGCATGGATGGCTTCGCGACCGACCATCGAAATCGGCGTCGGCGGCAATCCCGCATTCATGTAAGTGTTATACGGCGTCGATTCCTTGAGGTGAGCCCGGGTCAGCTTGCCGCTGTAGCGGTCGCCGAGGCCGTAGATCACCGTCGGGTCGGTCTGCAGCAGCATGCCCATCGCCATGCGCCGCACAAACACGCCGGCAATCTGCCCGCGCTCCTGCGGTACGCCGGTTTCCTTTTCCACCAGCGAAGCCATGATCAGCGCCTGGTAGGGTTCGGTGTACGGTGTATCTGCAGCGCGCTTCTCCCACTCCTTGGCGAGCACTTCATCGAGGCGGTCGTAAGCGGTTTTCAGCACCTCGACATCGGACATGCCCCGCACGTAGCGATAGGTGTCCGGGAAGAAGCGCCCTTCCGGAAAAATCCCGGTGTGGCCGAGCTTGTCCATGACCTGGCTATCGCTCAAACCGTCGAGGCTATGTTCGAGCTTCTCTTCCCTGGCCAGCGCTGCGCGGACCTGACGGAAACTCCAGCCTTCGACCAGGGTCAGGCTGTACTGAACCATTTCCCCGCGTTTCCACAGGTCGATCAGGCCTTCGACGGTCATGCCGGGCTGAATGCGGTATTCACCGCTGTGCAGGGGTTGTCTGGCGAGGTTGAAGCGCCAATACACCCGCAGCCAGAATGCGTCCTTGATGACGCCGTTGGCTTCGAGTCGGTAGAGGGTGCGGGTCGGCGTGGTGCCCTTGGGCACATCCAGCAATTGTTCCTGGGTAATGTTCAGCGGCTGTACCAGCGCCGAATGAATCTTCCAGGCTGAAGCACCCATCAGCAGCCCTGCCAGAACCACACCGGTTTCCAGCAGCAGCAAGAGTTTACGTCTCACGTATCAAGCATCCAGTAGCACACGGGCAATGGTTTGGAGTTTACGGGTGAGCGGCCCAACCGGCCAGTGAAGAGCAGCATAGGCGCGCACCGGCCAGACACCATACACGCTGTTGCAGACAAAGACTTCGTCAGCCCATTGCAGCTGTTCGAGGGGGATATCGGTGATTTGCGTGGGGATTCCCAGCGACTTGGCCTGAAACAATATTTCTGCGCGCATCACGCCTGCCACGCCGCAGCGCTTGAGGTCAGCGGTGATGAGCACGCCATCACGCACCAGGAACAAGTTGCTGAACACACCCTCAATTACGCGCCCGGCCTGATCGAGCATCAAGCCTTCGGCATGCTCGGTGTCCTGCCATTCGGCACGGGCGAGGACTTGTTCAAGACGATTGAGGTGTTTGAGGCCGGCCAGTAATGGCTGCCTGGACAATCGCGTGGCGCAAGGAAACAAACGAACACCCTGTTCACCATGCGCGGCAGGGTAAGCCGCAGGTGGACTGCCTTGCACAATGCGTCGGGCCTGGGCCGAAGGATCGGGGGCATAACCGCGCAGACTGTCGCCACGGGTGAGAATGAGCTTGAGCACCCCGTCACCCAGTGCCGCGGCGTAGGCCAGCAGTTCGTTGCGGATCAGCTCCTGCTCGGCCGTTATCGCCAGGCGCGAACAGCCGTCCGCCAGACGCGACAGATGCCGGTCCAGCAACACGGGCTGACCGCTGCGCACGGCGATGGTCTCGAACAGACCATCGCCATAAGCCAGGCCGCGATCCTTCAGCGACAAAGCGTCAGCCGGCTGACCGTCGACCCAGCTGTCCATCAGCCTGCGAACCGACGGAACACCAGCGAACCGTTGGTGCCGCCAAAACCGAAGGAGTTGGAAACGACCACATCGATATCCATGTTGCGCGCCGTGTGCGGCACAAAATCGAGATCGCAGCCTTCGTCCGGCTCATCGAGGTTGATGGTCGGCGGCGCTACCTGGCTGTTGATTGCCAACACGCTGAAGATCGCCTCGACCGCGCCCGCCGCACCCAGCAGGTGACCGGTCATGGACTTGGTGGAACTGACGGCCAGCTTGTAGGCGTGCTCGCCGAATACCGACTTGATCGCATTGACTTCGGCCAGGTCGCCTGCAGGAGTCGAGGTGCCGTGGGCGTTGATGTACTGCACTTGATCGCCATTGATTTTGGCATCGCGCAGCGCATTGGTGATGCAGCGCGCAGCACCCGCACCATCGGCTGGCGGCGAGGTCATGTGGTAGGCATCACCACTGGTGCCGAAGCCGATCAGCTCGGCGTAGATGGTCGCGCCACGCGCCTTGGCGTGCTCGAGCTCTTCCAGTACCAGCGCACCGGCACCATTGGACAACACGAAGCCATCGCGGCCCTTGTCCCATGGACGGCTGGCGCGGGTCGGCTCGTCGTTGCGGGTCGACAGCGCGCGGGAAGCACCGAAGCCGCCCATGCCCAGACCGCAGGCCGCCATCTCGGCGCCGCCGGCAATCATCACGTCAGCTTCGTCGTACATGATGTTGCGGGCAGCCATGCCAATGCAGTGTGTACCGGTGGTACAGGCCGTGGCGATGGCGTAGTTGGGTCCCTGTGCACCGAGGTGGATGGACAGGAAACCGGAAATCATATTGATGATCGAGCCTGGCACGAAGAACGGAGAGATCCGTCGTGGGCCGGTCTCGTGCAGCGTGCGGGCGGTTTCTTCGATATTGGTCAGACCGCCAATACCCGAGCCCATGGCCACGCCGATACGCTCACGGTTGGCGTCAGTGACTTCCAGACCGGCATTGCGTACCGCCTGAAAACCTGCGGCCAGACCGTATTGAATGAACAGGTCGAGCTTGCGGGCTTCCTTGACCGACAGGTATTCCTCGACATTGAAGTCCTTTACCGAGCCGCCAAAACGGGTGGAATAGGCAGAAAGGTCGGTGTGTTCGATCAGACCAATGCCACTGCGGCCAGCCAGAATGCCCTGCCAGCTGCTCGGCACATCCGTGCCTAGTGGCGACAACATACCCATACCGGTGACTACGACGCGTCTACGCGACACAGCACTCTCCTTTTTTCAAATGACGACTTTGCATCAGGCCTAAAGAAAAAACCGCACGCCATGATGGCAGTGCGGTTTTTCCATGACAGCGAGCAACGATTACAAACTATTACGCCTGGTGGCTAGTAACGTAGTCGATTGCAGCTTGTACAGTAGTGATCTTCTCGGCTTCTTCGTCAGGGATTTCGGTCTCGAATTCCTCTTCCAGAGCCATCACCAGCTCAACGGTGTCAAGGGAGTCGGCACCCAGGTCTTCAACGAAGGAAGCAGTGTTGACCACTTCTTCTTCTTTAACGCCCAGTTGCTCAGCAACGATTTTCTTGACGCGCTCTTCGATGGTGCTCATACCTTGTTTTCACTCCTAATGGACAAATTCAGGCAGCTGGCCAGTGGGTAAGTGTATAGAAAGGCTTTTCAGCTTTTCAACTGAAAGCTTCACTCCTCGAACCCGGTGACCCTCTGCCTATAAATAGATTGCAGCTTTATAACGGATTTTAGACAGCTCGTATGACATTTTTTTGAAGCAATCCGTCACATTTGAATTACATGTACATCCCGCCGTTCACCGGGATTGTAGCTCCGGTAACGTAAGCCGCACCGTCCGACGCAAGAAAAGCGACCACGGACGCGATCTCTTGAGCCTGCCCCAGACGACCCAGCGGAATCTGCGACTGCAAGGCTTCACGCTGTGCCTCGGGCAGTTCACGGGTCATATCGGTATCGATGAACCCAGGAGCCACCGAGTTTACCGTAATCGAACGCGAACCGACTTCGCGCGCCAGAGCACGGCTGAAACCTTCCAGACCGGCCTTGGCGGCAGCGTAGTTTACTTGGCCTGCGTTGCCCATGGCACCCACAACCGAGCCAATACTGATAATTCGGCCCCAACGAGCTTTGGTCATGCCGCGCAAAACGCCCTTGGACAGGCGGAACAGACTGTTCAGATTGGTATCGACAACGTCGTGCCACTCGTCGTCTTTCATGCGCATCATCAGGTTATCGCGGGTGATACCGGCATTATTGACCAGAATCGCCGGCGCACCGAATTGCTCCTGAATGCTCGCCAGAACACTTGCCACGGACTCGTCGCTGGTGACATTGAGTTCCAGGCCAGTGCCCTGAATACCGTTTTCCTTCAGGGTCGCAGCAATGCGCTCAGCACCCGACGCGGAGGTCGCGGTACCAACAACGATGGCGCCCTGACGACCCAGTTCCAGGGCGATAGCCTGGCCGATGCCACGGCTGGCACCGGTGACCAGTGCAACTTTACCTTGCAGACTCATGCAAGCTTCTCCTGATTCAGGCCAACGCTGCACGGGCGGCAGCGAAAGCGTCTGGGGTATTGAGGTTGGATGTCGACACGCCTTCGGCGCAACGCTTGTTCAGACCGGCCAGCACTTTACCCGGGCCACACTCGACCAGGTTGGTCGCGCCCTTGGCGGCCAGTGCCTGGACCGATTCAACCCAGCGTACTGGCTTGTACAGTTGCTCGAGCAGATCGCGCTTGAGGGTTTCCAGATCGGCCGGCACCTGGGCACTGACGTTCTGCACCACGGGAATCTGCGGTGCCTGCCAGTCGATCGCCGCGATCGATTCGGCGAAACGCTCAGCAGCCGGGCGCATCAGCTCGCAGTGCGACGGCACGCTGACCGGCAAAGGCATGGCACGCTTGGCGCCACGCGCCTTGCAGCCTTCGATGGCGCGCTCGACGGCAGCCTTGGCACCGGCGATGACCACCTGGCCCGGTGAGTTGAAATTGACCGCGCTGACCACTTCGCCTTGCGCCGCTTCGGCACAGGCTGCCAGTACGTCGGCATCGTCCAGACCCAGGATGGCGGCCATGCCGCCCTGCCCAGCCGGAACAGCTTCCTGCATCAGCTGGCCACGACGCTCGACGAGCTTCACCGCATCGCCCAGGCTCAGACTGCCTGCCGCGACCAGCGCGCTGTATTCACCCAGGCTGTGCCCGGCAACGTAAGCCGGGCGCGCACCACCTTCGGCCAGCCACAAACGCCACAGGGCGATAGAGGCGGTCAGAATGGCTGGCTGGGTTTTATCGGTTTGATTGAGTTGCTCTTCCGGCCCTTGCTGGGTCAGTGCCCACAGGTCGTAACCCAGTGCATCGGAAGCTTCTTTGAATGTTTCAAGGACAACCGGATGTTGCGCGCCCAGCTCGGCCAGCATGCCGAGGGACTGCGAACCCTGTCCTGGAAAGACGAATGCGAGGGAAGCAGACATGTAACAAGCCCCTAATGATCTTGTCGTCGGAGAGTTGGCGCCCCGCTTTGGGGACGCAAGAAACTGACAGTTGGATGGCCCATCGAACCAAGCGGTCACATTTAAGCATTGTCCGACGAAAACGCCTAAAGCAACAAATCCTCCAGACGACCGTGCAGGCGCTCGGGAAGATTCTCCTGAATCTCGATCAAGGCGCGCTGAATGGCACTCTGAAACCCCTGAACCCCGGCAGAACCGTGGCTTTTTACCACAATGCCCTGCAAGCCGAGAAAGCTCGCACCGTTGTGCCGGGCAGGTGCCAGATCGGCCTGCAGGCGCTTCATCAACGGTAGTGCAAGCGCACCGACCACGCGAGAGGCCACGCTCTTCCTGAACAACGCTTCGATGCGCCCGGCAATCATGGTCGCCAGACCTTCGCTGGATTTGAGCAGGATGTTGCCGACAAAACCGTCACACACCACCACATCCGCTTCGCCACGGTACAAACCGTCGCCCTCGATAAAGCCGATGTAATTGATACCACGGGCGCCTTGCAACAAAGTCGCCGCCAGCTTGACCTGTTGATTGCCCTTGATGGCTTCGGTGCCGATGTTCAGTAACGCCACCCGAGGACGCGCTATGCCCAGGGTCTCGGCCGCCACCGAGCCCATGACCGCAAACTGCAACAGATGCTCGGCACTGCAATCGACGTTGGCGCCCAGGTCGAGCAACTGGCAATAGCCCTTTTGTGTCGGAATCGCCGCCACCATGGCCGGACGATCAATGCCGGGCAAGGTCTTGAGCACGAACCGCGACAACGCCATCAGCGCACCGGTATTACCGGCACTGACACAAGCCTGGACCTTGCCGTCACGCAACAACTCAAGCGCCACGCGCATCGACGAGTCGGGTTTGCCGCGCAAGGCCTGGGCAGGCTTGTCGTCCATGGTGATGACTTCGGACGCTGGCATTATCGACAGGCGCGCGCGATCCACAGCCGGATGGCCAGCGATCAGTTCTTCAAGAAGGGAGGGTTGACCGACGAGGGTCAGGTGCAGCGAGGGTGTAGCAGACAGACAAGCAAGGCTGGCCTGGACAATGCTGCGGGGACCGAAGTCCCCGCCCATTGCGTCAATCGCGATGACTTGAGCGGACAAGTGATTACTCGTCAGCGCCCTTGTCGATCACTTTACGACCACGGTATACGCCTTCTGGCGATACGTGGTGACGCAGGTGAACTTCACCGGTGGTTTTTTCTACAGACAGGGTGCTAGCCTCGAGAGCGTCGTGCGAACGGCGCATGTCACGGGCAGAGCGGGATTTTTTGTTCTGCTGAACAGCCATAATTGATTAACTCCTAAACGTTTGGGTCACGCTTTAACTGCGCCAATACACTGAACGGGTTGGACCGCGTTACCTCGTCCTCGCTCGGTTCGGGCTCATCTGCTCCCGCCGGCTGCTGGCATTCTTCCGGATGATGAGCAGGCACAATGGGCAAGGCGAGCAGAAGCTCCTCCTCGATCAGTGACTGCAGATCCAAAGGATCTTCGCCCAGTTCCAGCACGTCATAACCTTTCGGCAACGACTGGGTATTCGCACCCTCCTTCACCACAGCGTAACTGCATTCGCTATGGATCGGCAGGGTGACCAGCTCAAGACAACGCTGGCAAACCATTTTGACTTCAGTGTCGATAAAGCTGTGGATGACCACAGATTTACGTTCATCTCGTTCAAAAACGAATTTAGCCTGCACCGTACCGACATTGTCGGAAAGCGGGTCGCAGAGTCTCTCCAAATCGGCCAGCAGCATTTCACCTTGAAGGGTGGTGCCACGATCAGCCAATTTGCGCGGGTCAACGTGAGGTGGAATCGGGTCATTCAACATAGGCGCAGCATTATAGGGATGCACCCGCCCATGTCAAAGGAAATTCAGCCCTGTCCGTCACTTGGAAGCCTCGCTAGAATTCGCACACGCCTTATGGAGTTGTGCATGCTGCCTTTATTACTCGCTTCCAGCTCGGCCTATCGCCGGGAATTGCTGACCCGCCTGCAGCTGCCTTTCACTTGCAGCTCGCCGGATATCGACGAAAGCCATCGCCCGGATGAGTCCGCCATCGAGCTGGTCAAGCGCCTCGCCGAAGAGAAAGCGCGCGCCCTGGCCGACAGCCATACCGCTCATCTGATAATCGGCTCCGACCAGGTCGCCGTGCTGGGAGAGCGGATTATCGGCAAACCCCACACATTCGAAAAAGCCCGGGAACAACTGCTGGCCGCCAGCGGTGCCAGCGTGACGTTCCTCACTGGCCTGGCCCTGCTCAACAGCCAGACCGGGCACTGCCAGGTCGATTGCGTGCCGTTCACCGTACACATGCGCACACTCGACGCACCTCGCATCGAACGCTACTTGCGCGCCGAACAACCCTACGACTGCGCAGGCAGCTTCAAGGCCGAAGGCCTGGGGGTCAGCCTGTTTCGCAGCACCGAGGGACCTGACGCCACCAGCCTGATCGGCCTGCCGCTGATTCGCCTGATCGACATGCTGCTGACTGAAGGCGTACAGGTTCCCTGAATCCCGACACCAAAAAACCGGCCACGCAGGCCGGTTTTTCATGTCACATCAGAATCAGCGCAGCGACGGACCGTTAAAACCCATCCACATCGCCAAATGCTCAGCAACGCTGGCGCCGAGTTTTTTCGAAAAGCGATCGAATGGCGATTCCTGAACGGTGAAGTCCACCAGCTCTTTCTCACCGACCACATCCCGCGCAACCGAACTGGCATTACCCAGCCCATCGATCAACCCCAATGGCAGTGCCTGCTCGCCGGACCAGACCAGACCAGAGAACAGCTCCGGATGCTCCTTGTCCTTCAGGCGGTCGCCACGACCCTGCTTGACGCTATTGATGAACTGCTTGTGGGTCGTATCGAGCACGCCCTGCCAGAAGGCGGTTTCTTCCGGCTTCTGTGGCTGGAACGGATCGAGGAACGACTTGTGCTCGCCAGAGGTATAAGTACGACGCTCGACGCCCAGCTTCTCCATGGTGCCGACAAAGCCATAACCGGCTGCCGTCACACCGATGGAGCCGACCAGGCTCGCCTTGTCGGCGTAGATCTGATCCGCCGCACTGGCGATGTAGTAAGCGCCGGAAGCCCCCAGATCGGAAATGACCGCATAGAGTTTGATGTCCGGGTGCAGACCGCGCAGACGCTTGATCTCGTCATAGACATAACCCGACTGCACCGGACTGCCGCCCGGGCTGTTGATGCGCAGGATGACGCCCTTGACCTTCTTGTCCTCGAAAGCCGCACGCAAGCTGCCAACGATATTGTCTGCACTGGCCGACTCCTTGTCGGCAATCATGCCTCTCACATCGATCAACGCCGTGTAATTTGCACTAAGGGTGCCGGCCTTTTCCATATCCATCAGAGGCGAAAACAGGGCAATGGCGCCGAACAGATACACAAAAATCAGAAACTTGAAGAATATCCCCCAGCGACGGGACCGGCGCTGCTCCTGTATGCCGGCCAGCAGGGTCTTTTCCAGCAGTTTCCAGCTTTTGTCGTCACCGCTCTCTGCGCTTGCCTTGGCGGGCGCCTTCCATTCGTCGGTCATGCCATCCACCCCAAAAACAACCGGTTAAGCCCGCTGATTCAGCCAGGCATGCAATTCTGAAAAACGGTCGATGGCCAGTCGCGGCTCATACAACCTCAACGCATCGATCGATTGAGCGCCATAACTGACGGCCACCGAACCCATGCCGGCGTTGCGCGCCATCTGCAAATCAAATGACGAATCACCCACCATCAACGCCTGTTCCGGGCGAACCTCGCAATGAGCGAGAATTTGTTCGAGCATCAGCGGATGGGGCTTGCTGGCGGTTTCGTCGGCGGCGCGAGTGATATCGAAGTAATTCTCCCAGCCATGGGACTTCAACACCCGATCCAGCCCGCGACGGGCCTTGCCGGTCGCCACAGCCAGATGATAGCCCTCGGCACGAAATGCCTCGAGCGACTCGACCACACCCTCGAACAGCGGCGAAGGCACAGCCTCCGACGCAATGTAATGCTCAGCATAGCGCTCGCGGAACGCGATCAGCTCGGCGTCGCCGATTTCGGGGTACAGGGTGCGGATCGCTTCCGGCAAGCCCAGGCCAATGATGCCCTTGACGGCCAGATCATCGCGCAGCTCAAAACCGGAACGCTGCGAGGCAACGTGCATCGCCTCGACAATCCGACCAATGGAATCGGCCAGAGTGCCGTCCCAATCAAAGATCAGCAGCTTGTAGTCAGATGGGCGCACTCAATCGCTCCACGGTTTTGGCCCACATCTCGTCGACCGGCGCTTGCAGCTTCAGCTCACCACCATCGGGGAGCGGCACCGTCAGCATGTAGGCGTGCAGGAACAGGCGCTTGCCGCCCAGATCGCGGATTTCCTTGCTGAAACCTTCGTCGCCATACTTGGTGTCGCCAGCGATGCAATGCCCGGCGTGCAAGGTATGGACGCGGATCTGGTGAGTCCGGCCGGTAATCGGCTTTGCTTCGATCAGGGTGGCAAAGTCGCCGAAGCGGCGCAGGACCTTGAACACGGTCACGGACTCCTTCCCCTCCTCCTCGTCGACCTCGACCATGCGCTCGCCGGAGCGCAGATTGCTCTTGCCCAGCGACGCACGGACTTGCTTGATCGAGCTCGCCCAGTTACCGCGGACCAGCGCCATGTAGCGCTTGTCGACGCCATCACCGCGCAATGCGGTGTGCAAGTGGCGCAACATGCTGCGCTTCTTGGCGATCATCAACAGGCCGGACGTATCACGGTCGAGACGGTGAACCAGTTCGAGCTCTTTGCAATCGGGGCGCAACTGACGAAAGGCTTCGATCACCCCGAAAGTCAGGCCGCTGCCACCATGAACAGCAATGCCCGCGGGCTTGTTGATCACGATCAGCGCCTTGTCTTCGAAGACAATCGAGGCCTCGAGCCGCTGCAACAGGCCTTGTGCCAGCGGCACCGGTTCGTCGCGCTCAGGCACGCGAACCGGCGGCACGCGCACGATATCGCCCGCCTGCAGCTTGTACTCGGGCTTGATCCGACCTTTGTTCACGCGCACTTCGCCCTTGCGCAAAATGCGATAAATCAAGGTCTTGGGCACGCCTTTGAGTCGGGCGAGAAGGAAATTATCAATGCGTTGGCCGGCATATTCCGGCGAGACCTCAAGCAGTTGTACGCCTGGAGTCGGGGGGGTAGTCGTCGTCATGGCGCGGATGATAACAATTTTTTATGGAATTGAAGCACTTAATCATTGCTGCTATAGTCGCGAACGTCGCCAAAAGCGGCCTGGACAGCGGACCAACGGTCAAAAACCGGCCCTGACCAACGCAATTCACCAGGACGCGAGGCCGTCCTACGGGGCTTTCGCTACGTAACGGTGGAGTTTGCAGGTGTAACGAGCGCAGGTGACATGAGGCCTGAATCACGCCACAAAGCAGAGTTTTCCACTCGTTTTGCGAGCCATATTCACGGCCAGTTCACAAAGTGCAGTCAGCTGCGAATGACCCCGAGCGAAGGCATCGGAAA
Source organism: Pseudomonas sp. GW822-FHT01E03 (assembly GCF_058802985.1). NCBI lineage: Bacteria > Pseudomonadati > Pseudomonadota > Gammaproteobacteria > Pseudomonadales > Pseudomonadaceae > Pseudomonas > Pseudomonas sp. GW822-FHT01E03. The sequence continues at coordinate 252,572 of NZ_JBXAOQ010000010.1, forward strand.
CAACGCCTAAATTAGCCATGATGCGTGACCTCCCCTTTCGGAGCTCACGGTAAATGCCAACCCGCTGCGGATTCTGCGCGCGGCAGCACCCGAATTATCAGGGATACGTGTAGGGTGGAGATGCACAACCGCCGGACTGTGTAGCAACAGGCTTTCTCAAGACGCTTCATCTCGTCCACAGCCGCTGGTTGATTCCTCCTCCTGACTGAGTGCTTAAGTAGCCACAGCAAGCAGGACGCGTACGTCGCGATGAAGGCCCACATTGGCCGGACTTCGCTGGACACGGGAAATGGCCAACCACTCCCGACGCACCTGACACCGACCGTGAGAAGTCGTGTGTGCCGAACGCCGTTTCCGGCAGCCCGGAAACCGACGGTACTACATGAAAAGAATGCTGATTAACGCAACTCAACCCGAAGAGTTGCGTGTTGCACTGGTAGATGGCCAGCGCCTCTACGACCTGGACATCGAATCCGGTGCACGCGAGCAGAAGAAGGCCAACATCTATAAAGGCCGGATTACTCGCATCGAACCAAGCCTCGAGGCTGCCTTTGTCGATTTCGGCTCTGAGCGCCACGGCTTCCTGCCCCTCAAAGAAATCTCCCGCGAATACTTCAAGAAAGCCCCGGAAGGTCGCGTCAACATCAAGGACGTCCTGAGCGAAGGCCAGGAAGTCATCGTTCAGGTCGAAAAAGAAGAACGTGGCAACAAGGGCGCCGCCCTGACCACCTTCATCAGCCTGGCCGGTCGTTACCTGGTGCTGATGCCGAACAACCCGCGTGCCGGCGGTATCTCCCGTCGCATCGAAGGCGAAGAGCGCAACGAACTGCGTGAAGCCCTGAACGGTCTGGTTGCCCCGGCCGACATGGGCCTGATCGTGCGCACTGCAGGCCTTGGCCGCAGCAGCGAAGAAATGCAGTGGGACCTCGACTACCTGCTGCAACTGTGGACCGCCATCAAGGAAGCTTCGCTGGACCGCGCCGCGCCATTCCTGATCTACCAGGAAAGCAACGTGATCATCCGCGCGATCCGCGACTACCTGCGCCAGGACATCGGCGAAGTGCTGATCGACAGCGTTGAAGCCCAGGACGAAGCCCTGACCTTCATCCGCCAGGTAATGCCGCAGTACGCCAGCAAGATCAAGCTGTACGAAGACAGCGTTCCGCTGTTCAACCGTTTCCAGATCGAAAGCCAGATCGAAACCGCTTTCCAGCGCGTTGTCGAACTGCCTTCCGGCGGTTCCATCGTGATCGATCCGACCGAAGCCCTGGTGTCCATCGACATCAACTCGGCGCGCGCCACCAAAGGCAGCGACATCGAAGAAACCGCGCTGCAAACCAACCTTGAAGCGGCCGAGGAAATCGCCCGTCAGTTGCGCCTGCGCGACATCGGCGGCCTGATCGTCATCGACTTCATCGACATGACCCCTGCCAAGAACCAGCGCGCCGTGGAAGAAAAAGTCCGCGAATGCCTGGAAGCCGACCGCGCTCGCGTGCAAGTCGGTCGCATTTCGCGCTTCGGCCTGCTGGAAATGTCCCGTCAGCGCCTGCGTCCATCCCTGGGTGAAAGCAGCGGCATCGTCTGCCCGCGTTGCAACGGCACCGGCATCATCCGTGACGTTGAATCGCTGTCCCTGGCGATCCTGCGCCTGATCGAAGAAGAAGCCCTGAAAGACCGTACCGCCGAAGTTCGTGCACAAGTGCCGATCCCGGTGGCGGCGTTCCTGCTCAACGAAAAACGCAACTCGATCACCAAGATCGAACTGCGCACCCGTGCCCGCATCGTCATCCTGCCGAACGATCACCTCGAAACGCCGCACTTCGAAGTACAGCGCCTGCGTGACGACAGCCCGGAAGCCGCGACCAACCAGTCCAGCTACGAAATCGCCGCTGCCGCTGCCGAAGTCGAAGAAGTCCAGCCAGCCGCTGCGACCCGCACCCTGGTTCGCCAGGAAGCTGCGGTCAAAACGGCCCCGGCCCGTGCCAACGCTCCGGTGCCGACCGAAGTGGCCGCTCCAGCCCCTGCCCCGGCCGCCGTACCGGAGCCAAGCCTGTTCAAAGGCCTGGTGAAGTCGCTGGTGAGCCTGTTCGCCACCAAGGAAGAGCCTGCCGCACCGGTTGTGGTTGAAAAACCTGCCGCCGAGCGTCCGGCCCGCAACGAAGAGCGTCGCAACGGTCGCCAGCAGAGCCGCAACCGTAACGGTCGCCGCGATGAAGAGCGCAAGCCTCGCGAAGAGCGTGCACCGCGTGAAGAACGCGCACCACGTGAGCCGCGTGAAGAGCGTCAGCCACGGGAAGTGCGTGAACCTCGCGAAACCCGCGAAGAAACGCCAGCGGTAGCCCGCGAAGAACGCGCACCACGCGCGCCTCGTGAAGAACGTGCACCGCGCGCTCCGCGTGAAGATCGCAAGCCACGTGGCGAGCGTGAAGAACGCGTTCGTGAACTGCGCGAGCCTCTGGATGCCGCTCCGGCTGCTCCGGCCGCCGCTGCTACCGCTACGGCTGCTACCGCTGAAGAACGCCCGGCTCGTCAGCCACGTGAAGAACGCGCGCCACGCCCACCGCGTGAAGAACGTCAGCCACGTGCCGAACAAGCTGCCGCAGCCGCAACTGAAGAAGAACTGACCACCAACGAAGAGCAACTGTCGGAAGACGGTCAGGAAAGCGCCGAAGGCGACCGTCCACGCCGCCGCTCCCGTGGTCAGCGTCGTCGCAGCAACCGTCGCGAGCGTCAGCGTGACGCCAACGGCAACGTGATCGAAGGTTCGGAAGAGTCCGAGTCCGGCGAAAACGCTGAAGCGCCAAGCACTGCCGATCTGGCCGCCGGCCTGGCTGTCACCGCAGCTGTTGCCAGCAGCGTGATCAGCGCTCCAGCAGAAGCTGAAGCCAATGTGCAAGCCGAACGCGCCACTACCGCGACCCTGGAAGCAGCTCCGGTTGAAGCGCCAGTCGTTGAAGCGACCACACCGGTCGAAGTCACCGCCTCGCCGGAAATCGAAGTGGCGCCAGCGCCAGAAGCTCAGCCTGCTGTTGAAGCGGCTGCCGAGCCAGCGCCAGTGGTAGAAGCACCTGCCCAGGCTGCAGAAGCGGTTGTTGAAACCGTGACTGACACCGTGCGTGAAGTTCGCGAAGAGCAAACCGCATTCAACTGGGTTGCCGAGCCAGCCGTCGCTGAAGCCGCTGCACCTGCCGCTGAAACCCAAGTGGCTGAAACCATGGTTTCCGAGCCGGTGGTTGCCGCAGCAGAACCGGCTCCAGCACCGGTGGTTGAAGCGCCAGTCGTTGAAGCACCAGTCGTTGCCCAGGCACCTGCTCCGGTAGTCGAAGCCGCTCCTGCCAGCGCCCTGACGCCAAGTGGCCGTGCGCCTAACGACCCGCGTGAAGTGCGTCGTCGCAAGCGTGAAGCCGAGCGTCTGCAGAAGGAAGCTGAACTGGCTGCCGCTGCGGCTCCAGCTGAAGCGGTTGTCGCCGCCGAGCCTGCACCGGTTGCTGCTGAAGTGGTTGAGGCAGCTCCTGCCCCGGCTGCCGAAGTGGCTGCCGAGCCGGTTGAGTCGGTGATCCACGAAGCACCGCGCTCCGTTCAGGAAGCGGTAGAACAACACGAGCAGGCCCAGGAAAAAGAGCACGAGCCTAAACCTCTCGTCTGATTCCATCGGCCACTAAAAAGCCCCGCCTGGTGATCCCAGGCGGGGCTTTTTTTACATCTGTGAAATCACACCATTCCCCTGTGGGAGCAGCCGGTCGACGCTCGATTGCTCGCGATGGCGGAATGACATTCAACATTGGTGCTAGCTGATCCACCGCTATCGCGAGCAAGCTCGCTCCCACAAGGATCTATGCTGGCCTGAAGGTTAGTGCTTCAGGCACATCCACATCCCACACCACACCAGAATCATCCACGCTCACTTCAACCACCCGTCCTTGGGTGAACAGCGGCTTGGCGCCGCGATCACCCGATAACGCCATCAACCCCGCCGCGAAGTCCCGTCCGAAACCGACCGGATGCCCGTACCCGCCGTCCTGCACTGGCACGCTGATACTGTCATCGCCAATCCCCGCCACCACTTGCTCGATACTCGATGGCAGGATGAACGGCATATCCCCCAGCACCATCAGCCAGCCATCGAGTTGCTTGCAGGCAGCGACTCCCGCGGCAATGCTGTCGCCCATTCCCGTCGATTCGATCAGCACAATCTCGCAGCCATAGGCCTGAGCCATGCGAATCACTTGCGGGCGGTCAGCAGTGGTCACCAGTACGCGCTTGTCCAGCCTCGCCGGCAGGTTGACCAATGTGTGCTCGATGACGGACCGCACCACGCCGTCACGCCCGGTGCAATCGGCCACCAATTTATCCTTTTCGGCACCCGCCACCTGACGAAACCGGCTGCCCTGCCCCGCCGCCAACACGATAACGCCGATGGATTTGCTCATACGCTCTCCCGCAGGACTTTCTTCTGCTTCAGTTCGATGCCGTTTTTGACCGCCACGATTTCCGCCATGAGCGACAAGGCAATTTCCGCTGGATTATGACTGCCGATGTGCAAACCGATCGGACCATGCAAGCGGTCAATCGCCGATTGCAACAACCCCAGTTGAGCCAGGTTTTCCCGGCGCTTCTGGCTGTTGACCCGCGATCCCAGCGCTCCGACGTAAAAAGCCCTGGAATCCAGGGCCGTGAGCAGCGCCATGTCATCCAGACGCGGATCATGGGTCAAGGCCACGATAGCCGTGCGTTCATCGGTCTGGATATTCAATACCGCCTCATCCGGCATGCCCGAAACAAATCGTCCGTGCTGCTGCTCCCAGCCGTAGACGAACTCGCTACGCGGGTCGCAAATCAGCACCTCGAAATCCAGCAGCCGGGCCATTTCCGCCACATAGCGCGACAGCTGCCCCGCGCCGATCAGCAGCAAGCGCCAGCGCGGGCCATGGATCACCCGCAAGGTCTGTCCATCGAACGTCAACACGTCAGTTTTACTGGCTGGCTGCAAAAGTACTGCGCCGGTGGTCAGGTTCAGTTCACGCGCAACGATTTCATGGGCCTCGCAACGGGCGAGCAATTGCTCGACCCAATCCCCATCGTCGATACGCTCCTCGGTCAAGCGCAAGGTGCCACCGCAGGGCAAGCCGAAACGTGCGGCTTCCTCGCGGGTCACGCCGTAGGTGATCAATTGCACCGGCGGCCCGTCAAGTGCGAGGCGTCCGTCGTGCAGCCGGGCAATCAAGTCATCTTCGACACACCCGCCCGAGACCGAACCAATCACCATGCCGTCTTCGCGCAAAGCCAGCATGGCGCCGGGTGCCCGGGGCGCAGTGCCCCAGGTTTCGACCACGCTGTACAACACCACCCGCTGACCGGCGCGATGCCATTGCAACACGCTGCGCAGGACGTTCAGATCGGCACTGTCCATCAGGCGCCAGCCTTCTGCCATCCCGACAGCTGATAACGAACCGGCAGATTGCGGATGCGTTTGCCGGTGGCGGCGAAGATCGCGTTGCACAGTGCCGGCGCAATCGGTGGCACGCCCGGTTCACCCACACCACCCAACGGAACATTGCCCGGCGGCGTCACCAGATGCACCGCCACTTCTTTCGGCGCCAGGGACATGCGCGCCACTTCGTACATATGGAAGTTATCCTGCTGGACCTTGCCGTCCTTGAAGCTGATTTCCCCCAGCACCGCATTACCCAGGCCCATGACACAGGCGCCTTCGAATTGCGCGCGAATCCGCTCGGGGTTGATCTGCGGCCCGCAATCGACGGCGATGTCAGCCTTGTGCACCACCAGCGTACCGTCGTCCTTGACCTCCACCTCGATCACCGCCGCCACATAGGTCACGAAGCTGTAATGCACTGCCAGGCCCAGGCCGCGTCCCTTGGGCAACTCACGCCCCCAACCGGCGGCTTTGGCGGCGGTCTCCAGTACCGTGCGCAGGCGCGCGGTGTCGATCGGATAACGCTCGGGGGATTCGCCGTAGTTCCACTCTTCACTCAAGGTACGCGGATCGATCTGACGGTCCGGGCCGAGCAATCTGATCTGGTACTTCAGCGGATCCTGCCCGGCCTTGTGCGCCAGTTCATCGATAAAACTCTGGATCGCGAAACCATGGGGAATGTTCGACACCGAGCGATACCAACCTACCCGGGTATGCACCGTTGCCTCGGGGTTTTCCAGGCGAATGTTGGGGATCGCATACGCCATGTTGGTGAACCCCATGCCCAGTTCGAACGCCGCCTCATGGTTCATGCCCGGCGCAAACAACGCGGTGATGCTCGGCGCCACCGTACGGTGCAACCAGCCGGATGGCAGGCCATCCTTGTTCAGGCTGGCCTTGAGGTATTCGGCCGACACGGTGTGAAAATAGGAACAGTGGATGTCGTCTTCGCGGGTCCATTGCACCCGCACCGCTTTACCGGGGAATTCCTTGGCGAGGATGGCGGCCTCGATGATGAAGTCAGGCTTGGACTTGCGCCCGAACCCGCCCCCGAGCAGGGTCACGTTGAACGTGACCTTGTCGAACGGCAGGCCCAGGCGCTCACCGATCCGTTCCCGGGTGACCTGCGGCGCCTGGCTTGGCCCCCAGGCTTGGCACGCACCGTCCTTGAACCGCGCAATGGCGACCATCGGTTCCATCGGCGACTGTGACAAATGCGGCAAGTAGTAGGAGGCTTCCAGCGTGCTATCGGCGCTGGCCATGGCCTCATCGAGGTTGCCGGTATTGCGCACCACCTTGCCGGGCTTGAGCGAGGCGGCTTCGAGTTCCTTGCGATAGGCAATCGAGTCGTAGCTGGCGTTGGGGCCGTCGTCCCATTCGATTTTCAGTGCCTCGCGGCCCTTGATCGCCGCCCAGGTATTGCTCGCCACCACGGCGATGCCGCCCAGGGGTTGGAACTCCGAAGGCAACGGGCGGCTTTCGATCTGTACCACTTTGACCACGCCTGGGACTTTCATCGCCGCACTGCCATCGAAGCTTTTGACCTTGCCGCCATACACCGTGGGTCGCGCGATGGTCGCGTACAGCATGCCGTCGAAATGCACGTCGGCGCCGTACACCGCACGACCATTGACGATGTCCTCACCGTCGATGGCCTTGGTGCCTTCCTTACCGATATATCGAAATTCCGAAGGTTGCTTGAGTCTCAGGCTTTCTCGCGCAGGCACGGCCAAAGCGCCAGCGGCGGCGGCCAGCGCGCCATAGCCCAGTTCGCGGCCCGACGGTTTATGAATGACTTTATGAAGTTGCGCCTGGCACTCGCCGACTGACACTTTCCACTGGTCAGCCGCGGCTTGTTCCAGCATGGCCCGTGCGGCGGCGCCGCAACGACGCATCGGCTCGTACCAGTGACGCATGCTGCGCGAGCCGTCGGTGTCCTGGTTGCCGAAGCGCGCTTCATCGCCGGGGGCCTGCTGTACCTTGACCATCGCCCAGTCGGCTTCCAGTTCATCGGCCACCACCATGGTCAAGCTGGTGCGCACGCCCTGGCCCATCTCCGAGCGGTTGCAGATAACGGTCACCGTGCCATCGGCGGCGATGCTCACATAGACTTTCGGATCGTCGACCCAGCCGTGGGGCATGCCGTCGGCGCCGAACTTCTTCTCTTTCTCTTCGGCAAACGCGTCTTGCCAACCCCAACTCGCGGCGACCACCAGCGCACCGGTCGCCCCCACACCCTTGAGAAAACCACGGCGACTGAGGTTGCTCAGGGCGAAATCATTCGGTAACCGGCTCATGCCTTGGCCTCCTTCAGGTGAGTGGAAGCCTGACGGATCGCGGTCTTGATACGGTTATAGGTGCCGCAGCGACAGATGTTGCCGACCATGGCTTCTTCGATCTGCTCGTCGCTCGGGTTCGGATGGGTCTTGAGCAGTGCCGTCGCCGACATGATTTGCCCGCCCTGGCAGAAGCCGCATTGAGCCACTGCCGTGTCGAGCCAGGCTTGCTGCACGACTTTGCCGATCGGATCGGCGTGCAGGTTGTCGATGGTGCTGACATTCTGCCCGACGACTGAACCGATGGGCGTAATGCAACTGCGTGCCGGAGCCCCTTCGATATGAATGGTACAGGCGCCGCACAGGCCCATGCCGCAGCCGAATTTGGTGCCGTTGTAACCGGCCACGTCGCGGATCGCCCAGAGCAGCGGCATGTCCTCGGTGACGTCGAGTTGATGGTCTTGACCATTGAGTTTCAGGGTAATCATGGGCACGCCCGCATAGGTCTTGAGTTATGGGGTCGAGCAATCTGCCGCTGGATCTCGGTGGGTCGCACGCAGATCGACTCAGGCTAATGGGCTCTCTTATGCTGACTCAAACGGTCTGCACCGGGCCTTTGGTGGAGCAAGAGTGTGCATCGTTAGCTGACTAAGTTAACCGAGCATTAACAAAAAAGCCCTGCACAATAAACATTGTGCAGGGCTTTTTGATCCGTCCTGAAAGCTTAGCTCAATACCGGTTCGGCTCCATTTCCAGATCGACATGGAAACGCTCGAGAATGTCTTTCTGGATGCGCTGCGCCAGGTTCAACAGTTGCAGGCCCGTCGCGCCTCCATAGTTGACCAGCACCAGCGCCTGCAATTTATGCACGCCAGCATCAGCTTCACGGAAACCTTTCCACCCTGCCCGCTCGATCAGCCAACCGGCGGCCAGTTTCATCTGCCCGTCGGGTTGCGCATAGGCCACCAGGTCCGGGTATTCACCCTTGAGCCGTGCAGCCAGCGCCGACGACACCAAAGGGTTCTTGAAAAAGCTGCCGGCATTGCCGAGTACGGCCGGGTCCGGGAGTTTTTCGTTGCGGATGCTGCAAATGGCCTGGCTGACATCGCTGGCGGTCGGATGCTCGATGCCTTGTTCGGTCAGGCGCTGGCGCACCGGGCCGTACTCCAGGTGCAGATGCGCGGCGCGGTCGAGGGCGAAACGCACACGCAGAATCAACCAACGCCCCGGCTCCTGCTTGAACAGGCTGTCGCGGTAGGCGAAGTTGCACTCTTGCAGGGTAAAGTCGCGCAGTTCGCCGGTCTGGCGATCGAGGGCGGTCAGGCCGGCGAACACGTCCTTGATCTCGACGCCATAAGCGCCGATGTTCTGCATCGGTGCCGCACCGACAGTGCCGGGAATCAGGCTGAGATTTTCCAGGCCGGACAGCCCCAGGGACAGTGTGTGTTGCACAAATGGATGCCAGGGCTCGCCTGCCTCGGCCTCGATCACCACTTTGCCGCCCTCATCGCTCAGCACGCGAATCCCGCGCGTGGCCATGCGCAGAACCAGTGATTCGATATCTGCCGTCAGCAACAGGTTGCTGCCGCCGCCGATCACCAGCACCGGGACCTTGTGCTCCAGCCCGTAGGCCAGAGCCTCGCGCACATCGGCGTCGCTATGGGCCTGGGCAAACAGCCGGGCCTGGACATCCACGCCAAAACTGTTGAACGGCTTGAGCGAAACCTGTGATTGAACCTGCAAACTCATAACCGTCCCTTCAATTCGATCACCAGCAAATCACTGGCGTGCTCGATCAGGTCCAGCACCTGCTCGAAGCCTTGTTCGCCGTCGTAGTACGGGTCCGGCACTTCATCGACTGGCGACTGGTAGCGACGCAGGAACAGGTCCAATTCGGCCTTGCCCTTGGCCGGCTGCAAGGCCTTGAGGTTGCGCAGGTTGCTGTTGTCCATCGCCAGGATCAGGTCGTAGGTGGCGAAATCGGCACGACTGACTTGCCGGGCGCGCTGGGCGGACAAGTCATAACCGCGCAGCTTCGCCGCGGCCTGACTGCGCTTGTCCGGCGCCTTGCCGACATGCCAGTCACCGGTGCCGGCGGAAGCGACTTCGACCTGATCGGCCAAGCCGGCCTCGCGCAGCTTATGCCGCAGCACGCCTTCGGCCGTGGGCGAGCGACAGATGTTGCCCAGGCAGACAAACAAAACCCGCATCACGCCTCCAGCAGGCGACGAACGCGCTCAAGGTCTTCAACGGTGTCGACACCGGGTGGCGGCGCGATCAGTGCATCGGCGACGTGAATTCGTACGCCGTGCCACAGCGCACGCAGCTGTTCCAGACACTCGGTGTTTTCCAGCCAGCATGGACCCCAGCTGACGAAATCCTGCAGGAATCCGGCGCGATAGGCATAAATGCCGATATGGCGGCGGTATGGCACACCTTCGGGCAACTGCTCACGGTTCACGGCGAAGGCATCCCGCGCCCAGGGCAAGGTAGAACGGCTGAACGTCAGCGCCAGGCCATTGAGGTCGCTGACGACCTTGACCACGTTGGGATTGAACAGGGTGTCCACGTCTTCGATCGGTTCGGCCAGGGTGGCCATGCGCGCTTCGGCGTGGGCTGCCAGGTTGGCGGCCACCTGATCGATCACGTTCGGCGGGATCAGCGGCTCGTCGCCCTGGACGTTGACCACGATAGCGTCGGGCGCCAGGCCCAGCTTCATCGCGACTTCGGCCAGGCGATCGGTGCCGGAGTTGTGATCCTCACGGGTCAGCACCACTTCGGCGCCAAAGCCATTGCAGGCCTCGACGATGCGCGCGTCGTCCGTGGCCACTACCACCCGCTCGGCGCTGCTTTTGCTCGCCTGTTCCCAGACGTGCTGGATCATCGGCTTGCCGGCGATCAGCAGCAGCGGCTTGCCGGGCAGGCGTGTGGAGGCGTAACGCGATGGAATGACGACGGTAAAGGCTGTGGTCATTTATCCAGGCGCTCGTCGGTGGTCAGGGTGCGCGCTTCGGATTCGAGCATCACCGGGATGCCGTCGCGAATCGGGTAGGCCAGGCCTGCGCCCTTGCTGATCAGCTCGGTCTTGTCGGCGCTGAGCTTGAGCGGGCCTTTGCAGACCGGGCAAGCGAGGATATCGAGCAATTTGGTGTCCATGAGCATTCCCTGGAAAAAACGGAGTTAAGGCAACAAACGAGCCGGCAGCAGGCGCATCAACTGCGTGTCGAACCAGGCCACGAAGGCCGGCGACGGCACAGCATCGACCGCCAGGTACCACCAGTCAGCGGCGGCAAAGGCACGGCATTTCACCGCGTCCTTTTCCGTCATCACCAACGGCAATGACGGCGTGAAATTCAACGCCTCCACGCTGTATTCGGCGTGGTCGGCAAACGCATGTGGAACCGGCTGCCAGTGTAGCGTTTCGAGGGTCTTGAAGAAACGTTGTGGATTGCCGATGCCGGCCACCGCGTGCACGGCCTGGCCTGCGCCAAAGTGGTCGAGGGGACGACGTTCGCCGCTGCGCAGGTTGACCAGCGCGGTGGGTTGCAACTGGAAGGCAAATCCATCATCGCGGTCGGCCACGGCACCGTTGTAGAGGACCGCGTCGACGCTTTGCAGGCGCTCGACCGGCTCACGCAATGGCCCGGCAGGCAGGCAACGGCGATTGCCCAGGCCACGGGCAGCGTCGATCAGCACCAGTTCGAGGTCACGGGCAATGCGGTAGTGCTGCATGCCGTCGTCGGACAGGATCAGGTCCAGCGGCTCACTGGCCAACAAGGTTTTGACGGCGTTGCTGCGACTGGGGTCGATCATCAGCGGGACGCCCGTGCGCTGGACGATCAGCAACGGCTCGTCACCGGCGACGTCGGCGCTTTGCTCGGCCTCGACTCGCCATGGCAGTTGCGGCGGTTTGGCGCCGTAGCCGCGGCTGACCACGCCGACCCGCAGGCCGCTGCGCTGGCAGTGCTCAATCATCCACAGAATCAGCGGTGTCTTGCCGGTGCCACCCACGGTGATGTTGCCGACCACGATCAGCGGCACCGGTGGCTGATAGATCTCGCCCTCTCCGGCCAGAAAGCGCTTGCGCTTGTTCATGACCACGCGCCGGTACAGCCATTCCAGCGGCTGCAACAGTTTCAGGGCCGGATGACCTGCGTACCACGCGGCGAGCAATCGATCGGACATGGCCATCAGGACGCGGGGGGCGCCGCTTCGACAGTGGTCATGCGCAAATGGCTGAAACCGAGCTTGCCGGCCGCATCCATGGCGGTGATGACGGACTGATGCTGTGTCTTGCCATCAGCGCTGATCGACAGTGGCCGGCTGGTGTCGCCATTGGCTTCCTTCTGCAGCGCGTCCATCAGCGAAGCCAGGTCACTTTTCGGCAGGATCTGGTTGTTCACCGAGAACACGCCGTCGGCACTGATGGCGATGTCCAGAGGCTTGTTCTGATCGTCGGCCGGCGCGCCGCTGACCGCTTCCGGCAGATCGACGCGCAGCTGGGTTTCACGGGTGAAGGTGGTGGTCACGACAAAAAACAGCAGCAGGATGAACACCACGTCGATCAGCGACGCGAGGTTGATGTCCACCGTTTCCCGTGGTTTGCGGCGGAATTTCACGCTTTGCTCCCGGCCAGGTCCACATCGCGGTCGCCCTGCACTACCTCGACCAGTTTGATCGCTTCCTGCTCCATCCCTACCACCAGTTCATCGATACGGCGTTGCAGGAATCGATGGAAGAATACCGCCGGGATACCAACCATCAAACCGGCAGCCGTGGTGATCAGGGCCTTGGAAATACCACCGGCCAGTACCGAGGCGTTGGTGGTCATGCCTGAGCCTGTGAACGCGCTGAAAATATCGATCATGCCCAGCACGGTACCGAGCAAGCCCAGCAACGGGGCCATGGCAGCAATGGTGCCCAGGGCGTTGACGTAGCGTTCGAGCTCATGGATGACCCGTTGAGCGGCCTCTTCGATGCACTCCTTCATGATCTCGCGACCATGCTTGGAGTTGGCCAGGCCAGCCGCCAGGATCTCGCCCAAAGGCGAATTGGCGCGCAGTTCCTTGAGCTTTTCCTTATTGAGCTGTTTGTCCTTGATCCAGACCCATACCTGCCCGAGCAAGTGCTCCGGGGTCACGCGGCTGGCCCGCAGGGTCCACAGACGCTCGGCAACGATCGCCATGGCCGCGATGGAACTCAAAATGATCGGCAGCATCATCCAGCCGCCGGATTTGACCAATTCCCACACAGTGACAGCCCCCTCGAAAAAGTGCGCCACTCTAACATAGGGGGTGGACGCACCGAAGACCGTGATGTCGCATCCGGTCGGGCTTTGATAACGCTCGGTTATGGGTTCAAGGGCGGCGGATCGCGCCAGAAACGCCGTTCCTGGCGCATTGACCACGGCGGCTCGAAGCGTCCCAGTTGCAGACGAATGGCACCCTGTTCGACGCTGTCGTAGATCGCCATTCCACGTTTTTGATAACGGGCGATGACCGTGGGATGCGGATGGCCAAACGAATTGCCCTGCCCGCGGGAGATCAGCGCACCTTTGGGTTGCAGGACATCCAACAGGGCATTGGACGACGAGCTGCGACTGCCGTGGTGTGGCGCCTGCAGCCAATCGGTGGGCCGGGCCAACGGACTGTCCAGCAGGGCTCTCTCGGCGGCGGCATCGATGTCGCCACTCAACAGCAGCCGTTCGCCATTGGCCTCGATCAGCAAGACACAAGAGTTCTGGTTGCTGTCGCCGGCCAATGGCCAGTGCCAAAGCTGGAAATCGACTTCATCCCAGGTCCATCGCCGACCGCTCTCACATCTCCCGGCCTGCAGTTGCGCAGGCAAGTCTGACGGTTCACCACTGACCACCTGTTTCACCGGCAACCCCCTGGCAATCGCCGGGGCACCGCCGGCATGATCGGCGTGGGCGTGGCTGATCAGCATCAGGTCTATGCCCTTCACCCCCAGTTTGCGCAATGTCGGCAGCACCACCCGTTCCCCCTGGTCGAGTTCTCCGAAACGCGGTCCGGCGTCATACAGCAACGTGTGATGCCGGGTGCGCACCAGGATCGCCAGGCCTTGACCGACATCCAGTTGCCAGACTTCCGCCATGCCCTCCTGCAACATCGGCCTGGGCGAAAAAACCAGCATCAACAGCATGGGCCACCCTAACGGGCGCATCGGCAAGCCTCGCGGCAGCAAGAGCAAAAAGGCGCCAAAAGCACCGATTGCCCAGGCCCATAGCGGGACCGCCGCGGGCACCCACGCAGGAACCTGACCGGAGACGAACCCCAATCCGCTGAACCAACCGTCGATCAGACCGCCCGCCAGCCACAGCAATTTCTCACCCACATAAGGCATCGGTAGCAACAGCGTCCCGAGCAACGCCGGTGGCAGTACCACCAGACTGATCCAGGGCACCGCAAACAAATTGGCCAGCGGCCCGCTCAGACTGATGGGCAACCCCAGTGCCAATAACAACGGGCACAGCCCGATTGCAATCAGCCACTGGGCACGGGTCCAGGTCTGCCACCAACGCCACGGCCCCAAACGTCCGCCGAAGGTCAATATCAAGACTGCCACGGCCGCGAAAGACAGCCAGAAACCAGGCTGGAGACTCGCCAGCGGCGCCAGCAGCAAAATGCCGTTGAGTGCCAACAACAGTGGCCACCACGCACCGAGATGACGGAACCCCAGACGCCACAACAACACCAGACCAATCATCAAGCAGGCCCGTCGCACCGGCACCTCGAAACCGGCCAGCATCCCGTAACCGAGCGCAGCGGCGAATGCCAGGCCACACGCCCAGGGCAGCCATGGCAGACGGTTCGGCCATAACCCAAAGCGGGCCAGGCCGGCGATCAGCAGATACACGACGCCCGCCAGCAATCCGATGTGCTGCCCGGAAATCACCAACAGATGAACCGTGCCGGTGTCCTGCAATACCTGCCAGTCTTCGCGACTCAACCCGGCGCCGTCCCCGAGCACCAACGCCGTCAACGCGCCGTTTCGCCCTTGGGCATCCACCGCCAGCAAACGCTGACGGATTGCATCGCGCCAGGCCCACTGGGCTGGCGCAAGGCGTTCGCCCTGCTTGATCGTCCCGGTCGCCCCGATGCGTTGTGCCAGCAACCAGGCCTGGTAGTCGAAGGCCTGCGGATTGAGCAGCCCGACCGGACGCTTCAACTTGACTGCCATGCGCCAGCGCTCGCCACTGTTCACCGGCGGCCCCCCATACCAGGCCAGACGCATTTGCTGCGGCAGCCGGGTACGTCGGGACTGGATGTCGGTCAACTCGAAACGCACGACACCGTCGTCATGCCGGGGCAAGCCAGTGACCCGCCCTTCGACCCAACGGGTTTCTCCGTCCAGC
This sequence comes from Pseudomonas sp. GW822-FHT01E03, assembly GCF_058802985.1. Lineage (NCBI taxonomy): Bacteria > Pseudomonadati > Pseudomonadota > Gammaproteobacteria > Pseudomonadales > Pseudomonadaceae > Pseudomonas > Pseudomonas sp. GW822-FHT01E03. The sequence continues at coordinate 267,657 of NZ_JBXAOQ010000010.1, forward strand.
GCCGGCGGTAACCGGTCATCCAGCGCCCATTGCGCAATCGCGCAGGCCCAACTCAAGCCGAACAAGTAAAACGCCACCGGATAAGTCCTGAACGGCAGCAACATCAAACCCGCCACTGGCATCGCCAGCCATAACCAGACCGGCGGTAATGCCGGTAAAAAACGCAAGGTCAAAAGACCCAACGCCAGCGCCATCATCCCTGTGCGCATAAGCCCGTCCTTGAAAGTCCCCTTCAAGGCTTAGCCCGCTCGTCGCATGGGCGCCGTCAATAATTGTCACAAAATCTGAATAGGCAGTTCATGGAATCCAGACATACTTGCCGCCCTGACCGACCGAGAAGCCTTATGCCCCGGCGCTTATTCAAACGCTACATGCCAGACCCGATGAGCATCAGGGAACACAAGTCCTTACGCTTTCTCGGCACGCTGTTGCATGACCCGAACCTGTGGCACCTCAACCGCCACTCCGTTGCCCGCGCCATGGCGGTGGGGCTGTTCGCCGCGTTCCTGCCGATCCCGCTACAGATGCTGCTGGCGGCAATCCTCGCCATCATCGTGCGCGGCAACATGCCGATTGCCGTGAGCCTGGTCTGGCTGACCAACCCGATCACCATGCCCGCCGTGTTCTTCTGCACCTACCAGACCGGCGCCTGGCTGATGGACGTTCCCGCCCGGCAGTTGCCGGACTCACTGAACTGGGAATGGATCACGGGTGAAATCTCGACCTTGTGGCAACCGTTTCTGTTGGGCTCAGTGGTAACGGGGCTGGTACTCGGCGCACTGGCCTACTTCCTGGTGATGATGTATTGGCGCTGGTGGGTGGCCAGGCAGTGGAAGCGGCGCAAGAAGAGCCGGATGTGAGAATGCAAAACGGCCTCCACTTGGGAGGCCGTTTTTTTTTGCGGTGTCCGGGCTGACGCCATCGCGAGCAAGCTCGCTCCCACAGGGATCTTCAGTGCTACATGGATCCATGTGTGGGAGCGAGCTTGCTCGCGATGCAGGCGACGCGGTATTCCTTAAGTCCGCATCCCGCGCCCGCTGACCAGCAACCTTGCACTACCGAAATACAGCACCGCGGTCGCAACCAGCATGAAGGCGATGGCCACGCTGATGCGGATATCCGATACGCCAAGGATGCCGTAGCGGAACGCGTTGACCATGTGCAGCACCGGGTTGGCCAAGGACACGGTCTGCCAGAACGGTGGCAGCAAGGTGATCGAGTAGAAGACCCCGCCCAGGTAGGTCAGTGGCGTCAGCACGAAAGTCGGGATGATCGAAATGTCATCGAAGTTGCGCGCAAACACGGCGTTGATGAAGCCCAGCAACGAGAAGATGGTCGCGGTCAGCACCACCACCAGAATGGTCACGCCCAGGTGATGCACCTGCAAGTGGGTGAAGAACAGCGACAGCAGGGTCACGATGATCCCCACCATCAGGCCACGCAGCACGCCGCCCAGGGTATAGCCAATCAGAATGGTGTGCGGCGACAACGGCGAGACCATCAATTCTTCAATGGACCGCTGGAACTTGCTGCCGAAGAAACTCGACACCACGTTGCCGTAGGAGTTGGTGATCACCGACATCATGATCAGCCCCGGCACGATGTACTCCATGTAAGTGAAGCCACCCATGTCGCCGATCTGCCGACCGATCAGATTACCGAAGATCACGAAGTACAGGACCATGGTGATGGCCGGCGGCAGCAGGGTCTGCGGCCAGATCCGGGTGAAACGCCGGACTTCACGGTAAACGATGGTGTTGAGGGCAACGAGGTTGGGGCGCAGCTCGGAACTCATACCGCCACCTTCGACAGATTTTTCTCCACCAGGGACACGAACAACTCCTCGAGGCGATTGGTTTTGTTACGCAGGCTCAGCACTTCGATGTTCTGCTGCGCCAACTGGGTGAACAGCGCGGTGATGCCCATGGACTTTTCCACCTGGACTTCCAGGGTGTGGCTGTCGATCAGCCGGGACGGATAGCCGAGCAACTGCGGCGCAGCCGGCAGGTCGCCCTTGAGGTCCAGCAGGAATGTTTCGACATGCAACTGGCTGAGCAACTGCCGCATGCTGGTGTTCTCGACGATGGTGCCGTGGTCGATGATGCCGATGTTGCGGCACAGCTGCTCAGCCTCTTCCAGATAGTGGGTCGTGAGGATGATGGTGATGCCTTTCTGGTTCAGCTCGGTGAGGAAGCTCCACATCGAACGACGCAGCTCGATGTCCACCCCGGCGGTCGGCTCGTCGAGGATCAGCAGACGCGGTTCATGAACCAGCGCGCGGGCGATCATCAGGCGACGCTTCATACCGCCGGACAGCGAGCGCGATGGCACGTCCTTCTTGTCCCACAGGCCGAGCTGGGTCAGGTACTGCTCGGCGCGTTCCTTGGCGATTTTCGCCGGGATGCCGTAGTAGCCGGCCTGGGTCACGACGATGTCGAAGGTCTTTTCGAACTGGTTGAAGTTGAATTCCTGAGGCACCACGCCGATGGAGCGCTTGAGCTGCGCAGGATTCCTGTCCAGGTCGTGACCGAAGATGTTCACCGTGCCGCTGGTCTTGTTCACCAGGGTCGAGAGAATGCCGATGGTCGTGGACTTGCCGGCGCCGTTCGGGCCGAGCAAGGCGAAAAAGTCACCTTCGGCGACATCCAGATCGATACCACTCAAGGCCTGGAAACCGTTGCCGTAGGTTTTGGTTAGCTGCCGGATGGACAGAGCGGAACTCATATCTGATTTACGCACCAAGAAGGGAAGAAAAGGATAAGTATGGGCGGCGGCGAACAATACAACCGCAGCGGAGTGGCACAATGGTGCTTGTCGCCGCCACACAAGTACAGTCAAGCGTGTCGATAGTGAGTATTAAGTCAACGCGGTCATGACCGCCTTTTGATACGCCGGACGCTGCTTCAACCGGCCATACCAGGCCTGCAGATGCGGTTGTGGCGCACGGTCGATCGGCATCTCGAACCAGGCATAAATGAAACTGCCCAGGGGAATATCGCCCATGCCGATCTCGTCTCCGGACAGGTAGGGCTTGTTCGCCAACGCCTGATCGGCCATTGCCAGCAGCGTGTCGCACTCCTTGATCGCCGCCTTGATGGCGGGCCAGTCCTGCTGGTCTGCCGGGGTACGCAGCACACCCCAGAACACGGTACGGAACGGGCCGGCAAAGCTTGAGGTGGTCCAGTCCATCCACTTGTCGGCAGTGGCCCGGGCCTTGGGACTATTCGGGTACCAGGCCGTGCCGTCGGCATGCAAGGCCATCAGGTAACGCACGATGGCGTTGGACTCCCACAACACAAAACCGTCGTCTTCAATGACAGGCACGCGACCATTGGGATTCATGGCGCGGTATTCGGGTGTATCGACGACACCAAAGGCGCCACCGGCATCGATCGCCTCGTAGGCCAGTCCCAGTTCTTCGGCGGCCCACAATGGTTTTCTGACATTCGACGAGTTTTTCCGACCCCAGATCTTCAGCATGACCGCCTCTTTTTCGGTAAGTGGGCAGGCAGCATACGCCGGATCAGGCGCGACTCAAATCGCTCTGCATGTCGCCCAATAGTGGTTGCTGTTGCTCACCGAACAGGTGCGGATAGCACTTTTCCAGGTGTTCGAAAAAGAACGCTTCAGGTACGTCGGCGAACTGGCCGTGATCGACCAGGTACTCCATCAGCTTCGCGCCATCGCGGTTGAAGGGATGAAAAACGCTGTCGTTGACCCCGTCGAATTCCAGCGGCGCCACATTGAACAGGTCGCAGAGTTTGCGGTTGAACGCGGGTGTCGCCTTGACCCAGCGATCCTGCAAGTAAAACTCGGTGTAGCCGTGCATGGCGAACATGTCGCTCTTGAGCAATTCGAGCAGCCGTGGTGTCGACAAATGATTGCGCACATCCGCCAGGCCGATCCGCGCGGGAATCCCGCAATGCCGCGCTGCACCTGCCAGCAACGTGGCCTTGGGCACGCAATAACTCTCCCCGGCCGCCAGCGCATAACTGCCGCGCAGGGTCTGCGGGTCGCGACTGAACGTGTACGGGTTGTAGCGCACCGCTTCGCGCACGGCGTAATAGAGACTGATCGCCTGCTCTAGCGGATCGCGACTGGCGCCACGGTGCTTTTCGGCGAACTCCACCACGGACGGATGGTCACTATCGATGAAGCGGCCGGGACTCAGATACTCGCGCATGAAAATAATCTCCTGGGGAAGCTCCGAGTCTAGCGAGAGCTTCAGCACAGAGATAACGACGTTTCGGCCAAACATGGCCGCTTTGCCGCTCGCTCAATGAACGTATTTCCCACGTGTGCGGCCCATTTGTCGCACGAAAATCATCCGGGGTTTCCCACGATTCGAATCACATCGCTCCAACCAGCCTGTTTCGCGGATGCCGTCTAAGCTCTGTGGGCTGGTTCGCCCTGGTTTCACGGAGGAATGAATATGCTGTTGTTGTGGATACTGGTTTTGCTGGTCGGGATTGCTTATTTGGCCCACCGCCGCATCGCCCCGCTGCCCGCCTTGGTCATCGTGGCCATCTATGTTGTGGCCATGGGCGCTTTCAGCCGCGCACCGGGCTGGCTGCTGCTGGTTTTCTGGGCGTTGATCGCCGCCGTCGCCGCGCCTTTGCTGCTGCCCGACCTGCGCCGCAAATTGTTCAGCGCGCCGATGTTCAACTGGTTCCAGAAAACCCTGCCGCCGATGTCGCAAACCGAACGCGATGCCATCGACGCTGGCACGGTCTGGTGGGACGGCGAACTGTTCACTGGCCGTCCGGACTGGAGCAAGCTGCTGTCCTATCCCAAGGCGCAATTGAATGAAGAGGAACAGGCCTTCATCGACGGGCCGACCGAAACACTCTGCGCCATGGTCAGTGAATGGCAGCTCGGTCAAACCATGGACCTGCCGCCGCAAGCCTGGACATTCATCAAGGACAACGGCTTTTTCGCCCTGATCATCCCCAAGGAGTTTGGCGGCAAGGGCTTCTCCGCCTATGCCCACTCGCAAGTGGCGATGAAACTGGCGAGCCACAGCGGCGACCTTGCCTCAACCGTGATGGTCCCCAATTCCCTCGGCCCGGCCGAACTGTTGCTGCATTACGGCACCGACGAACAACGCAATCATTACCTGCCTCGCCTGGCGCGCGGCGACGACATCCCGTGTTTTGCCCTGACCGGTCCGCTGGCCGGCTCCGACGCCGGCGGCATGCCGGACTCAGGAGTGATCTGCAAAGGTGAATGGGAGGGCCAGGAAGTCCTCGGCTTGCGCCTGAACTGGAAAAAACGCTACATCACCCTCAGTCCGGTGGCCACCCTCCTCGGCCTGGCCTTCAAGGCCTACGATCCGGATCACCTGCTGGGTGACAAGGAAGACCTGGGCATCAGCCTGGCACTGATTCCGACCGACATCGCCGGTGTCGAGATCGGCCGCCGGCATCTGCCGTTGGGCGCGGCATTCATGAATGGCCCGAACTCGGGCAAGGACGTGTTCGTCCCGCTGGAGTTCCTCATCGGCGGCCAGGAGATGCTCGGCAAAGGCTGGATGATGCTGATGAACTGCCTGTCGGTCGGGCGTTCGATTTCCCTGCCGGCGGTGGGCACCGGCATGGCCAAGTTCACCAGTCTGGTAACGGGCCAATACGCTCAGGTTCGCGAGCAGTTCAATGTGCCGATTGCCTCGTTCGAAGGCATCCAGGAAGCCATGGCCCGCATTGGCGGCAACGCCTGGATGATGGATGCCGCCCGCATGCTGACCGCCAATGCAGTCGATCTGGGCGAGAAGCCGTCGGTGCTGTCGGCAATTCTCAAGTACCACCTGACCGAACGCGCCCGCGACTGCATTAGCGACGCCATGGATGTGCACGGCGGCAAGGCGATCATCATGGGGCCGAACAACTACCTCGGTCGCAAATGGAACGGCGCGCCGATTTTCATCACCGTCGAAGGCGCGAACATTCTCTCGCGCAACCTGATGATCTTCGGCCAGGGCGCGATTCGCTGCCATCCATTCGTGCTCAAGGAAATGGCCCTCGCCGGCCGTGAAGACAAGGATCAGGCGCTCAGAGAATTCGATGACCTGCTGCTCAAGCACATCGGTTTTGCCGTGGGCAACGCCGCCAGTACGCTGGTGCTCAATCTCGGTTTCGGGCATCTGGAACACACCCCGGGCGACAAACTCAGCCAAGGTTATTTCCGCGTACTCAACCGTCAGGCCGCTGCTTTCGCCCTGCTCGCCGACCTGAGCATGATGTTGCTGGGCGGCGCACTGAAACGCCGCGAACGCCTGTCCGCACGGCTAGGCGACGTATTGAGCAACCTTTACCTGGCGTCCGCCGCGCTCAAGCGCTACAACGACCTTGACTCACCGCAGTACATGACACCACTGCTGACCTGGGCCATGGAAGAAAGCCTGGGCCAGGCGGAACGGGCAATGGATGAACTGCTGAGCAACTTCCCGAACAAAGTCGTGGGCTGTGTGTTGCGAGTGATCGTGTTCCCGTTCGGGCGCCGGCACAAAGGGCCATCGGACAAACTCGGCGCCGAAGTCGCAGGGGTGATCGGCCGCGCCAAGGGCGACCCGGCACTGGAAGAAGTGCTCCTGGGGTGCTACCGCCCGCAAGCGAGCGACGATCCGGTCGGTGCACTGCAACACGCCTGCAATCTGTTGAGCGCCGCACAGCCGCTGCAGAAAAAACTGCATATGGCACTCAAAAGTGGCCAGGTCAAACCGGTGGCCGGCGAGTCGGTGATCGATGCCGCCCTCGAGGCTGGCGTATTGCAGCCGGTGGAGGCCCAAACCCTGCGAGAAGCCGAAGTGGCTCGGCGCAAGGTGATCGATGTCGATGACTTTGACCAAGAGGCCTTGGCACTGGCCAAGGGAAAAGTCCGCTGATCCCCTCAAACATGTAAAAACGGGCGCGGGCGCTTTATACTCCCGCGCCCGTTTTGCTCTTGAGGACTTATCTCGTGTCCAACATCGTTGCCGATCATCTCGTTTTACTCGACCACCTGCGCAGCATCCTGGTCGCCGTAGGTGAGGCCGAGCAGGTTCCCGACGAAAGTCATGCCTTGTTCCTTGAGCGCTTCGACGAACTGCTTGCGTTACTGCCTGTCGACCCGATCGAAAGCCAGTACCTGGGCCAGGACATCCTGTGCCAGGTCATCACTCGCTACCCGCAAATCGCTCACCTGGTCCCGCGCGACCTGCTGTGGTATTTCGCCGGCGACTGCCTGCACTACATGCCCGATGATGAAATCGACCTGTATCAGGCACTGGAAGAGCGCCGCTTCGAAGCCGAACAGAACGACGAACCCTTCGACTGGAACCAGGAAAAGCAGCTGCTGGCGCTGTCGAACCAGGACAGCAAGCACTGATTATCAATCAGTGATGCCAAAGGCCCGCATGCTTGAGCATGCGGGCCTTTTTTTTCCTTCAGCGCACCCCGTCAACTTCAGGCAACCGCACTGTGCTGCGACCTTTTCCGCAGCGTCCGCCTGCCTAGCTCCAGCCTTTGCACCAATAGTTTTCTCTCTATCTCATGGCACTTTGGTTTGATTGAACTACCTTCAAACTACAAGAAGTCATAACGGCTCGAGTTTTCACGTTAGCTTCAGTGATCAGATAGCGGATTGGCAAAAGGAGTTACCTCACCATGATCCTGGCAGGCGTTTTCCGGCTCTGTACCTGCATTGCCGATGACTTTCCGGGGGGACCAGGTCGAACCATAGGCGCGAGTATCGCTCCGACAGGCAGTCCAGGTCACCGGATCACTGAAAACCGTTTCAGCAATGGTCGCTCGCTATCCAGCCAGATCAGCGAATTGCGCCCGCTCATGTGTAGCACGCAAGGAATAACGCCAAGGCCGTGGATAAGTGGTCTGGCGCATTGGGAGAGGTAGTCCGGTCCCCGTGAGTGATCCGAGACAACTTAGTCAGCCTGAAGATGGCCTATCCAGCGAGGATGTCCTTAATGAGCTTTCGTACCGAGCCCGCTTTCAAGCGAATTATCCATGGCCTGTTCTGGATGGGCCTCAGCGTGGATGCGGCTCAGGCCGCGCCGGCCAATTGTTCACAACTGGACAATTGGCCGACAACGTACGAGGTCGGTCAGGGGCTGCAGAATGAACTGCGCAGCCCCGTTCCGGTGACGCAACTGGCGGTGGGTGACCCGAAAATTGCCGACGTGCAGCCCAGCGGCAGCAGCGCGTTCATACTCACGGGCATTGCGCCGGGGACCACCAGCCTGATGGTCTGGACCGCCTGTTCGAAAACGCCACGCCAAAGCATGGTGTTCGTCAAGGGTAGAGCCACATCGGCGCTGACCAGTGTGCCGTCGGTGCCCTCCGACGACCCGTTGCTACCGAGCCAGGTGCAGACCGATATCCGCTTCGTTGAAGTCAGCCGGACCAAACTCAAGGAAGCCTCCGCCTCGATTTTCGGCGTCCGTGGCAACTGGCTGTTCGGCTCGCCGAGAACCTTGCCCACCATCGGCGGCATTGTCACGCCGTCAATACCGGTGAACAACGACAACTTCAACCTCACGTTTGCTACCGGCAGTACCCTGGTGGCGCTCAATGCGCTGGAGGGCAGCGGCTTCGCCTACACCCTGGCACGGCCAAGCCTGGTAGCGCTCAGCGGGCAGAGTGCGAGCTTCCTGGCCGGCGGTGAAATACCGATTCCGGTGCCCAGTTCAGGCAGCGATAGCGTGTCCATCGAGTACAAGGAATTCGGTATCCGCCTGACCCTGACGCCGACCATCGTCGGGAAAAACCGTATCGCGCTGAAGGTGGCGCCGGAAGTCAGTGAACTGGACTTCACCAACGCCGTGAGCATCGCCGGCACGGTCGTCCCGGCCCTGAACGTGCGCCGGACCGATACCAGCATCTCCCTGGCCGACGGCGAAAGCTTCGTCATCAGCGGCCTGATCAGCTCCCGCAACAATTCCCAGGTGAACAAGTTTCCGGGGCTGGGCGATATACCGGTTCTGGGCGCGTTTTTCCGCGACAACACCATTAACCGTGAAGAGCGCGAACTGCTGATGATCGTCACCCCGCATCTGGTCCAGCCACTGGCTGCCAACGCACAACTGCCGTCATTGCCTGGTGAGCAGCTGCGCAATTACGACCCGAACTTCTACCGCATGTTCTTCCTGGAAAATGGCGACTTCGACAGTCGCAGCGGGCTCTCGCAATGAACCGGAGCCTGAACCAGACTGGCCTCGCCCTCACTCGTAACGGTGACGTTGAACGCTTGCCGGGCCAGCTGTATTGCCATTGGCCAGGCGCTCAACCTGTTGTCGCCAGAGGACCTTCGATGAAAGCAGTCATTGCAATTGCGGCGACATTGATGCTCGCCGGTTGTGCCAGCAATGGCCTGTCTTCGCGACCGGCCAGCTGTGCCAAGCCCGGTTCGGAGCAAGAACTGGCCCTGAACCTGGCCGACAACATGGCCGACGAAGGCCGTTTGTATGCCAGCCTGGCGAATCTGGAAGGATTGCCCGATAACCTGGTCCAGGTTCGCCTGCGCAAGGCTCGGGTACTGCGCTTGATGGGGCGTAGCGGCGACGCGCAGCCGTTGTACGAAGGCTTGCTAGGCACCTGTCTGGCGGCTGAAGGGGAACATGGCCTGGGCCAGTTGGCCGCCGCCAGAAATGATAACGCCAGCGCTGCCACTCACCTTGAGCGTGCGGTGAAGATGGCCCCCACCGACGACAGAATGCGAAATGACCTGGGGGTCGTCTACCTCAATCAGCGACGGATCCCTGAAGCACGCTTTGAGTTCATGACAGCCATGGAGCTCAAGCAGGCAAACACACTGGCGGCACTCAACATGGTGACGTTGCTGATCTATCAGGATAACTGGAAGGCGGCAGCCGAACTCGTGACCCGCGCCGACTTGAGCCCCAAGCAAGTCGTAGAGGCTCAAACCCGCGCGGAAAAACTCAAGACCTCCGCCAAAAAAGTGGTGGCTACCGATGGGAATCGCAAGACTGAGGTAGCCGATGCCTCTACCAGTGCGAACAAGTAGAACGTACGAGGAGTCGAGATGAATACCAAACGGCTGTTGATCGTGTGCACGGCTTGCCTGTCAACCACTGCCTGGGCCATTGAGCCGGGCCCCTCTTCGCCTTATCAACAAGGCACCGAACAGTGGTTGCAGCTGCAGATTCGCGGAGTGGTTGCCTCCCCTAAACTGCAAACCGCTTCGGCCACCGAACGTGACCTGGCCATGCAGCGCTGGCTGAATAGCTTCAACTACCCGATTCCGGAGTTTTATGACCAGGATGCAGCGGGACAAATGACCATCGGCGACGGCAACTGAGGCATGTCGATAGGGTGATCAGCCTCTGGCGTCGTCCAGAGTGGCCTGGCTGCAAAGCCGGGCTTGATGTCGTGCGCAGGAAAATACAGTCCAGGTACTACAAGGTGGAGCAAGCGTTGGAGTGAATGCACTCCGTTCGCCTGCTCCACCCCGCTCATATGTAGTACAGCCATCCTGTTCGACAGCAAGCCTCTCCTGCTCACTTACCGAATGCCTTGAATACCCCGATCATGGCGGGGCCAATGGCTATCAGGAAGAAGCTCGGCCACAGACAGAAAATCAGCGGGAATATCATCTTGGTGCCAATTTTCGCCCCCATCTCTTCGGCGGCCTGTGTACGCCGGTCACGGAACTCATCGGCATAGATGCGCAAGGTGTCGGCCACGCTGGTACCAAAACGGATACTCTGCGCCAACAGGTTGACCAGCCCTTGTACGTCATCCAGGCCAGTGCGCACAGCCAGTTGCTTGAGTGCCTCGGTACTGGAAATGCCCGCGCGGATTTGTGCATTGACCGTGGCCAGCTCTTCAGCCAGTTCGACCTGACTGACCGACATCTCCTCAGCCACCCGTTCGATGGTCGTGGGCAAGGCCAGGCCCGACTCCACGCACACCACCATCAGATCCAGTGCATCCGGAAACGCGGCACGCAGTCGGCCTTGTCGCAACTGCTTGCGCTTGGCGACATACAGAGCTGGCACCAGCCATCCGATAGCGGCCACTACGAACACCAACAGCAGCCCCATGATCAGGGAAACCTTGGGAATCATCGGCAACAGCAGCAACGCAATACCGATCAATAACAGCGGCAACATCAAGCGTACCGCCCAGTATATTTGCACCGCCGACGAGGAACGGTATCCCGCATGCATCAACAGGGTCTGGGTGACGGACGTCTGAGCCGATTCGGCCGAGGCAAAGCGCTGGCCGACCCGCTCCAGCAACAGTTGCAGGTTACCCGGAGCTTCCTGCCCGGTCGTGTTGCCTAAATGACCACGCTTGATCAGCGCCAGACGACGCTGCACCGGATCCTGAAGCCCCATCACCAGCAAGATCACGGCGACAACCGCAAGCACCGTACTCAAGCCGATCACGGCGAGGAACAACAGGCGCGCCATCTCCTCGTTTGCCGTGACCCGACTGAACAACCCGAGCAAAAAATCCATGACCTGTACCTCCCGCTAGCGAATAGCGCTTAAACCTGAATCCGGATGATTTTGCGAATCCAGAAAATCCCGGCCAACATGGAAAAAAAAGCCCCGATTATCAGCTTATGGCCCAACGGATCATTGAACAGCAACGGCATGTATTCAGGGGTCGTGAACACGATCACCGCCGCCAGCACGAAGGGAATGGCCACCAGTATCCAGGCTGACATTCTCCCCTCGGCCGAAAGGGTCTTGACCTTGCGCTGAAAGCGGAAGCGCCCGCGAATCAGCCGACTCAGACGTTCCAGCACCTCGGTCAGATTACCGCCGGTCTCGCGATGGATAAGGATCGAGGTCACCAACATCATGACCGTCATGCTCGGCATGCGCTCCAGCAAGCCGAGCATGGCCCGGCGCACATCGTTGCCATAGTTGATATCGGAGAAGGTCAGGCCAAACTCATGAGCCACCGGTCCCTTGTGCTCCTCGGCTACCAGGCGCAGGGTTTCGTTGAATGGGTGCCCGGCGCGCAAAGCGCGGCACATGGCATCCAGCGCGTCCGGCAGGCCTTCCTCAAACTCAGCGAAACGCTTGCCACGGTCGCGAGAGATTTTCAATATGGGTAACCAGAAGACCGCGAAGCCCGCGATCAGCGCCATCCACCAGACTGACGAGACCATCCAGATCAAGATGCCCGCCCAGACACCCAGCGCCAGCCCGAGCAGCAATACCCGATAGGCCCGGTATTCGTGCCCGGACTGCTCAATCATTTGCGTCAATGTTTCCATAAAGGGCAGCTGCTCAAGCCTGGCCTCCAGTGGCGACAAACGCGTCAGGTACTTCTGCCTCAATACCGTTTGCATGTTGGGCAAATTATTGGCTTTCTCCAGTACGTGCAGGCGGCCGCGGATGCGCTTGCGCATCTTGCCGGCCTCGCCGAATACCGGCACCGCCACGCCCTGGGACAGGAGGAAGACAGCGATAAACACCATGCCGAGGAACATCAGAATGTATTCACCAGGAATTTGGTTCATGACTGCCGTGCCTCCATCCATTCAGGCCTGAACATCGTCAGCGGCAACTCGATGCCGCGCTTGGCCAGCACATCGCGGAAGGCGGGGATCATGCCGCTGGGTCGATAATCACCCAGCACTTCGCCGTTTTCACCCATGCCATGGCGAGCGAAGGAGAATATTTCGGTCATGGTGACGATCTCGCCCTCCATGCCGTTGATTTCCTGCACGCTGACCAGCCGGCGCTTGCCATCCTCCTGGCGCTCCAGCTGGATCACCACATCGATGGCCGAAGCGATCTGCTGACGCATGGCCTTGATCGGGAAGGTCGCCCCGGTCATCGATACCATGTTCTCGATCCGCCCCAACGCATCGCGCGCGGTGTTGGCGTGGATTGTGGTCAACGAGCCGTCGTGACCGGTGTTCATCGCCGTCAGCATGTCCAGCGCCTCGACGCCGCGCACTTCGCCGATCACGATACGGTCCGGACGCATCCGCAGACTGTTGCGCACCAACTCCCGCTGGCTCACCTCGCCACGTCCCTCGATGTTCGAAGGCCGGGTTTCCAGACGCACCACGTGGGGCTGCTGCAGTTGCAATTCAGCTGAGTCTTCGATGGTGACGATCCGTTCGTTGTGCGGAATGAAACTGGACAGCACATTGAGCATGGTGGTCTTGCCGCTGCCGGTACCGCCGGAAATCAGCACGTTCAAGCGCCCACGGACAATCGCCTTGAGCAGTAGGGCAATGGCCGGGGTTAACGTCCCCACCTGGATCAGGCTATCGGTATTGAGCAGGTCCACCGCAAAGCGCCGGATCGACATGCTCGGGCCGTCGATGGCCAACGGCGGGATAATCGCGTTGACCCGCGAACCGTCCTTGAGCCGGGCATCCACCAAGGGCGAGGACTCGTCGATACGCCGACCCAGGCTGGAGACGATGCGGTCAATGATGTTCAGCAAATGCTGATCATCGCGAAAGCGCACATCGGTGCGTTGCAGTTTGCCAAAGCGCTCGACATAGACCGAGGCATGACCGTTGACCAGAATGTCGGACACGCTGTGATCAGCCAGCAACGGTTCCAGCGGGCCAAGGCCGAGCACCTCGTCGGTGATCTGCTTGATGATCAATTGGCGGCTGGAAGTACTCACCGGTGCCGAATGCTCATCGAGCAGGCGCTGGCAAATATCGCGAATCTGCCGTGCGGCCTCAGCCTGTTCAAGGGTGTCCAGCAAGGACAGGTCCATGACCTTGAGCAACTGCTGGTAGATCTTTTCTCGCCACTCGGCCTCCACCGGGGTGACCTGACTTCTGGTTTCGTAAAGAACGTCCGGCGTTGCACGCTCCCACGCCATTATTTCCTCAGCCGGATCCGGCAGGTCGTCACCCGGCTGGCTAGCCGGCGATGAGGCGGGTTTACCGGACTGTTTGCGCAAGCGGTTACGAAAGTCGCTGATCATGGGTCACCCCCCGAAAAAACGGTTGAAGGCGCGTTTGAGCACGCCTTTGTTTCCAGCCATCTGATTGCCGACCAGGTCATCGGCCACATTGCGCAGGGCAACGGTGATCGCCGCCTTCGGCGCATGCAGCCCCAATGGCACACCCGTATTCTGACTCTGGCTGACCAGGTTGAAGTCATTAGGTAATTTCGACAGATTCGTGCAGCGCAGCGCCTCGCCGATATCCTTGAGGCTGACCGCTGCTGTCTTGTCATAGCGGTTGACCACTATCTGCAATTGATCCCCACGCACGCCCAGGTCTTCGCGAAGAATCCGCACCAGGGCACTGGCATCGCGCAGGTGGCTGACGCTCTGCTGCACCACCACGTACACCCGATCCACCTGTTCCAGCACAGAGCCGGTGAGGTGGTCGATTTGCCGCGGTAGATCGATCACCACCCAGTCATAGCTGGCACGGGCCAACTGCATCAGGGTATCAAGTTGCTCGGGTTGAGCATCCTGCGGCAGACACAGCTCACCGGCCCGGCCCCCCAGCACATGCAAGGTCGGGCTGAAGTGGCTGCAAAAACCGCGTAACGCAACGCTGTCCATGCCGTCGATCTGATGCAACACCTCCAGATGGCTGTGCGCCTGCGCCACATCCAGATAATGCATCACGCTTCCAAATTGCAGGTCCATGTCCAGCAACAGGGTACTGCCGCCCTTCGTGCTGAGCTGCTGAGCCAGGTTGCAAGCCAGCATGGTGCCGCCGGATCCGCCCTTGGCGCTGATCACGGCGAGCAATTTCCCTTCTGTCCCGCTGCCGGTCCGAACCTCCATGACCAACCGATTCAAGGCGGCGACCAGTTCCGTCTCGGCGACAGGCTCCGGCAGCACGTCGCGGGCGCCGGCCTGCATCGCCAGGCGCATGCCTTCCTGTTCGCTCAGCAGCCCGCACACCAACATCGGCGGACGCTCATGGGCCGGGCGCTGCAACAGTGCCGCCAGCTCCTCGCGCCACAGGTGGCTGACGCGCAACAGCAAAAGATCGGGCATCCGGTCCAGGCCGTAGAGCGGGTCGACATGCCCATTGCTCACCAGGCGAGTACTCACCTCCAGGCTGGGCATGCGTTGGCAGACGCTCTGCAGGTCGCGCAACGACGTGGCATCACGGCTGCTGATCAGCAACCTGAGCCCGGCTTTACCGGTCGAACTGGAAAGTGGAGTGTCCTTGGTATTCAGCATGGCGTGATCTCCCCGGAATCGGAATGACGCCCGAGACTTTCGCGTGGCAACGTTGCTCTGAATGCAGGCAAGGTAATGGGCACGCCGAACCCGGGAATAAACAGATTGAATACGAAGTTTTGCAGGCTCAACCGGACATAGCGGATGGCACGGAATCCATTGACGCTGACCAGGTCAGCGGGGTTGGCCACCAGTGCACCGTTTACGTCCAGGTAGGTCAACGTCAGGTGGGTGGTGGCCAGATTGCCGATCAGCTGGCTCGTACCTGCGTCGGTCGCGGCATTGAAGATCGCCCGCCGCAGAACCACCGGATCGCTGATATTGCACACCGCCGCCAGGCGCGTACCACGCCGTACGGCTTCATCCAGAGCATTGACCGTAAAGTACAGGCGGCCCATTTCCACTACGCTGAACAACAGCGTGAACACCAGCAGACCAACAATGGCGAACTCCACCACATAGGTGCCGCGCATGTGTTTGCGATTCATCACAGTGCCCTCATCACGGTAGTGGCGACCAGCGGAATGCCCAGTGCAATCTGATTACCAAAAAAACCGGGAAGCGCTCCGGCGCAATTGCCAGCGCCAATCACCGGGCAAAACGTGTAAGTGATGGTGACCCGAACATGGTCGGTGCCCACCGCGGCAACGACCACGTTGCCAGTCGTCAACCCTGACACCACAGCGGTCCCGGTGTTGGCCGGCACGCCATACACCGCAACGTTTTTCGTCTGGTTCAGTAGCGTACTGCTCAGAGCGACCGCACCCAGCGTCGAGTCCCAGGCCTGGCTGGCGACGAAACGGTCGGCATCGCGACTGGCCTGCAGCAGCACGTTGTACTGATAGAGCATGCGGCCGAACTCACCGAAGGCCAGTAACATCAACAGCAACACCGGCAGGACGAGGGTGAATTCCACCATGGCCAGGCCTTGCTGGCGCTGCCGATGTTTAAATCCATGAAGTCTCATGACGCCCCCTACGAGTCAGTGCTCGGAGTGCCGCTGCCGTTGAGATAGGTTTTGTAGAGCTGAATAATCTGCGGGCCGGAATCGGTTGACGGCGAGGGGCCGGCCACGTTGTCGCCTTCGCACTCCTTCACGAACTGGCCGAAGATCTGCGCGTCCCCGCCACCACCATCCATTGGCTGCACAACGAAATAGCAGCCAAAACCGAGGACGGGGATCGAGGTTGAACCGCCCTGTTTGCCGGTGCAGTCGCCCACCACGATTTTCAGCATCCGACGCTCGAACACCCCATTGCCCTGACAGCCACTGCCCCCTGCCACACATGCGGCAACGCTCGCACGCCAGTCGTTGTAGTCCAGTATCGTGTTGCCGCCCGCCGTGAGATCGCCGTTGTTCGAGGTGACGACTTGCCCCTGGTACTTCACTTGTGGCGGGCTGACTGAGTCGTCATAAATGATTGCGGGGTTACTGGACGACGTCACGAGGTCCGGTGGATAGTCCGAGGCACTGACCGGGCCGTTGTAGATGCCGAAGCGCGTATTCAGGCCTTGAGAGGTAGGGCCGACCATGTTGCCAGGGGAGGTCTGGACATTTTGCCCCACATCACGACAGACTTTGCCACCGCCGGCCAGATCCTCCCTGACCGTACTGCCGCCCGAGCCAAAATCGAGCAACTGAAAGTTGCCTGGACCAATGGGCGACGAATTGCCGGCAGCCGTCTTCAATACCTGCAAATCCCCAAACTGGAAGCCCCAGAACATGCCAGCGCCCGGGTTGTACTGAGTCGAATCGCCACACACCATCAAAGGCGCGAGATCGCAGGGGCTGGTAGGGCTGGGGCCGGCGGTGGCGATCGCCGCCACCGCTTTGGTTCCCAGGCCGCCAGAACCGAATGCCTGGGCGAAGTTCCAGAAAAATCCCGTCAGGCTATAGCTCGGTACCGATACCCGAACGTACTTGGCATCCGTCGGCCCGGGATAGGAGAACGGGCCATAGACGCTGCTTGCCAGTTCCACCACTGCAAATGCGCCTACGTTGCCGCCGACCGCCGTGGCCAATTCGTTGTTGCCTGTGGCATTGGCATTCTGTGTCAGCGTATTGAGGGCGGCGGTACGCGTCGTGCTGGCACTGTTGACCTCCCCCTCCACCTGACTCAAGGTTTTGGCGCCACTCAGGGCGGCGGCGTCCACCGCATTCTGCAGGCGCGTTTTGTTCAGCAGCATATGCCCGCCGTCCAAAGCCAACGCCGCCATCATGGCCATCGCCGCCAACGCGATCACCATCAATACACTCACCGATCCTTCTTGGCGCCTTGGCGTCGAAGTGAACGGCCGCTGAATACGAAGATTCATCATCAAGCCCTCGATTGCCGATACCGGTCCGGATCGGCTGCGCCAATACCGTGGTGCCCATGTACCTGTTGCGCCCTGTCAGCGAATTCTGACTTCTTTGGCTTCAATCCCGCGGATAATGGTGATAGCCCTGCCACCCTCGCCATTGCTGCGCTGTACCACGCGTTTTGGCGCCTCGGCGGTGGCCACAGCCATGGCCGGGGCAAAAGGCGTAGCAGGCGCAACGGCCGGGCTTTTCTTCTCGAGGTTCAGCGGGTTACGCAGCGCCAGTTGCAACTTGCCTTCCGTCTGCGCCGTGACCAGGGCTTCCGCTTCAGCGGCCGACATCTCCAGGGTCACTGCGCGCACCACTACCGGTTGGGTCTTGTCGGTCCCCGCGGTCTGATCCACCGCCAACACCCGCAAGTTCTCGAGGATGGTCCTGGACGTGGCGCTGTTACCGCCGGCATTGGTGGTTTTGGTCGCCAGTACATCGACCCGGTTACCCGGCAACAGGAATCCGCCCACGCCGACCACATCGTCCACACGTACCGATATGGCGCGTTTGTCAGGTGCTATCAAAGAGGCCAAGGTGCTGCCCCCCAAGTGCTCGCTCAGACGCGCACCGCGTACGATGTCGCCCCGCAGAATGTCGAACGTTGCGATCTTGCCCACTGCTTTTTCGCTGGCATCGAAGGCATCGTCCGGGATCGTATCCATGGGCATGCGTACGGTCGTGACCTGCTGGGCCTCGACCATCTGCCCGAATGGAATCTCTACCGTGGCGACCACCACGTTTCGAAAGTGGTCATCCGGGCTGGCATTGAGCCGCGCGCTCAACCAGGAGTCGGCCATCCATGCAGCCCCAAGGCCCATGACCAGGGAAGCACCTATCAGGGTAAGCGTACGAGAGCTCATGTCAGTATCTCCGTATCAAAGAAAGTTGAGCTGGACGAAGTAGTTGTGCCAGGCCCATTCCAACTCTTTCGGTGACAGTGGTCCGGAACCGCCGATATAACGCTGGCGATCGAGCGCCATGTTCAGGAGATCTCGGGGATGGCAGGGCACCAGGGGCATGCCTTCACTTGCATAAAGCCTTTGCAGCACATAACGCACCAACAGCGGGTCATAAGAAATACCCAGACGCTCGCTTTCCATACGCCAGATCTTTTCGTACTCCTCGGGCTTCAGGTAACCGAATTGCAGCTTGTAGCCAATCCGGCGAAGGAAGGCCTCATCGGCCAGCTCCAGGGGATTGAGGTTGGTGGAAAACACCAGAATCAGATCGAATGGCAGCTCGCAATGCCGACCACCACCCAGGTTGAGGAAATCGCGCTTCTCTTCCATCGGGACGATCCAGCGATTCAACAGCTCGGCGGGTGCCATGCGCTGGCGCCCCATGTCGTCGATGATGAACAGGCCATTGCTGGCCTTGAGCTGCAGGGCAGCCTGGTATTGACGGGTGAAGGGGTCATAACGGACATCCAACTGTTCCATGCTCAACTCACCGCCCGTGATGACGATCGGGCGTTTGCAGCACAGCAGTCGACGGTCGATCCCTTCGTTGAGCATCAGGGTGTTCTGTTGAGCGTTGTCATCGAGCCGCTGATGCACCTGCGGGTCATAGATCTCGATCACCGACTCGTTGATGACGATGGCATGAGGGACCCAGATGGCCTCGGCGAACAGACGGATCAGCCGACTGCTGACATAGGTCTTGCCGGTACCCGCGGGGCCATAAATCATGATCGCGCGCCCGGAGTTCATCGCCACACCCAACTGATCGAGCATCTCCTCCGTGAGCACTACGCCAGCAAGGGCATTGTGCATATCGTTGGCGTTGATGCGACCATGGTGAATGGTCTGTAGCTTGATCAGGGACCGGTAGGTACTCACCGGGAAGGGTGCCGCTCCTATATAACCGCTGCGCAACAGGGCATCGCGGGCGACACTGCGACCACGTTCGGTCAGGCCATAACGCAGCATCTGCCCGCCCGTTTGACTCACCTGGCCCAGCACTTCGACACGGCCATCCTTGCGCAGAAACGCCAGGACCTCTTCAAGTACCGCGCCGGTCAGCGCCAGGCGCTCCACCAGCCGTGACATGTCCAGCACGCCGGCGTCGTGCAAATGCTTGCACACCAATTCGCCGAGAAAACTGTCCGTCAGGCCAGTTTCGCGGATAGTGCAGGGCTGAGGAGCCAGCCGTTGCACCGCTCCCCGATCGCTGGGGTAGGCATCACTATCGACGATGACGTGCATGTCTAACCTCCGAATCCACCGGCATTAAGTTGCCAGTAGATGCTGTTCAACGTCCCCAGCAGGATCGCTACCGTATAAGGAAAGGGCTTGCCGGCTACCTCGCCCGGGTTCGGCGCCATATAGGCCCGCGCCAAAAACATCAACCGATAGCGCCCCAGGGTTTGCAACAATTGACCGCGCACCAGAACGATCAGGAAACCGCACAGCCCTCCCCATATCAGACTGAAGAACACAGCCCACAAGGCGTAATGGGGGGGTAGAAAACTGCCAACCATGGCCATCAGCTTGACGTCACCGGCCGCCATGCCACCCAGGGCATACATGGGCAGGAACAGCGCAAAACCGATCAGGAGGCCCAGCAGACCATCCCCCATCCCACTGATCCCACCTGAATAGGTCTGGCCGGCCAACCCCAAGGTCAGACCTACCAGGATCAGCAGGTTGGGAATGCGGTGGCGACGCAGGTCGCTCACCACCGCCAGGCCCAGCAGTCCTATCAGCACAACAGTCGCTACCAGCTGTTCCATGGACATCATGCATCTCCCTACCAAGAGAGTTATCGTTATGGGGGGCACGCACCAGCAACAATGGAATTGCACAGTACCCTGATCCTGGTATCCACGGCGCCTCCAAGAAGAGTGAACGCCGTGACAACAACTGCCGTAATCAACCCTCCCGCTACCGCGTATTCCACAATGGTCAGGCCATCCTCGTCTTTGACAAATTTCAGCACCGAAGCCTTGATTGTTTGCCTAAACATTTTGATCACCTCACTTTGACGACGCCGTCCAGAATGAACATCGGCAGAAACAGCGCGAAACCGACCAAGATGCCAAGTCGCCCTAGCAGCAAAGCAGTACCAGCCTGCTGCTCCCTGAACGTCGCAGCCTCTCTCTACCGGGGTGAGTTATCGTTATGGGGGGCACGCACCAGCAACAATGGAATTGCACAGTCCCCTGATCCTGGTATTCACGGCTCCTCCAAGAAGAGTGAACGCCGTGACAACAACTGCCGTAATCAACCCACCGGCCACCGCGTATTCCACAATGGTCAGGCCATCCTCGTCTTTGACGAACTTCAGTACCGAAGCCTTGATTGTTTGCTTAAACATTTTGATCACCTCAATTTGACGACGTCGTCCAGAATGAACATCGGCAGAAAAAGCGCGAAACCGACCAAGATGCCGGGTCGCCCTAGCAGCAAAGCAGTACCAGCCTGCTGCTCCCTGAAAGTCGCAGCCTCTCTCTACCATGGTGAGTTATCGTTATCAGCACGGAGCAGTACTAATGGCAGTACACAGCGCCCGGACCCTGGTATTCACGGCGCCTCCAAGAAGAGTGAACGCCGTGACAACAACTGCCGTAATCAACCCACCCGCCACCGCATATTCCACAATGGTCAGGCCGTCTTCGTCTTTGGCGAACTTCACTACCGAAGCCTTGATTGTTTGCATGATCATTTTGCCCACCTCACTCGAATGTTGTTTTTTTCTGAGGCAGTAAGTTCTGCGCTGCCTGATGCAACCCTAGTCAGAGTGCAGGCATTGGCGTTAGGAAGATTTTGCACATCGTTAGGACTTTTTTGCGGGGCGGCCAAATATGGGACATTGGTCTTTACAGAAGTAACGGGAGGGGTAAACAAGGCGTTGAAAACCAAAGGCAATTGTCATTGATTCACAAGCGACAAGCGGTTAAACCCGGTTTGTCGAAAACACATCAACAAACACTCGCCCGGGCTGCCTTCCAGGCAACCCATAGAGCGAATAGAACTAAAAACCGTCTTTCCTATCGGGATTAAATCTGCAAGGTGATAGCACATTGGCAATACTAGCGAAGTGAGTCACCAAGAACCCCAGAGTAGAGACATGACGTCCAACTTGACCAAAAGGCCATCGCTCCTGTGGTTCGATCTGACTCATGATCGGTCCACGAAAGAACTCGTCGCGCAGTTCGAGGGTACCTGCGACTGCAAACTGGCGAAAAACTCCGTGTTGCCCATCGGGGAACCGGCAGACATGATCTGCGTCCATTTTGATCGCCCCGACACGCCAGGCTTGCGACTGTTGCTGGAGATCAAACGCACCACCCCCAGCATCCCGATCACCATGTTCACCGTGCAGCACTCGGAGGAACTGGCTGTATGGGCCATGCGCTCCAGCGTCTGGGAATACATGGTGCTCCCGCTCTCGACCACCGAGAAGAATCGTTACCTGACGGCGGTGGTGCAGCTCTGCGAGCTGCGCCGAAATGCCAACGGCCGGGGCAAGTCATCGCAGATCGACCACTCCCCTACCCTGCCGGACAGCATCCGTCGGACCTCAGGACACCAAAAACACCAGGCGCTGAGCAATGTCATGCTGTACATCGAACAGCACTTTCGTGACAGCATCGATCAGAGGGAATTAGCGCAACGCTGCGGCATGACGACATTTCGCTTCAGCCGCCTGTTCAAGGAAGCCAATGGGCTTGGCTTCACGGATTACATCCTGGACAAGCGCATGAACTTCGCCAAGGATCTGCTCGACAACAGCCAGATGCCGATTACCAGCATCGGCTATGAGGCCGGCTTCAAGGATCCTTCCTACTTCGCCCGTGCCTTCAAGCAGTTCGCAAACTGCACGCCCAGCGAATACCGCCTGGCACGCCAACTCAAAGCAGCTGCCGCTACGCAACCGGTGCAGGATGACAAAACCACTGAAGCGCTCGAAAGCCTGGTACAAAGCCTCAGCAGTTGACCTGTTTTTTACGCGCAAACAAAAACGCCGCTCAATGAGCGGCGTTTTCGTTAAATATGGAGCGGGAAACGAGACTCGAACTCGCGACCCCGACCTTGGCAAGGTCGTGCTCTACCAACTGAGCTATTCCCGCAAATGGCGTCCCCTAGGGGACTCGAACCCCTGTTACCGCCGTGAAAGGGCGGTGTCCTAGGCCACTAGACGAAGGGGACA
>NZ_JBXAOQ010000011.1:0-261580 GCF_058802985.1 Pseudomonas sp. GW822-FHT01E03
ATGGTGGGTCGTGTGGGATTCGAACCTACGACCAATTGGTTAAAAGCCAACTGCTCTACCAACTGAGCTAACGACCCAAAAATGGTCGGGGTAAGGGGATTCGAACTCCTGACATCCTGCTCCCAAAGCAGGCGCGCTACCGGACTGCGCTATACCCCGGTTTGAAATTGGCTCCGTGACCAGGACTCGAACCTGGGACCCAATGATTAACAGTCATTTGCTCTACCGACTGAGCTATCACGGAACTACACATTTCAATTTACAACTTTGAAGCTTTACTGCGTTCTCTTCAACCCGTTCGCATCGCTGCGTTCGTGTGTCTGAGGCGCGCTATTCTACAATCTTCAGCACCTCTGTCAACCCCCTAAATTGCTTTCAAGTTAATGATTTGCAACTTATTTTGGATTCCTGCTTGGGGAGCGGAAACCCTGGCGGGTGACTTACTGCGGGGCGCACTTTACAAGCCTTTTCCTTTGAGTTCAACAGCCTAACGAAAAAAAGGCCTCACAATGCGAGGCCTTTTCAATTTTGTTGCCGATCTGGATCAGACGAAGACGATTTCGTCGTTTTCCACCACACCATGAGCCGTGTCGCCCGGCATGAATCGACCGGACAGTATCAACTGCGCCAGCGGGTTCTCGATCCAGCGCTGGATAGCGCGCTTGAGCGGCCGTGCGCCATATACCGGGTCGTAACCAACCGCGATCAGCTTATCCATGGCTTCAGGGCTGAGTTCAAGCTTCAGCTCACGCTCGGTCAGGCGGCTGCGCAGACGGCCCAGCTGGATCTCGGTAATGCCGGCGATCTGATCCCGCGCCAACGGCTCGAAGATCACCACTTCGTCGACCCGGTTGATGAACTCCGGCCGGAAGTGGCTGGAAATCGCATCCATCACCGCCGCGCGCTGCGCCTCACGGTCACCGACCAGTTCCTGAATCTGTACCGACCCCAGGTTGGAGGTCATGACAATCACGGTATTCTTGAAGTCCACCGTGCGGCCATGGCTGTCGGTCAGACGACCATCCTCGAGCACTTGCAGCAAGATGTTGAACACATCCGGGTGCGCCTTCTCGACTTCGTCCATGAGGATCACCGAATACGGCTTGCGACGAACGGCCTCGGTCAGGTAACCGCCCTCTTCATACCCCACATAGCCTGGTGGCGCACCGATCAAGCGAGCCACGGAATGTTTCTCCATGAACTCGGACATGTCGATCCGCACCATCGCCTCTTCAGTATCAAAGAGGAATTCGGCCAGGGCCTTGCACAGCTCGGTTTTACCGACACCGGTCGGGCCGAGGAACATGAACGAGCCGCTTGGCCGGTTCGGGTCGGACAACCCGGCGCGGGAACGCCGCACCGCATTGGAAACCGCAACGACCGCTTCTTCCTGGCCGATCACACGCTGGTGCAACAGGCTTTCCATCTTCATCAGTTTTTCGCGCTCGCCTTCGAGCATTTTCGACACTGGAATACCGGTCCACTTCGAAACGACTTCGGCGATCTCTTCCTCAGTCACCTTGCTGCGCAGCAGCTGGTTTTCGGGTTTGCCATGCTGGTCGACCATTTGCAGGCTGCGTTCCAGGTCCGGGATCACCCCGTACTGCAACTCCGCCATGCGGTTCAGGTCGCCTTTGCGGCGGGCCGTTTCCAGCTCCTGACGGGACTGCTCGATTTTCTGCTGGATCTGCGCAGAACCCTGCACTTCGGCTTTTTCCGAGTTCCAGATTTCTTCGAGATCCGAGTACTCACGCTCATGCCTAGCGATTTCTTCCTGCAATTTTTCCAGACGCTTCTTCGCCGCGTCGTCGCTTTCTTTCTTCAGCGCCTGGGATTCCACCTTCAACTGAATCAGGCGACGCTCCAGACGGTCCAGCACTTCCGGCTTGGAGTCGATCTCCATGCGGATGCGGCTGGCGGCTTCATCGATCAGGTCGATGGCCTTGTCCGGCAACTGCCGGTCAGTGATGTAGCGATGGCTGAGCTTGGCCGCGGCAATGATCGCGCCGTCGGTAATCGCCACCTTGTGGTGAACCTCATAACGCTCCTTGAGGCCACGCAGGATGGCGATGGTGTCTTCTTCGCTCGGCTCGTCCACCAGCACTTTCTGGAAACGTCGCTCGAGAGCGGCGTCCTTCTCAATGTATTGGCGGTACTCGTTGAGCGTGGTGGCGCCCACACAGTGCAGCTCACCGCGGGCCAGGGCCGGCTTGAGCATGTTGCCCGCATCCATCGAGCCTTCGCCCTTGCCGGCGCCGACCATGGTGTGCAGCTCGTCGATGAACAGAATGATCTGCCCTTCCTGCTTCGACAGCTCATTGAGCAGGGATTTCAGGCGTTCTTCGAACTCACCGCGATACTTGGCACCGGCGATCAGCGCCCCCATGTCCAGGGACAACAGGCGCTTGCCCTTGAGGCCATCCGGCACTTCGCCATTGATGATGCGCTGGGCCAGGCCTTCGGCGATGGCGGTTTTACCCACGCCAGGCTCACCGATCAGCACCGGGTTGTTCTTGGTACGACGTTGCAGCACCTGGATGGTCCGGCGAATTTCATCGTCACGGCCGATCACCGGGTCGAGCTTGCCGTCTTCGGCGCGCTTGGTCAGGTCGACGGTGTATTTATCCAGCGCCTGACGCGATTCTTCGTGGTTGGCGTCGTTTACCGCTTCGCCGCCACGCAGGTTGTTGATCGCATTTTCCAGGGCTTTCTTGCTCACGCCCTGGCCGAGCAACAGCTTGCCGAGCTTGCTGTTCTCGTCCATGGCGGCGAGCAGCACCAGCTCGCTGGAGATGAACTGGTCGCCCTTCTGCTGGGCCAGACGGTCGGCCTGGTTGAGCAGGCGCGCCAGATCCTGCGACATGTTCACGTCGCCGGTCGGGTTCTGGATTTTCGGTAGCTGGTCGAGCTCTTTGGTCAGCTCTTTACGCAGGCTGTTGACGTCGAAGCCCACCTGCATCAACAGGGGCTTGATCGAACCGCCCTGCTGTTCGAGCAAGGCTTGCATCAAGTGCGCTGGCTCGATGGCCGGATGATCGAGGCCGACTGCCAGGGATTGGGCATCGGACAACGCTAACTGCAATTTGCTGGTTAAACGGTCTATACGCATGGGTCACCTTCCTTTTGAGCAGGCCGGACCTATAAAACATCCTGAATGAAGAAACCTGCCAGATACCACAATAGATGTGGTCGATTCTGGGAGTTTCAAGCGTCGGGACGTTGATGCAGGTCAGGCAAGTCTAGCGGTCGCGCCCTGCCTTACGAATACGTTCCTCTTTGGCGAGTGGCTGTTGTCGTCAGGCAAGGCGCCGCGACGAGTCATAGCCCGCTATGGCGAAGAGCGGCAACGCAGCATGACGGCAACAGACGCCGTCAAAGAGGAACAGTATTCGTGAGACAGGGCGCTACAGCCAGATCAGGGAGGCGAATCGGCCAGTGCGGGGCGCACGGCGGTAAGAAAAGAAGCGAGGATCGGTCACGGTGCAGAAACCGCCACCATAGACAGCCGTTACACCGCGAGCCGCCAGACGCAAACGCGCCAGCATATAGATGTCAGCCATGAACTTGCCGGGGTTTTGACTTGGCACGAAGGCTTCTGCGGCTTGAGGCAGTTGCTGCACGAAGGTTTCGCGCACTTCGGAGCCAACTTCAAACGCTTGTGGACCAATGGCCGGACCGAGCCACACCAATACCTCGGCAGGCGGTACCGCCAGACTGTCGAGCGTAGCTTCCAGCACACCCGCCGCCAACCCGCGCCAACCGGCATGAGCTGCCGCGACGCGAGTACCGGCACGGTCGCAAAACAGCGCAGGCAGGCAATCGGCGGTCATCGCCGCGCAGGCGACGCCCGGCGTTGATGTCCAACTGGCATCGGCAGTGTCCACCCGGCCTGGATTGGCATGGGCTACGACAATCCCGTGGACCTGCTGCAGCCAGGCCGGTTGAATGGAGAAATGATCGGTCAGACGACGGCGATTCTCGGCAACAGCTTCAGGGCTGTCGTCGACGTGATCGCCGAGATTGAGGCTGTCGAACGGCGCCACACTGACGCCGCCCGCACGGGTGGTCACACAGGCTTTGACCCCGGCCGGCGCGGGCCAGTCAGGAATCAGCCAGTCACTCATCCGATGAACGCCTCACGGTCTTGCTTGAGCAGGGTCAGCAACCAGACAAAATCTTCCGGCAATGGCGATTCCCAGCTCATGCGCTGACCGGTGGTCGGATGATCCAGTTCCAGGAAACGCGCATGCAGCGCCTGACGCGGGAAGTTTTTCAGCGACTCGACCATGGTTGGGTTGGCGGCCGGCGGAATACGGAAACGACCGCCATAGGCAGGATCTCCGACCAACGGATAGTTGATGTGCGCCATGTGCACGCGAATCTGGTGCGTACGACCGGTTTCCAGCTTCACCCGCACATGGGTGTGGGAGCGGAAGCGTTCGAGCACGCGGTAATGGCTGACGGCTTGCTTGCCACCCTCCATCACGGCCATGCGCTGGCGTTGCTGGCCGTGACGACCGATCGGCGCGTTGATCTTGCCACCGGCTGTCACCACACCGATCACGATGCACTCGTAGATCCGGCTGACGCTGCGGCTCTGCAACTGTGTAACCAGCTGCGTCTGCGCTTGAATGGTCTTGGCCACCACCATCAGACCGGTGGTGTCCTTGTCCAGGCGATGCACGATACCGGCGCGGGGCACATTGATGATGTCCGGCACATGGTGCAGCAAGGCATTGAGCAAGGTGCCGTCGGCATGACCGGCAGCCGGGTGCACCACCAGACCCGCAGGCTTGTTGATCACCAGGATGTCGTCGTCTTCATAGACGATATCCAGGGCTATGTCTTGAGCGACCCATTCGCCCTGAGCTTCCTGCTCGGCAGTCAGCTCAAGGATGGCGCCGCCGTGGACGATGTCTCGCGGGCGGATAACCGCCCCATCCACAGTCAGGCGGCCGTCTTTGATCCAGGCGGAAAGGCGCGAGCGCGAGTGCTCAGCGAATAATTGTGCGGCGACTTGATCGAGGCGTTGGCCGCCCAATTCGGACGGCACCTCTGCGCGAAGTTCAATTTTATCGGACATGCTCAGACTAGGCGTCGGCACAGCCTTTGGTTTCGGCTGCGCGCTTGTGGTTAAATACGGCGTCTTTTGCCCCGAGGCTATTCAACGGGGCGCTCATCATAACAGGACGGCCACGCCCAAGACAGCGGCCGTCATAGGGACGCAAGCCGCCATGCAAGTGAAACACCTGCTGCTGATCGCCATCCTCGCATTGACCGCTGCTTGCTCATCGAAGGAAGTCGTAGACGAAAACCTCAGTGAAGTCGAGCTGTACCAACAGGCTCAAAATGACCTGGACAACAGTAGCTACACCAGTGCCATCGCCAAGCTGAAGGCTCTGGAATCGCGTTATCCGTTCGGTCGCTATGCCGATCAGGCGCAACTCGAACTCATCTACGCCAACTACAAGAACACCGAGCCAGAAGCGGCCAAGTCCGCTGCGGAACGCTTCATTCGTCTGCACCCACAGCATCCGAACGTCGATTATGCCTACTACCTCAAAGGCCTGACTTCTTTCGACCAGGACGTCGGCCTGCTGGCGCGTTTCCTGCCGCTGGACATGACCAAGCGTGACCCGGGCGCCGCCCGCGACTCCTATAACGAGTTCGCCCAGCTGACCAGCCGCTTCCCGAACAGCCGTTACGCACCGGATGCCAAGCAGCGCATGATCTATCTGCGCAACCTGCTGGCGGCCTACGAAATTCACGTGGCCGACTACTACCTGACCCGTCAGGCCTATGTCGCCGCCGCGAACCGCGGTCGTTACGTGGTGGAAAACTTCCAGGAAACCCCTTCGGTCGGCGACGGCCTGGCGGTGATGACCGAGGCCTACCAGCGCCTGCACCTGGACGAACTGGCTGCCACCAGCCTGGAAACCCTGAAGCTCAACTACCCGAACCACCCGACGCTGGTGGACGGCCAGTTCGTACCGACCGTCGCCGAAGCGGACAACCGTTCGTGGCTGAGCAAGGCGACCCTGGGCCTGATCGAGTCCCGTCCGCCGCTGCCACCAGGCGAAACCCGCGCCAACCAGGACGTACAGAGGCAGTTCCAGGACGCCAAGGACGCCATCCCGAGCGAGCTCAAGCCTAAAGACGACAATGGCGACGCGATCGAAGAAGAAAATCACGAAGCGGAAGGCAACAACAGTGACCGCTCGTGGTTCAGCTACATGACCTTCGGCGTGTTCGACTGACACCCCGGGTTGTGCAAAAAGGGAGACTTTCGAGTCTCCCTTTTTTATTTCAGCGCTTTATTACACTGTGCGCCTGTCAGGTCCTTGGCTAAACTGCCGCTTCATCAATCAAAAAGCAGCTCACCATGCTTCGTTTATTGTTCTGGATTGCCCTGATTGCCGCTGCAGTGTGGTTCTGGCGCAAGTTCAAGGGTCAGGCTTCCACCCCTAGGCCCCCTGCCGAGCGGGACGCGGCGCCCATGGTCCGTTGCGCCCATTGTGGCGTCCACCTGCCCCGCGACCGCGCGCTGAGCCTCGACCAACGTTGGTATTGCAGCCAGGCTCACCTCGAGCAAGACAAGGATTCCAGCGGCCGCTGACACGTCACCCGAAATAGCGGCCGATTAAGGACTATCGCGCGCACCCAAGGAACTGAAAGGTGCAGATCGACGTCTGACACAGATTATTCAAGACCTCTCTCTGCGAATGAACCGGGTAATCGAAAACGTCCTGCACCTGCAGCGCCGCGAGCAAATGTCGCCGCTACGGCTCGAGCTGAAATCACTGGAAATACTCGAAAATGAAGCCCCAGCCCGCCATATCAAGGGCCTGGGGCTTTATCTGTCCGGCCAGCCGGGCGAAAGCATTCTGTCCCGCCTAGACTTCAAGGCACGCCAGGAACGCGGCTGCTTTTGCATGACCTTTGCTCTCGGACGGAACCCACGTTGAACACCAGACCACGACAAAAAGTCTTGATTGTCGATGACGAACCGGACATTCGCGAACTCCTGGAAATCACCCTGGGAAGGATGAAGCTGGAGACGTTCAACGCCCGCAACGTCGGCGAAGCGCAATCCCTGCTCAAACGCGAAACCTTCGATCTATGCCTGACCGACATGCAGTTGCCGGACGGTACTGGCCTGGAGCTGGTGCAGCACATCCAGCAACGCCACCCCCGGGTCCAGGTGGCGATGATCACCGCCTATGACAGTCTCGAAAACGCGATCAATGCGCTCAAGGCCGGGGCATTCGACTTCCTGACCAAACCGGTGGACCTTACGCGTCTGCGTGAGCTGGTCACCAACGCCCTGCTGGTTCCTGCCCGCGGGGTCGGCATCGATCGTCGCTTGCTGGGCGACTCATTGCCCATGCGCAACCTGCGCAAACACATCACCAAACTGGCCGGCAGCCATGCGACGGTATACATCAGCGGCGAGTCCGGCAGCGGCAAGGAGTTGGTCGCGCGCCTGATCCACGATCAAAGCCCTCGCGCCAATCAGCCGTTCATTGCGATCAACTGCGCGGCGATTCCCTCGGAACTGTTGGAGAGCGAGTTTTTCGGCCATCGCAAAGGCAGTTTCAGCGGCGCCATCGAAGACAAGCCCGGCCTGTTCCAGACAGCTCACGGCGGCACCCTGCTGCTCGACGAAGTCGCCGACCTGCCGCTGTCCATGCAAGTCAAATTGCTGCGCGCGATTCAGGAGAAATCCGTACGCTGCGTTGGCGGGCAGCAGGAAGTGGCGGTGGATGTGCGCATTCTCTGCGCCACGCACAAGGACCTTGGTACCGAAGTCGCCGCCGGACGATTTCGTCATGATCTTTACTACCGTTTGAACGTGATCGAACTCCGGGTGCCGCCCTTGCGCGAGCGCCGTGATGACATCGAAATGCTAGCCAGCCACATTCTCAAGCGTCTGGCCGCCGATACCGGTCAACCTGCGGCGAGACTCCACCCCCTAGCCCTCGATGCGCTGAAGAGCTATCGCTTCCCGGGCAATGTGCGGGAACTGGAAAACATGCTCGAACGGGCGCACACCTTATGTGAGAACAAACAGATCGAAGCCGGCGACCTGCGCCTGGCTGAAGGCAACTATGGGGCTGAGGGTGGCGTGCCGGACCTGACCCGGATCGACAATCTGGAAGCCTACCTGGAAAACATCGAACGCCAACTACTGCTCCAGGCCCTGGAGGAAACCCGCTGGAACCGCACGGCGGCGGCTCAGCGGTTGAACCTGTCATTCAGGTCGATGCGCTATAGGCTCAAGAAGTTTGGATTGGATTGAGGCCCTTATCGCGAGCAAGCCGCTCCCACAGGGTCATTGGTGAACACAACAACTGCGAACACCTCAGAACCATTGCAGGAGCGAGCTTGCTCGCGATAGCGACCGTATAAACGACTGCGATCCAGCAGTCAGAGCCGCCCGGCAGGCGCATAAGGCGCCGGATCGATAATCGGCGCACGGCCCAGCATTACATCGGCAAACAGCTGGCATGACGCTGGCGCCAGCACCAGCCCGTTTCGGTAATGTCCGCAGTTGAGCCAGAGCCCATCAAAACCCGGCACCGGACCGATGTAGGGAATGCCCTCGGGTGATCCCGGGCGCAATCCGGCCCAATGCCCCACCACTTCGGCATCGGCCAGCGCCGGGATCAATTCCACCGCGGACGCTTTCAGGCTTTCCAGTGCCGACCCGGTCGGCGTCTTGTCAAAGCCTTCATGCTCCAGCGTACTGCCGATCAGTATGTGTCCGTCGCGCCGGGGAATCGCATAACGGCCCTTGGCCAGGACCATGCTCGGCAGGAAATCCGCCGCACACTTGTAGAGAATCATCTGCCCTTTCACCGGTTCGACCGGCAGCGTCAGATCAAGAAGCTTAAGCAAATCACCGCTCCAGGCCCCCGCCGTCAGGACGACTTGATCGCCCGGAACAGTACCTGTGGAGGTCTGCACGCCGACCACTTTATTGCCCTCGCGAACAAACCCGCTGACTTCGCACTGCTCATGGATCGTCACGTTCGGCAGCGCCAGCAACGCAGCCTTGAGTGACTTCACCAGACGCGGATTACGCACGTTGGCGACGTCGGCCATGTAGATCGCCCGGGAAAAACCGCTGCCCAGCACCGGCACGGCGTCGTGTGCTGCCGAAATATCCACCGCGCTAAGCGGGCGATTTTCCCGGACAGCCCAAGCCAGCGCTTCAGCCTCGTCATCCAGATCCAGCCAGTACAGACCGGTGGTGTGCACTTCAGGATCAACGCCAGTGGCGGCAAACAAGCGCTCGCCCAGCTGTGGATAAAAGTCCTGGGACCAGTGAGCCAACGCGGTGACCGCCGGGCTGTATCGCCACGGGTAAAGCGGCGAAACGATGCCGCCGCCGGCCCAGGATGATTCCTGGCCGACGCTCGAGCGATCCAGCAGCACAACGCTTTGCACTTCGGAGGCGAGATTGAAGGCCGTAAGCAAACCAATCACCCCACCGCCGACAATCACCACTTGCTGTTGCCTGGTCATGTTCTGATCCAATCGTTAAATAGACAGAGGGTACAAAAGGCACCCGAAATAGAAACTCAGCGCCCCCAGCAGTCTTTGCTGGTCAGGCCGGATTTCGCGTTGACCATACCGAGCACACCGGTGTTGGTGATGGTCAGATCACCGCACTTGTCAGTGGCCATGCTCGAGTCAGCCTTGCGCACCGCCGTCAGCAGAAAAGTCTGGTCGGTCAGGGTCGGTGTGATGCTGTAGTAATCATTGCCGGCACTGAGGCCCGTCGCATCGGTGTAGGCATTTTTCTGCGAGTAGAAGCGCTCCAGGAGCTGCGCCTGCTCCGAGAGCAGACCGGCTACTTCTGCGCGACGGCCCTTGTTCAGGTATTCGGTGAAACTCGGGGCAGCAATGGTCATGACAATACCGATGATCGCAATCACGATCATGATTTCGATCAGGGTAAAACCGCGGTTGGAACTACGCATGCCTCAATTCTCACTCACTGTATTTGTCGCCACATGATGCGACGGCTGCCGCCGGATTTTTCCATCCCCGCAGTACCGTCGCCAGTGGAATCGTTCACGGCCCCGCCATTGTCGCTGGCGTCCTGGGTCGAATGTTCCCCGATAAAGATCACGCCATCGGATAGCGTGTCGCTGTTGTCGACCACTCCATCGGCGTTGCTGTCGAGCATCTTAACGCTGATCGCTTCGGGCAGCTTCAGGCAGACGGCCTTCAACCCCTGATTGCCATGGTAAAAACCGTACCAGTTGCCATTGGCCAGACAGGTGGGCCGGTTCAGCGCTGGCGAATCCGCTGATATGGCAGCGTGCGCCGACACCGACAGGTTAAGCGCGACGACGGCACCAAACAGTTGTGGCCATAACCTGACAGGTCGCTCAGTACTTCGCATAGATGCTCTCCACCACACTGCGCGAATGCCCCGCGATGCCGACCGCCGTTACCCGATACAACATCGCCCGGGTATTGATTGGCACATTCACCGCATCTTGGCTGTCACCAATATTTTGCACACCATAAAAGCCGTTGCCCGATGCAATCCAGGTCACTCCGGAAGAAGCGTTGAAACCGGCAGCGGTAATAGTCGAAGACTCGGACGGTGGCGCACATTGAACGGTGCCGCTACAAACAGGTAGCGCATAACTGTCCCGTTGCACTGTACTCTCGCCCACCCGCAATGCGGCTTCGGCATGCTGAAACGACTGGTTGCGCAAGGCGACACTACCGGCCATTTTTTCCTGCAGGGTGGCGCTTTGCATCGATGAAAGGCCAATCAACGTCAGCAAGAGCAAGAACACCAGGCTGACCAATAGGGCCATGCCGCGCTGGGTGTAACACGTCATGGGAGACCGATTCATTGGCACCCTCTCATGGCAAGCGGTTGCGCAGAGCGGCAACCACGTTGAAGGTTTGATCGCTCACGCGGTGATTCGGATCGGTGAGGGTCAGGCTCAGGCGAACGCTACGAATCAGCGCGGGGTTCGGCGGGTTGCTGCTGTAGCGCGAAGCAGCCAGATCAGTGGCCGTGCTGGCCAGGCCGAAGCTCACGTCGAAAGCGCCGACGTTATCCACCAATACCTGGCCTGCTGCGGCCCCGCCCTTCATGAGCAGTTGGTTGTTGTTGAAGCTGTAAATCAGCCGCCGGATCGGAAATGCCAGTTGCCCTGCCACTGGTGTCCGACCTTCACTGTAGGCCGTCGAATTGGTTCTACAATCGGAAAGCACGGTCCAGTCCGGCTTGTCGCCATTGCTGCCGACATCCGCCGTAACCAGCGTCAAACTGCGACTGCCATTGTCCCAACGGATCGGCGTTACACGATTGGCATGGAAATCACCGTTCTTGCTGGAATCAGTGATCCTTTCCAGGCAACCGAACATCCCGACCATGCGAATCTCCTGAATCATTTTGCTCAACACGAAACGTGCGTCCTCCTGCATGTTCGCGGCCGCATTCTGGCTGAGATAGGTGTTCTTGGCCGCGATGAAAACCTGCACCACGCCCAGCACCACGATCAGGCTCAACGCCATGGCGATCAGCAACTCGACCAGGCTAAAACCCCTGCTGCGGCGCCTCACGGAATCACCATCGGATCAATGGCCGCGCGGCTGCTCAGGATGAAGCTGCGTCGCGAATCGGCAGTATTCGCGGCCCGTGAGTCGTCCCAGGTAATAGTGATGGTGTACACCTGCTGGTTAACGGTAACACTGCCCGTCGCGGAGGCTCCGAGTGAACTGACGATGTTGGCGTTGAAATCAAACAGATCCTGATCCCGGGTAACATCCGGATTGCCCGAGGCCGGCGGCGCAATGGTGTAATCCGCTGCGGCGTTGGCGCGAATGCGGTCCATCAGGTCGTAGGCGATAAAACTGGCCTGACTGGTCATGCGCGCACTGTCCGTGTACTTCAGCGCATTGAGCTGAACCGCCGCCGCCCCCAGCAGGCCCACTCCCAGAATGACTAACGCCACCAGGACTTCGACCAGCGTCATGCCCTCCTGCGCGCCTTGCCTCCCTGCCCTCATCCGCAATTTCCACCCAATAGAATTCGTCCGTTCAAACACACCGTCAGCGTCCTGCTTTGTGCGCCCCGCCCATAGCTGATCACCACCTCTGAGGACGGTGATGACAATCCGCCCATACTGTTGAAATCGATGGCAGTGACGTCAGAGGTTAGCGCCAGTGTTGCACCGCCGCTCATCGCCGGAACAACCCGCAATACATTGGCCAAAGCGCCAGTACCGTCGTAAACCGTCAGTTCCCCACTCCAGGCAACCCCACCGGCCGTCGGTCGCACCCGTGTGGCATTGCCCCGCTCGATGGCTTCGAGCCGGGCAAAATTCAGGGCTCGTCGCAGGTCAGCGATTTCAGTATCCGCCCTCGTTGTTTGCATCGAGCGGGTAAACGCCGGGACAGCCAGAGTCAGCAAAATCAGAAGGATCGCGATCGCGACCAGCAACTCGATCAGCGTGAAACCTTTTGTAGGATGATCCATCGGGGCCTTCTGCTTCCTTCGGCTATACCTGCTCTTGCGCAGCACAACATTCGAGCGATGCGGTGCGTTTGCGTTGCCATTTCTCGTGCAGGGATTGCGCGGGCCACAGCACGCCACGGAGGGATATGTCATGCGGCAACAAGGCTTCAGCCTGATCGAACTGCTCATGGGACTGGCAATTACAGGAATTGTTCTGCAGTTGGTCAGCCCGGCGTTCGCAACGCTGATCGAGTCGAACCAAAGACAGCAAGCGGCGCAGGCCCTTTTCAGCAGTATTCGCACCGCCCGGAGCGAAGCCATCGTCCGCAACCAGGCCGTGGTGATTCACGGCATCAATGGCGACTGGAGCCAAGGCTGGCGGATGATTCTGGATATCAGCGGCAAGGGGGAGATGGACAGCGACAATCCACTGCTGGCCGAACGCCAGAGCGGCGCACGCGTGTCGATTGTGGGGAACGATCGGGTCGAAAGCTCCATACGATTCAGAGGTCAGGGCGAGTCACTGTTTGGAGGGACGTTATACATTTGCGCCGTTCGCGAACCGGTAAGCCAACATCAAGTGGTGTTGGCACGGACCGGTCGCGTCAGCCTGCGCAACGACAAGGTTGGGCAGCCGTTATGCGAAAAAAGGAATCAATTCAGAGCAACGAACGAACGCGCAGTTCTTTAGGCATCGAGAACGTGATGTTCTCCTCGCGACCTGCCAATTCATCGGCACCGGTGGCACCCCAGGCCTGCAACTGCTGGATCACGCCGCGCACCAGGACTTCCGGGGCGGATGCGCCAGCGGTGATACCGATACGCTCGACGCCGTCGAACCAGCTCTTTTGCAGGTCTTCGGCACCGTCGATCAGGTAGGCCGGAGTGGACATGCGCTCTGCCAATTCGCGCAAGCGATTGGAGTTCGAGCTGTTCGGACTGCCGACCACCAGCACCACATCACACTCGTCGGCCAGTTGCTTGACCGCGTCCTGACGGTTTTGCGTGGCGTAGCAAATGTCGTCCTTGCGCGGTCCACCGATGGCCGGGAAGCGCGCACGCAGAGCGTCGATAACGCGACTGGTATCGTCCATCGACAATGTGGTCTGGGTCACGAAGGCGAGCGCTTCAGGATTTTTCACCTGCAAAGCCGCGACATCCTTCTCGTCTTCGACCAGGTAGATCGCGCCGCCATTGCCAGCATCGTACTGGCCCATGGTGCCTTCGACTTCCGGGTGACCGGCGTGGCCGATGAGAATGCACTCTCGGCCGTCACGGCTGTAGCGCGCCACTTCGATGTGGACTTTGGTCACCAGCGGGCACGTGGCGTCGAACACTTTCAACCCACGGCCAGCCGCTTCGCTGCGCACGGCCTGGGAAACGCCGTGGGCACTGAAAATCACGATGACGTCGTCCGGCACCTGATCCAGCTCTTCGACGAAGATCGCACCACGGGAGCGCAGGTCTTCGACGACAAATTTGTTGTGGACCACTTCGTGGCGTACATAGATCGGCGGCCCGAAGACTTCCAGGGCGCGGTTGACGATTTCGATCGCCCGGTCCACACCGGCGCAGAAGCCACGGGGGTTGGCGAGTTTGATTTGCATGCTGTGCCTCGTGTCTTGCGCGCGAAAACAATGAAAAACAAACTGTGGGAGCGAGCTTGCTCGCGATGGCGGAGTGTCAGTCAATATCAATATTGAATGTCAGGCACTCATCGCGAGCAAGCTCGCTCCCACAGGGTCCGGTGGCAACAGAAGCTGCCCCGTAATGCCTTACAGCGCTTTGACGGAGATGATCTCTACGTCAAAGGTCAACGTCTTGCCCGCCAGCGGGTGGTTGAAGTCGATGGTCACTTGCGCGTCATCGAACTCTTTGACCACGCCCGGCAGTTCAGTATTGGCCGCATCGTTGAAGATCACCAGCAAACCTGGCGACAGCTCCATGTCCTGGAACTGTGAACGCGGGATGATCTGCACGTTTTGCGGGTTGGGCTGGCCGAAAGCGTTTTCCGGCTCGATGCTCAGCGTGCGCTTGTCACCGGCCTTGAAACCGAACAGCGCCGCTTCGAAACCTGGCAACAGGTTGCCGTCACCGACCTTGAAGGTCGCCGGGGCTTTATCGAAGGTGCTGTCCACCGTGTCGCCGTTCTCCAGGCGCAATGCGAAATGCAAGGTGACTTCCGTGTTCTGGCCGATGCGTTGCTCAGCCAATACCTGTTCAGTCATGAACGGTTTCTCCGGTCTTTTTACTTTTGAACATATCCAGTGCCAGCATGACAGCACCAACCGTGATTGCGCTGTCGGCAAAGTTGAACGCCGGGAAATACCAGCGATTCTGCCAATGCACCAGAATGAAATCGATCACATGGCCCAGGGCAATGCGGTCATACAGATTGCCCAGCGCGCCGC
This sequence comes from Pseudomonas sp. GW822-FHT01E03, assembly GCF_058802985.1. Taxonomy (NCBI): domain Bacteria; kingdom Pseudomonadati; phylum Pseudomonadota; class Gammaproteobacteria; order Pseudomonadales; family Pseudomonadaceae; genus Pseudomonas; species Pseudomonas sp. GW822-FHT01E03. The sequence goes on from NZ_JBXAOQ010000011.1 coordinate 14,905, forward strand.
CGAGCACCAGTGCCAGCGCAACCGCCAGCCAGGTCTCGTTGCGCCCCAGACGCTTGAGCCACACCACCAGCACCGCACTGACCACGACAGCGATCAACGCGAACAACCAGCGCTGCCAGCCGGAGCTGTCAGCCAGGAAGCTGAATGCCGCGCCAGTGTTGTAGGCCAGGGTCCAGCTGAAGTAATCGGGGATGATCACGATCTGCTGGTACATCTGGAGCTTGCCTTCGAAGTAGAACTTGCTGGCCTGGTCGATGACCAGGACCAGCAAACTCAACCAGAGCCAGCTCAGCCGTCCGAAACGGCCAACGGCATTAGGCATAGTGACGGACCTCGCCAGCGCCGCTGATGTTGTCGACGCAACGGCCGCAGATTTCCGGATGCTCCGGGTTCACACCGACGTCTTCACGGCAGTGCCAGCAACGAGCGCACTTGGCGTGGCCCGACTTGACGATTTTCAGCTTCAGGCCGCTGACTTCAGTGACCACGGCATCGGCCGGTGCTTGCACCAATGGCGCAACACTGGCGGTCGAAGTGATCAGTACAAAGCGCAGTTCGTTGCTCAACTTGGCCAGGTCGGCGGTGAGCGCGTCTTCGGCGAACAGCGTCACCTCGGCCTGCAGGTTGCCACCGACAGCCTTGGCTGCACGCTGGATTTCCATTTCCTTGTTGACCGCGACCTTGACCGCCATGATCCGGTCCCAGTAAGCGCGATCCAGCTCGATGCCTTCCGGCAGTTCGCTCAGGCCTTCGTACCAGGTGTTGAGCATGACAGACTCGTTACGCTCGCCCGGCAGGTACTGCCACAGTTCGTCGGCGGTGAACGCCAGGATCGGCGCGATCCAGCGCACCAGCGCCTCGGAGATGTGGAAAAGCGCAGTCTGACACGAACGACGAGCCTTGCTGTCGGCTCCAGTGGTGTACTGACGATCCTTGATGATATCGAGGTAGAAGCCGCCCAGTTCCTGCACGCAGAAGTTGTGGATCTTCGAGTACACGTTCCAGAAGCGGTATTCGCCGTAGTGCTCTTGCAGTTCGCGTTGCAACAGCAGGGTACGGTCCACGGCCCAACGGTCCAGAGCCAGCATTTCTTCGGCCGGCAGCAGGTCGGTGGCCGGGTTGAAGCCGGTCAGGTTCGAAAGCAGGAAGCGCGCGGTGTTACGGATACGCCGGTAGGCGTCCGCACTGCGTTGCAGGATCTGCTCGGAAACCGCCATTTCACCCGAATAGTCGGTCGAAGCGACCCACAGACGCATGATGTCGGCACCCAGGGTGTCGTTGACTTTCTGTGGCGCGATCACGTTGCCCAGGGACTTGGACATCTTGCGGCCGGACTCGTCGACCGTGAAGCCGTGAGTGAGCAGTTCGCGATACGGTGCGTGGTTGTCGATGGCGCAACCGGTCAGCAGCGACGAGTGGAACCAGCCACGGTGTTGGTCCGAACCTTCCAGGTACAGGTCGGCGCGCGGGCCGGTTTCGTGACCCATCGGGTGCGAACCGCGCAGAACGTGCCAGTGCGTAGTACCCGAGTCGAACCAGACGTCCAGGGTGTCGCTGATCTTGTCGTACTGCGGCGCTTCATCGCCCAGCAGTTCGGCGGCGTCCAGCTTGAACCAGGCCTCGATGCCTTCGACTTCAACGCGCTTGGCCACGACTTCCATCAGCTCGACGGTACGTGGGTGCAGTTCGCCGCTTTCCTTGTTCAGGAAGAACGGGATCGGCACGCCCCAGTTGCGCTGACGGGAAATGCACCAGTCCGGACGGTTGGCGATCATCGAGTGCAGGCGCGCCTGGCCCCAGGCCGGAACGAACTGGGTGTCTTCGATGGCCTTGAGCGAGCGCTGACGCAGGGTGTCGCCGGTGGTCGGCTGCTTGTCCATGCCGATGAACCACTGCGCGGTGGCGCGATAGATCAGCGGGGTCTTGTGGCGCCAGCAGTGCATGTAGCTGTGTTCGATGACGGTGGTGTGCAGCAGCGCACCGACTTCGGTCAGCTTGTCGACGATGGCCGGGTTGGCCTTCCAGATGAACTGGCCGCCGAAGAACTCCAGCGACGGCACGTAAACGCCGTTGCTTTGTACCGGATTGAGGATGTCATCGTTGACCATGCCGTACTTCTTGCAGGTCACGAAGTCGTCCACGCCGTAGGCCGGAGATGAGTGAACCACGCCGGTGCCGGCGCCCAGTTCAACGTAGTCGGCCAGGTAAACCGGCGACAGACGGTCGTAGAACGGGTGACGGAAGTTGATCAGTTCCAGCGCTTTACCGGTGGTGGTCGCAACGACCGAGCCTTCCAGCGAGTAGCGCGCCAGGCACGACTCGACCAGCTCTTCAGCCAGCACCAGCAGTTTGTCGCCGACGTCGACCAGGGCGTAGTTGAATTCCGGGTGAACGTTCAGCGCCTGGTTGGCCGGGATGGTCCACGGGGTGGTGGTCCAGATCACGATCGAGGCAGGCTTGCCCAGCGACGGCAGACCGAAAGCGGCAGCCAGTTTGGCTTCATCGGCAATCGGGAAGGCCACGTCGATGGTCGAGGACTTCTTGTTTTCGTACTCGACTTCCGCTTCGGCCAGGGCCGAACCACAGTCGAAGCACCAGTTCACAGGCTTCAAGCCCTTGAACACGAAACCGCCCTTGACGATTTCGGCCAAGGCACGGATTTCACCGGCCTCGTTCTTGAAGTCCATGGTCTTGTACGGGTTGGCGAAGTCACCCAGCACACCCAGGCGGATGAACTCGGACTTCTGCCCTTCGATCTGTTCGGTGGCGTAGGCCCGGCACAGTTCGCGGGTCTTGTCCGCGCCCAGGTTCTTGCCGTGGGTCACTTCGACCTTGTGCTCGATCGGCAGGCCGTGGCAGTCCCAGCCCGGAACATAAGGCGCGTCGAAGCCCGACAGGGTCTTCGAGCGGATGATCATGTCCTTGAGAATCTTGTTCAGCGCATGACCGATGTGAATCGAGCCGTTGGCGTACGGAGGGCCGTCGTGCAATACGAACTTCGGACGATCCTTGCCAATCTCGCGCAACTTTCCGTACAGGCCAATACTGTCCCAGCGCTGCAGGATCTGCGGTTCGCGCTGTGGCAGGCCGGCCTTCATTGGGAAGGCGGTGTCCGGAAGGTTTAGCGTGGCTTTATAGTCGGTCATTTAAGGCTCTTCATTAGCGATGGGCGCTAGGTGCGGCTAGTGCACGGGCGGCGGCGACATCCGCGTTGATCGCCGTTTTCAACGCCTCCAGAGAGGCGAAACGCTGCTCTTCACGCAGCTTGTGGTGGAAAACCACCGTTAAACGCCGGTCATACAGATCGCCGGCAAAATCTAAAAGATGTATTTCGAGGTGGGCCTTGCCATCACCTTGTACCGTTGGCCGCACGCCGATATTGGCGACGCCTGGCCAGGTCTTGCCGTCGATGTCGACGTTGACCAGGTAAACCCCGGAAAGCGGAACGCGACGGCGCTTGAGTTGTATGTTGGCCGTGGGCGTACCCAACTGGCGAGCCAGCTTCTGGCCGTGGAGTACCCGCCCGGTAATCTGGAACGGCCGACCCAGCAGTCGCTCGGCCAAGGCAAAATCAGCTGCGGCCAGGGCATTGCGGACCTGAGTGCTGCTGACGCGAAGACCATCCAGCTCAACGGTTTGCGCCGCCTCGACGGTAAAACCCTGAACGATGCCGGCCTGTTGCAGGAAATCGAAATCTCCCGCGCGGTCACAGCCGAAACGGAAGTCATCCCCGACCTCCAGGTGCTGGACGCCAAGACCATCGACCAGAATGGTATCGACGAACTCACTGGCACTGAGCTTGCTCAGGCGCTGGTTGAAAGCCAGGCACAGAACACGGTCGACGCCTTCGGCAGCCAGCAATTGCAGCTTGTCCCGCAGGCGGGCCAGACGGGCCGGCGCGGTGTCCGGAGCGAAGAACTCTCGCGGTTGCGGCTCGAAAATCACCACGCAGCTGGGTACGCCCAACTCGAGCGCACGCTCACGCAGTCGCGCCAGGATAGCCTGGTGGCCGCGGTGTACACCGTCAAAGTTGCCAATAGTGGCGACACAGCCCCGATGCCGGGGGCGCAGATTGTGGAGGCCTCGAACCAGCTGCATAACGCGCTTCTTGCTCATAAAGTGGTCGATTATAACCACACCCGGCGGCCGACGACAGGCAACACCGTAACCCAAAGTGATCGAGCCGACAAAACCGCCGGCTCGCCCGTGTTTATCAAGGCCAGAACCTCAGCCCAGCGCCTTGCGATTGAAGTCGCGCAAACGGAAGCCCATCAACACTAACATGCCGAAATAAGCCACCACACCGGCAACGACCAAGGCACCCAGACGCAGGAAACGCTCAAGCATCTGCCCCTCGCCCCACGCCGGCATGAAATGCATCCCTGCCAGCAACACGCCAGACATCACCGCTACCGCAACCACCAGCTTGAAGCCGAACTTTGCCCAGCCCGGTTGCGGCTGGTACATCTGCTGTTTACGCAGCTGATAGAAGAGCAGCCCTGCATTGAGGCAGGCGCCGGCGCTGATGGCGAGCGCCAGGCCCGCGTGAGCCAGCGGACCGATCAGCAACAGGTTGAACAACTGAGTGACGACCAACGTGAAAATTGCGATTTTTACCGGCGTGCGAATGTTTTGTTGCGCATAAAAGCCCGGCGCGAGCACTTTGATCACGATAATTCCGAGCAAACCGACGGAATAGGCGATCAACGCGCGCTGAGTCATGGCCGCATCATGGGCATCAAACTGGCCGTACTGGAACAGCGAAACCGTCAACGGTTCGGCCAGAATCCCCAGCGCGAAGGCGCAAGGCAATACCAGCACGAAGCATAGACGCAGGCCCCAATCGAGGATGCGCGAGTATTCGTGGCGATCCTTGCTGGCGTAAGTCCTGGCCAGAGTCGGCAGCAGAATCGTCCCCAGCGCCACGCCCAACACGCCGGATGGCAACTCCATCAAACGGTCGGCGTAGTACATCCAGGACACGGAACCCGCGACCAGGAACGAAGCGAAAATCGTATTGATGATCAGCGAGATCTGGCTCACCGACACCCCGAGAATCGCCGGCAACATCTGCTTCATCACCCGCCAGACGCCGCTGTCGCGCAGGTTCAGGCGCGGCAACACCAGCATGCCGATCTTTTTCAGGTGCGGTAGCTGATAGAGCAACTGTGCCAGGCCACCCACCAGTACCGCCCAACCGAGCGCCATTACGGGCGGATCGAAGTACGGTGTCAGGAACAACGCAAAAATAATCATGCTGACATTGAGCAGCGTCGGCACGAATGCCGGGACCGAAAAACGGTTCCAGGTGTTGAGGATCGCACCCGCCAGCGACGACAGGGAAATCAGCAATATGTAAGGAAAGGTCACCCGCAACAGACTCGTGGTCAGCTCGAACTTCTCGGGCGTATCGATGAAACCCGGCGCGGTCACCCAGATGACCCACGGGGCGGCAATCATGCCCAATGCCGTGACGAGTGCCAGCACCAGCGTCAGCAAGCCGGAAACATAGGCAATGAAGGTTCGCGTCGCCTCATCCCCTTTCTGACTTTTATATTCGGCAAGAATCGGTACGAATGCCTGGGAAAACGCCCCTTCGGCGAAAATCCGCCGCAACAGATTGGGCAGTTTGAAGGCGATGAAGAAGGCGTCGGTCGCCATTCCCGCGCCGAATGCACGTGCAATTAGGGTGTCACGAACAAATCCCAAAACCCGGGAAAGCATCGTGATAGAGCTGACGGCGGCCAACGATTTGAGCAGATTCATTGAAAGAGTTTGTGCCTGTCGATAAACAGCAGGCGAACTACGCGCCCACTTATGCGATACTCCGCGCCGCAACAGCACAGAGCCAAAGCTCGCGAGTTTACAGGTCGCACGCTGGAAAGAAATATCCAGAGGTGTAGCACCTACCACTTAGCGGAACGTCTCAACCGCCCTTGACAAGACCTCAACTCATCGGCATGATTCGCGGCCTATTTTGTTTGCTATTTCCTAAAAAGTCTTTCGAGGAGCTCGACGGTGGCCAACTCACCTTCCGCCAAAAAACGTGCAAAACAGGCTGAGAAGCGTCGCAGCCACAACGCCAGCCTGCGTTCCATGGTTCGTACCTACATCAAGAATGTAGTTAAGGCCATCGACGCAAAAGACGCTGCCAAAGCTCAAGCTGCTTACGTTCTGGCTGTGCCAGTTATCGACCGTATGGCCGATAAAGGCATCATCCACAAGAACAAGGCCGCTCGTCATAAGAGCCGCCTGAATGGCCACGTGAAGGCCCTGAACGTTGCCGCTGCTGCCTAAGCGACTCGTTCATTAAAAAACCGACCTCAGGGTCGGTTTTTTATTGCCTGCGATTTGTTGAACGCAGCACAAAAAAATGTGGGAGCGGGCTTGCTCGCGAAGAGGGAGTGTCAGTAGACGCACATGTCATCTGATACACCGCATTCGCGAGCAAGCCCGCTCCCACATTTCGTTTTGCGTTAAGTTACTGAGCGTGCGCCCACGGCAAAATCGGAATCGCCGTCACCGCATTCTGCGGACTACCCTCGATCAGGCGATCGCTGTACACCAGATACACCAGCGTATTGCGTTTTTTGTCGAGGAAGCGCACCACCTGCATGGTCTTGAACACCAGGGACGTGCGCTCCTTGAACACCTCGTCACCATCCTTGAGCTCGCCCTTGAAGCTGATCGGTCCGACCTGCCGGCAAGCGATAGACGCTTCGGCACGGTCCTCGGCCAAACCAAGACCACCCTTCACCCCGCCGGTCTTGGCGCGCGACAGATAGCAGGTCACGCCGTCGACCTTGGGATCATCAAAGGCCTCGACCACGATCCGGTCATTCGGCCCGACGAACTTGAACACCGTCGACACCTGACCGATCTCTTCGGACGACGCCAGCAGCGGCATCGCCAACAGCAATCCCAACAATCCTTTTGCCACGCGCATTCAGGTATTCCTTCAGACCAGGATCAGGTTATCGCGGTGAACCAGCTCCGGTTCCGCCATGTAACCCAACAGACCGACAATCGCCTCAGACGACTGACCGATGATTTTTTGCGCCTCCAGCGCACTGTAGTTGGCCAGGCCACGGGCAATCTCGCGACCGTCCGGCGCCACGCAAACCACCATCTCGCCGCGACGGAAGCTGCCCTGCACCAATTTGACCCCAACCGGCAGCAAGCTCTTGTTGCCCTGAGACAACGCAGTCACCGCACCCGCATCCAGCACCAGGGTGCCACGGGTTTGCAGATGACCGGCCAGCCACTGCTTGCGCGCCGCCAACATACCGCGCTCCGGCGACAGCAGGGTGCCGATGCGCTCGCCCGCCTTGAGGCGATCCAGCACACGCTCAAGCCGCCCGCCAACGATGATGGTGTGAGCACCGGAACGGGCCGCCAGACGCGCAGCACGCAATTTGGTCTGCATACCACCACGCCCCAGCGCACCACCGGTGCCTCCCGCCACCGCGTCGAGCGCCGGATCATCGGCGCGCGCCTCGTAAATCAGCTGGGCATCCGGATTGTTGCGCGGATCAGCATCGAACATGCCGTCGCGATCCGTCAGGATCACCAGCAAGTCCGCCTCGACCAGGTTCGCCACCAGCGCCGCCAGGGTGTCGTTGTCGCCAAAACGGATTTCGTCGGTGACCACGGTGTCATTCTCGTTGATCACCGGGATAACCTTCAGCTCGACCAGCGCACGCAAGGTGCTGCGGGCATTCAGGTAGCGCTTGCGGTCGGACAAGTCGTCGTGAGTCAGGAGAATCTGCGCGGTATGCCGGCCATGCTTGGCAAAGCTCGACTCCCAGGCCTGCACCAACCCCATCTGGCCGATTGCGGCGGCAGCCTGAAGTTCGTGCATCGCACTGGGTCGCGAGGTCCAGCCCAAACGGCTCATACCGGCTGCCACCGCACCGGAGGACACCAGCACCAGCTCGACACCCGCCTCATGCAAGGCCACCATCTGCTCAACCCAGACACCCATTGCCGCGCGATCCAGGCCTTTGCCGTCCGCCGTCAGCAAAGCGCTGCCGATCTTCACGACCCAACGCTGCGCACCTGTCACCTTGCTCCGCATCATCTTCAACCTTAGCTTGAGGGCAGCGCGACCCAGCGCTGCCCGTGACGTTATTCGTGGTTACTCGTGACCAACAATCGATTTCCAGATACCAAAACGCCGCTCGATTGAGCGGCGCTTAAGTTTATCGCAACGAATCAGTCACGCACGTAAATGATTTCCGGCCCGTCTTCGTCATCCACATCTTCTTCGTCCCAATCATCGTCGCCGATGTCATGGACCGACTTCACGCCGCTGCGACGCAGGGCACGCTTGTCATCCAGCGCCTGCAGTTGCGCGCGAGCTTCGTCTTCGATGCGCTGATCGAGATCGGCCAGCTCTTCCTTGTAGGCCGGGTCATTGGCCAGGCGATCGGCACGGTCTTCCATGTAACGCATGATGTCGTGGCACAGACGCTCGGTACCGAGCTTGGAGATGGCCGAGATCACGTAGACCGGACCAGTCCATTCCAGGCGATCAACGATTTCCTTGACGCGAGCATCATGCTCTTCATCAAGGATCTGGTCGCACTTGTTCAGGACCAACCAGCGATCACGCTCCGCCAGGGACGGGCTGAACTTGATCAGCTCGTTGACGATCACTTCAGCGGCATCCGGTGCGCTGGCATCATCCAGCGGCGCCATGTCCACGAGGTGCAGCAGCAGACGCGTACGCGCCAAGTGCTTGAGGAAGCGAATGCCCAGACCAGCACCTTCGGAAGCGCCTTCGATCAAACCCGGAATATCGGCAATGACGAAGCTCTTCCAGCGATCGACGCTGACCACACCCAGGTTCGGCACCAGCGTGGTGAACGGGTAGTCGGCAACTTTCGGCTTGGCAGCCGAAACCGAACGGATAAAGGTACTTTTACCGGCGTTCGGCAAACCCAGCAGACCTACGTCAGCCAGTACTTTCATTTCCAGCTTCAGGTCGCGCTGCTCGCCCGGCTTGCCCGGAGTGGTCTGGCGCGGCGCACGGTTGGTACTGGATTTGAAACGGGTGTTGCCCAGACCGTGCCAGCCGCCCTGCACCACCATCAACTTCTGACCGGCCTTGGTCAGGTCACCGATGACTTCCTGAGTCGCGGAGTCGATCACCGTGGTGCCGACCGGAACGCGCAGGATCAGGTCTTCACCCTTCTTGCCGGTGCAGTCGGTGCTGCCGCCGTTGGAGCCACGCTCGGCATCGAAGTGCCGGGTGTAACGGTAGTCCACCAGGGTGTTGAGGTTTTCGTCGGCCATCATGTAGATGGAACCGCCGTCACCGCCATCACCGCCGTTCGGGCCACCGTTCTCGATAAATTTTTCCCGACGGAAACTCATGGCGCCATTGCCGCCGTCACCAGCCTTTACGCGAATCGATACTTCATCAACAAACTTCATAACAAACGCCTCTCGCCATACGGACGAGCCGAAAAACAATCAAGACATAAGACTCTTGCAAAAATGAGCGCAGCGACCCTGAACCACGATACCTACATCGTACGCCGACAGCCCATACAAACAGCTTTGCAAGAGACTCACCCCACAAACGAAAAAGCCCCGTCGCGAGACAGGGCTTTTCCAGCGATCGCGCAATTAAGCTGCGACTACGCTCACGTAACGACGACCGAAGGCGCCTTTTACTTCGAACTTGATCACGCCTTCGACTTTAGCGAAGAGGGTGTGATCTTTACCCATGCCAACGCCGTAGCCAGCGTGGAATTGGGTGCCGCGCTGACGCACGATGATGTTGCCTGCTTTGATAGCCTGGCCGCCATACATCTTCACGCCAAGGCGTTTGGCTTCTGAGTCGCGACCGTTACGGGTACTACCACCAGCTTTTTTGTGTGCCATGAGTTCAATTCTCCTAGTGAGGAATTAGGCTGTAATTAAGCCTGAATACCGGTGATTTTGATCTCGGTGTACCACTGGCGGTGGCCCATACGCTTCATGTGGTGCTTACGGCGACGGAACTTGATGATGCGGACTTTATCGTGACGACCTTGGGAGATCACTTCAGCCACAACGGTAGCGCCAGCAACAACTGGAGCGCCGATATTCACGTCGTCACCGTTGGCAACCAACAGAACGCGATCAAAGGTAACGGATTCGCCGGTAGCGATTTCCAGTTTTTCGATCTTCAGGTATTCACCTGGGGCGACTTTGTACTGCTTGCCGCCAGTAACGATTACTGCATAAGACATGGTATTTCTCCGATAATCCTGCTCACCCAGCTCTTTATAAGAAGAGGTATTGGCTGGCATGGCTGCGTGGGGCTGGAGGCCCGCTTGCAATTGCGTAAGGCAGGTGCTGCCCAGGAAGTTCAGGGTGCGCGATTGTACGCAAGCCACGCTAGCCTTGCAAGAGGCCGTCCATCGCGCCTTGACACCTGCAAGCGTGGGTCCTAGCATGCCGCGCAACCCTTCTGGAGCGACTGTCGCTGATGCAACCCCAAGCTTTCTACCGCGCGGTGGCGGACGATTTTAGCGCCGTCGACGGCATCATCAAGAAGCAGCTGACTTCCCGAGTGCCGCTGGTATCGAAAATCGGCGATTACATTACCTCGGCCGGCGGCAAACGCCTGCGTCCTTTACTGGTGTTGCTGTGTGGCAAGGCCCTGGGCCGCGAAGGCGATGACCTGCGCCTGCTGGCCGCGACCATTGAATTCCTGCACACCGCCACCCTGCTGCATGACGATGTGGTCGACATGTCCGGCATGCGCCGTGGCCGCTCGACCGCCAACGCCATGTGGGGCAACGCACCAAGCGTACTGGTCGGTGACTTCCTGTATTCGCGCTCATTCGAAATGATGGTCGAACTTGGCTCGATGCCGGTGATGAAGATCCTTTCGCAAGCCACGCGCATCATCGCCGAAGGCGAAGTATTGCAGCTGTCGAAGGTGCGGGACGCCAGCACCACCGAAGAAACCTACATGGAAGTCATCCGCGGCAAGACCGCGATGCTTTTCGAAGCCTCGACCCACAGCGCCGCCGCCCTGTGCCAGGCCACGCCGGAACAGGCCGAAGCCCTGCGTACATTCGGTGATCATCTGGGCGTGGCCTTCCAACTGGTCGACGACCTGCTCGACTACAAAGGCGACGCCGAAACCCTGGGCAAGAACGTCGGTGACGATCTGGCCGAAGGCAAGCCGACCCTGCCACTGATCTACACCATGCGCGAAGGTACGCCGGAACAGGCCGCCCTGGTGCGCAAGGCGATCCAGAAAGGCGGAATCGAAGACCTGGAAAGCATCCGCGAAGCCGTGGAAGCCTCGGGCTCGCTGGAGTACACCGCGCAACTGGCACGCGACTATGTGGCACGCGCAATCAAGTGTCTCGAAGCGCTGCCTGCCAGCGAGTACCGCGATGCACTGGTTGAACTGAGCGAGTTCGCGGTCGCGCGTACGCACTGACAACACTGCAAGCCCCCTGTGGGAACGAGCTTGCTCGCGACTAGGCACTTACATTCAACATTGTTGTTGACTGAAAGGACGCCATCGCGAGCAAGCTCGCTCCCACAGGTTTGTTCCCCACAGGTTTTCCTGCGCTGCACCCCTCCCCGCCTAAAACCCTATATAATGTGCGCTTTTTAGCGATCCTGAATCCAAGGAGCCTTAGTGAGCACGTTGCCACCCTGCCCAAAATGCAATTCCGAATACACCTATGAAGACGGCGCCCAGCTGATCTGCCCCGAGTGCGCCCACGAATGGTCCGCCAGCGGTGAAGCCGAAGCTGTGTCCGATGACACAGTGAAAAAGGATTCGGTCGGCAACGTCCTGCAAGACGGCGACACCATCACCGTGATCAAGGACCTCAAGGTCAAGGGTACGTCTTTGGTGGTCAAGGTCGGCACCAAGGTCAAGAACATCCGCCTGTGCGATGGCGATCACGACATCGACTGCAAGATCGACGGCATCGGCCCGATGAAACTCAAGTCCGAGTTCGTCAGAAAAGTCTGAGCCTGCTGTTATCCATCCCGCGCCTGGCGCGGGATGCCCTCCCTCCCCGCTTCACCCAATAAATCCTCGCAATAGCCAAACGCCCATCGGTTTGACCTGACGCAATCTTTACCCGGAAAAAAGCGCAAACCGCCAATAGGCTCTTGCTATTTGATGAATAAGAATTATTCTCATCAAACCTTCAATGGAGATGAGAACCATGACTTATCTGATCGATGCCTGGCTGGACCGCCCACACCCTTACCTCAGGATCCTGCATCGGGAAACCGGGGAAGTCTGTGCAGTGCTTGAAGAAGAAGCCTTGAGCGAACTGCAGGACCAAGGTGATCTTGACCTCAATGGCCTGAGTTCCAGTGAGCCGGTGGTGCTCAAGGAACTGGTGCGTAATCTGTTTCTGTTCTGCTATGCCCGGGCGTTGCGCCCGCACAGTGAACTGCACCACAAGATCGAAATATGAAAAACGCTGCAAAATTTTGTAGGAGCGAGCTTGCTCGCGAAGAACTCAAACACACCGCGTTCATTCAGGATGGCCGCGTTATCGTTAACGCCCATCGCGAGCAAGCTCGCTCCTACAGGTACAGGTAATCAGCGGGTCTTACAGAACGTCGAGCAGTTCGACGTCGAATACCAGTACGCTGTGCGGCGGAATGCTGCCAACGCCTTGAGCGCCGTATGCCAGCTCGCTCGGCACGTACAGGCGCCATTTGCTACCGGAGTTCATCAGTTGCAGGGCTTCGGTCCAGCCGGCGATCACGCCGCCAACCGGGAACTCTGCTGGCTGGCCGCGCTCGTAGGAGCTGTCGAACACAGTGCCGTCGATCAGGGTGCCGTGGTAATGAGTACGCACGGAGTCTTCACGGGATGGCTTGGCGCCTTCGCCAGCGGTCAGGACTTCGAACTGCAGGCCGGAAGCCAGAGTGGTGATGCCTTCACGCTTGGCGTTTTCAGCCAGGAAGGCCAGGCCTTCGCCAGCAGCCGCTTCAGCCTTGGCTGCAGCTTCGGCCTGCATGATTTCGCGGATGACTTTGAAGCTGGCGGACATTTCTTCCTGACCTACACGGCTTGGTTTGCCGGCGAATGCGTCGGTCAGACCTGCCAGGATCGCGTCCAGGCTTACGCCCGGTGGCGGGTTGTCGCGCAGTTGGTCGCCCAGCTGACGGCCAATACCGTAGCTGACGCGGGTTTCGTCGGTGGACAGATTTACTTCGGACATGACACTGCTCCGCTGTGCGGACGGCTCGGGAACTTGCCATGCGTGCACAGCGCGTCCCGGAGCGCCCGGAACCAAAAGGGCCAGCAGACTAGCACAGATGTCATGCCTTTGATGAGGGACCTCAGGCGATCGGCACCTTCAGGTTTTCCTCAACATCGGCAACCAGACCGCACATTTCGTCGTGCACGACCGTGTGCACAAGGTTGAAGTGCAACTTGGGAAAGGAGCGCAGCACATCACGGGCATGCTCCACCGAACGCAGGCTCATCATGTGTCCGTGGGTATCGCTCAATGGATACGCCGCGCCATGCATCCGCGCCTCCAACAGGTAGATGCCCCCCTCCATCGAGATCAGGTTCAGCTCATCGACCTTCCCGGCGACGGCATACGCATTCAACTCATGCAGGGTCATGAATGCACCTCACGCAGTGGCGAACCAACATACTTACAGGGATAGGCCTCGGCGCATCAAAGCACAAGCCACAAACGACGCCGCCCGTCTGTTTTGCAACCCTGTGGGAGCGTGGCTTGCCCGCGATGGCATCACCTCGGTCTAACGATGAACCGCAGTGATGCCATCGCGGGCAAGCCACGCTCCCACAATGGAAGTTGAAATCAGTGCTTGGTGACTTTATCCAGGTAACCCATGGCGAAGGCCGAAACCACGAAGGTCATGTGGATGATCACGTACCACTGCAAATGCTCGGGATCGACGTTCTTGGCGTCCATGAAGATACGCAGCAGGTGAATGGACGAGATCGCCACGATCGATGCGGCCACCTTCATCTTCAGCGACGAAGAGTCCATGGTGCCCAGCCAGTTGAGCTTTTCCTTGCTGTCGTCGATGTCCAGTTGCGAGACGAAGTTCTCGTAGCCGGAAATCATCACCATCACCAGCAAACCGCCCACCAGGGCCATGTCGATCAGCGACAGCAGTACCAGGATCAAATCCGATTCGGCCATCGAAAACACGTTCGGGATGACGTGGAAGACTTCCTGGAAGAATTTCAGTGCCAGCGCCAGCAGTCCGAGGGACAGGCCGAAATAGATCGGCGCCAGCAGCCAGCGCGAGGCGTACATTGCATTTTCGATAAAGCGTTCCATTGAATCTCACACGTTGGACTGGAAATGGCGGCGAGTATACCAGCCACCCGTCCATACCCAGAAGCAGCCAGAAACCGTCGAAAAATCCGTCACCTGCGCCTGTGTATCAAAGTTTTTCTGCTAGTGTCCAAATCATTGACTGCTCAGTGATGTCGGACAGGAAGACTGGAAATGGATGTGCAATTGCCTTTGACGAGTGCCGGAATTTGCCTGGCGCTGCTGCTGAGCGGCTGCTCACCCAGCGAAGAAAAACGCCAGGTCAGCCTCGAAGAAAAAACCGCGCAGTTCGAAAAGTCGCTGGACGCCATTCAGGATCCGAAGCTCAAGGATGCCGTGTCGGAACTGGGCGGCTCACTGCTGCTGCTCGAACGCGCGCAACTCAAGCTCGACAGCAAGTCGGTGGAAACCGAATACGGCGAAGACGCCCTCGCCATGCTCAAGCACTACCCGAGCCCGCAGGCCCTGGTCGACACCTACATCAACGGGTTGTTCGTGCTGCAAAAGGACTCCAGTTCCGACTATCTGATCGATCTGCAGCCAGTGTTTCCCTTCACGTTCAGCGTTCCTGCCGCGTTTTTGTTTCCCCATGGCCTGGAATGGCAGTCGGTCACGCTAAGCAACAAACGAGTGATTCCCTTCCAGCCGGAATGGTCGGAAACCGACCCCGGCATTCAGCTCAGCCCATCGAGCTCCAACCTGACCAACCCCGATGACCTGACCGTGGCCTACCCCTTCATCGAAGGCCTCGACATTGACAGAAAGCAGCAACCGCAACCGGTGAGCCTGCAAGGCAAAGTCGAAGTCATCGCGCCACGGCGCCTCTACAGCTTCGACCTGACGAAAAAGGACGTAGGCCAGACCCGCACCAATGACAACCTGAGCGTCACCCTCCTCACATTGACGAACAACTACGCGGAAATCGAATACAACAACAGCACGCCGCTGGCCCCCGAAGTCAGTGAAGCACCGCTCAACCCGCTGATCGTCCAGGCCAGGGACAGCACCGGGCAATTCATCGCGCGCGCCGGTTCAATCAACGAAACCTCGGTACAAATTGCCTTCTATCAGCAGCAACTGGCCAAGATGCAGCAGCAAAAGAGCTGGAGCGAGTCCCTGGAAAAACAGCTCGATGAAGAACAACGCAATTTTGAGAAACAGCAGGCTCGACATTATTCGAAGGTGTACTTCAACGGGATGATCGAAACTCTCGAAGTCAGCATGCTGGATTTTTCCGCCGTCACGGTCACCCGAAAGGACCTCGACCTACCGATCCGGCGCTTCGATGCCTATACCACGGACAAATCCATCCAGCCCTTGAACCTGTCCGTGGTGGTCTATGACGACCAGGCGGCGGGCTGGCTGAAAGGGGCAACGCTGAGTGAGGAACAACTGAAAAAGAACGTCAGCATCAGTCAGTCGGTCGACGACCCCAGCGCTGCGCGAATCGAATTCACTCACCTGCGTACCTTCAACGATGAGCTGCTCGGCACATCGTTCAACCCCGGTGAAAGTCCGGTGAGCTTCTTTACCGAAGACACTCGTGGCAATCGCGACGAGCCGATCGAACTGCCGTCAGAGGCATACCAGATCGATCCCCTGCGCGGCATCATCACTTACGATCTGAATCTGTTTCCACAAACCCCGGCCTATGCGGTGGGCTCGATGCCGTTGTTCCTGGCCACGGTCGACAAGCAAACCGTCGAAGCCCGTCAACTGCCCAAGGGCCTCGCGCTCAAAGACAATGCACTGGTGGTGGACCTGAAGGTATTTCCCGCCCAGGACTGGCGCTTTTTCGCCAAGGACGACAGCGGTAGTTACTTGAAGGAGATTCTATCGGTCAGTCATGGCGCGAGCGCACAGGGGCCGGCGCAGTTTGCCGTGCATTACTTCTACGGGCAGCCTACGCGCCTGGAAACCTATCAGCGCACTGACCTCACCACCGTGCAATATGGTTTCGAAGTCAAACTCGACAAGGCCGACATGACGCGCCTTGATCAATAGTGCCACTCAGTGCTCGGGGTGAAACTCGAAGCCGCCCATGTTTCGGCAGCGACCACCGTTGATTTCCCGCAGTTGGGCTTGCAGGTGCAGGCACCAGATTTGCGGATCGTCGGCCAACTCGTAGCCGTGCAGGGTCAGGCTTTCAACGATGGTGTCGAGGATTGATTCAGCGACGAACGGACCGTGAAACGGGCCTTGGGCCTTGATGGCCGAAGGTTGTTCACCGGCCATTCCGGCGGCGAACAGCAAAGTCCACATGCCCGTATCTCCCGCCAATGGACGGATGGCACATTCGATACGGGTCACAAGGCCCAGGCATTGACGGGTGAGGCAGAGGTTGCGCGACATGGCGGCGACCCTCGGTAGATCCGGTGTTCAGCCCCCATGGGAAGGCTGTTTCGATCCTGTGATTACGTCGATATCCTTGAGCAGAGAATAGAAGAAAAGTCTGCCTTGCAGGCCGAGGCAAGACCGAAAGGCGCCGAATGGTCATAGTGTGAATATTGACGTCAGTTCGACGACGCTTTTCCAGGGTTCACACAAACAAATGTGGGAGCGGGCTTGCTCGCTCCCACATGGGTTACTGCATCAGGCCGGCTTGGTTTCCGCCAAAGCCTCTTGCGCCAACTCCTTCTCGGCTTCCTTGAGATCATCTTCGCTGATCATTTCCGCGATAACCCGCAGGCGCTCCACGACCCGCGCGTTCACGCTGCCTTCAGGGAACTCGCCATTCTCGTCCGGTTCGCCGGCCGGCTCGCCGACCAGCAGACTCAAGGCTTCGTCGGCCTGACGTACCGCGTAGACATGGAACTGACCCGCACGCACCGCCGCCAGCACCTTCTCATCGAGCATCAGGGTGGCGACGTTGGCGTGAGGAATGATTGCCCCCTGCTCGCCGGTCAACCCGCGGGCTTCGCACAAACGGAAGAAGCCCTCGATCTTCTCGTTGACTCCGCCGACCGCCTGCACTTCGCCGAACTGGTTGATCGAACCGGTGATGGCAAAGCACTGCTTGAGCGGGGTTTTCGACAAGGCCGAAATGAGGGTGCAGGCCTCGCCCAGGGAAGCACTGTCGCCATCGACATAACCGTAGGATTGCTCCAGGGCGATGCTCGCGGAAATCGCCAGCGGAAACTCCTGGGCGTAACGGCTGCCCAGATAACCGGTAAGGATCATCACGCCTTTGGAGTGGATCGGCTGGCCGAGGTTGACCTCGCGCTCGATGTCGACGATGCCGCTGCCGCCCGGGTACACCGTGGCAGAAATCCGCGCCGGTATACCAAAGGCCGAGTCGCCGACCTCCAGCACCGTCAAGCCATTGCACTTGCCGACCGCCGCGCCCGCGGTGTCGATCAGGATGATCCCGGCCAGCATGTCATCGAGAATCCGCGCTGACACACGACCGGTCCGTGTGGCCTTGGCCTTGAGCGCGCGTTCGATGTGCCCGGAGTCGGTCCTTTCATCGCCGGCCAGATGGCGGATGAAGTCCGCCTCGCTGACCAGCTGGAACAAGTCACCGATACGCGCCGACAAGCGCCCCTGGTGCTCGGCCAGACGTGCACTGTAGGTCGCCAGGCGTGCCACCGCATCAGCGGTCAGCGGTGCCATGCCTTCTTCGGAAGTACGGGTCTTGAGCAACTGGGCGAACTGCTCCAGGCTCTCGTCGACCATCGGGATGTCTTCGTCGAAATCCACCAGGACGCGGAACATCTCCTGGAAGTCCGGATCGAGGTCTTGCAGCGTGTAATACAGCTGACGGGCACCGATGATGACGACTTTGACCTGCAACGGAATGTGTTGCGGAGTCAGGGTCACGGTGGCCAGGCGGCCCAGTTCACCCAGCGGTGATTCCATTTTCAGTTTGCGTGATTGCAGGGCGCGTTTCAGTGCATCCCACACGAACGGCTCGCTGAGCATTTTGTCCGCTTCAAGGATCAGGAAACCGCCATTGGCCCGGTGCAAGGCACCCGGCCGCAGTTGGCGGTAGGTGGTGTAAAGCGCACCCTGATCGGTGCTGTATTCGATCCGGCCAAAAAGGTTTTCGTAGGTCGGGTGCGGCTCGAACACCACCGGCGCACCGCCGCTGGCCGAGTGACCGACCACCAGGCTCGGCGCGTATTGTTCTTCCAGCAACTTGCGGGCGACAGCGTCGGTCTTGCTATCGTCTACCAGCTGCTCGACCACGGACTTGAGCAAGTACACCTGCATCGCCTGCAGATAACCGCATACCGCCGCGTTCTCGGCGTACTTCTCCGACAATGGCGACAACAATGGCTGCAAGGCCAGGGTAATGGTTTCTTCGTTCAGATGACGCAGCTGGTTGCTCGACTCGCGTTTCCATTGCGGCAGGCTGGCGAGCTCTTCGTTCAGGCGCTCCTCCAGTGCCGAAATATCCTCGTGAAAGCGCTCGCGCTCGGCTTCCGGCAACTGGGCGAACTCAGCTTCGTCCAACGCCTTGCCGTCGCTCATCGGGGTGAAGGCGATGTTGCTGGCGTCGCGGTACAGCGCAACTTCCTTTTCCAGCGCCAGACGCTCGATGACGTCCAGGGCCTTGTCGTAGCGCTGGTTGAAGGCGCGGTCGATACTGCTTTTCTTTTGCTGGTAGGACGGATGCTCGAATACTGCCGGAAATGTCGCCAGCAGGTTGTCGATCAAACCGTTGATATCACCAATGAAGTTACCGGCAGTGCCCGACGGCAACTCCAGGGCACGTGGTTCGCGCGGTTCATCGAAGTTGTTGACGTAGACCCAGTCCGCCGGGGTCTGCAGGCGCTTGCCTTCGGCCTTGAGGTAGCGTTTGACGAACGAGAACCGGCCAGTACCGGGCTCGCCCATGACGAATACGTTGTAACCGGGGCGTGGCATGGCCACACCGAACTGCAAGGCTTCGACCGCACGTTCCTGGCCAAGCACACCGCGAAAGGGCTCCAGATCATTGGTGGTAGAGAAGCTGAACTGTTCAGCGGAAAACGGACGGGTCAGCGCTTCGGGCGCTAGACGCAAGCTGGCAGCAACAGGATCAGGCATCGGGCTTCCTTAACAATCAGGCGGGGCAGATGGCAGCATTCTGGCGCCGCCCATGCCCGACTGGCAAGGAGCGCCGCAGGCCTGATCACCGTCAACCGGCCAACCCCAGGCGGGCCGGGCTTGCGCGGCCGTTTTCCATGAATGTTTTGCAAAAAATCACGGAACCCTGTGATCGTGCCTAAACTCCAAACTGCGCGGCTGGACTAATGACCGGCCCACTGGCACCGGAAGGGTCTGCAGGAAAACTTGCCGAGCGGCGATCAGGCAAGGCGAAAGCAGGCGAGGAAGCGGAGTGTAGGGGCCTACATGAGCATTCCGAGCCTGCTTTCAACGCAGCATGATCGTCGCGCAGGCAGTTTGCATGCAGAGCCGAGGCCAGACTCCCTTGTCTATTGGTACGCACACAAAGAGAACAAAGCTATGAAACGGATTCTTCTTGGTACTCTCTTCACCGCTGTATCCATCAATGCCATGGCGCAAGCGCCTGGCGGTCCGGATTGCGGTTGGGGCAACATGCTGTTCGAAGGCCAGCGTGGTACTCCAGCTCACTTCCTGGCATCCACCACCAACGGCACCTCCGGCAATGCAACCTTCGGCATGACCTCCGGCACCAACGGTTGCGCAACCAATGCGTCGCTGACCTATGGCGGCAAATCCTGGTTTGCCATGAATGGCATGATGAACGAGCTGTCCGAAGACATGGCCAAGGGTCAGGGCGAAGCGCTGACCACCTATGCCGTGGTACTGGGCGTGGCGCCGGAAGACCGTGCGCACTTCGCCGCCGTCACTCACGAGCACTTCCAGCAGATCTTCAGCAAGGCTGACGTGACCGCAGAAGACGTGCATACCAATACCCTGGCCGTGCTCAAAGCCGACCCTCGTCTGGCCAAGTACGCGACTCAGGCTTAAGCTCGACCCGCCCCGCTTCTTTCGGGAAGCGGGTTTTGTTTTTTGGACCTGCCCCTCTTTGGGTAATGTCGCTGACTGTAGGAGCTGGCTTGCCAGCGATGGTCGTTAACGATCACGCGTGTTTACTGGATAAACACAGCGCCTTTGAAACCATCGCTGGCAAGCCAGCTCCTACAGGCAAACGGCATCCACCTCGTTGGGTCTTTATTTTTCCCTGTTTAAGTTGCCTTCTATGCTCAAACGCCTTGCCTGGCTGGCGCTGTGTGTCTGCGCCCCGCTATCCGCCGCGCCTCACATCGAACCACAACGTTTGCAGCAACTGGCCAACGACCCTTTCTGGATATCCCTGGGCCATTACGAAACCGCCAAGCTCGGCGGCTGGCGCAGCTATGTCAGTGACCGCAAGTTCTTCCTCGCCGCTGACGGCAATGAGCATCCGGACCATGAACTGGCGGCGACTGTTCAAGCCTTGTACGCCCCGGCCAGTGCCGGTGAAACACACGCTCAATGCGTCTACCCTGCCCGCACCCGCTGGCTGAAAGACCAACTCGGTCTGGCCGGACTGCCGACGCCGGACTGCGCCGGGTTCAAGCAATGGTTCAAGGACGTCTCGCCCGACAGCGCAGTGATGATCTTCCCGGCGGCTTACCTGAACAGCCCGTCCTCGATGTTCGGCCATACCCTGTTGCGCATCGACCAGGCCGAGGTGAAGAGCGACAAGACTTCGCTACTCAGTTACGCGATCAACTTCGGCGCTTACATCGAGGGCTCGGACAACAGCATCATCTATGCCTGGAAAGGCCTGATGGGCGGCTATCCCGGCCTGTTCGCGATGGTGCCCTATCAGGAAAAGCTCTCGGAATACCGCAGCCTGGAAAACCGCGACCTGTGGGAGTACCGCCTGAACCTGACCCAACAGGAAACCGCGCGCATGGTCGAGCACGTCTGGGAGCTGAAGCAGATCAAGTTCGACTATTTCTTCTTCGACGAAAACTGCTCATACCGCTTGCTGGAACTGCTGCAAGTGGCCCGACTGGGCCTGCGCCTGACCGAGCAATTCCCACTCACCGCCATCCCGACCGACACCGTCAAAGCCGTGAAAGATGCCGGATTGGTGGAATCGATCCAGTATCGTCCGTCCCGGGAGCGCGAGTTGCTCAGCCGCGCCGAGCCGTTGGACCCTGAAGAGCAACAGTGGGTGCTGAAAGTCAGCGCCGATCAGAAACAATTGCAGGACCCGGCGTTCAAGGCGCAAGCCCGCGACCGTCAGGCACTGATCATCGATGCGGCCTATCGTCTGGAGCGTTACCGCGCCAATGGCCAGGAACGCGACCCGGCACGCGCCCAGCGCAGCTTCGAACTGCTGCGGGCCATCAACCAGAACCCGGCGCCGGAGCTGGATATCCCGCAACCGGGCCTGCCTGAAGACGGTCACGAGTCCCGCACCTGGCAGCTCGGCCTCGGCAGCCGTGGAGATAAAGCCTTTGGCGAGTACGGCTTGCGCATGGCTTATCACGACCTCAACGACAACAACGAAAGCTTTCCCCTTGGCGCGCAGATCGAAATCCTGCAATTGAAACTGCGCCAGTACGAAAGCAATGAATGGCAAGTGCAACAACTGGACCTGGCAACGATTCGCTCCCTGACCCCGCGTAACGAGCTGCTGCAACCGCTGTCATGGCAAGTCACCGGTGGTCTGGAGCGAGTGCCGGGTAAGCACGATGACCAAACCCTGGTCAGCCACGTCAACGGCGGTGGCGGTGGCACCTGGCAACTGGGCGATGACCTGCTCGGATTTGCCCTGGGCACTGTGCGCATCGAGCACAACAACGATTTCGCCGCTTTCATTGCCCCGGCCGCCGGGTTCAACAGTGGTGTGCTGTGGAAAAACCCGCTGGGCAATTTGAGCCTGGAAGCCAAGGGCGATTTCTTCACCAATGGCGAGGTGCGCCGTAGCCTGAGCTTGAATCAGCAATGGGAAATATCCCGCAATCTCGGACTGCGCTTGAGCGCCCGGCGCGAGTTCAGCCATTTGGCGACGGCCGAGAACGAAGTGATGCTTGAGCTGAAGTGGTATCACTACTGACCTGACA
The DNA here is from genome assembly GCF_058802985.1 of Pseudomonas sp. GW822-FHT01E03. Lineage (NCBI taxonomy): Bacteria > Pseudomonadati > Pseudomonadota > Gammaproteobacteria > Pseudomonadales > Pseudomonadaceae > Pseudomonas > Pseudomonas sp. GW822-FHT01E03. Next base: position 37,247 of record NZ_JBXAOQ010000011.1, read on the forward strand.
CACCTCCCACCCTGTGGGAGCGAGCTTGCTCGCGATGGCGGCCTTTCAGCCAGCACACTTGTTGAATGTCAGTCCCTCATCGCGAGCAAGCTCGCTCCCACAGAGAATCGTCGGTTGCAGACAGGCTATCACTCGCCGTAAGTCGCTTTCAGACATCCAGTGAAACCAAATGCCTGCGACCATGGCCCAAACCCTATACCGGGAGAATTCCATGAGCCGTGCCTTCGTCAATGAAGATAGTGCCGCCGCGCAAGCCGATCAGCCAGTCGAACGGCAGGTCAGCACGCAGACCAATTACGTCACGCCGCAAGGCCTGAACCTGTTGCAGGGAAAAGTCGCCGAACTGCAATCCCTGCACGCCGAACAATCGGCAAAAGGCGAACAGGCCGACAAGCAGCGCCTGGCGGATCTCGAACGTGATTTGCGTTACTTCAAGCAGCGCCTGGGCAGCGCTCAAGTGGTTCCCGCCGCGACTTCGACCGAGAAAGTGCAGATCGGCAGTTGGGTGACCTACGCCGATGAACACGCCACCGAACGCCGGGTACAACTGGTGGGCGAAGATCAGGCCGATGCCGCCCACGGCCTGATCAATTGGAGCTCACCGCTGGGTCGGGCGCTGCTCGGCGCACGACTCAACGACGAAGTGCTGTGGCAGCGCCCCGCCGGGGATCAACTGATAGAAGTGATCCGTATCGAACCGACTTAGACGACGCCTTGGGCGAGCATGGCATCGGCGACTTTGACGAAGCCGGCGATGTTCGCGCCCTTGACGTAGTTGACCCGGCCATTCTCTTCGCCGTAATGCACGCAAGCGTGGTGAATCGACTGCATGATCGCGTGCAGTTTGCTGTCCACTTCGCCACCGGTCCACGCCAGGCGCATGGCGTTCTGCGACATTTCCAGCCCGCTCACTGCCACGCCGCCGGCGTTGGATGCCTTGCCCGGCGCAAACAGAATGTTCGCCTCGATGAACAGGTCCACCGCCTCAAGGGTGGTCGGCATGTTCGCGCCTTCGGCCACGCAGATGCAGCCGTTGCGCAGCAAGGTGCGAGCGGCTTCGGCATCCAGTTCGTTTTGCGTCGCGCACGGCAGCGCGATGTCGCAACTCAGGCTCCACGGAAGCTCACCTGCGCGGAACTCCAGGCCAAAACGGTCGGCCAGTTCACGGATACGCCCGCGCTGTACGTTCTTCAGCTCCAGCACCGCCAGCCATTGCTCCTCGGTCAAACCGCTTTCGCAATACAGCGTGCCTTCGGAGTCGGACAGCGAAATCACTTTACCGCCCAGGTCCATGACCTTGCGCGCCGCGTATTGCGCGACGTTGCCGGAGCCGGAGATCGCTACGCGTTTACCTTCCACGGCCAGGCCGCGACGCTTGAGCATTTCTTCGGCGAAGTACACGCAACCGAAACCGGTGGCTTCCGGGCGAATCAGGCTGCCGCCGTAACTTGGGCCTTTGCCGGTCAGCACGCTGGTGAACTGGTTGCTCAGGCGCTTGTACTGGCCGAACAGGAAACCGATTTCCCGCGCGCCGACACCGATATCACCGGCCGGTACGTCAACGTCGGCGCCGATGTGGCGGTACAGCTCGCTCATGAAGGCCTGGCAGAAGCGCATGACTTCCGCATCACTTTTACCTTTCGGATCAAAGTCCGACCCACCCTTGCCGCCGCCCATGGGCAGCGAGGTCAGGGAGTTTTTGAAGGTTTGCTCGAACGCGAGGAATTTCAGGACGCCCATGTTCACCGACGGGTGGAAACGCAGGCCCCCCTTGTACGGGCCGATCGCGCTGTTCATCTGGATGCGGAAACCACGATTGACCTGGACCTTGCCCTGATCGTCGACCCACGACACGCGAAACACCACCGCCCGCTCCGGCTCGCAGATGCGCTCCAGGATGCCGGAGGTCAGGTAATGCGGATTGGCTTCAAGAAACGGCCACAGGGTACGCAGGACTTCTTCGACAGCCTGGTGAAATTCGGGTTGGTCCGGGTCGCGTTTTTTCAGGCGCGCAAGGAAGGATTCGACGGATTCGATCATGGAAAAGTCTCGGCAAATTTATTGTCGTTGGAGGAGATTGAGCCGGACTGTAACAAACGATTCACGCACAGGAACAGAGCAGAATGTCGCATTCATGAAATTAAATGGTGCACAGGATATAAATTATTCCGGTTTTCTGGCCTTTTTTGCACCCGAACAGGGATTCAAGATCTGGCTTTTGCACCACAAGGGAGATCGCTATCGCGAGCAAGCTCGCTCCCACAGTTTGAAATGCATTCCCCTGTGGGAGCGAGCTTGCTCGCGATGAATGCGCCGCGGTATCACTGAAAAAACGCGCAAAAAAAACGGAGCCCGAAGGCTCCGCTCTTTATGCAACCAACCTGAAATCAGGCCAGTTTCTTGTGGCGTACACGATGCGGCTGGGCAGCTGCTTCGCCGAGACGCTTTTTGCGATCAGCTTCGTATTCGCTGTAGTTACCTTCGAAGAACACCGCTTGCGAGTCGTCCTCGTACGCCAGGATGTGCGTCGCGACGCGGTCAAGGAACCACCGATCGTGAGAGATCACAATGGCGGCGCCCGGGAAGTCCAGCAAGGCCTCTTCCAGGGAGCGCAGGGTTTCGACGTCGAGGTCGTTGGACGGTTCGTCGAGCAGCAGGACGTTGCCGCCCTCTTTCAGGGTCAGGGCCAGGTGCAAGCGACCGCGCTCACCACCGGACAGATCCTTGACGAACTTCTGCTGATCGCCGCCCTTGAAGTTGAAGCGACCGACATAGGTACGCGACGGGATCTCGTAGTTGCCGATGCGGATCTGGTCGGAACCGTCGGAGATCTGCTGGAACACGGTCTTGCTGCCATCCAGGTCTTCGCGGCTCTGATCCACACAAGCCAGCTGCACGGTTTCGCCGACTTCGATGCTGCCCGAATCCGGTGTTTCCTTGCCCATCAACATGCGGAACAGGGTCGATTTACCCGCACCGTTACCGCCGATCACGCCGACGATGGCGCCTTTAGGCATGGCGAACGACAGGTTGTCGATCAATACGCGGTCGCCATAGCCCTTGGTGACGTTCTTGAATTCGATGACCTTGTCGCCCAGGCGTGGACCGGCCGGGATGTAGATCTCGTTGGTTTCGCTGCGCTTCTGGAATTCCTGCGACTGCATTTCTTCGAAGCGTTGCAGACGAGCCTTGGATTTCGACTGGCGGGCCTTGGCGCCTTTGCGCACCCACTCCAATTCTTCCTTCATGGCTTTTTCGTGAGCCGACTGCTGCTTGGATTCGGCAGCCAGACGATCGGACTTGGCTTCCAGCCAACCCGAATAGTTACCCTCGTAAGGAATGCCCGCGCCGCGGTCGAGTTCCAGAATCCAGCCTGCAACGTTGTCCAGGAAGTAACGGTCGTGCGTGATCGCGACCACGGTGCCCGGGAAGTCGTGCAGGAAGTGCTCCAGCCAGGCGACGGAATCGGCGTCCAGGTGGTTGGTCGGTTCGTCGAGCAGCAGCATGTCCGGTGCGGACAGCAGCAGACGGCACAGGGCCACACGGCGTTTTTCACCACCGGAGAGGACTTCAACCTTGGCATCCCACGCCGGCAGACGCAGTGCATCGGCGGCGACTTCCAGCTGACGCTCCAGGTTATGGCCGTCGCTGGCCTGCAGGATCGCTTCGAGCTTGGCCTGTTCGGCAGCCAGCTTGTCGAAGTCGGCATCCGGATCGGCGTAGGCGGCGTAGACCTCGTCCAGGCGTGCCTGGGCGTCCTTGATCACGCTGACCGCTTCCTCGACCACTTCACGCACGGTCTTGGTCGGATCCAGTTGTGGTTCCTGGGGCAGGTAGCCGATGTTCAGCTCCGGCATCGGACGGGCTTCGCCCTCGAACTCGGTGTCGACGCCAGCCATGATTTTCAGCAGCGTGGATTTACCCGAACCGTTGAGGCCGAGCACGCCGATCTTGGCGCCGGGGAAGAACGACAGAGAAATGTTTTTCAGGATTTCCCGCTTCGGCGGAACAACTTTGCCCAGCCGATGCATGGTGAATACGTATTGAGCCATGGAGAACCTAGGGTCAGTGACTGATGAATGATTGGAGCGCAGGCAATGCCCGGCCAGACTGTGCGCGTCGCCCGCTTGAGGAGATCAAGACGTGCGCACTGAAAAAAGTCTGAGTCTAGGAGCTGGAACGCTCCCGCGTAACCCGCAAAGCTACCTTAATGACCGGTGGCAGTCCAGCCGACGGACAGGGGCTGGCACTTCGCCACAACTCAAGGCATGCTAGCCGCCCTTCGGGCGTCCGGCTTATAGTGCATGTCGCGCCAGTCCAGCCAAACCGCAGGATTACAGCTTGTCCATTGTCCCTCCGCCTCCGATTTCCAGTGCGCCGGCCACAGTGCTCGGCTCCCCCCTGCGCGGGACTTTGAAGGGCACCTTGGCGACACTCGTATTATTGCTGCTGGCCCTGCTGTTCTGGCAGTTGCTCGACCAGTTGCGCGAAACCCAGAAGAACCAGCGTCAGTACACCATCGACTACACCGCCGATCTGGCCGCGCAGGTCAGCCTGAACATGGCGCTCAACGCGCAGATCGCCCTCAACCTGTTGCCGATCGTCGAGCAACCGCAGGGCGCCGATGAACTGCAGGCCCTGTTGCGCAAGCTGCAACAGTCGCTGCCTGATCTGCGCAGCCTGGCGTTGCTCAGTCCCTCGGGAAGAGTCATCAGTGACAGCGCTCCCGACAGCGATGACAACAACTACCTGGGTGAACTGGTACGCCGCAGCCACGCCCAGGCGCACTACTTCAGCAACGCCACCGACGGTTCCGTGGTGCATTTATTGTTGCATCAGGCCAGCGGCAGTTCCCGAGGCTATTGGGTCCTGCGCCTGACGCCCACCTTCTTTTCGTCCCTGACCAAGCAACGCGAGGCCGGTGGCCGCCCGTTGTGGCTGGTGGAGAACCGCATCAGTCATCAAATAATCAGCCGCGACGAAGCGCTGCCCTCGGTCAATCCGGGCACGCTGACCGAGGACGATGTCGCCAACAGCGTGCTGACGGTTCCGCTGAGCAGCAGCGATTGGCAATTGCGCGGCCTGTTCGACCGTCAGCGCGTGCTGGAAGAGCTGCTGCCGGCGTTCATCGGCAAATGTCTGCTGGGCCTGGCGTTTTCCATGCTGCCGTTCCTCGCCTTGCTGAACACGCGCCGGCGTCAGCGCCAGTTGAATGAAGGCCGCCGGCGTTACCAGGACATTTTCGAAGGCACCGGCGTGGCCTTGTGCGTCCTCGATATGTCCGGGCTCAAGGTCTTTTTCGACAAGGCACAACTGCAGGGCAGCGAGCAACTGCAAGCGTGGCTGGCGATCCCGGAGCAACGCCGGCCATTGCTCAAGGAACTGCGGATCACCGAGGTCAACCAGGTGGCGTTGCAACTGCTTAATGTCGATAGCGCCGACCAAGCCTGGAAACTGCTGATCGACGGTAATCCGCAGGACGGCACCGCCATCGGCAACCAGGTGCTCGACGCGATGCTCAACCAGCAGCAACAGCTTGAGCTGGAAATCAAGTTGCAGGACGCCAGCGGCCGCGTCCAGCACCTGTGGCTGGTGCTGTGTCTGCCGCAAACCCCGGACGACTACAATGCGGTGATCCTGAGCATCACTGACATCACCAGTCGCAAGCTCATCGAGCTGTCGCTGCAGGAGCGCGAAGGCTTCTGGTCGGACGTGGTGCGCACCGTGCCGGATCATCTGTATGTGCAGGATGTGATCAGCCAGCGCATGATCTACAGCAACCACCATCTGGGCCAGACCCTGGGTTACAACCGCAACGAACTGCACCAGATGGGCGAATACTTCTGGGAAATCCTCCTGCATCCCGAAGACGCCGACTATTACCACCGCTCTCGCCAGATCCAGCGCCAGGCCGGTTATCGCCAGTTGATGCAGTGCCAGTTGCGCTTCCGCCATCGGGACGGCCAGTGGCGACGCTTCGAGATTCGCGAGCAGGCACTGGCGCGGGACAAGGACGACCAGGTCACGCGGATCATCGGCGTGGCCAAGGACATCACCGACCAGATCGAAGCCAGCGAATCGCTGCGCGACAGCGAGCAGCGCTACCGCATGCTTGCCGAAAGCATCAGCGACGTGATCTTCTCCACCGACAGCCGCCTTAACCTCAATTACGTCAGCCCTTCGGTGCTAGCAGTGCTGGGCTACGACGCCGAGTGGATTTTCCAGAACGGCTGGCAATCGACCATCGCCAACCCGCAACAGCTGACCGGCATCTACCACCTGATGGACCGGGTCAGCAAAGCGCTGGATCAACCGGACCAACTGGCGCTGTTGCGCAGCCAGGTGCAAACCCAACTGTTCCTGTTCGATTGCCTGCGGGCCGACGGGCGCAAGATCCCGATCGAACTGCGCCTGGTATTGGTCTGGGACGAACACGGTACGTTCGAAGGCGTGCTCGGCGTCGGCCGCGACATCAGTCAGCAACGCCGGGCCGAAAAAGATCTGCGCATGGCCGCCACGGTATTCGAACACTCGACCTCGGCGATCCTGATCACCGACCCGGCCGGCTACATCGTCCAGGCCAACGAAGCCTTCAGTCGTGTCAGCGGTTACGCCGTGGAGCAGGTCCTCGACCAACTGCCGAACATGCTGACCGTCGACGACCAGCAAGAAGCCCATCTGCGTTACGTGCTCAAGCAATTGGGCCAGCACAGCACCTGGGAAGGCGAAGTCTGGCTCAAGCGTCGCAACGGCGAGCACTACCCGGCCTGGGTCGGGATCACCGCCGTACTCGACGACGAAGGCGACCTGGCCAGTTATGTGTGTTTCTTCAGCGACATCAGCGAGCGCAAGGCCAGCGAGCAACGGATCCACCGCCTCGCCTACTACGACGCCCTGACCCACCTGCCCAACCGTTCACTGTTCCAGGATCGCCTGCACACGGCCCTGCAATCGGCCGAACGGCAGAAGTCGTGGGTGGTGCTGATGTTCCTCGACCTCGACCGTTTCAAGCCGATCAACGACTCCCTGGGCCACGCCGCCGGCGACCGCATGCTCAAGGAAATGGCCACGCGCCTGCTCGGTTGCGTCGACGAAGACGACACCGTGGCGCGCATGGGCGGTGACGAATTCACCTTGCTCCTGCAACCGCGAGCCAACCGTGAAATCGCCCTGAACCGGGCGATCCATGTGGCCGAACAGATTCTCGCCAGCCTGGTGAAACCATTCGTGCTCGAAGGCCGCGAGTTCTTCGTCACCGCCAGTATCGGCATCGCCCTGAGTCCGCAGGACGGCAACGAACTCAGCCAGTTGATGAAGAATGCCGACACTGCGATGTACCACGCCAAGGAGCGTGGCAAGAACAACTTCCAGTTTTATCAGGCGGACATGAACGCCAGTGCGCTGGAACGTCTGGAGCTGGAAAGCGACTTGCGCCATGCCCTGGAACAGAACGAATTCGTGCTGTATTACCAGCCGCAGTTCAGCGGTGACGGCAAGCGCCTGACCGGTGCCGAGGCACTGTTGCGCTGGCGCCATCCACGCCGTGGGCTGGTGCCGCCGGGGGATTTCATTCCGGTGCTCGAAGAGCTCGGGCTGGTGGTGGATGTCGGCGACTGGGTGATCAGCGAAGCCTGCCGTCAACTCAAGGCCTGGCATCAGGCCAGGGTACGGGTGCCGAAGGTGTCGGTGAACATCTCGGCGCGACAGTTCTCCGACGGCCAGCTCGGTACGCGTATCGCCACCATCCTCAAGGAAACCGGCCTGCCGCCGGCGTGCCTGGAACTGGAACTGACCGAAAGTATCCTGATGCGCGAAGTCAGCGAGGCGATGCAGATCCTCGACGGCCTGAAAAACCTCGGCCTGAGCATTGCGGTCGACGATTTCGGTACCGGTTACTCATCGCTCAACTACCTCAAGCAGTTCCCGATCGACGTTCTGAAGATCGACCGCACCTTTGTCGATGGCCTGCCCAGCGGCGAGCAGGATGCACAAATCGCCCGGGCAATCATTGCCATGGCCCACAGCCTCAACCTGGCGGTGATCGCCGAAGGCGTGGAAACCCATGAGCAGCTGGATTTCCTGAGGGAGCACGGTTGCGACGAGGTACAGGGTTATCTGTTCGGTCGGCCGATGCCGGCGGGCCGGTTCGAAGGGCAGTTCAGCAATGATGCCCTGTTCATGTTTGACTGAGGTCTTGCAGCGCCGCAGATGACGCCTTCGCGAGCAAGCCCGCTCCCACATTTTGGAATGCATTCCCCTGTGGGAGCGGGCTTGCTCGCGAAGAGGCCGGCACGATCACCGCTAATCCCCGCATGAACACCACTTGTCTGCGACATGATGCCGTTTCATATGCCATCTAAAACCCATTAGGTTAGAATGCCCCCCTTTTCCGCCCCCGATCCTTGAGGACCGCCATGTTCAGCCGTGATTTGACTATTGCCAAGTACGACGCCGATCTCTTTGCCGCCATGGAGCAAGAAGCTCAGCGCCAGGAAGAGCACATTGAGCTGATCGCTTCGGAAAACTACACCAGCCCTGCGGTGATGGAAGCTCAAGGCTCGGTACTGACCAACAAGTACGCCGAAGGTTACCCGGGCAAGCGCTACTACGGTGGTTGCGAGTACGTAGACATCGTCGAGCAGCTGGCTATCGACCGCGCCAAAGAGCTGTTCGGCGCCGACTACGCCAACGTTCAGCCGCACGCAGGCTCGCAAGCCAACAGCGCCGTTTACCTGGCCCTGCTGTCGGCCGGCGACACCATCCTGGGCATGAGCCTGGCCCACGGTGGTCACCTGACTCACGGTGCCAGCGTTTCGTCCTCCGGCAAGCTGTACAACGCCATCCAGTACGGCATCGACGCCAACGGTCTGATCGACTACGACGAAGTCGAACGCCTGGCCGTTGAGCACAAGCCAAAAATGATCGTGGCCGGTTTCTCTGCCTATTCGCAGATCCTCGACTTCCCGCGCTTCCGTGCAATCGCCGACAAGGTAGGTGCCTACCTGTTCGTCGACATGGCCCACGTGGCCGGCCTGGTTGCCGCTGGCGTCTACCCGAACCCGGTTCCATTCGCTGACGTGGTGACCACCACCACCCACAAGACCCTGCGTGGTCCACGTGGCGGCCTGATCCTGGCTCGCGCCAACGCCGACATCGAGAAGAAGCTGAACTCCGCGGTATTCCCGGGCGCCCAGGGCGGCCCGCTGGAGCACGTGATCGCAGCCAAGGCGATCTGCTTCAAGGAAGCGCTGCAGCCTGAGTTCAAGGCTTACCAGCAACAAGTGGTGAAGAACGCCCAGGCCATGGCCGGCGTGTTCATCGAGCGCGGCTTCGACGTAGTGTCGGGCGGTACTCAGAACCACCTGTTCCTGCTGTCGCTGATCAAGCAGGAAATCTCCGGTAAAGACGCCGATGCCGCTCTGGGCAAAGCGTTCATCACCGTGAACAAGAACTCCGTGCCAAACGACCCACGCTCCCCGTTCGTCACCTCCGGCCTGCGCTTCGGCACCCCGGCTGTGACCACTCGTGGCTTCAAGGAAGCAGAGTGCAAGGAACTGGCTGGCTGGATCTGCGACATCCTGGCTGACCTGAACAACGAAGCGGTGATCGATGCCGTTCGTGAGAAGGTCAAGGCTATCTGCAAGAAGCTGCCGGTATACGGCGCTTAATCAGCCCCGCTAAACCGCAGTCATAAGAAACCGGCCAGAGATGGCCGGTTTTTTTTCGCCCGTGAAATGCTTCTGTAGGAGCGAGCTTGCTCGCGATGATTTCAATGATGATGCGTTGAACCAGCAAGCACTCGTTATCGTTGACGACCTTCGCGAGCAAGCTCGCTCCTACAGGCCCAGCACCAACTGGTAAGACCGGTCATGCCAATTTTCTAATTTTTACTTGCGAACACCTAAAAATAGCGCCTAGACTGAGCCTGCACTGGACATACCGGTAAGACCACAATAATTAAGTCCTGAAGTCGATGCGCCTTGCGCACGGCAGCCAGGACGCCGACCAGGATTCCTCCCATGCTCAGATGGTGCTCGCGTTCAATCTTCCTCCAAGTGGTTCTCGGACTGGTGCTCGGCATCGTCTGCGGGCTGACCCTTCCCGAATACTCCGCTCAGCTCAAACCGCTCGGTGACGGTTTTATCAAGCTGATCAAAATGCTCATTGGCTTGATTGTGTTTTGCGTAGTGGTCAGCGGCATCAGCGGTGCCGGCGACCTGAAGAAGGTCGGCCGTATCGGCCTCAAATCGGTGATCTACTTTGAAGTGCTGACCACCATCGCCCTGGTGATCGGCCTGGTGTTCGCCTTCAGCACCGGCATCGGCAGCGGCGCGAACATTCACCTGGAGCAGCTTTCCGCAGCCGACATGGGCGACATTGCCCAGCGCGGCCAGCACATGCACACCACCACACAGTTCCTGATGGACCTGATTCCGACGTCGGTGATCGGTGCCTTTGCCGATAACAACATCCTGCAGGTCCTGTTGTTCTCCGTGCTGTTCGGCAGTGCACTGAATCTGGTGGGCGAGGCGGCATCGGGTATTTCGCGGCTGATCAATGAACTCAGCCACGTGATTTTCCGCATCATGGGCATGATCGTGCGACTGGCACCGATCGGTGTATTCGGTGCGATCGCCTTCACCACCAGTAAATATGGCCTGGACTCGCTGCAACACCTGGGCAACCTGGTCGGCCTCTTCTACCTGACCTGTGTGGCCTTCGTGGCCCTGATTCTCGGCCTGGTGATGCGCCTCTCCGGCTTGAAGATGTGGCCATTGCTCAAGTACCTGCGCGAAGAGTTGCTGATCGTCATGGGCACCGCTTCGTCCGACGCCGTGCTGCCACAAATCATGCGCAAGCTTGAACATCTGGGCATTGGCAGTTCGACGGTAGGGCTGGTGATTCCAACGGGTTACTCGTTCAACCTCGACGGTTTCTCGATCTACCTGACCCTGGCCATCGTGTTCATCGCCAACGCCACCGGCACGCCGTTGGCCATGACTGACCTGTTGACGATTCTGTTGGTATCGTTGATCACCTCCAAGGGTGCCCACGGTATTCCGGGCTCGGCGCTGGTGATTCTGGCGGCCACCCTGACCGCCATTCCGGCAATTCCGGTGGTGGGTCTGGTGCTGGTGCTGGCCGTGGACTGGTTCATGGGCATCGGTCGGGCACTGACCAACCTGATCGGCAACTGCGTGGCGACCGTCGCCATCGCACGGTGGGAAAAGGACATCGATGTACAGCGGGCGAACAAGGTACTTTCCGGCCAGGCGGGTTATACCTTCCAGCCACGAAAACCGGCTGCTCAAGCGGCAGCCAAAGAATTCTGAATGACCGCCGTGCCTGCCGCCCCGCAGGCACGGCTCACGGAGCGAACAAGTGATTACCTCATCAACCGTCGTCAACTCAGTGGTAGAAAAACTTCGGGCCGCTTTGGCCAGGGGGCAGTGGCGCTCCGGCGACATGCTGCCGGGCCAGCGTGAACTGGCCGAACAACTGGGCATCAGCCGCCCGAGCCTGCGCGAAGCGGTGATCGTGCTGGAAACCCTCGGCCTCGTGCGTTCAATGCCGGGCAAGGGCGTTGTGGTGCTTGACGCGCAACTCAGCGACAACGCAAGCCACGACAGCGCCGTGGCCGGCGCCAGCCTCGAAGATGTGCTGCAACTGCGCTACACCCTCGAACCGTTCATCGTCGGCCTCGTGGCGCAGTCCATCAGCAGCAAGGAAGTCGGGCAACTGCGCCTGACCCTGATGGACATGCGCGAAGCCCTGGAGGCTGGCGATAGTGAAGCCGGAGTCAGCGCTTACATCGCCTTCCACGAGGAACTGTTCACCTTGACCTCGAACCCGATCTTCCAGAGCGTGGTCCTGCAAACCAGCAATGCCCTCAAGCAAAGCGCCGAAGTGTTGCGCAACTCCCCGGAGCATCTGGCTGAACGCCTTGAAGAAAACGAAGCCGTGGTGCGCGCGATCCGCAGCAAGAACAGCGCCCAGGCCAGTGCCGAGATGCGTCGGCACATTTTGCGCGAAGGCCAGCGCATGGGCATCGAACTGAATATCCCGGAAGACAACCTCGGCAGTTGAAACCTCTTCGAACTGGAGATTGGCCATGATCGGCTTCGCCTCGCCACAAACACTCGTTACCCTGCCCATCCGCCCTTCGGTGGATGATCTGTATTCGCGGATCCTTGATGCCATTTTCGAACAGCGCATCCATTCGGCCAGCCGCTTTACGGAAGAAAGCCTGGCGCAGATGTTCGGTGCTCGACGCAGCGATGTGCGTGATGTGCTGACGCGACTGTCCCATCAGCAAATCATCCTCCTTCGAGCCAACCATCGTCCCCGCGTCGCCGAACTTGATGCCGAGCAGACCCGGCAGACCCTGCATGCCCGGCGGCTGGCCGAGATCATGCTGGTGCGGCTGGCGTGTCAGCGACCCGGCGTGCAAAACCTGAAGCAACTGCGGACGCTAGTCGATAGCGAGCGTGAATGCGCTGAGCGTGGCCAGGCGATTCGTTTGTCGGGAGAGTTTCATTTGCAGTTGGCCGAAATGGCTGGAAATGCACCGCTGGCGCATTTTCTTGGCAGTCTGGTGCCGCTGACGTCATTGGCGATTGCGCAGTGTGAGGAGCAGACGCACAGTTTTTGCGCGTGGCAGGAGCATTTGGCGATTGTTGATGCTGTTGAACGTGGAAATGCTGCGACAGCGGTCATGCTGATAAACCGGCATCTGGATCATCTGGAGCAGACACTGCTCAATACACCCCGTGAACATTGTGTTGCCGGCTAGATCGCATCGCGGGCAAGCCCGCTCCCACAGTGTTCGAGGCCAAGCACAGACTTTGTGTTCAACCAGAAACCTGTGGGAGCCGGGCTTGCCCGCGATGGCGTCCTCACAGACGCCATAAAACTTCAGACCGCCGCCACCCGCGCAAATCCCTCGCGAATCTTTTCCTCCGGCAAGTCATCGGCAATGAACACGATCACGCTCTCGCGCACTTCGTCTTCAGCCCACTCGGTATCCCAGTCGAAACCATAAAGTTTCAGCACCCCCTGAAACACCATGCGACGCGATTCGCCGAGGATGTTCAACACGCCTTTGTAGCGCAGCAACTGCTTGCCATGCTCCTCCAGCAACTCGTTCATGAACTCGCTGAGCTTGTCGATATCCAGCGCTTTTTCAGTGCGCAGCACCAGGCTGGAAATGCGGTCGATGGACGGGGCCTGGCTGACCGGGCGCAAACTCACGCCGCCACCGAGGTCGGCATTGAGGTTGAAGCCGCGCACGTCGAGCAATTCGGCCAGGTCGATCTTTCCGTGATCAACCACGCGGATCGGGGCGCGTCGGTTGATACGGGTCAGGCGCTCGCTCAACGCGGTGAAGGTCGCTTCGTCCACCAGGTCACGCTTGCTCACCAGCAAGCGGTCGGCGAAACCGATCTGCGCCTGGGCGATGGTCTGGGTCAGGTGCAAGTCGGCATGTGCCGCGTCGACCAGGGTGATGATGCCGTCGAGGATATAGCGCTCGCGCAACTCTTCGTCGATGAAAAAGGTTTGTGCCACGGGCGCCGGGTCGGCCAGGCCGGTGCATTCGATCACCAGGCGGTCGAAGGCGATGTCGCCCTGGTCCAGACGCTCGAGCAATAGATAAAGCGCTTTGGTCAGGTCCGTGTGGATGGTGCAGCAAACGCAGCCGTTGGACAGTGTCATCACTTGTACCGGCTCATCGCCCAACAACTGGGTATCGATACCGGCATCGCTGAATTCATTCTCGATCACGGCGATTTTCAGGCCGTGCTCGGCCTTGAGCAGGTGACGCAACAAAGTGGTCTTGCCGGCGCCGAGGAAGCCGCTGAGGATCGTGACCGGGATGGGAGAGGACAAACTGGATCTCCTTTTTCACACAGTGAAAAAACAACACAAAACAAATGTGGGAGCGAGCTTACCCGCGATAGTGGCTTAACATTCAACATCACTGTTGATTGACAGTCCGCCATCGCGAGCAAGCTCGCTCCCACAGGTATGGCTGTTAATCCGACAACCGGATCAACAGCATTTCGGCCCACCCTTGCCACCGTAACGGGCTTCCTGACGCTCCCGAAAGAACATCTCATAGCTCATCACCGGTTTGTCCGGGTGCTTGGTCTGCATATGCTCGACGTAGTTGTCGTAGTCGGGCATGCCGACCATCAGGCGCGCGGCCTGACCGAGGTATTTACCGAGGCGACTCAAGTCATTGAACATGCTGCAATCCTCTGGTTACGCATCCGGCAGCGCCTGGAATGGCGATTCTTTGTCCGTACGTTCCTTTTTACCCCAGGCGGCAATGCCGACCTTGAGTGCATAGAACAGGATGCTGAATACCACGAACAGGAACAGCGCAGTCAGCGTTGCGTTGGTGTAGGCGTTGAAGATCACGTGCTGCATCTGGGTGATGTCCTTGGCCGGGGCGAGGATCTGGCCGTTGGCCAAGGCATCGCTGTATTTCTTGGCCAGCGACAGAAAGCCGATCGCCGGGTTGGCGTCGAACAGCTTGATGAAGCCCGCTGTCGTGGTGCAGATCAACAGCCATACCGCCGGCAACATGGTGACCCAGACATAACGCTGGCGTTTCATCTTGATCAGTACCACGGTGCCGAGCATCAGCGCGATACCGGCCAGCATCTGGTTGGAGATACCGAACAGTGGCCACAGGGTATTGATGCCACCCAACGGATCGATCACCCCCTGGTACAGCAACCAGCCCCACATCGCCACGCAGCCTGCGGTGGCGATCAGGTTGGCGGTCCAGGATTCGGTGCGTTTGAGCGCCGGGACGAAGGAGCCGAGCAAGTCCTGGAGCATGAAGCGCCCGGCACGGGTGCCAGCGTCCACTGCGGTCAGGATGAACAGCGCTTCGAACAGGATCGCGAAGTGGTACCAGAACGCCATGGTGTTCTCGCCCGGCAGAACACTGTGCAGGATCTGCGCGATCCCGACCGCCAGGGTCGGCGCACCACCGGCACGGGCCAGGATAGTGGTTTCACCAATGTCGTGCGCCACCGCTTGCAGGGCTTCCGGGGTAATCGCAAAGCCCCAGTTGCTGACGGCTGTCGCAACGGCCACCACATCACCGCCGACTACGGCCGCCGGGCTGTTCATGGCGAAGTACACGCCAGGCTCGATCACGGAAGCGGCAACCATGGCCATGATCGCCACGAACGATTCCATCAGCATGCCGCCGTAACCGATGTAGCGAGCGTTGGTTTCGTTATCCAGCAGCTTCGGCGTGGTGCCGGAGGAAATCAGCGCGTGGAAACCCGACACCGCGCCACAGGCAATGGTGATGAACAGGAACGGGAACAGACCGCCCTTCCATACCGGGCCGGTGCCGTCGACGAACTGGGTCAGGGCCGGCATTTTCAGCTCGGGCATGGTCACCAGGATGCCGATGGCCAGGGCAACGATGGTGCCGATTTTCAGGAAGGTGGACAGATAGTCACGGGGCGCCAGGATCAGCCACACCGGCAATACCGCCGCGACAAAACCGTAGCCGATCAGCATCCAGGTGATCTGGATACCGGTAAAGCTGAAGGCCTTGGCCCACACCGGATCGGCGGCGATCTGCCCCCCGAGCCAGATCGAGCCCAGCAGCAGCAATACGCCGATCACCGAGATTTCACCAATGCGACCCGGGCGGATGTAGCGCATGTAGATGCCCATGAACATCGCGATCGGGATGGTCGCCATCACCGTGAAAATGCCCCAAGGGCTTTCGGCCAAGGCCTTCACCACGATCAGCGCCAGCACCGCGAGGATGATGATCATGATCAGGAAGCAGCCGAACAGCGCGATGGTGCCGGGGATGCGGCCCATTTCTTCGCGGACCATGTCGCCCAGGGAACGACCGTTGCGGCGGGTGGACATGAACAGGACCATGAAGTCCTGCACCGCACCGGCCAGCACCACGCCGGCGATCAGCCACAGCGTGCCGGGCAGGTAGCCCATCTGCGCCGCCAACACCGGACCGACCAAAGGCCCCGCGCCGGCAATGGCCGCGAAGTGGTGACCAAAAAGAATGTGCTTGTTGGTCGGCACGTAGTCCAGACCGTCATTGTTGAGCACAGCGGGAGTGGCCCGTCGCGCATCGAGTTGCATGACATTGTTAGCGATGAACAGACTGTAGTAGCGGTAGGCGACCAGATAGATGGCCACGGCAGCGACCACAATCCACAAGGCGTTGATTGCCTCGCCTCGGCGTAATGCCACGACACCCAGCGCACACGCACCTACGATTGCCAGCACCAGCCAAGGCAAATGGCGTAGCGGGCTATTATTATTTTTCATTTTATTATTCCAGCCAGAGTGGACAAGAAAGACAGCAATCCCGAGTTTAGCTCTCCTGACGGCAATGGCCATAGCCCGACATTGGTCTGGACACCTGCACGCGCTGGCAGCCTTTGATCATGCGGGTCTATAGTCAGCGTACATTTCCGAGGATCGCGCCATGAGCGAGTACCCTGCCGAACGTCGCCGCTTCAAACGTATTGCGTTCGATGCCCGAACCGAGCTGAGTCAGGGGGAGTCCACTTGGCCGGTGAAGTTGATTGACCTGTCGCTCAAGGGCTTGCTGATTGAACGACCCGAACACTGGCAGGGCAATCCGCAGCAGGATTTTCTGGTCGACATTCATCTGAGCGAAGAAGCCGACATCACCATGGATGTGCAACTGGCCCACGACGACCATGGTCAGCTCGGCTTTGTCTGCCTGCACATCAGTCTGGAGTCCATCGAGCGCCTTCGGCGATTGATCGAGCTCAACCTCGCTGATCCGCAGGAACTGGAGCGCGAATTGGGTGCGCTGATCGAGATCTAGCCGCCACCGGATGCCCTTGTGGGAGCGAGCTTGCTCGCGATTACGATCTGACAGCCGACATTGCTGCTGGCTGACACACCGCTATCGCGAGCAGGCTCGCTCCTACAGGTTTTGAGTTTCCTCTGTGAGTTACTCGAACAACGCGTCCAGCGCTTGCTCCAGCCGAGTGACGGCAATGATCTGCAACCCGGCCGGCGCCTCTTTCGGCGCATTGCCCTTGGGCACGATGGCCCGCTTGAACCCGTGCTTGGCGGCTTCCTTCAATCGCTCCTGACCGCTCGGCACCGGACGCACCTCACCGGAAAGCCCGACCTCACCGAACACCAGCAGATCGTGGGGCAACGGTCGGTTACGCAAACTGGACATCACCGCCGCCATCAACGCCAGGTCGGACGCCGTTTCCAGCACCTTGACCCCGCCGACCACGTTGAGAAACACGTCCTGATCGTGGGTCGGAATGCCACCGTGACGGTGCAGCACCGCCAGCAACATCGCCAGCCGGTTCTGATCCAGCCCCAGCGTGACCCGACGCGGATTGGCCAGGTGACTGTCGTCCACCAGCGCTTGAACCTCCACCAGCATCGGCCGCGTGCCTTCCCAGGTTGCCATCACCACGCTACCCGGAACTTCCTCCTGGGCACGGGTCAGAAAAATCGCCGAGGGGTTGGAGACTTCTTTCAGGCCCTTGTCGGTCATGCCGAACACACCCAGCTCATTGACTGCACCGAAACGGTTCTTCACCGCCCGCAGCAGACGCAGGCGCCCGTCGGACTCGCCTTCGAAATACAGCACGGTGTCGACCATGTGTTCCAGCACCCGAGGGCCAGCCAGCGCGCCTTCCTTGGTGACGTGGCCCACCAGGAAAATCGCCGTACCGCTCTGTTTGGCATAACGCACCAGCAACGCTGCGCTCTCACGCACCTGGGACACACCGCCCGGTGCCGATTGCAGTTGCTCGGTAAAGATCGTCTGGATCGAGTCGATCACCATCACCTTGGGCTTTTCCTGACGGGCCGTGGCAATGATGGCTTCGATGCAGGTTTCGGTCATGACCCGCAGTTGATCCTGGGGCAACCCCAGGCGCCGTGCACGCATGGCCACTTGCTGCTGGGATTCCTCACCGGTGACGTACAGTGCCGGCATGCTCTTGGCGAGGTTGCACAAGGTTTGCAACAGAATGGTCGACTTGCCGATGCCGGGGTCGCCACCGATCAGCACCACCGAGCCATCCACCAGACCACCACCCAGAACCCGGTCGAGCTCGCTGGAAGCGGTGGAGAAGCGCGGAATTTCTTCGACACTGACTTCGGCCAGGGTCTTGATTTGCGCCTGCTGGCCGGCCCAGCCGGTACGACCACTGGGGGCGGCTGCCCCGCCGCTTTCCACCATGGTTTCGGTGAGCGTGTTCCAGGCTCCGCACTCACCGCACTGGCCGGCCCATTTGGGGAAGGTTGAGCCGCACTCGGTGCAGCCGTACATGCGCTTGGCCTTGGCCATCGGAACTCCCGGAAAAAAACGCGATGATAGCTCAGCTGAAGCGCGCGAGTGCGGCCGGATACTTCGCAACCCTTTTGATGATTACAAATACCCCCATAAAAATCAGGTATATTGATAAACACCCGCCAAACAAAACCTTGTATAGGTTTTTCGTTCAATATACTCAACAAACTCTAAGGGCATGCCTGTCTGAACAACCTGAAAACTTATACAAACTTTATTCACTTACACACTTAATGTACAACTCTGAATCACTCACACAGAGCACAGTGATTAATTCAGGGAAGCACGCTACTTGCTAACTAACGAAACAGTTAATATCGCTACAACTGCAATCAATTTCAATACCGCCCCTGACCACTAACTACACGAGCAACTTTAACGTCCCGCTTCAGGGATGGCCTCCCTCAACCTTGGTTTGCTCACACAAACGAAACCATATCGCTGAAAAAACATCACATTCAAAACACCGCGCAAGGCCCGGCCGCCCACAGATGAGATCAATCGGTGAATTTTTTTACACCACCCGGTGTCGATTGCTGGCAAGCACGGCAGGCAGTTGATTCAAGCAGAATGCGATTTGCTGATTTACACTGCGTTCATCAACCTCATCTGTAACAAGGAAATAACCTATGGGCGTGCTAAATGAGTTCAAGGCCTTCGCGGTCAAAGGCAACGTGGTCGACATGGCCGTCGGCATCATCATCGGTGCGGCCTTCGGCAAGATCGTTACCTCGTTTGTCGGTGACCTGGTCATGCCGCCAATCGGGATGCTGATCGGTGGCGTGGACTTCAGTGATCTGGTCATAACGCTCAAGGCAGCGGAGGGCGAGATTCCGGCGGTGGTGCTCGCCTATGGCAAATTCATCCAGACCATCATCGACTTCGTCATCGTCGCTCTCGCGATCTTCATGGGCGTCAAGGTCATCAACCGCCTGAAGCGCGAAGAGGCCGTGGCCCCTAGCCTGCCGCCGGTTCCAACCAAGGAAGAAGAGTTGCTGGGCGAGATCCGCGACTTGCTCAAGGCCCAGAACAACCGGCCTTGACGGCATTAGCAAAAAAACGGCGCCTTCGAGGCGCCTTTTTTTACCAGAAATTTTCCACCGCCACCTGACCAGGTCGCCGGCTGAGGCTCAAGTGCATGTCCCGCTGTTTAAGCAGCTTGCGCGTATCATCGATCATCTGCGGATTGCCGCACAGCATGACCCGTGAATGCTCAGGCGTCAGCGCAACACCCGCGACCCGCTCCAGTTCGCCGTTTTCAATCAGCGCGGTGATCCGCCCGTTCAATGAGCCGGGATGCTGTTCACGAGTGACCGTGGTGATCAATTGCAGTTTATGGGCGTACTCCGCCAGATAATCACGCTTCGCCAGCCCTGCGATCAGCTCCTGATACGCCAGTTCCCGGGCTTCGCGAACGCTGTAGACCAGAATGATCCGCTCGAATCGCTCCCAGACTTCGAAATCCTGGAGTATCGACAGGAACGGCGCGATGCCCGTGCCTGTGGATAACAACCACAGATCACGCCCATCGACAAACCGGTCCAGCGTCAGATAACCGAAGGCCTGGCGGTCGACCAGCAATGCATCGCCAACACCCAGTCGGCTCAGCTCGCTGGTGAACTCACCGCCCGGTACGACAATGGAAAAGTACTCGAGGAACTCGTCAAAAGGCGAGGACACCATGGAATAGGCGCGCCATACCGTGCTGCCGTCAGCCTTGGTGACGCCCAACCGGGCAAACTGCCCCGCCCGAAAACGAAACCCTGCATCCCGGGTGGCACGCAAGGTAAACAGGCTCTGGGTCAGCGGATGAACCTCAAGCAAGGTCTGACGGGTAAATTTTTCTTCACTGACGGACATGGAAGGCTCCAATCGAAAGACACCCCAGTGTCCCGCAAAGAAAGCAGCGTAACCACCGACAGTTTGTAGTGACATTAATCTGCACTAGTGACTGTTTACCAAATGTGGCGCACACCCATCATTATAAAATGACATATGGCATTTTATATCCCATCGATTGCCTAAGAACCTGAAATACACTTTTCCAACAGTCAAAAGAGCAAAATTGTCGCAGCATCACCGTAGGAATTATCCTACACTTCGTGACGTGCCGAATCTTGGATCCAAGATCGCGCCCAGAAGAAACGGTGATGGAGAGACCCTTGTATGGAAATCTGGAAGGAGTCACAGCTCAAGCAATTGTCACATACGCAAGAGATCAAAACCGCCTATCGAATCGCGCTCAACTTCGCTAGAAACCTTGGATATAAATTTTGTGGCTTTTCAATTACTTCGAACTCAGTCGGAGTCGATAGCAGTGCGGTGAACCTGAATAATTTCCCCCATGAGTGGAACACTCAATATGAAAAAAACAACGCCACGCAAATAGATCCGATAGTGGCGCATTGCAATCGTTCAACGCTGCCTGTTCTCTGGAGCGAAGAGCTTTTTTCCAAGACGCCATGGCTATGGCACTTGCTGCAGCAACAAGGTTTGCAGCATGGCTGGTCCCAGGCGATCTTTGATGAGGAAACCGGTCAGCGCAGTATTCTCAGCCTGGCCAGAAGCCACTGCCCGATTTCAGCCTATGAGCTGTACGAGCATCTTGGATTCTCGGTGTTCATCACTCGCCATTTGCACGCGCTGGCGATCGCAAGGCAACCGAGAAAACCGGCTCGCCCCCAGGCTCCCCCCTTGTCACGGCGGGAACTCGAAGTATTGAAACTGTCGGCCGATGGCAAGACGGCCTATGAAATTGCCAGGATCCTCAGTTTGAGTGAGCGCACAATCAACTTTCATGTGCACAGGGCTATCGAGAAGCTCGGCGTCAACAACAAGATGGCGGCCGTCATTGCCGCGGCCCGGTCCGGAGCCATCTGAAAGCGCCCGGCTGCGGGAAAACCTGCGAGTAATCCAGGCAAAAAAAACGTACCATTTGCGGTCCCTCCTGAGTGATGGCGTGTAAACCTTCACGACGTATTACACTCGGACGGCTCCGCCCGCTCCACCGCCTTCGGGCAGCGGGACATCCGTTGATTACCCAGAGCCCCGCCCCATGCCTTTGCTCGAAACACCCTTCGCCAGCCTCGACCTGATCCGCCAGCCCGAACAGCAGAATGAACCGCTGCAAGCTTTCGATGCGGCCGATGAATACCTGCTCAATCATCTGGCCGAACAGCAGCCGGCTTCGGACACCCGGGTATTGGTGCTCAATGACAGTTTCGGCGCGTTGGCGGCCAGCCTGGCGGGCAAGGTGCGGGTGGTCAGCAGCGGTGATTCGTTCCTGGCTTTCCAGGGTCTGGAAAAGAACCTGGTGCGCAACGGCCTGGCCTTTGATGCCGTGCCGAGCGTACCCGCCAGCGAAACCCCTGCCGGGCCGTTCGACTGCGTGCTGATCCGTGTACCGAAAACCCTGGCCCTGCTGGAAGAACAACTGATCCGCCTGCAAGGTCAACTGGCACCTGGCGCCCAAGTGGTTGCCGCAGCCATGATCAAGCATCTGCCCCGGGCGGCGGGCGACTTGCTGGAGCGCTACATCGGCCCCGTGCAAGCCTCGTTGGCGGTGAAGAAGGCGCGGCTATTGATTGCCACCGCCGAAGACAAAACCCCGGCGGTGTCGCCCTACCCAACGCGATACAGACTCGACCAACCGGCCATCGAACTGCTCAACCACGCCAATGTGTTTTGCCGCGAAGGCCTGGACATCGGTACCCGGGCGTTTTTGCCACACCTGCCGAAAAACCTCGGTTCGGCGCGGGTCGCCGATCTCGGTTGCGGTAACGGCGTCCTGGCCATCGCCAGCGCCCTGCAAAACCCCGAGGCCCACTACACACTGGTGGACGAGTCGTACATGGCCGTGCAATCGGCCTCCGAAAACTGGCGCGCAGCGCTGGGTGAACGGGAAGTGATCGTGCGCGCCGGTGATGGCCTGGCCGGCCAGGAACCGCAATCGCTTGACGTCGTGCTGTGCAATCCACCGTTTCACCAGCAACAGGTGGTGGGCGACTTCCTGGCCTGGCGGATGTTCCAGCAGGCCCGCGAAGCGCTGGTGGTGGGCGGCGCGCTGTACATCGTCGGCAATCGTCACCTGGGTTACCACAGCAAGCTGGCGCGATTGTTCCGTGGCGTCGAGCAAGTGGCGGCCAATCCGAAATTCGTGATCCTCAAGGCGCGCAAGTAACAGGCAAAAAAACCCTCCGGTAGGAGGGTCGTAAATCCGTGCCTCGAGGCCACGGGAGAGATGTCAGTGCGTGGTCAGGCCGGCCGCGTTCATGAACAGACGCATCAGGCTGGCGACGATGAACAGGGCGCCCACGCTGCCGACCCAGATCAGGGCCAACCAACCGAGCCGCTGCCACAGCGGCTTTTTTTCGGCTTCTTCAATGTCGTGCAGGGAATGTTTGCCGTTCATTGATAAATCCTCCGATGTAGATCAATGGCGTCTGTCAGGACGCCATCGCGAGCAAGCTCGCTCCCACAGATTCGTTGTGCAGCAGACTAGTGGTAACCATCTTCATGGGTGACCTTGCCGCGGAACACGTAGTAGCTCCAGAAGGTGTAGCCCAGGATGAACGGGATGATGAACAGCGTGCCCACCAGCATGAAGCCCTGGCTTTGCGGCGGCGCGGCGGCGTCCCAGATCGAGATCGACGGCGGGATGATGTTCGGCCACAGACTGATGCCCAACCCGCTGTAACCGAGGAAGATCAACACCAGAGTCAGCAGGAACGGCGTGTAATGCGCGTTGCGGGCCACGGCGCGGATCAGTCCGTACATCGTCACCAGCACCAGGATCGGCACCGGCATGAACCAGAACAGATTTGGCATGGTGAACCAGCGTGCGGCGATATCCGTGTGGGCCAACGGGGTCCAGATGCTGACAATACCGATCACCGCCAGCAGCACGAAGGCCAATGGCCGTGCCAGGTCATGCATCTGCTCCTGCAACTTGCCTTCGGTCTTCATGATCAGCCAGGTGCAACCGAGCAATGCATAGGCCACGACCAGCGCCGCACCACAGAACATCGTGAACGGTGTCAGCCAGTCCAGTGAACCACCGGCGAACTGCCGGTTGACCACAGGCAGCCCGTCGATGAACGCGCCAAGCGCAACGCCTTGGAAGAACGTCGCGGTGACCGAGCCACCGATGAACGCCTTGTCCCACAGATGGCGCTTGTCGTCCCTGGCCTTGAAGCGGAACTCGAAGGCCACGCCGCGGAAGATCAACCCGATCAACATCAGGATCAGCGGCAGGTACAACGCCGAGAGCACCACCGAATAGGCCAGCGGAAACGCGCCGAACAACGCCGCGCCACCCAACACCAGCCAGGTCTCGTTGCCGTCCCAGACCGGGGCGACGGTGTTCATCATCACATCGCGATCAGTCTTGCCCGGAATGAACGGGAAGAGAATCCCGATGCCCAGGTCGAAACCGTCCATGACCACGTACATCATGATGCCGAAGATGATGATCACGGCCCAGATCAGCGGAAGATCAATACCCATGATTCAAATCTCCTTGGTCAGGCTGTGGCCGGCATCGGCGTGATCGTCGTCGGCGGCGGACAGCGGCCGGGCCGGTGTGCGCTTCTGGCCGGGGCCACCGTCGTTGGTTTCCTTGCCTTCGTCGATCTTCGGGCCCTTGCGCACCAGGCGCATCATGTAGCCAAGACCGGCGCCAAACAGCGCGAAATAAACCACGACAAACAGGATCAGGGTGATGCTCATCTGCATGAAGCTATGGTTGGACGACGCATCCGCCGTACGCATCAGACCATAGACCACCCAAGGCTGACGGCCGATTTCCGTGGTGAACCAGCCGGCGAGAATCGCGATCAGGCCGGACGGCCCCATCCACAGCGCCAGGTACAGGAACGGCCGCGAGGTGTAGAGGGTGTCGCGCTTGCGCAGCCACAGGCTCCACAATCCGGTGAAGATCATCAGCAAGCCCAGCCCCACCATGATCCGGAACGACCAGAACACGATGGTCGAATTCGGCCGGTCTTCAGGCGGGAACTCCTTGAGCGCCGGCACCTGTTTATCCAGGGAGTGCGTGAGAATCAGGCTACCCAGGTACGGGATTTCGACAGCGAATTTGGTCTTCTCCTCCTTCATGTCCGGCCAGCCGAACAGGATCAACGGCGTCGCCTCGTCGCCCTTGTTTTCCCAGTGGCCTTCGATGGCGGCGATTTTCGCCGGCTGATGCTTGAGCGTATTTAGACCGTGGAAGTCGCCGATGACCGCCTGTATCGGCGCGACGATCAATGCCATCCACATGGCCATCGAGAGCATTTTGCGGATCGCCGGGTTGTCCTTGCCGCGCAGCAAATGCCAGGCCGCGGAGGAGCCGACGAAGAAGGCCGTGGCGACGAAGGCTGCCGTGGCCATGTGCATCAGGCGATACGGGAACGAAGGGTTGAAGATAATCGCCAGCCAGTCGGTGGGGATGACCTGACCGTTGACGATCTCGAAGCCCTGAGGGGTCTGCATCCAGCTGTTGGAAGCGAGAATCCAGAACGTGGAGATCAACGTACCAATGGCCACCATCACGGTGGCGAAGAAGTGCAGGCCACGCCCGACCTTGTTCCAGCCAAACAGCATGACACCGAGGAACCCGGCCTCGAGGAAGAATGCAGTGAGCACTTCATAGGTCAGCAACGGCCCGGTCACGGAACCGGCGAAGTCCGAGAAGCGGCTCCAGTTGGTGCCGAACTGATAGGCCATAACCAGCCCGGAAACCACCCCCATGCCGAAGTTGACGGCAAAGATCTTCGACCAGAAATGGTAGAGGTCGCGGTAGGTGTCGTTATGGGTTTTCAGCCACAGGCCTTCGAGTACCGCCAGGTAACTCGCCAGGCCGATGGTGATGGCCGGAAACAGGATGTGGAACGAGATGGTGAACGCGAACTGAATTCGGGCGAGATCAAGTGCCTCTAAACCGAACATAAGTCTTCCTCTGTCAGGTAGTACGGCTGCGGGCTGGAAGCCTGCACCCACGGCCCCCACGGGTATGGAGTGTGGCGAATCCCTTTTTGTTCTTTTTTTTGCACGCATCACAACGCAGGGAGTCTGGCCTTGCGGCCGCCGGATCAATTCCTTTTGTGGGTTTTGATCTGGATCAATCAACGTTGAAAGAGTAGTCCCAATTTCGGGGATGAACCGCGTGGTCTTTTGCCGCGTGACAAGTTGCCTCGCGGCCGGGGTAACAGGCAGAAACATATCTCCTTGCTCGCGAAGGGGGCATCAGCTTCAACATCAATGTCGACTGACACTCAGCCTTCGCGAGCAAGCCCGCTCCCACATGAAAATCGATGTCTGGCTAACTAAATCTTTTGTCACAGCAACTTTTTGTTACAGGCTGGTGATAATCTCGCCACTCCCCTCTCCCCAGATCTTCGCGAAGATGCCCAGCCAAGAGCCCTTGCTGTTACGTCACCATCGCCCTTTTCTCGCGTTCTGGCTGGCCCGGGTATTTACCGCCAGCGGCTTCCAGATGCTCACCGTGGCCATCGGCTGGAACCTGTACCAACTGACCGGCAATGTGCTCGACCTGGGTCTGGTCGGCCTGGTCGAGTTCGCCCCGCGCGTACTGTTCATGCTGCACACAGGGCACGTCGCCGACCGTTATGACCGGCGCAAGGTCGCGGCGATCTGCCAGTCCCTCCAGGCATTGATCGCCCTGTCGCTGGCCATCGGCAGCGCCACCGACCATGTCACCCGGGAAATGATCTTTATCCTGGCCTTCCTGCTCGGTGCCGCTCGCTCCTTTGAAATGCCGACCACCCAGGCCCTGTTGCCCAGTATCGTGCCCAGCGCGTTGTTTCCCCGTGCAGTGGCCGCCGCACAATCGGCCCAGCAATCGGCAACCATCGTCGCTCCAGCCCTCGGCGGCTTGCTCTACGCCTTCGGCAGCGTCTGGGTGTATGGCCCGACGGTGCTTTTGTATGTCATCGCCTGCTCGCTGATGCTCAACCTGCCGGCCCGACAAACCCCGCTGAACAAGGGCAAGGCCACTCTGGATTCGCTGCTGGCGGGCATTCGCTTCATCCGCAGTCGTCCGGACATTCTCGGGGCGATCTCCCTCGATCTGTTTGCGGTGCTATTGGGTGGCGCCACAGCGCTGCTGCCGGTGTTCGCCAAGGACATTCTGCTGACCGGCCCGTGGGGGCTTGGCCTGCTGCGCTCGGCGCCGGCGGTAGGCGCGCTGCTGATGTCGCTGTTCCTGGCGCGGTTTGCCGTGGAACGCAACGTGGGACGGGTGATGTTCACGGCCGTGGGCATCTTCGGCGTGGCAACCATCGCCTTCGGCCTGTCGACCTCGTTCTGGTTTTCCCTGGCGGTGTTGGTGGTGTTGGGCGCGGCAGACATGATCAGCATGGTGATCCGCGCCTCGTTCGTTCAACTGGAAACCCCGGACGAAATGCGCGGCCGGGTCAGCGCCGTCAATGGACTGTTCATCGGTGCCTCGAACCAGTTGGGCGAATTCGAATCGGGACTGACTGCCCACTGGTTCGGCACCGTGCCAGCGGTGGTCATGGGCGGGATCGGCACGCTGGTGGTGACCGGGGTGTGGGTCAAACTGTTCCCGACACTGGCCAGCCGCGATCGCATGCACGTGGCTAAAGATGAAGAGAAGGAAGAGGCGAAGGTCTGACACTCTCTAAACGAGCAACTCCCCCGCCACGGCCATACGAGTGGCTTTACCGCAGAGTTGCTCCACCAGCGCCAGGGAAAATGCCAATGCGCCAGCCGAGCCTTGGGCGGTGATGCAATTGCCGTCGACCACCACCGGTTGATCGACGAAGGTACAGCCCAGCAGTTGATGGCTGGCCGAGGGCAGGCAGGTCATGCGCCGCTGACGCAATACGCCAAAGGCCTGCAGTGCCACGGCGGGCGCTTCGGCGATGCCGGCGAACAGGCGACCGGCCGCCGCCTGATCCTTGACCAATTGTTGCAGGGGTTGGTGGGCAGCCAGGTGCTGCGAACCCACCGCCCCACCGGGCAAGGCGATCAGGTCGAAGGGTTGCGCCAGCAAGTCCACCAGCATCGCATCGGACGTCAGGCGAGTGCCGCGGGCGCAGGTGAGCATGCGCCGTCCTTCAATACTGGCCACCACCACTTCTATTTTGGCGCGGCGCAGCACGTCGATCAGGGTCACGGTTTGCAGGTCGTCGGTGCCCTCGGCGAGGGCAATCAAGGCTCTAAAGGTCATCGGGTACTGTCCACGGAATGATCTTTTAAGCGTAGTCAGCTTTCTGACCCTTGTTCGATACGTGCGGTTACTGGATATAAAGCTGCGTCGACATCGTATTGCCGGGCGCGTTGATCGAGGTATTGCTGAAGGTCAGCGTGCCTTCCTGCTTGCCCGCCAGATCGAGGGCATACAAATAGCCGACGGTTTTTTCCCCGGGAGTGCAGCTGGTCAGGTTGCCGTTCTTGAACGCACAAACTGGTGTGCGGGTGCCATTCACTTCGAAACCGTCCAGGGCGACATGGGCCTCCCGCCCATAACCCACTTCCAGCACGTACACCATGATGTTCGGGCCAATGTGATCGCAGCGAGTCCGGGTTTGCCCTTCGTCGATGTTCTCGACACCACAGGATGGCGACGCGACTTTGAGTACTTTCAACTGCGTCAATGGCGGAGCCGAGGCCGCCACGGCCGTTTGCGCCCCGAGAAACAACGCCCCCCCTATTCCGAGGGCGGCAACCAGACGCTTTTTCATGCAGGACCCATCCACCCCAAAAAACCAGCGCGCAGTATGGCGCACTTGGCTTTGTCGCAAAACATCGACGACGATCACCGCCAAAGCAGCCATATTCCCAAGCTACTGGTATGATGCGCGGCTTTTTCCGGCCCACAGTAATTTCCAGGCGCGTTCTGCTGCCTGTGCTTTGCTGTTGAGGTCGATACATTCACGGCGCCCGGCGCGCCACGGGGAGCAGACATGCTGGAAAGGCTGTTTCAACTCAAGGCACACAACACCAACGTGCGGACCGAGATTCTGGCGGGCATCACGACCTTTTTGGCCATGGCCTACATTCTGTTCGTCAACCCGAGCATCCTCGGCGAGACCGGCATGGACAAGGGCGCAGTGTTTGTCGCCACCTGTCTGGCAGCTGCCATCGGCTCGACGACCATGGGCCTGATCGCCAACTACCCGATCGCCCTCGCACCGGGCATGGGCCTTAACGCCTTCTTCACCTACACCGTGGTCCTGCACATGGGCCACACCTGGCAAGTGGCGCTGGGTGCGGTGTTCATCTCGGCGGTGTGCTTCTTCCTGCTGTCGATCTTCCGCATCCGTGAATGGATCATCAACAGCATCCCGCTGCCGCTGCGCTCGGCGATTGCTGCCGGTATCGGCCTGTTCCTGGCACTGATCGCCCTGCACAACGCCGGCATCGTGGTCAGCAACCCGGCGACCATGGTCGGCCTCGGTGACCTGAAACAACCGGCCCCGATCCTCGCCACCCTCGGTTTTGCCCTGATCGTCGCCCTCGAAGCCCTTGCCGTGCGCGGCGCGGTGCTGATCGGCATTCTGGTGGTGACCATCATTTCCATCGTGATGGGCTTCACCCCGTTCGGCGGCGTGATGTCGATGCCGCCGTCCCTGGCCCCGACCTTCCTGCAACTGGACATCAAGGGTGCACTGGACATCGGTCTGGTCAGCGTGATCTTCGCCTTCCTGTTCGTCGATCTGTTCGACAACTCCGGCACCCTGATCGGTGTGGCCAAGCGCGCCGGTTTGATGCGCAAGGACGGCCACATGCCGAAAATGGGCCGCGCGCTGATCGCTGACAGCACTGCAGCCATGGCCGGTTCCCTGTTGGGCACCTCGACCACCACCAGTTACATCGAATCCGCCGCCGGCGTGAGTGCCGGTGGCCGCACCGGCCTGACTGCCATCGTGGTGGCGTTCCTGTTCCTGCTGGCGCTGTTCTTCTCGCCACTGGCCGCCAGCGTTCCGGCTTTCGCCACCGCGCCGGCACTGCTGTTCGTCGCCGTGCTGATGACATCCGGCCTGGCCGAAATAGACTGGGACGACATTACCGTCGCCGCGCCGGTGGTGATCACCGCGCTGGCAATGCCGTTCACTTACTCCATCGCCAATGGCATCGCCTTCGGTTTCATTTCCTGGACCGCCATCAAGCTGATGTCCGGTCGTGGCCGTGAGCTGAACCCGGCGCTGGTGATCCTGTCGATTCTGTTCGTGATCAAGCTGGGTTGGTTCAACGCATGACTTTTGATTCCCAGGCCTACGCCGTTCAGCTCGAAGAAAAGGTCACGCGTCTGCGTGACCTGCTGGCCCCGTTCGATGCACCGGAGCCAGCCGTTTTCGATTCGCCGCTGAAAAACTTCCGCCTGCGCGCCGAGTTCCGCCTGTGGCGCGAGGCCGGCGAGCGTCATTACGCGATGTTTTCCCAGGAAGACAAACGCACGCCAATCCTGATCGAAGAGTTCCCGATTGCCAGCCTGCGCATCAACCAGTTGATGCCGCAGCTGAAGGCAGCGTGGCAAGCCAGCGCGCCCCTGAGTCACAAGCTGTTCCAGGTGGAGTTCCTGACCACTCTGGCCGGCGACGCGATGATCACCCTGTGCTATCACCGCCCGCTGGACGAGCACTGGCATGCAGCGGCGTCGAAACTGGCGACGGACCTGAACGTCAGCATCATCGGCCGCTCCAAGGGCAAGCGCGAAGTCATCGGTCACGATTACGTGGTCGAGAAGCTGGAAGTCGGCGGCCGCACCTTCAGCTATCGCCAGCCTGAAGGCGCGTTCACCCAGCCCAACGGCACGGTGAACCAGAAGATGCTCAACTGGGCATACGATGCGCTCGGCGATCGCTCCGATGATTTGCTGGAGCTGTACTGCGGCAACGGCAACTTCACCCTGCCCCTCGCCACCCGCGTGCGCAAGGTGCTGGCCACCGAAATCAGCAAGACCTCGGTCAACGCGGCCTTGAGCAATCTCAGCGAAAACGCGGTAGATAACGTCACCTTGGTGCGTTTGTCCGCCGAAGAGCTGACCGAAGCCCTGAACGAAGTGCGTCCGTTCCGCCGCCTGCACGGTATCGACCTCAAGAGCTACGAGTTCGGTAGCGTCTTCGTCGACCCGCCCCGCGCCGGCATGGACCCGGACACCTGCGAGCTGACCCGGCGCTTCGACAACATCCTGTACATCTCCTGCAACCCGGAGACCCTGGCAGCCAACATCGCCCAACTGCACGACACCCACCGCATCAGCCGATGCGCGATGTTCGACCAGTTCCCGTGGACCCATCACATGGAATCCGGGGTGATGCTGACCCGGCGTTGATGGCAAGCGCCCCCACAAATAAGCCGTCCTCGTGACGGTTTTTTTGTATTCGTGCGCGCAAGACTGATAAATACTGGTCCAGCTTCTTCATCTGATCCCCGGTGTAATCAATCATGCAGCGACAATTCGACGATCTTCAGTTGGGCAGCATCGAGCTGTTTTGCCTGGCCGCCGAGGCCGGCAGTTTTACTGCCGCGGCGCTGGTGGCGGGTGTCACCCCCGCTGCCGTGAGCCGTTCGGTGTCGCGCATGGAAGAACGCCTTGGTGTGCGCCTGTTCGCGCGCACCACGCGTAGTGTGAAGCTGACCGACAGTGGTCGCCGTTACTACGAAGAATGTCGCCAGGCCCTTGCGCAACTGGTCGAGGCCCAGCGCGAGGTGATGGGCCAGCAGCAAGTGCCGTCCGGTACGTTGCGCATCAGTATTCCGACCACCTACGCGCATCATCGAATTCTGCCGCTGTTGCCCGAATTTCGGGCGCGTTATCCGGCGGTGAAGGTCGAGTCGCACATCAGTAATCGCAACATCGATTTCGTCGGCGAAGGCTACGACATGGCGATTCGCGTGCGAGCCATCCCGGATTCCGGCCTGATCGCCCGACCGTTGGAAGATGCCGCCCTGGTGATGATCGCCAGCCCTGATTACCTGAAACGAGCGGGCACTCCGCAAACCCTCGACGACCTCGAAAACCACGAATGCATCCAGTACGAATTGCCCAGCAGCGGCCGACGCATTGCCTGGCTGTTCAACGATGAAGGCGTGCCCCGGGAGATTCTGGCCGAGGGCAACCTCAGTTGCTCCGACGATGTGCTGGGCGGTGTGACCCTGGCCAAACACGGGGCGGGACTGTTTCAGACCTACCGTTTTATCGTGGAAAAGGAACTGGCCGACGGCTCGCTGGTGGAAGTGCTCAAGCCCTATGGCGGGCGATCGCGGCCGTTTACCTTGCTGTACCCGCAAAGTCGCCATGTACCGCTGCGCTTGAGGGCGTTTATCGATTTCCTCGTGGAGCACCTGCCGCGCTGACCTGCGAAAGTGTCCGATCACCGCCCACAAACCGCCAACGTGCCTTCACTCCAATTGACCAAATTAACTAGTTAGTACAATTTATCTCCACAGGCTGAAGCCCTCGGCCGATTCCAAAAATAACAAGTGGAGAGATTCCGATGCCCCCTATCGTTCTGGTGCTCAACGGCCCGAACCTGAACCTGCTCGGCACCCGTGAACCGGCGACTTACGGCCACGAAACCCTGGCAGACATTTCGGCCCTGTGCGCACGCGCCGCCGAAGAGTTCGGCCTGGCGGTGGAGTTTCGCCAGACCAACCATGAAGGCGAATTGCTCGACTGGATTCACGCCGCCCGCGGTCGCTGCGCCGGGATCGTCATCAATCCTGCCGCGTGGACCCACACCTCGGTCGCCATCCGCGACGCCCTGGTCGCCAGCGAACTGCCGGTGATCGAAGTCCACCTGTCCAACGTGCACGCCCGCGAGCCCTTCCGCCACCATTCGTTCGTATCCGCCATTGCAACGGCGGTGATGGCCGGTTTTGGCAGTCATGGCTATCGCCTGGCGCTGGAACACTTCAGTCATCGTTTGAAGGGGTGATCGCCGTGACTCAGAACCACGTGATACTGGCCGGGCTGATTGGCGCCGGCATCCAGGCGTCCCGCACACCGGCCATGCACGAGCATGAAGGCGATGCCCAGGGGCTGCGCTACCTGTATCGCCTGATTGATCTTGATCAGTTGAAGCTCGACAGCAACGCCCTGCCCGACCTGTTGATGGCTGCCGAGCGCATGAACTACACCGGGCTGAACATTACCTTTCCATGCAAGCAGGCAATCATCCCGCTGCTCGACGAACTTTCGCCGGAGGCCCGCGGTATCGGTGCGGTCAACACGGTGGTGCTCAAAGATGGCAAACGCATCGGCCACAACACCGATTGCCTGGGCTTTGCCGAGGGGTTTCGCCGGGGTTTGAAAGGCGTTGCCGTTGAACGTGTCGTACAGATGGGCGCTGGTGGCGCAGGTGCGGCGGTGGCCCACGCGTTGTTGAGCGAAGGCGTACAACAGCTGAGCATTTTTGACGTGGACATCCGCCGCGCTCAGGATCTGGCTGACAACCTCAATCAGCATTTCGGCGTCAGTCGGGCGGTGGCCGGGTATGACCTGCCCGACGCCATGGCCCAGGCTGACGGCCTGGTGAACACTACGCCGATGGGCATGAAAAAACTGCCGGGCATGCCCGTGCCGGTCGAGCTGCTGCGGGCCGAATTGTGGGTGGCGGAGATCGTTTACTTCCCACTGGAAACCGAACTGCTGCGCAACGCCCGCGCCCTCGGTTGTCGGACGCTTGACGGCGGCAACATGGCGGTGTTTCAGGCGGTCAAAGCATTCGAGTTGTTCAGCGGCGTAGTCCCGGATGCCCAGCGGATGCTTGAGCATTTCCAGAGCATGAATGACTGAATGAGTGAAGTGAGGGGGCAACCCCCTCACCTCGCCTCAGGCTTGCAGGTACCGCAGAACCGACTCGCAAATCATCTCCCGATGACGCTGCTTGATACGTTCGTCCGGCAGGTCGATCTGAAAAATCTCACCAAAGGTATGGCGGTTCGAGACGCGATAGAAGCAGAACGAACTGATCAGCAAATGCACGTCCAGCGGATCAAGCCCGGTACGGAACAGCCCCTGCTCGGCGCCGCGACGCAGAATCTCGCCCAGTGAATCAAGGATAGTGTTGTTCATCGCCTTGATCGCATCGGAGCGCTTCACGTACTCGGCGTTGTGAATGTTCTCGATACTGACGATGCGCACGAAATCGACGTTGCGATCATGGTGATCGAAGGTGAACTCCACCAGCCGCCGAATGGCTTCGACCGGCGCCAGCTCTGCCAGGTGCAGGCGATTTTCGGTGTTGCGGATATCGCCGTAGAGTTTCTCCAGCACCTCGACGTAGAGCTGCTCCTTACTGCCGAAGTAGTAATAGATCATGCGCTTGGAGGTGTGGATGCGCTCGGCGATGGCATCGACGCGGGCACCGGAAAGCCCCTGCTGGACGAATTCGACAATCGCCTCCTGCAGGATGTTTTCGCGGGTCTTTTCCGGGTTGTTCTTGCGACTCTTGCGCGGCTCGGCACCAGGTTCTACGGAGGCTGCGGGGAGTTCTGAAGTCATTGTCATTGCGGGCTCACGGCCATCACTGCACAGGCTGGCGATTATGGGCTGCGCGGCACAGTGAAGGAAGCCGCGCGGCCCACGTTTAATCCCGCGTTTACGAATTACCTACAACTTCGCCTGGCGCAATGCACCGCTACGGGATTTGGCCATGGCCGCCAGGCGCACCGCGACGTTGGCCGCGCCGTAGCCGGCATAACCGTTTTTACGCTGGATGATCTCGAAGAAGAACCGCCCCTCGAACGGCTCGGTGTACACATGAAACAGTTCACCGCCCTGGGCGTCGCGGTCGTACAACACATTGTAGTAGGCCAGCTCACTGAGGAACTCGTCGTCGAAATCGAACCGCGCCGCCAGGTCATCGTAGTAGTTGAGCGGAATATCCAACAGCGGCACGCCCGCCTCTTTTGCACGGCTGACCTGGGCAAAGATGTCATCACAATCAAACGCGATGTGGTGCACGCCGGAGCCGCGATAACTCGACAGCGCGTGTGAGATCGCGGTGTTGCGGTTCTCGGAAATGTTCAGTGGCAGGCGGATCGAACTGTCCCGGCTACGCAAGGCACGGCTCTTCACCAGACCATAAGGATCCGGCAGCACGACTTCATCGTCTGCCTCGAAATCCAGCAGGCTCTTATAGAACAGCACCCAGCTGTCGAGGCTGTCGGCCGGCAGCGCCATGGCCATGTGGTCGATGCGCTTGAGGCCACCGCTGACCGGTGCATCCGCCAGCAGATTGAAGTCGGTACCGTAGACGTCGGCATCCTGGTCCACCAGATAAATCAGGCTGCCATCCGGCGCACGCACCGCCGCCAGTTCCAGTTCATTGGGGCCCACCAGCCCGCGATAGGGTTGGCCCTTGTAGGCCACGGCTCGGGCCAGCGCACTGGCGCTGTCCTTGACCCGCACGGCGGTAGCGCACAACGAAGGGCCGTGGGCTTCGAAAAAGCTGTGGCCGAAGGAGTAAGGTTCGGAGTTGAGGATCAAATTGATATCGCCCTGGCGCATCAGGCTGACGCTCTTGGAACGATGCTGCCCGGCCTTGACGAAACCCAGTCGCTCAAGCCAATGCGAGAGCTTCGCGCCGAGGCTTTCGTCCACGGCGAACTCGAGAAACTCGATACCGTTGTATTCACTGGCCTTGGGCGTTTCGAACAGAATCTCAGAGTTGGTTGCAGGCTTGGCTTCCTGGGCCAGACGCTCGCGGGTTTTCTCTTCCAGATACAGCAACGAACGCAAGCCGTCGGCGGCATTGGCTCGTGGCGGCGCGGCGCGGAAGCCATCGTTGAAGATTTCCAGCGACAGAGGCCCGGTGTAGCCACTCTTGATGATCGGCGCGAGGAACCCCGGCAAGTCGAATTCACCCTGGCCAGGGAAGCAGCGAAAATGCCGGCTCCACTCCAGCACGTCCATGGCCAGGATCGGCGCGTCAGCCATTTGCACGAAGAAAATCTTGTCGCCGGGAATCTCGGCGATAGCACTTGGATCGCCCTTGAGCGACAGGGTGTGAAAGCTGTCCAGCAACACGCCGAGGCTTGGGTGATCGGCCTGACGCACGATGTTCCACACCTGTTGCCAGGTGTTCACATGCCGGCCCCAGGCCAGCGCTTCGTATCCGATGCGCAGGCCACGTGCCCCGGCGTGCTCAGCCAGCAGTCGCAAGTCGTCGACCAGAACCTGTTCATCACCGATGGACTCGGCCGAGGCATTGCTGCACACCAGCACCAGGTCAGTGCCCAGCTCCTGCATCAGGTCGAATTTGCGCTCGGCGCGTTCCAGGTTGCGCGACAGGCGATCGCGGCGGCAGCCTTCGAAATCACGGAACGGTTGAAACAGGGTGATGGCGATCCCGAGATCGGCGCACATCTGTTTAATTTCCCGTGGACTACCGTCGTAGTAGAGAAGGTCGTTCTCGAAAATCTCGACGCCGTCGAACCCGGCGGCGGCAATGGCTTCGAGTTTTTCCGGCAGGGTACCGCTCAAGGATACGGTGGCAATGGAACGCTGCATGTTTCGGCTCCCGGTGGAGGCTTCGGCTACAGGGAATTTGCGCCGCTTTTAAAAGAGTGAACGGATTATTGAGCTGGTCGATGCATTGAGCAATTTAAAGTGTACTACCCAGTTAGTTTTGCGTGCGATTATCGAACACAATGGCCGATAGCGAATTGACGATTTTTTGTTCACTGCGCAACATCAACACCACATTGGGTCCGGTCTTGAAATCGTCGGCCCCGGTCAACAAGACCCAGAACACCACATAAAAATTTCAAAAAACGGGTATACGCTCATGCGCTCATTCAACGCCTTGCTCACTCGCTCTACCGTCATTACGCCTTGCCTGGCGTCCATCCGAACCCCGCGCTCCGCCGGCACAACCGTGCCGCTCGCTGAATAACCCGTCAGCCGACGAACACAGCCGATCAGCCCTTTCGCGCACGCCGCGACAGACCGATTGATCACGCGCCCTTGAAGTCACGACGAGCCCCGCTTGTCAGTCATTGAACGGATGGCACACATGATTCCTTCTCAAAGTTCTCGCATGGCACCTGCCATGAGCACCGCCACAGGTGGCATCGGCGACAAAATCCGCGGCGCCATGGCAGTCGGCAAAACCCGTTGGGGCATGCTGGCACTGGTGTTTTTCGCCACCACCCTGAACTACATCGACCGCGCCGCCCTGGGCGTGATGCAGCCTATCCTGGCCAAGGAAATGAGCTGGACGGCGATGGACTACGCCAACATCAACTTCTGGTTCCAGGTCGGTTACGCCATCGGTTTCGTGCTGCAAGGCCGTTTGATCGACCGGGTCGGCGTCAAGCGCGTGTTCTTCTGCGCCGTGCTGCTCTGGAGCCTGGCGACCGGTGCCCACGGCCTGGCCACTTCGGCGGTCGGCTTCATGGTCTGCCGATTCATCCTCGGCCTGACCGAAGCGGCCAACTACCCGGCCTGCGTGAAAACCACGCGCCTGTGGTTCCCGGCCGGTGAACGTGCGGTAGCCACCGGTATTTTCAATGCCGGGACCAACGTCGGCGCGATGTTCACGCCGATGCTGCTGCCACTGATCCTGCACGTCTGGGGTTGGCAGGCCGCGTTCCTGTGCATGGCATCACTGGGCGGGATCTGGCTGTTGTTCTGGGGTTTGAAGTACTTCAACCCGGAAGACCACCCGAGCGTGAAACAGTCGGAGCTGGACTACATCCAGAAAGAAGTCGAGCCGGAACAAACCCGCGTGCCGTTCTCGAAAATCCTGCGCATGCGCGGCACCTGGGCCTTCGCCCTCGCCTACTCGATCACTGCGCCAGTGTTCTGGTTCTACCTGTACTGGCTGCCACCGTTCCTCAATCAGCAATACAACCTGGGCATCAACGTCACCCAGATGGGTATCCCGCTGATCATCATCTACCTCACTGCCGACTTCGGTAGCGTTGGCGGCGGCATCCTCTCCTCGTTCCTGATCGGTCGCGGCGTCAACCCGATCAAGGCGCGACTGATGTCCATGTTCCTGTTCGCCTGCTGCATCATCGGCGTGATCATGGCGGCCGGTTCCAGCAACCTGTGGGTCGCGGTGGCCGCCATCTCCCTGGCCATCGGCGCGCATCAGGCCTGGACCGCGAACATCTGGAGCCTGGTGATGGACTACACGCCCAAGCACATGATGAGTACGGTGTTCGGCTTCGGTGGCATGTGTGCGGCGATTGGCGGGATGTTCATGACCCAACTGGTCGGCCACATCCTGACAATCACCAACAACAACTACACTGTGCTGTTCACCATGATTCCGGCGATGTACTTCATCGCGCTGATCTGGATGTACTTCATGGCACCGCGCAAGATTCCGACCGTCACTGACTAAAGTTAAGCGCAATGCCCCCTGTGGGAGCGGGCTTGCTCGCGAATGCGCAGTTTCAGTCGATATTTATGGTGACTGACACTCCGCTTTCGCGAGCAAGCCCGCTCCCACCGTTGTTTTCCGGTTACTTTCTACTTGCGGCTTTGCTGCCAGGCCGCCGCCAACCCGCTGCAGCAGATCACGGCAATGCCGAGCACGGTGGTCAGTGTCGGCGTATGGGAAAACAGCAGCCAGCCCAGCAGGCCGGCGAAGATGATCTGGCAATAGCTGAACGGTGCCAGCAGCGCCGGTGCCGCGAGGCGGAAAGCCTGGGTCAGGAACAGGTGAGCCGTCATCCCGCAGGCCCCCAGCGCCAGCATCATCGCGCCATGCACCAGGTTCGGCGTCTGCCAGAAGAACGGCACCAGCGCACTCATCACCAGCGTGTTGCACAAGCCTGCGAAGAAGTTGCTGGTGGTCGGGCTGTCGATCTCGCTGAGCTTGCGGGTCAGCAGTTGGTAGAAGCAGAAAAACAGCGCCGAGCAGAACGGCAGCAACACCGCCGGGGTAAACAGATCGCCCCCGGGGTGAACGATGATCAGCACTCCGCTAAAACCGAAAATCACTGCCAGCCATTGCCCCCGGGTCACACGTTCGCCAAGCAGCGGTACCGACAGCGCGGTGACCAGTACCGGAGCGAGGAAGTTGACCGACGTGGCCTCGGCCAGCGGGATGTACATCAGCCCCGTGGTGAAAAACAGACTGGTGCCCAGCAGGCACAGCGCCCGGATCACCTGTAGCAATGGCCGTTTGGTACGCAGCACCCGCAACCCGGACTGCGGCAGGAAAATCCCGGCCATCAACAAGGTGTGAACCACGTAGCGCGCCCAGACCACCATGACAATGGGATAGAAACCGGAGAGGTATTTGGAAAAGGCGTCGTGGGTGGAAAACAGGAAGGTCGCGACAATGATCAGCAGGATCCCTTTGAAGGGCTGATTGACGCCGGAAAGCGGGGTGCTGACGGTCATTGGGTTTCCTTTATTACATCCTTATTTTGTAGGAGCGAGCTTGCTCGCGATGAACCTGAGGGCGCCATGTTTTTCCAGGCAGCCTTCATTATCGTTGACGACCATCGCGAGCAAGCTCGCTCCTACCAGCGATAGGTGCGCAGCACCGATTAGAGCCGCGCAAACAATTCCCGGGTTTTATCCAGCGCCATCTGTGCCCGCTCCAACCCACTCACGCCCTGCTCCAGCAACTGCACGGTGGGAATCTCCAGGCTCAGTGGAATGTCAGCCGGCAAAATCCCCAACAACCCCTGCAGGTCACAATCGCCATCGCCGGGGAAACGCCGCTCGTTACGCGCCTGGCGCAAGATCTCCGCCATTTCGGTCGGCCGTAGTCCTGCGACGTCACACAACTGTGCATACCGTAACCGTGAGGGAGCAACTTTGGCCAGATCTTCCAGGCGCGATCCCGAACGATCGAAGTGGAAGGCGTCCACCAGCACTCCGCCGTTTCCCCGCCCGGCGTTTTCTACAATACGCACGGCTTGTTGAAGATTGCGCGCATCGGTCCAGGGCATGAACTCCAGATGCGGGTGCAGCCCATAGAGTGCCGCCAGATCACAGAGTTCGGCAAAATGTTCCGTCAGCCGTTGTTCATCAGGGTCGTTACCGGCCACCAGCAACTCACTTGCGCCGAACTCGGCACCCACCGCCAGGACTTTTTCGAAATCGGCGACGACGGTTTCCGGTTTGAGCCGCAGGATTTCGACGTCCAGCACCCGAATACCGGTATCGCGCAGACGCGCCAGGGTCTGGCGCCGCAGTTCGTGGTCGGCCACCAGGGCAAAATGGTGCTCCTCCGGGGTTGCCGGTACCAGACGCAAGCCGACATGGCTGTAACCGGCCCGCGCGGCGACCTCGACCATATCGGGCGGTGATAACTCCAGCACGGTCAGGCTGGCCAGGGAGAAGATACGCTCGCTCATGCTCATCCCTCGATCAAGGATGGCGCGCAGGCACGCCCGGTTTCGGCGGCTTCGCGGATGGCTTCGATCAGCGCCAACGTACGCGCGGCATCGGCGGCACTCACCAGCGGCTCGACCTCCCGGCGCGCAACTCGCACGAAGTGCTGCAACTGCAAGCGTAGGGCTTCATCGGCACTGAAGTTTTCCTGGGTTGCCAGCAACGGTTGATGCCAGCCGCCATCGACATCGTTGTAGTGCCAGCGTTTAAGCTGCGGAATGCTCAGCGCCCCACCTGTCCCGGCCAGCAAGTAGCACGGTTGATCAGGATGACGCGGATACACCGGGTTCTCCCCCGAATCCAGCTCCCAGCTCCAGGGCGCAGCCACCGCATCGGAGCCGGTCAGGCTGCCCAGTGCACCGTTGTCGAATTGCAGCAGTACCGCCGCGCAATCTTCGTTGGCAAACCCGCGAATGGCGTTGCTGGTGATGGCCTGAACCTGGCGCACTTCACCGCACAAATGCCGCAGCAGATCGAGGTCGTGGATCAGGTTGGTCAACAGCATCCCCGCGCCGGCCTCGCGCCGCCAGGGTGTTTCAAAATAGCTGTCGGGCTTGCGCAACTGCCAGAGCGCCGTAACCGTAGTCAACCGACCCAATGCGCCGCTGTGGACAAGCTCGTGGGCGCGGACAATCAGCGGGTTGTGGCGACGATGATGTCCGACCAGTACCGGAACGCCACTGGCCTTCGAGGCAGTCACCAGCTCCCTGGCTTCATCCAGGTGCACGCCCACCGGTTTTTCCAGCAATACCGGCACGCCGGCCGCGAGGCAATCGAGGGCCGTGCTGACGTGCAGCGTGTTCGGGTTGGCAACTATCACGGCGTCCGGTTTCGCCTGCTCCAGCATCTGACGATGATCGGCGAAACAGGCTACGCCCCATTGCGCCGCAAGACTGGCCGCCTGCGGTCCCGGATCGGCCACGGCGCACAACGTCGCTTCAGTCAGGGATTGCAGATGCTGGTAGTGCTGCTGGCCCATGTTGCCAGCACCGATCAGGGCGATGCGAAGTGGCGAATTCAAGATACGGTCCTCTTGTGAGTGTTATTGGAGCGATGAACTCCAATAATTTAGAACCTGGTTCCAGATTCTTACACAGACCTATCCTGAAAGTGTTCGAACAGCGCACAGCTTCTCAAGCTGTGCGCTGTTCAAAATGTGGGAGCGGGCT
Organism: Pseudomonas sp. GW822-FHT01E03; assembly: GCF_058802985.1. Classification (NCBI taxonomy): domain Bacteria; kingdom Pseudomonadati; phylum Pseudomonadota; class Gammaproteobacteria; order Pseudomonadales; family Pseudomonadaceae; genus Pseudomonas; species Pseudomonas sp. GW822-FHT01E03. The sequence continues at coordinate 78,129 of NZ_JBXAOQ010000011.1, forward strand.
TGCTCGCGAATGCAGTCGATTTGCACAGGCCTTAGTTGAACAACTCCGACGCCAGGCTCGCTGCACTCAACTCCTCGGTGTACGCCAGCAACAACGGCGCCAGCTCATGCAGCCGCGCCCCCGGCATCCGTGCACTCGGCCCGGCGACGCTGAGCACGCCGATCACCCGCCCATCGGCGGGATGGCGCACCACTGCCGCAATCGCCGAAGTGCCGACCGCCGAGCTCTCCTCGACCCAGGCGTAGCCCTGGTCCCGCGCCAGACGCAGGCGTTCGAGCAATTCGATGTTCGAGCGCGGCGCGTTCGGCCCCACATGTTCCGGCACTTTTGCGCCCTGCCGCTCCACCAGCGACAAGGCTTCGGCATCGCTCATGCAGGCCAGCCACGCATGCCCAGAGGCTGTGTAAAACAACGGCGCATCGCGGCCCATGTCCGGGTCGTAACGCAGACCGGAGCGCGCGCCCTGGGACTTGGCGATCCAGATCTGACGCTCACCGTCGATCACCCCGAGACGCACCAGTTCGCCGGTTTCCTGCGCCAAGCGGTCAAGCACTGGCTGCACGATGTCGGCACCGCTGCTCGACAGGTAACGGAAGCCCATCGCCACCAGTTTGGTCGAGAGGTGATAACGCAGATTATCCGGATTCTGCCGCACGTAACCGAGGCGGATCAGCTCGGCCAGCAGGCGATGGGTCGCGCTCTTGGGGATATCCAGTTGCTCTGCCAGGGTCTGCATCGGCAGGCCACGGGGATCGCTGGTGAGGCTTTCGAGCACACTGAAAACACGTTCGATCTGACTGCCGGCCATGGTCGCTTCCACGCAAAATTTGCTCGATTCTAGAAGACATCTGAACGAATGCGAAATCTGGAACTGAACGTTCGATAACCGCCCGTTTTACACCCTCAAGACTTGTTCGGCTTCACCTGATTCTTATATTTTCTGGAACAAGATTCCAAAACAATAAAACACCGGAGTTCAAACAATGCCTGCCGAAGCGTACTTTCTTCCCGACATCGACTGCGATGTGCTGATCGTTGGTTCCGGTGCGGCGGGACTGTCGGCGGCCGTGACCGCCGCGTGGCATGGACTGAAAGTCATAGTGGTAGAAAAGGACCCGGTGTTCGGCGGTGCCACGGCCTGGTCCGGTGGCTGGGCCTGGGTGCCTTGCAACCCGCTGGCCCGACGCGCAGGCATCGTCGAAGACGTTGAACTGCCGCGCACTTACCTGAAACACGAACTGGGCGAGCGCTTTGATCCGGCGATGATCGACGCGTTCCTGGAAGCCGGCCCGCGGATGGTGTCGTTCTTCGAGCAGCACACCTCGCTGCAATTCGCCGACGGCAACGCCATTGCCGACATTCATGGCGACACGCCGGGGGCCGGCACCGGTGGACGCTCGGTGATCGCCGCCCCGTACGACGCACGAAAAGTCGGCACACTGCTCAAGCGTCTGCGCAAAACCATGCGGGAAACATCGTTCATGGGCATGCCGATCATGGCGGGGGCGGACCTCACGGCATTCCTCAACCTGACCCGTTCACTGTCGGCGGCCTGGCACGTTACGCGGCGCTTCAGCCGCCACCTGTTCGATCTCGTCGTACATGGCCGGGCGATGCAACTGGTCAACGGCGTGGCCTTGGTGGCGCGCCTGGCGAAATCCGCCGATGACCTCGGTGTGTTGCTCTGGGAATCAGCGCCCGTGAGCCGATTGCTGCGCGAGAATGACCAGGTACGAGGCGCGGTGGTCAACACCGCCAAAGGCTCGGTGCGCATCCATGCACGCAAGGCCGTGGTGCTCGCCGCGGGTGGTTTCGCCAATGACATCGACCGCCGCAAGGCCCTGTTCCCCCGCACACCGACCGGGCATGAGCATCTGGCCTTGCCACCCCTCGGCGTTTGCGGCGATGGCCTGCGCCTGGGCGAAAGTGCCGGTGCCCGGGTGAATAGCGACATGGCGTCCGCCGTCGCCTGGGCACCGGTTTCGCAGGTGCCGCACAGCGACGGCAGCACGGGACACTTCCCGCACATCATCGAGCGGGGCAAGCCGGGCATCATCGGTGTGCTGAGCAACGGCCAGCGCTTCGTCAATGAAGCCAACGGCTACTACGACTACGTCACGGCCATGGTCGCCGCCGCCCCACCGGGTGAAGAAGTAGCGTCGTGGCTGATCTGCACCCATGGTTTTCAGCGTCGATATGGCCTGGGCATCTCTCGGCCATTTCCGGTGCCGCTGTCATCCTTCATCCGCAGCGGCTATCTGAAAACCGGCAACACCCTTGAGGAATTGGCTGCAGCCTGCGGCATCGACCCGGTTGGCTTGCGCACCACCGTGTCGGACTACAACCGCCACGCGCGCAACGGCGAGGACCCGCAATTCGGCCGTGGTTCCACACCCTACAACCGCAAGCAGGGTGACGCACTGCAACAGCCCAACCCATGCGTCGCACCGATCGAACAAGGCCCCTTCTATGCCGTGAAAGTCCAGCCGGGCTGCTTCGGTACCTTCGCCGGGCTCAAGGTCAACCAACATGCCCAAGTCCTGGATGGCGCGGCGCAACCCATCGCCGGGCTGTACGCGGCGGGCGGCGACATGGCCAGCATCATGGGCGGTCACTACCCCGCTGGCGGCATCAATCTCGGCCCGGCGCTGACCTTCGGCTACATCGCCGCGCGCCATATCGCAGGTGTCACTGCTTATGAAAAGGAGATCGACCATGCAGCACATCATTAACGCTCAGGGTTTGAACATGCCGAAACTCGGCCTCGGCACCTGGCCAATGCTCGGCGAGGAATGCACCCGAGCAGTGGAGCAGGCTCTGGCCCTGGGTTACCGGCACATCGACACGGCAGCGGCCTACAACAACGAAGACGCGGTCGGTCAGGCGCTGGCGAACAGTCCGACACCCCGCGAGCAGATCCACGTCACGACCAAAGTCTGGTGGGACCAACTGCAACCCGACGCCATGCGTCACTCCATGGACCGTAGCCTCAAAGCCCTGCGCAGCGAATACGTCGACCTGTTCATGCTCCATTGGCCAACCACCGATTGGGATTTGCCGCGCACCATAGAAACCCTGGTGTCGTTCAAGGAGCAAGGCCTGGCGCGCAACATTGGCGTGGCGAATTTTCCACTGCCCCTGCTACGCAAAGTCGTCGAAGAACTGGGGGCGCCGCTGTCGGCGATCCAGGTCGAGTACCACGTGCTGCTCGGACAAAACGCCCTGCTCGACTACGCCCGTCAACAGGATCTTGCGCTGACAGCCTACACGCCACTGGCGCGCAACAAGGTATCCGACATTCCGGCCATCCGGCGGATCGCCGCGAAACACGGCGTACTGCCGACGCAGGTCGCGCTCAAATGGCTGCTTGATCAACCCAACGTGGCCGCGATCCCCAAGGCCAGCAGCGAGCCCAATCAACTGGCCAATCTCGCGGCGCTGGATGTGCGACTGGATGATGAAGACCGTGCCTTGATCGCCAGCCTGTCCAAACGCGAGCGCCAGGTCAGCCCTGACTTTGCGCCGGTGTGGGATGCATTCGACGAATAATCCGCAGGACCGGCGATCGCTCTCACGATAAAAACCCATCGCCCGAGGGAATTCGATGGGTTATCCGTGTTCAATACAAGCCTGAGACCTTCTCGGCAACCCTTCACGGGTAGCCGGGAATCAACCTGTGCGCGGAAAAAAGACGGACGGCCGGACTGGCGCCGCTCCCACTTGGCAGCAACACTCATCGGACGACGCTTTCCCCGGAACAGAAGAGGATTCCCACATGCTATGGAAAAAAGGCCGACGCAGCGACAACGTGGTCGACGCCCGTGGCGATGATGTCGGCGGTGGTGGCGGCGGCATGCGTTTTGGCGGTGGCAAGGGTTTGAGCCTGACGGCGATCCTCCTGATTGTCGGCATCGGCTGGATCACCGGCCAGGATCCACTGCAGATCCTCGGACAACTGACCGGGCAAATGGAGCAGCAATCGGCGCCCGCCACCAACCAGAGTCGCCAGGCACCGCCGGCCAATGATGAGAGCGCGGAATTCGTGCGCTCGATCCTCGGCGATACCGAAGACACCTGGGGCGCGATATTCCAGCAGGCCGGCCGCCAATACAAGGACCCGACCCTGGTGTTGTTCAGCAACCGCGTGAATTCGGCCTGCGGTCTGGCCACCTCGGCGACCGGCCCCTTCTATTGCCCGGGCGACCAGAAGGTCTACCTGGACATGGCATTCTTCCAGGAGATGTCCCAACGCTTTTCCGCCGCGGGAGACTTCGCCCAGGCCTACGTGATCGCTCACGAAGTCGGACACCACGTGCAGACCCTGCTTGGGGTGTCCACGAAAATTCAGGCAGCGCGCCAACAAGGCCGGCAGATGGAAGGCGACGGTGGTTTGCTGGTTCGCCAGGAACTTCAGGCCGATTGCCTGGCCGGCGTCTGGGCCAACAATGCGCAGAAGCGCCTGAACTGGTTGGAACCGGGCGACATCGAAGAAGCACTGAACGCCGCGAACGCCATCGGCGACGATCGTTTGCAGCAACAGGGTCAGGGCCGTGTGGTCCCGGACTCATTCACCCATGGTACGTCGGCGCAACGGGTGCGCTGGTTCAAAACCGGTTTCGCCCAAGGCCAGGTTGGCCAGTGCGATACCTTTGCGGCGAAAAATCTGTAAATGAAGAAGTGGTTGTTGGTTGTTCTGTTTACTTGCGCAACGTCCCAGGCCGCCGAGCATGGGGTCAAGGAACTCAGTTCAGGGCGCCTGCTGTTGAAGTCAGGTGAAATCGCGGTGGGCATCAGCCCCGCCCCGGCAAAAATCGAACGGGTGCTGATCATCCTCCACGGTCGCTTGCGCAATGCGCAAACCTATCTGCAGAGTGGTGAGCACGCGGCCGAACTGGCGGGGCAAAGCGCAACGACCCTGGTGATCGCCCCGCAATTCCTCAATGAAACCGACGTTGCGGTCCATCCGGTGGCCGACACCGTTTTGCGCTGGCAAGGCAATGAATGGATGGCCGGCGGCGAATCCACGGCACCCTTTCGGCTGAGTTCCTACGCGGCGCTCGACGAAATCATCGCCCGCTTGGGTGACCGTCAGCAGTTTCCGGATGTGAAGCAAATCGTCATCGCCGGGCACTCCGGCGGCGCGCAGGTGGTTCAGCGCTATGCGTTGCTCGGCCACGCGCAATCCGACCTCGATGCAGCCGGCGTGCAGGTGCGCTACGTGATCGCCAATCCGTCCTCCTACGCTTATTTCGATGAGCGCAGGCCCGTGGCGTTCAGCCACGCCGGCTGCCCGAATTTCCATCGCTGGAAGTACGGGCTGGCGGATTTACCGGCTTACGCCGAAGGACAAACCGCAGCACAGTTGCAGGAAAGTTACCTCAAGCGTGAAGTCGTTTATCTGCTGGGGCAGCAGGACACCGACCCGAATCATCCGGCGCTGGATAAGAGCTGTGAAGCCAAGGCGCAAGGGCCGTCTCGATTGGCCCGCGGGCGTTTTTACTTCGATTATTTGAAGCGGCTGCAACCGCAAGGGTTGAAGCAGCAATTGGTTGAAGTGCCCGGGGTCGGGCATAACGGGGATGGGATGTTTACCTCGCCAGAGGGGCAGAAGGCATTGTTCGGGCAGTAGTATTTGTGGTGTCTGGAAGGGCCTCTTCGCGAGCAAGCCCGCTCCCACATTGGACCTGCGGTGTACACATCATTTGTGAGCACCCGAGATCAAATGTGGGAGTGGGCTTGCTCGCAAAAGCGGTTCACCCGACAACAACGCCCTCAAGCCGAAAGCATCTGCCGCAACTCAACACAATCCGCCGCATGCCAATCGGTCAATTCCGGCCATGGATTATCCGGCAGATTCACCAACACAGTCCGCGCTCCCGCTGCCCGCCCACAATCGAGATCGAAGCGGTAATCACCGACCATCACCATCTCGCTCGCCGGCACCTTCCATGCTTCGGCCAGTTTCAGCAACCCGCCCGGATGCGGCTTGGGCGGAGCATCATCGCGGCCCAACACATCCTCCAGCGCAAAGCAGTCGGCCAGGCCAATGGCCTCCAGCGTGACATGCGCCAGCTCCCGGGCGTTGCGCGTGAGAATGCCCAGGCGATAACCACGCCCGGCCAGTTCGCGCACCAGTTCCACCGCGCCCGGCGCCGGTTGCGAACCGAGGGCCAGGTCCCGCTCGTGCTCCAGCAGCCACGCATGTTTGGCTGCGGCTTCATCGGCCGGCAGTGCGGCGAGGTGGGTCAGGATGTCGTGTTCGGCAGGGATCGCCAACGCCACGCGAATCGCCGCGAAGTCGTGCACGGCTACCGTCAGGGTGCCGTCCATGTCGAACACCCAGTGACGCACGTCGGCCAGGCTCACGCCCAATCCTTGCGGTGACGGATCAAGCCTTCCTGGGTGACCGAGGCCACCAGTTGCCCGGCGCGGTTGAACACGCTGCCACGGGAGAAGCCACGGGAATTGCCGGCCCACGGACTGTCCATCGCATAGAGCAACCAGTCATCGGCACGCAGATCCTGGTGGAACCACAGTGCGTGATCGAGGCTGGCGACCTGCATATCCTTGTGCCACACCGATTTGCCGTGGGGCTGCATCGAGGTGACCAGCAGACCGAAGTCCGATGCGTAGGCCAGCAGGTATTTATGCAGCGCCGGCGAATCGGCCAACGCCCCGTCGGCGCGGAACCAGACGTACTTGACCGGATCGGAGGGCAGCGGGTTGTAGGGATCTTTCTCGGTCACCGGGCGAAATTCGATCGGCTTCGGGCACAGCAGTTTTTCGCGCATTTTCTCGGGGATCAGGTGCGCGCGCTGCTGGGTGATTTCCAGTTCCGATGGCAGGTTTTCCGGACCGACCACTTGCGGCATTTCGGTCTGGTGCTGAAAGCCTTCTTCGTCGTACTGGAACGACGCACTGCACGTGAATATCGGGTGGCCCTTCTGGATCGCCGTCACCCGACGCGTGCTGAAGCTGCCACCGTCACGCACCCGGTCAACCTGATACACCACCGGCAACCCGGCATCGCCTGGGCGCAGGAAATAGCCGTGCATCGAATGCACATGGCGCGCCTCTTCAACCGTCTGACTGGCCGCCGACAGCGACTGGCCGAGCACCTGACCACCGAACAGCTGACGAAAACCCAGGTCCTGGCTACGGCCACGGAACAGGTTTTCTTCGATCGGCTCCAGCGTCAGCAGGTCGACCAGATCTTCCAACACTTGGCTCATTCAGACTCTCCTCACACAACGCAATACCGCGCAGTCTTGGCTGCGGCGGTCGATTCAGTTTCTGGCCCGGGCCAACATGTGGTCCATTGTAAACGTCCGTGTCAGGTTATCCATGCAAGGTTTGCAGCCATTGTTCACGGCTGATGCGGTACAACACATGGTGATGCAGGGGATGATCGACGGAGAGCTTGGGATGATCGAAGTCATCGGCCGGATCGTGATGCATGCCAATCGCCTGCATGACTTTCTGCGACGGCAGGTTACTGTCAGCGGTAAAGGACACGACTTCGCTCAGCAGCAAGCGGTCAAACCCGCAGCGCAGAGCGGTCCACGCCGCTTCACTGGCGTAACCCAACCCCCAGTGCTCGCGGGCCAGGCGCCAGCCGATTTCCGTGGCCGGGGTGAAAGGCGCGTCGAAACCGACCACACCGAGCCCGGTAAAACCGATGAATTGGCCGGTGTCCTTGCGTTCCAGAGCCCATAGGCCGAAACCGTGCTCGGCGAAATGACCACGGATTCGCCCGATCAATGAGGCGCTCTCCAGCCGACTCAAGGCTGCCGGGAAATAGCGCATCACCTGCGGATCGGCACACATCGCCGCAAAGTCAGGTAAATCTTCATCGCGCCACTGGCGCAACAGCAGCCGAGCGCTTTCAAGCTCCAGTATTGGCTCCATCGTGCCCCGCCCCTCCATTTCAATGTCGCCAGTCTACAACGCTGGTAGGATCCGTCTCTCATTCCTACATGAAATGACCATGCCACTGCCGCTGATTTATCACGAAGACTACAGTCCAGAGTTTCCGGCGGATCACCGCTTCCCCATGGACAAGTTCCGCCTGTTGCGCGATCACCTGGTGGCCAGCGGCCTGACCCGCGACGCCGATCTGCTGCGCCCGGACCTGTGTCCCGCAGAGATTCTCGCCCTCGCCCATGACCCTTCGTATATCGAGCGTTACATGAGTGGCGAATTATCCCGCGAAGACCAGCGCCGCCTCGGCCTGCCCTGGAACGAAGCCCTGGCCCGACGCACGGTGCGGGCGGTGGGCGGCTCGTTGCTGGCGGCCGAGCAGGCGCTGGAGCATGGTCTGGCCTGCCACCTCGCGGGCGGCACCCACCATGCGCACTACGATTACCCGGCCGGGTTCTGCATCTTCAATGACCTGGCGGTGATCAGCCATTACCTGCTGGAAAGTGGTCGGGTGAACCGCGTGCTGATCTTCGATTGCGACGTGCATCAGGGCGACGGGACTGCACGAATACTTCATAACACCCCGGAAGCGGTGACCGTTTCCCTGCACTGCGAGAAGAACTTTCCCGCACGCAAGGCCGAAAGTGATTGGGACATTCCACTGCCCAAAGGCATGGGCGATGCCGACTACCTGAAGGTGGTGGACGATGCACTCAACTACCTGCTGCCGCTCTACCAACCGGATCTGGTGCTGTATGACGCCGGGGTCGATGTGCATAAGGACGACGCCCTGGGTTATCTGAAGCTGACAGACGAAGGCGTCGCCGCCCGCGATGAAAGCGTGATGCGCCATTGCCTGGGCCGTGACATTCCGGTGGTCGGGGTAATCGGCGGCGGCTACAGCAAGGACCGCCAGGCCCTCGCCCGCCGTCACGGCATCCTCCATCACAGCGCGCAGCGCGTCTGGCAGTCATCAGGTTGTCACTGAGTTGTGGATGCTTTACCCACAATGCCTGTGGAGCTGCCTGTGGATAACCTGAGTGAAAGGGCCTGCAGCCCATGCGGAGCTTGAGCTACAGAGCACTGGTTGTTTTTTAACCAATCCTCGAATTCACCAAAGATCCCTGTAGGAGCGAGCCTGCTCGCGAAAAACGCAACGTCGCCGCCGGGCATCTGGTTTCCCGCGTAATCGTTCAAGACCATCGCGAGCAGGCTCGCTCCTACAGAGGTCTGGGCTGGTAGAATGCCCGGCTTCATTCGCCAAAACCGCAGCGCACTCCATGACCCGATCTTCGACCTCCTCCCCTTCCCGCGTCGCCATCATCGGTGGCGGCCCCGCCGGTCTGATGGCGGCCGAAGTGTTGAGCCAGGCCGGGATCAAGGTCGACCTGTACGACGGTATGCCTTCAGTGGGGCGAAAATTCCTCCTGGCCGGCGTCGGCGGCATGAACATCACGCACTCCGAAGCCTACCCGGCATTTCTCTCACGCTACGCCGAACGCGCCCCGCAGATCGCCCCGCTGCTGCGCGGCTTCGGCGCCGAAGCGTTGTGTCAGTGGATTCATGAACTGGGCATCGAGACCTTCGTCGGCAGCTCCGGCCGGGTATTCCCCACCGACATGAAGGCCGCGCCGCTGCTGCGCGCCTGGCTCAAACGCCTGCGCGACAGTGGCGTAGTTATCCACACCCGCCACCGCTGGCTCGGCTGGGACGAGCGTGGCGGATTGCGTATCGACAGCCCGGAAGGCGAAACAACCGTGCAAGCCGATGCCACCCTGCTCGCCCTCGGTGGCGGCAGTTGGTCGCGCCTGGGTTCGGACGGCGCGTGGATGCTGCCACTGGAGCAACGCGGCGTAGGACTGGCGCCGTTGCAACCCAGTAATTGCGGCTTCGAGGTGCAGGCCTGGAGCGAATTGATGGTCAGCAAATTCGCCGGCTCGCCGCTGAAAAACATCGCCATCGGCCTTAACGATGACGTGCCGCGACTCGGCGAATGTGTGATTACCGCCACCGGAATTGAAGGCAGTTTGATCTACGCCCTGTCAGCACCGATCCGCGAAGCAATCAACCGGCACGGTTCGGCAACCATTCATCTGGACCTGTTGCCGGGCCGGCCTGTGGATAAAGTTGCAGCGGCGTTGAGCAAACCCCGGGGATCACGCTCCATGGCCAAGCACCTGCACAGTCAGTTGGGCATCGATGGGGTCAAAGCGGCGCTATTGCGTGAACTGACCAGTGCCGACTGCTTTGCCGACATGGCCTTGCTGGCCAACGCGATCAAGGCTTTGCCACTGACACTGGTGAAAACCCGTCCACTGGACGAGGCCATCAGCAGTGCTGGCGGGGTGTTGTTCGAGGCGATGGATGAGCGTTTGATGCTCAAGCAACTGCCTGGCGTGTTCTGCGCCGGGGAAATGCTCGATTGGGAGGCGCCGACCGGCGGCTATCTGCTGACCGCGTGTTTCGCCAGTGGGCGAGCGGCGGGGTTGGGGATGGTGGAGTGGTTACAGCGCAAAGATTGAAGACCGCAGCGCGCCCATCGCGAGCAAGCTCGCTCCCACATTGGAATTGTGTCGATCACAAATCCCCTGTGGGAGCGAGCTTGCTCGCGATGGCGGCTTAACAGACGCCGAAGTTAATCAAGGCTTACGCTTGCGCGGCCCGGTATTGAACACCGGCACCTTGCGCACAGGCTTGATCGAAGGCTCCGCCGGCGCAACCTCACCGCTATCAACCCACCGACCCAGATTGCGTTTACCACCGCCACCACCGGAAGCCTTGGGCTTCTTCGGTTTTTTCGGCTTTTTGACGACCTGGCCACTGGCATCGGTGTCCGGCACGCGGTGCTCGGGTTCGAAGTCCGGCTCGTTCTGCCGCTTCAAAGTCTGGCGGGTCAGCATCTCGATGGCCGACAGCAGATTCACTTCATCGGCGCAGACCAGGGAAATCGCCTCGCCGGTCGAACCCGCGCGACCGGTACGACCGATGCGGTGGATGTAATCCTCAGCGACGATCGGCAAGTCGAAGTTGACCACCAACGGCAGGTCTTCGATGTCCAGGCCACGGGCTGCCACGTCGGTAGCGACCAGGATCTGCACTTCACTCGCCTTGAAGCGGTCGAGCGCACGCTGGCGGGTCGCCTGGGGTTTGTCGCCGTGGATGCCGTCGGCGTTGATGCCCAGGCCCTGAAGTTTCTCCACCAGCGCGTCCACGCCGTTGCGGGTCTTGGCGAACACCAGCACCTGCTTCCACTTGCCCTTGCGCATCAGGTGCACGAACAGTTCCGGCTTGCGCTTCTTGTCCACCGTCACGATCCATTGCTTGACCGTATTGGCTGCGACGTTGCGCGGGCTGACTTCGATAGTCAGCGGATCGTTGAGCATCTGCCCGGCCAGCAGGCGGATGTCATCGGAGAAGGTTGCGGAGAACAGCAACGTCTGACGTTTCTTCGGCAGCGCACGGTAAATGTTCGCCAGCTCCTCGGAAAAGCCCAGGTCGAGCATGCGGTCGGCTTCGTCCAGCACCAGGGTTTGCAGCTGGTTGAACTTCAGCGCGTTCTGGCGGAACAGGTCGAGCAAGCGGCCCGGAGTCGCTACCAGCAAGTCGACGCCACTGCGCAGCTTCATCATTTGCGGGTTGATGCTGACGCCGCCGTACACCGCGTAAGTGCGCAATGGCAGGTTTTCGGCGTACTGGCGCACGGCTTCGTGAACCTGCTCGGCCAGCTCGCGGGTCGGCACCAGGATCAGTGCGCGAACCGAGTTGGCGGTGACTTTCGGCCCTTCCATGGCCAGCAGTTGCAGCAGCGGCAGGGCGAAACCGGCGGTCTTGCCGGTACCGGTCTGGGCCGCGGCCATCAGGTCACGACCGGCCAGCACTGCCGGAATGGCTTGCGCCTGAACCGGCGTCGGAGTCTGGTAGCCGAGCGTCTCAAGGGAGCGCAGCAAGGGTTCGATCAGGCCAAGGGTGGCGAAAGTCATGGGAGTACCGTAGGAAAATTCAGCGCGGTTGTGCGAAACAAGAGTGCAATGGCGCGCAGTTTACCCTAATTCACACGGGATTCTGTCGGCACTACCGTCGGCACGACCTTCTCCACCGGCTGCTGCGGCTTACGACGCCACTGCGGCAAGCCAATCAGCACCACGGCACTGATAATCACCAGCATGGCCAGTGCTTCCTCGACTCCAATGGTCTCACCGACAAACACGATCCCCAGCAAGACCGCCACCGCCGGGTTGACGTAGGCATAACTGGTGGCAGCGGCCGGACGCACGTGCTTCAACAGGTACATGTAGGCGTTGAAGGCGATGATCGAACCGAACACAGTCAGGTACGCCAGCGCAACCCAGCCTTCAATCGGCGGAACCTTGTCCAGATGCTCACCGCTGACCGCACTGCCGATCAGCAACACCACGCCACCCACCAGCATTTCCACGGCACTGGCCATCGCCCCTTGAGGCAATGGTAAATGCTTGCTCCACACCGAGCCGAAGGCCCAGGTGGCCGCCGCAAAAATCAACAGGGCTGCACCCAACGGGCTCGATTGCAGGTTGGAGCCGAGGTTGAGCATGACGATGCCGATCATTCCGAGCGCAACGCCAGCCCATTCGAGACGGGTATTACGCGCGCCCCAGAAATAGCCACAGAGCAAGGTAAACAGCGGCACCGTTGCCACCGCCAAAGCGGCCACTCCAGAAGCCACGCCGGTGTGTTCGGCCACGCTGACCGCTCCGTTACCGCACGCCAGCAGCAATACGCCAATGATCCCGGCGGCTTTCCACTGCGCCCAGGTCGGCGCCGGCGCCCCGCGCCAACGCAGGAAGGCGTACATCAAGGTCCCGGCAATGACGAAGCGGATGCCGGCGAGTAGCAGCGGCGGCCAATACTCCACGCCGATGCGGATCACCAGGTAGGTCGAGCCCCAAATCACGTACAAGGCGAAAAAGGCTGCGATCAACGGTAAGGGAAAGCGACGTAGGCCGGACATGGGGCAACTCACAGGCAGAACAGGTGAACGGCTATTCTAGAAAGGCTGGAGCCGGAAAATAAGTTACAAAACCTTTTTAAACCGCCAGTACACTTTTCAAAACACGGTGTTCATGGCAATAAACCGTGTTTTCGAAAGTCCGTCATTTTTCAGGAGTGCCACGATGGATAAGTACGACCGCATGCTGCTCAGCGCCCTGCTGGAAAATGGTCGCGCGTCCTACGCGGACCTGGCGCGCAAGGTCAACCTGTCCGCCCCGGCCGTGGCCGAGCGCGTGGCCAAGCTTGAAGCCAGCGGCGTGATCACCGGCTATCAGGCGAAGGTCGACATGGCCAAGCTCGGCTTGCCCATCCAGTGCGTGATCGAACTGCGCCTGAACCAGCACGGCAACCAGAAAGCCTACGACGACCTGATCAAAATCCCGCAATTGACTGAATGCCATCGGGTGACCGGCGACCCGTGCGTGATCATGCAGGCAGCCGTGGGTTCGATGCCGGAGCTGGAAGAGTTGATCAACCGGATCGCCACGTTCGGGTTCAGCAAGACGTCGATTGTGTTGTCGAGTGCGATAGAGAAGCGGGTGCCGCTGGGGCACATTGAAGGGAATGGCAAATCCTGAGGCAATGATGTCCCTGTGGGAGCGAGCTTGCTCGCGATGGTCGCCAACGATAACGCGGGGAACCTGACACCCCGTGTTGTTCTCGGGTTCATCGCGAGCAAGCTCGCTCCTACAGGGAGGGGATTTGCGATGTTCCTAGAACCCGCGATAACGCTTGAGGTGTTCGTTTACCTTCGCCGCCGGCACTTTCTGCAACTTGCACAGCAAGTCATGGGACAGCTCGCGCAAGCCGTGTTTCTGGCGCAACTCTTCGGCCAGGTGTGCCGTAAGGTTGGCCGCCATCTCGGCGTCGGCCATGGCCCGGTGGGCCTTGCCGGTGTGGGGCAGGTTGGCGAACGTGGTGAGGGTGCCGAGTTTGTGGTTCGGCGCGGCGGGCATCAGGCGGCGAGCCAGCAGCAGCGAGCAGGCAAAGTTCTGCAAGCGGGTGCGTTTGACTCGCCCCAGTTCGAAGTCCCAGAACTTCTGGTCGAACGCGGCGTTGTGCGCGAGCAACGGCGTGCAGCCGACGAATTCATTCACTTCGTTCATCACCTGCTCCGCCGACGGCGCGGTGCGCAGCATGGCGTTGCTGATGCCGGTGAGTTGTTCGATGAAGGCCGGGACGCGCACGCCGGCATTCATCAGGCTTTGGTAACGCTCGACGATGCGCCCCTGTTCAAGGATCACCACGGCGATTTCCGTGGCCCGGCAGCTGCTGCTCGGTGAGATCCCGGTGGTTTCAAAGTCGATGACTGCGATGCGTTCCAAACCTGGTTCAACTCCGTAAAAATCAATTCTTGAGCAGCAACGCGCCTTCGATCGGCACGTAGCGGCTGGCGGCGCGTATCAGCGAGTTGGCGGTCAGGCCCGGTACGCCGTAGGCCACTGCTTGTACGCCGTGTTTGCTGATGATGCGTTCGAGCAGCATGTCGAAATCACCGTCGCCGGAGGCCAGGACGATTTCATCGACATGGTCGGCGGCATCCATGATATCGAGGGTGATGCCCACGTCCCAATCGCCCTTGGCTGAGCCATCGCTGCGCTGGATATAGGGTTTGAGCTTCACGGTGAAACCGAGGTTGCGCAGGATCTGCTGGAACTGCTGCTGTTTGCTGTCGCCACGGTCGATGGCATAGGCGTAGGCTTCGACGATCTCGCCCTGCTTGCTGATGTCAGCCCACAGTGCGGCGTAGTTGAAGTGGCAACCATAAGCCTGACGCACGGTGTAGTAGAGGTTCTGGACATCGGCGAACACTGCGATTTTTTTCACCGGCTTTCCTCAGGGCTGAATCAGGCACCAGGCCCGAAAAGTCGCCCAGTATGCCAGCCCTGAGGATTGTTCCGCGAATAATCGGCCCGGAGCGCGGTTGCGCTCCGGACGAATGGCGTATCAGACGAAGGAATCGTCGTCGCCGCCGAATAACGAGTCATCGCTGTAGTCAGCGTCGCTGAACCCGCCCTGATCGTTGCTGTAGGAGTCGTTACCGGCCATGCGCTGGTCATCGCCCCAGCCATTGTTGCCCTGGTCGTTGACCTGGGCCGGCTCTTCCTTGATGACTTCGACGACTTCCGGTTGCTGATTGTGATGGAACAGGCTGCTGATGCCTTGTGCCAGCATCACGCCACCCGCCACGCCTGCGGCGGTTTTCAGCGCACCACCGAGGAAACTGCTGCCGGTCGCTGCCGGAGCCTGTTGCTGTGGTGCATAGCCCTGCTGGGGAAAGTTCTGCGGCGGCGCGCCGAAGCTCTGCTGTGGCGGTTGCGAACCGAACGACGAGCGTCCCGGCTCGCGCCAGCCACCGCTCGAGGGTGGTGAGCTCTGGGTGGGTGCAGGCTGTGGCTCACGAGAGTTGCCGCCAAAGATGCTCGACAAAAAGCCACCGCTGCTCGGCGCTGGAGCCGGGGTCGCCTGGGCCTTGGCCTGTTGCAGTTCGGCCTGCAACTGCTGGACTTGCTGGGTCAGTTGCCTGTTCTGTTCATCGAGGCTCTTGACCGCCGCCTCTTGCACCAGAATCGCCTGGGTCATGAAATAACCTGCCGCGGGCTGGCGCGTCAGGTGTTCCTTGATCCGCGCCTCGGCCTGGGCGTCGCGCGGGGCTGAGTCCGTTTCGGCCTGCTGCAGCCGGGAAAACAGTCCATCGATCAGGGTTTGTTCTTCGCTGTTCATGGCGACCTCGTAGATTGCCGGGAAAATCGTTGCCTTTATCCAATGAGGATAAGGTGCCCGACCTTAATGGAGGCTGAAACAAGATGTTTCAATGACATTTACCGAACGTTTACGTTTGCGTCTACGAGCGCTTGATCGGTTAAAGTGAGCCACTGCTTCCAACCTGCGATACCCACTGATGAATCCGTTAGATGTCCTGCGTGACTCGCTGTATTTCTTCAAGCGCAATCTGGGCCAGATCGTGCAGCTGTGCCTGCCGCTGGTGATGCTTGAGGCGCTGCTGCAACAAGTGGTCGACCACTCCACCGAGCCGGACAGTTTCCCCGGCATCAGCGTGATAGTCGGCTTGCTGGTGTACCCGCTGTACACCGCTGCGCTAATCCTGTTTCTCGACGCCCGCAGCCGCGGCGAGTCGCCGCGCAACCGCGACCTGCTGGCGATGGCGGCGAGCCTGTGGCCACGCTTCGCCCTGCTCACGGCGCTCAATACCGTGCTGATTCTGCTGGGCCTGTCGCTGTATTTCCTGCCGGGTATCTACCTGATGGTGACCCTGGCGTTTGGCGAATACCTGCTGGTGTTGCGCGGCCTGGCGCCACTGGCGGCCATGAAGGAAAGCCTGCGCATGACCCAAGGGCATTTCTTGCGCATCCTGCTGTGCATTCTGTGTGTGATGGGGCCGTTGTGGCTGCTCAAAGGCGTGACGCTGGCAGCGTACCCCGAACCTCAGAACCCGGTGGTATCCATGCTGATCGACAGCGCCCACAGTTTTCTGCAGCTGTTTACCAGCGTGGTGCTGTTCCGACTGTTCATGCTGATCAACCCGTTGCCTGAAAGAAATGACAACTCGCTCTGACCTTAGGCGCGACCCTCGCTCTCGGGTATGCTCGGGAACAATCCTGTAACGCTAATAAGCCGAGCCATGACCCGTCTACTGCGCTACATCCTGCCGGGCCTGCTGATCGTGATCGGCCTGATCGCCGCGATGATCTACAGCCTGACCTGGCGCCCCGACGCCAAAGAATTGTTGCCCGTCAGTTGCAGTGCCCAGGCCCCCTCCCTGGTCCCCGGGCAGGCGTTGAAGGTGATGACCTGGAACGTCCAGTACCTGGCCGGCAAGCGCTACGTATTCTGGAATGACCTGGCCGCGGGCACCGACGAACGCCCCACAGCGGAAGACATGGCTTTCAGCCTTGACGAAGTGGCGCGGGTGATTCGCGACGAACAACCGGACATCGTGCTGTTGCAGGAACTGGACGACGGCGCCAAGGCCAGCGATTACCAGCACCAGTTCAAGCTGCTGCAGGAGCGGCTCGCCGACTTGTATCCGTGTGGCACCAGCGCGTTCGACTGGAAAGCCGACTTCGTGCCGAATCCGCACATCTTCGGCAGTGTCGGCCGGCAACTGGCAACCCTGAGCCGTTATCGGATCGAACATGCCGAACGGCTGCAACTGCCAGTCGCCTCGGGCAATCCGGTCAGCCGCCAATTCAAACCCAGAAACGCCTTGCTGGTGAGCTACTTGCCATTGAGTGACGGCGGGCACATAGCGGTGCTCAATACCCATCTGGAGCGCGCCGATCGAGCCGACAACACCTTGCAAAACCAGGTGAACGCCGTGGCCACGGCCCTCGATAAACTCGAAAGCCGTGGCACGCCGTGGTTGATCGGTGGGGATTTCAACCTGCTGCCGCTGGGCCAGTATCAGCGCCTGCCCGATGCACAACGCGCGCCCTACTCCGCCGACAGCCTGTTACACCTGCTGTGGGACAAGTACCCGATGATCCCGACCAACAACGAAGCCAGTGGTATCGACCGCGAGCGCTGGCTGACCCACTACCCGAACGACCCCGGACTGAACGGCCCGGACCGGACCGTCGACTACCTGTTCTACAGTCCGCGGATCAAACGGGTGGAGGCGATGGTGCGGCAGGACGATACATTGCGCATCTCCGATCACCTGCCGGTGATTGCGCGGTTTCTGCTGCCGGTTGCGCCCTGACACCTCACCCCAGCCAGACACAAAACCTGTGGGAGCGAGCTTGCTCGCGATGGCGTCGTGTCAGTCGACATCAATGCTGAATGACAAATCGCAATCGCGAGCAAGCTCGCTCCCACAGGGATGGTGCACGGGCTGGAATCGGGGTTAATGCACCTCTTCCAGATCATCATGCAGCAGCCCGAAGATCTCGCGCTTCATCTCGATGAACGAGCGCTCCATGACCATGTCCAGGTTGCGTGGACGCTCGATCGGCACATCCAGAATCTGCTTGATCCGCCCCGGCCTGGCACCCATCACATACACCCGGTCGCCCAGCAGAATCGCCTCGTCGATGTCGTGGGTCACGAACAACACAGTCTTTTTGCTGTTGCCCCACACCCGCAGCAACAGCTGCTGCATTTGCAGGCGCGTCTGGCTGTCGAGAGCCCCGAAGGGTTCGTCCATCAGCAGGATCTGCGGGTCATTGGCCAGTGCGCGGGCAATGGCGACACGTTGCATCATCCCGCCGGACAACTGCTTGGCGTAGTTGTCGGCAAAGCCGCTCAGGCCCACTTCGTTCACGTAGTAATCGACGATGTCCTTGCGTTGCGCCGCCGGCATGCCACGCCGCTTGAGGCCGAACTCGACGTTCTGGCGCACCGTCAGCCACGGGAACAGCGTGTAGCTCTGGAACACCATGCCGCGGTCCGCGCCGGGGCCTTCGACCTGCTGACCGCCGACGTAAATCTCACCCGAGGTCGGTTCGGCCAGGCCGGCGGTGAGATACAGCAGGCTCGACTTGCCGCAGCCCGAAGGCCCCACCAGCACAGCGAATTGCTGGTCCGGCACTTCGAACGACACCTCCTGTAACGCGGTAAAGGTTCCGCCATCGGGTTTCTTGTAACTCAGGCTGACCTTGTCCACCTTCAGCCGTGGCGCGTTCACCGGGGCGGCCTGGGGGGCAACAAAACGATGAGGGGCGGCGGTTACTGAGCCCATGCGGTGATCCTCAGACGAAGGAAACGGAACAGTTGATCGGTGACCAGGCCCAGCAGGCCGATGATCGCGATGGCGAGGAAAATCACATCCACCTGGAAGCCACGCATGGCCTTGAGGCTCAGGTAACCCAGGCCACTGGATGCGGCCACCAGTTCAGCCACCACCAGGTAAGTCCAGGCCCAGCCCATGGTCACCCGCAGGGTGTCGAGCACGCCCGGCAAGGACGCCGGGGCAATCACATGCAGCACCGCGTCACGACGGTTCGAGCCAAGGGTGTAGGAGGCGTTGATCAGGTCCTTGGAGATGCCTTTGGACACGTCCGCGATCATCACCAGTTGCTGGAAGAACACGCCGAAAATGATCACCGACACCCGCTGCTCCAGACCGATGCCGATCCACAGGATGAACAGCGGCACGAACGAGGTCACCGGCAGGTAGCGAATGAAATTCACCAGCGGCTCAAGGAAGGCCTGGACGATGCGAAAGCTGCCCATCAACAAACCCAGGGGCACCGCCACCAGGGACGATACGATGAAACCGACCATCACCACTTCGACACTGGCCCACACATGTTGGCCAAGGGTGCCGTCGCGGCCTAACCGCACGGCGGCCTCGACCACCGCGCCCGGCGTCGGCAGGAACATGCCCGGCACCACGCCGCCGTAGGACAACCCGGCCCACAGGCCGACCAACAGCACCCAGGCCAGGCCGCTCGCGCTCCAGATCACCGAGACCGGCAATCCGGTCTTGGGCGTGATGCAGCGGCTCAGCCATGAATTGCGCTTGAACATGCAGCCTCCTAGAGCGGGGTGACGAAGCGGTTGTCGATCAGGTCGTCATTGCTGACGTTGTAGGGCTTGCCTTGCAGCTCGCTGGCGGTTTCGTTGGCCAGCTTGATCAGCGGTGCGCTGTCACCCGGTTTACCCGGCGAGCCCAGCAGTTTTTCGCTCATGGCCTGATCGTAGAAACGCACGCCCTGTGCGGCCGCTTCCATTTCCTTCGGATCGGCCAGGTAACCGCCGACACCCTTGGCCATGATTTTGTAGGCTTCCTGTGGATGATCCTTGGTGTACTGCACAGCTTTGTACAAACCGGCCACCAGGGCCTTGACGTCTTCCGGCTGTTTTTCGATCACGCTGCAGTTCAGTGCGACCACATCGACGATCACCCCCGGTGTGCTGCTGCTGTCGATCAGCACCTTGCCCTGCTTCTTGTCGCGAACCATCGACAGGTGCGGCTCCCAGGTCACGGCGGCCGGTACGCGACCGGCGATGAACGCGGTGGCGGCGTCGTCGGCCGTCATGTTCTGCACGGTGATGTCGCTCATGCTCATGCCGTGTTTTTTCAGCAGATAGGACAGCCAGAACTGCGAGGTCGAACCTTCGTTGACCGCAACGGCCTTGCCCTTGAGTTCCTGCAGGCTCTTGACGTCCTTACCCACCAGCACGCCGTCGCCACCATGGCTGTCGTCCAGCGCGGCCACGGCCTTGAAGCAGAATTGCGGACGGTACTTGAGCACCTCGTCGATGGTCGACGCCGAGCCGGACAACTCGCCGGAAGCTTGTGCGGCCATGTACATCGCCGCTTCCTCGACCACCGGCAATTCGACGGTCAAACCGTTTTCCTTGAAGTAGCCAAGGTCCTTGGCCAGGTACAGGGTGCCGTAGCCGACCCAGGTGGTATGACCGATGGACAGGGTGCCGGCCTGGGCGCTGGTGGCGACCGTCGCGGCGATGGCGGTGACCGCCAGTGGATGGGCAACGCGGGTAAGCAAGGACTTGATCATGGAGCACTCCCAAAGCTGTTGATTTAGTTTTGTCATGGGCAGTACGGCGAGCCCTGAATCGGCTGCAACCTGTGGTCTCTCGGGGACCCTTCGGCGGGCAGCATTCGGTGGGCTGGCGAGATCGATGTTGGCCCAAGGGCGGGATTAGGAAAATGAGGAAATATGTGGATGCGAACGATGAAAAAACTCGTTAGCGCGCACCGCGAAAGGGCGCTGTGGGCGGGGATGCACAGGGTGAGAGCAAGACTTGGGAAATGTGTTGTTTGAGCAATAGCTATCGCGAGCAAGCTCGCTCCCACAGGGTTTGTGCCAGCCACAATATTTGGGCATTACACATAACCTGTGGGAGCGGGCTTGCCCGCGAAGAGGCCCGCAAGAACGCTACAAATGTCAGAGCCGGCCGTACTCCTGCGCCGTACGATCCACTGCTTTCAAGGTCTTGGCGATCAGCTCATCAATCTCCTCACGACTGGCAATCAACGCCGGCGCCATGATCATCCGGCCCAAGGTCGAGCGAATGATCACGCCCTCTTCAAAACCGATCGTACGGCAGCGCCAGGCGATGTCGTTTTCGTTGGCAAAACGCTTGCGAGTGGATTTGTCTTCGGCCAGTTGCAGCGCCGCGACCATGCCGGTGCCCTGGATGTCACCCACCAGCGGGTGCTTACCGAACACTTCGCGCAGGCACTGTTGCAGGTACGGGCCGATGTCATCCTTGACCCGCGTCACCACGCCTTCATCGCGCAGGGCCTTGAGGTTGGCAATCGCCACAGCCGCCGCCACCGGGTGTCCGGAATAGGTCAGGCCGTGGGCAAACACACCGCCCTGCTCCACCAGCACCGAGGCCATTTTCTTCGACAGGATCAAGCCGCCCATGGGGATGTAGCCCGAGGTCAGGCCCTTGGCGATGGACAGGGTGTCCGGCTCGAAACCGAAGTACTCGTGGGCGAACCATTCGCCGGTGCGACCGAAGCCGCCGATCACCTCATCGGCGCACAGCAGCACATCGTACTTGCGGCAGATGCGCTGGATTTCCGGCCAGTAGCTTTCGGGCGGGAAGATCATGCCGCCGGCGCCCTGGAACGGTTCGGCGATAAAGCCCGCGACCTTGTCAGCACCCAGTTCGAGGATCTTCGCTTCCAGTTGCTGCGCCGCGCGCAGACCGAATTCGGCCGGAGTCAGGTTGCCTTCGTGGGCGAAGAAGTACGGCTCGTCGATATGCTCGATGTCCGGAATCATGCCGCCCATTTCGTGCATGAACTTCATGCCGCCCAGCGCCGTCGCGGCCAGGGTCGAACCGTGGTAACCGTTCCAGCGGCCGATCATGATTTTCTTCTCGGGCTTGCCGAGCACCTGCCAGTAACGACGCACCGTGCGGATCAACACCTCGTTGGCTTCAGAGCCTGAGTTGGTGTAGATCGCGTGGCTGTAGTGAGCCGGCAGCAGGCTGAACAGCAGCTCGGACAGCTCGATCACCTGCGGGTGGGTGGTGTGGAAAAACATGTTGTAGTACGGCAGCTGTTCCAGCTGCCGGCTCGCCGCGGCGGCCAGGTCCTTGCGCCCGTAACCGAGGTTGGTGCACCACAACCCGGACATGCCGTCGAGGTAACGCCGGCCATCGTTGTCCCACAGGTGCAGGCGCTCGCCACGGACCATCACCCGTGGCCCCTCGTCATTGAGGGCTTTCTGATCGACGAACGCATGGATGTGGTGCGCAGCGTCGGCGGCCTGGTAGTCGCGGGTATCACGTGGTGTGGTCATCGCCAGTTCTCCGTTTTGTTATCAGCGCAATTGAAACCAGGTGGTCTTCAACTGGGTGTATTTATCGAATGAATGCAGGGACAGGTCGCGGCCGAAACCCGACTGCTTGCCACCGCCAAAAGGCACGGTCACGTCCAGCGCATCGACGCTGTTGACCGACACCGTACCGGCCCGCAATTGTCGCGCCACACGGTGGGCGCGGTTGAGGTCGTCGGTCCATAGCGAAGCCGCCAGACCGTAGATGCTGTCGTTGGCCAATTGCAAGGCGTGGGCTTCGTCGTCGAATGCCGTAATCGCCAGCACCGGGCCGAACACTTCATCGCGAAACAGCGGCATGTCCGGCGTCACGCCGGTGAAAATCGTCGGCTGGATGAAGTTGTCCGAGCCGTTGAAGATCGACTGCCGACCACCACAGATCCTGGTCGCGCCTTGCTGTTCGGCCTGCTGGATGAACTTCATGATGCGCGCGGTCTGACGGCTGTCGACGATGGCCCCGGCGGCGCTCGACGGGTCCAGCGGATCGCCCGGCAACCAGCGTTCAGCCTGGGCTTTGAGGCGCTCGACAAACTCGTCATGGATCGAGCGCTGCACCAGCAACCGCGAATTGGCCGAGCAGACTTCGCCCTGATTGAAGAAGATACCGAACGCGGCTTTCTCGGCCGCCAGGTCCAGATCCTGACAATCGGCGAACACCAGATTGGCGCTCTTGCCGCCGCACTCCAGCCACACCTGCTTGAGGTTCGACTGGGCCGAGTACTGCATGAAGTATTTGCCGACTTCGGTGGAGCCGGTGAACACCAGGCAATCGACGTCCGGGTGCAGACCGAGGGCCTTGCCGGTCTGCTCGCCGAGCCCCGGCAGCACGTTCAGCACACCCGCAGGTACACCGGCTTCCAGCGCCAGCTCAGCCAGGCGCAGGGCGGAAAACGGCGACTGTTCGGCCGGCTTGAGGATCACCGAGTTACCGGCGGCCAGGGCTGGGGCGAGTTTCCACGCCGCCATGTCCAGAGGGAAATTCCACGGCACCACCGCAGCCACCACGCCCAGGGCTTCGCGAGTAATGGTTGCCAGTACGTTCTGCGCACTCGGCGCGACCTGATCGTAGAGTTTGTCGAGGCTTTCGGCGTACCAGCGGAACACTCCCGCGGCACCCGGCACGTCGATGTTGTAGGCATCCGCGACGGGCTTGCCCATGTTCAGCGAGTCGAGCAGCGCCAGTTCTTCACGGTTTTCGAGGATCAAATCGGCCAGGCGCAACAGTACTTGCTTGCGTTCGGTCGGTGAGCGCGCAGCCCAGGTGCCTGCCTCGAAAACCTGCCGCGCATTGTGTACCGCCGAGTTCACGTCTTCTTCGCCGCAGGCGGCAACGTTGGCCAGGCATTGGCCGGTGGCGGGGTTGATCGCGGCGAAAGTCTGCCCCGACTGCGCCGGGCGGCGCTGGCCGTCGATCACGGCCTGGTCGGGAAACCGCAGGGAAGCGGCCTTGCGTTGCCAATACTCAAGCTCGAACACGTTCAGATGCTCCAGAGGACATTCTTGTGTATTGGATAGTCGCTCAGGCCCAAGCGGTGGAAAACCAGTAAAAATGTGTTCGCAGGCCAAGAAAAAACTACGTAGCCGATCTCCCTTCTGGCGCAGCATGTGGTTATTGTTCAACCACAACAAATCGCTACCCGAGCGGATAGGGGTGGCGCGCAAATTGCCAGGATGCCTGATCCGTTCTCCCCCCGAGGTTCGCTGTGGCTGCCTACAATCTGCGTCAACTGAAATACTTCATCACCACCGTCGAGTGCGGCAGCGTGGCCGAGGCCTCGCGCAAGCTGTACATCGCCCAGCCCTCGATCTCCACGGCCATCAAAGGGCTGGAAGACAGTTTCGGCGTGCAACTGCTGATTCGTCACCATGCACAGGGCGTGTCATTGACCCCCAGTGGTGCACGCTTCTACCGCAAGGCCCAGGAACTGCTGCGCATGGCCAAGGAGTTCGAACAGAACGCCCTGGCCGACAACGATGTGGTCTCCGGGCAGATCGATATCGGCTGCTTCGAAACCGTCGCACCGCTGTACCTGCCGCAATTGATCGCCGGATTTTCGGCGTTGTACCCGGGGGTGGAAATCCGCATCCGCGACGGCGAGCAACAAGAGCTGGTGCAGGGCCTGACCTCCGGCGCTTTCGACCTGGCGATCCTTTACGAGCACGATCTGGACGGCACCATCGAGACTGAACCGCTGATGCCGGCGCAACGACCTTACGCGCTGCTGCCAGCCGATCACCGTTTTGCCCAGCAGGCACAGGTGTCGCTGCGGGACCTGTGCCTGGAGCCAATGATTCTTCTGGACGTGCAGCCGAGCCGGACCTACTTCGTCAGCCTGTTCGATGAGCTGGGCCTGACCCCGCGCATCGCCTTCAGCTCGCCTTCGATCGAGATGGTGCGGGGCATGGTTGGCCAAGGGTTCGGGTTCTCGATCCTGGTGACCAAACCGCATTCGGAGTGCACCTACGACGGGCAGAAAGTGGTGTGCGTGGACATCGCTGAAGACGTCACCGGTTCGGGACTGGTGGCGGCGTGGCTCAAACGCGGGCAACTGACCAAACCGGCGCAGTTGTTTGCGGACTACTGCCGCGAACAGCTCACCGCCAAATCCGAAAGATCGCAGTAACTTCATGTGGCGAGGGGGCTTGCCCCCGCTGGGTCGCGCAGCGGCCCTAACTCTTCATCTGAAAAGCAGGGCCTGCTGCGCAGTCCAACGGGGGCAAGCCCCCTCGCCACAGAGTCCGGTGTTAACCGTTATTTACGGGGTTTGATCCGCGCAGTTGCTTCGGCCACCAGCGGATCATCCGGCCAATAATGCTTCGGATAACGCCCCTTCAAATCCTTCTTCACTTCGGCGTAGGTGCTGCGCCAGAAGTTGGCCAGGTCCTGAGTCACCTGCACTGGTCGCCGCGCCGGGGACAACAGGTGCAGCTTGACCACCTGCCGCCCCCCGGCAATGCGCGGGGTCTCGGCCAGTCCGAACAACTCCTGCAAGCGCACCGCGAGAATCGGCGGCTGTTCGCTGTAATCCAGACGAATCGACGAGCCTGACGGCACGCTCAAATGATGGGGCGCCAGCTCGTCCAAGCGTTGTGGCAACGGCCACGGCAGCAGGTTGTGGACGATGCTCGACAGATCCAGGTTGGCGAAGTGGCTGAGTCGCGAGACTTTGCCCAGATAAGGCATCAACCAGTGTTCAAGACTTTTGAGCAACGCTGCGTCGCTGACATCCGGCCATTCGCTTTCGCCCTTGCTGGCCAAGTCCAGTTGCCGCAACAAGGCGACCCGCGCCTGCCACTGACGCAACTCCGGGGTCCACGGCAACAACTCCAGGCCTTTGCGCCGCACCAGGTTGACCAGCGCCTGGCTGCGGGCGGTTTCATCGAGACCGGTCAGCGGTTCACGACTGAGGATCAGTTCACCAACCTTGCGCTGACGCTCGGCCCGCAGTACGCCTTCACGTTCATCCCAATCCAGTTGATCGACGCAGCGAACCTGCTCGGCCAGCACTGAATCGAAGAGTGCCGGATCGAAGTCCGTCGCCAGATAAATCCGCTCTTCACGCTGGCCCTGGCGACTGCCCAGATCGGCGATCACCAACCACGGCTGCTTCATCAGGCTATCGGCCTCGGCGAACAGTGCGGCACGTCCGTTGGCCAAGCGATATTCCGCACCACCGGCGCGCCGTTGCTGAGCGACCCGGTCGGGATAGGCCAGCGCCAGCAACGCGCCGAGCCAGCGCGGGTGATCTGGATCGCTGACCGGCTCCGCTGCTTTGCCCCGTAGGTAACCACGATACTGCCGCGCCAGTTGCCTTGCGCGCTGCACCCCACCCTGGGCACCCCGTGCGGCGCGTTCTTCGCCAGACAGCAATACCAGTCGGCTGTGCAAGTCCGCCCCGGCGCCGCGCAAGATATCGCGCTCGCCGAGCAGTGCCGAGACGTCGCAGGCCATGTCCGCCAGTCCCAGCGCCTGGCCGCGCAACAGCAAATGCGCGATGCGCGGATGCGCCGGCAGTTCGGCCATGGCCTGACCGTGACGGGTCAGCGCGTCACCCTGCAGAGCGCCCAAGCGTTCGAGCAAGTCCTGGGCCTGTGCATAGGCGGCGGCAGGCGGCACGTCGAGCCACACCAACTGTTCGGGTTTTACGCCCCAACGTTCCAGTTGCAAGGCCAGCCCGGCGAGGTCCGCCGAAAGGATTTCCGCACTGCCATAGGCCGCCAGTTGCTCATGCTGATCCTGGGACCACAAGCGATAACACACGCCCGGCTCCAGGCGCCCGGCCCGGCCCGCGCGCTGGGTGGCGCTAGCCTTGGAAATGCGCTGGGTGTCGAGACGGGTCATGCCGCTGCCGGGGTCGAAACGCGGCACCCGCGCCAACCCGGCATCGATCACCACGCGCACGCCATTGATGGTCAGGCTGGTTTCGGCGATGTTGGTGGCCAGCACCACTTTGCGCTTGCCCGCCGGTGCCGGATCGATGGCTGCCCGTTGCGCGGCGAGGTCCAGTTCACCGTGCAATGGGCACAGTAGAACCTGAGTGTTTTCGCCCAAGGCATCGGCCAGTTGCTGATGCACACGTCGGATTTCCGCCTGTCCCGGCAGGAACACCAACACACTGCCGGTTTCGTCGTTCAAGGCTTCAAGAATGGTCTGCACCAGACGCGGCTCGATGAATTCACCGGACTGGAACGGTCGGCCCCAGCGCATCGCCACCGGGAACATGCGCCCTTCGCTGCGCAGAATCGGCGCGTCGTCGAGCAACCCGGCCAAGCGTTCGCCTTCGAGCGTGGCGGACATCAAGAGGATTTTCAGCGGCTGATCGTCACGGAACAGTTCCCGGCCATTGAGGCTCAGGGCCAGCGCCAGATCCGCGTCGAGACTGCGTTCATGAAATTCGTCGAAGATCAGCAGGCCCACGCCCTCAAGCGCCGGGTCGTCCTGCAAACGCCGGGTGAGGATGCCTTCGGTGACCACTTCAATGCGGGTGTTGGGACCGACCTTGCTGTCGAGCCGAATGCGATAACCTACGGTTTCGCCGACCTTCTCCCCCAGCTCACTGGCCAGCCGTTCAGCCGCTGCGCGCGCGGCCAACCGACGGGGTTCGAGCATCAGGATGGTCTGCCCGGCCAGCCACGGTTCGTTGAGCAAGGCCAAAGGCACGCGGGTGGTTTTACCGGCGCCGGGCGGCGCTTCGAGCACGGCTTCGTGGCGTGTAGCGAGGGCTTCACGCAGGGCGGGTAAAACTTCATCGATCGGCAAAGAAATCATGCTGGCTCCCAAACAGAGCGGCGAGTATAACGGCGAACTGCAAGGCGTTCGTCAGGGTCTTAATTCATACCGACGACGTTTCGTTTCGAGATTACCCAGGAGATTTCATATGCGTGCTCCCTTTCGCCTGATTGGCGGTGTTCTGGTCGCAACCTTGCTGACTCAAGTGACCGCCTGCGGTTCGATCTTCTACCCGGATCGCCGTGGCCAGATCGAAGGCAAGATCGACCCGGCCATCGCCGCGCTCGACGCCGTGGGCCTGCTGTTCTACATCATCCCCGGCCTGATTGCGTTTGCCGTGGACTTCGCCACCGGCGCGATTTACTACGCGCCGGGAGAGACCGCACAAGTTGCACCGGAAAAACTCAAGGAAGCCATCGGCGCCGACGGCAAAGTCGATAACCGCAAGTTGCAGACTATTCTGGAAAGCGAACTGGGTCGCAGCTTCCCGCTGGACGATCCACGCCTGATCCAGAGCAAAGGCAACGCCCAGCAACTGGCGATGTTCGGCCTGCAACCCGCCGCGTAAATCCCTACGCACGAAAGGACTCTTCAAGGAACGATGGCCCCTATGACCTCCAGCTCCGAACACGCCCGCCTGCTGCGGCTGGCGACCCGTGCCTCGGTGGCGGTGGCATGCATCCTGATCGTCGCCAAAGCCATCGCCTGGTGGTTGAGCGGCTCGGTGAGCATGCTCGCCGGGCTCACCGACTCGACACTCGACGGCGTCACGTCATTGCTCAACCTGCTGGCGGTGCATTACGCCCTGCGCCCCGCCGACAATGATCATCGCTACGGGCACGGCAAGGCCGAGTCATTGGCGGGCATGGCCCAGGCGTTGTTCATCGGCGGCAGTGCGGTACTGATCGCGTTGCAGGCCTACGATCGGTTGAAGCATCCCGAGCCCGTGGGCGCGCCGTGGATCAGTATCGGCGTGATTGTGTTTTCCCTCGTGCTGACCCTGGCGTTGTTGATGTTTCAACATCGGGTGGTCAAGGCCACCGGCTCCAACGCGGTGCGCGCCGACTCCCTGCACTACCGCTCGGACATGCTGCTCAACGGCAGCATTCTGATCGCGCTGGTGTTGGCCGGGTTTGGACTGCATCAGGTCGACCCCTGGTTCGGCCTGGGAATCGCCGTCTACATTCTGTGGAGCGCGGTGCAGATCGCCCGGGAGAGCTTCGCGGTGTTGATGGATGAAGAACTGCCGCCGGAGGTCAGCCAGCACATGCTGGAATTGGCTTGCAGCGTCCCCGGCGTATTGGGTGCCCATGACCTGCGCACGCGGATCTCCGGCAACCAGTGGTTTGTGCAGTTGCATCTGGAGTTGCCGGGGGAGCTGACGCTATCCGTTGCCCATGGCATCAGCGATCAGGCTGCCGCCGCCATTCACACCGCCTACCCGCGGGCCGAAGTGCTGGTGCACGCCGACCCGCAGGAAGTGGTGAAAGCCGCGCCGGATCAGTAAGTCACCTGATAACCGCGACTGCTCAGGCAGTTACCCTGGGCCTGTCGGTAGGCTTGCACCACCGACGGGTCTGGCTGGTAGGTGGCGGTTCGTGGATCGAAACCACTCTGCTGCACCGCGTATTGATAACACTCGTAACCATCCCGACTGACCTGCTCCGGCGACTGACCGTTGGCTGGATACGCCTCCACGTCATAACCGCTGTTGCCAGCGGGTGGTTGCGGTTGGCCAACCGGCGGTTCGACCACGACGTAATCCTGAGTGCTTTGCTGATAGGCGTAATAGGAACCGGCCGCCAGGAACAGCAGCGCCCCGCCGATCCATACCTGCTCGGCGTAATCGGGCAGGTACCTGACACGAATCCCGCGCGGTGGCTGCACCACCACGTAACGCGGGCCCAGCGGGCGATACCAGTAGCCACCGGAATAGAAGTAATCCATGCCACGGTAAGGCACGCGGTAGTCGCGCTCGGGAAAGCGGTCGATCACTTGACCGGGACGATACCTGGGGCCAGGCCCCCAGCCGTTGCCGCGTCCACTCGGGCGCCCCTGCCCGTGATTGTCATAGGACGGTGCGACTGTGTAACCACTCCAGCGCTGTTTGTCATCGTTGCGACGTGGCTGGTCCTTGTAGTAACCGCGCTGCGGCTCCTGGGTCTGGCGCACGGTGTCGGGCCGGGGCTGGATTGGCATGTCAGTGGCCGGCATCTGCGGCGGTGGCGGCGGCGAGCGCACCTGGTTGTTGAAATCCGGCGCTGGACGGCTCTGCCTCTGGTCATTGTCCTGACGTTGATTCTGGGCGCCGTGCTCTTTCTGGCGGTTGTCCTTGTTCTGCGCCCGGGGCTGATTCTGCTGCTGGCCGTTTTGCGGATGCGGCTGGTCACCGCCACCACGGCCCTGGTTATCGCCCTGATGCCCACCCTGACCGCGTTGCCCGCCATCATGGCCACGGTTTTGCGGCTCATCGGCCATCGCTTGCACCGAGACACTGACACACAACAAACCAACACCGGCCAAACGCCAGATGCGCGATTTCATGCTTTACCTCATTGCGGGTAAGGGCCTGTACTTAAGACTG
Organism: Pseudomonas sp. GW822-FHT01E03; assembly: GCF_058802985.1. Lineage (NCBI taxonomy): Bacteria > Pseudomonadati > Pseudomonadota > Gammaproteobacteria > Pseudomonadales > Pseudomonadaceae > Pseudomonas > Pseudomonas sp. GW822-FHT01E03. Next base: position 108,175 of record NZ_JBXAOQ010000011.1, read on the forward strand.
GGAAAGCGCTGGCCGGTTCTGCGACAGGTTATCTGTCACACAACTTATTTATTGAGGCCAGCGGGTCAAATTCCACGCAAGAAAAAGGGGAGACCCGTCGGCCTCCCCTTGGAGAACTTCGTCCTGGCTCGACACTTGTGGCGTCGGCTCACCTCACGCCGTCTTCTGGACAGTGTGTAGCTCGGGGGCCGGCACATCCCCGGTGGGGGTGGCGACCGCGGCGGGCCTGATTCGGCGAGCCGCACTGGACTGTTTGTCCGAGCAGTGATTCTGGTGATAAGAATAGGCCGGGAGCGTCGGCAGAGGATTGCGAAGATTGCTGAATTAAACATCACTTGCGCAATTTTTAACCCTAGATACATAATCCTCCGCAATAGTTACGACAAAGGACCGATTGATGAGCAAGCTCGACCGTTACGACCTGAGTATTCTGGCGGAATTGCAGCGCGACGCACGCATCTCCAACCAGGAGCTGGCCGAGCGCATCGGCCTGTCGCCTTCGCCGTGCTCGCGGCGGGTCAAGCAACTGGAAGACGACGGTTACATTTCCCGCCAGGTCGCCCTGCTCGACCGCAAGATGCTCGGCCTGAGCCTGACCGCTTACGTGCTGATCGGCATGGACCGTCACACGCCGGAGCGTTTCGAGAATTTCGAAGCGGCCATCCGCACCCTGCCCCAAGTGCTCGAATGCAGCCTGGTGACCGGGATGGATGCCGACTATCAGCTCAAGGTCGTGGTGCCGGACATGGATCACTACCAGAAACTGCTGCTGGGGCATCTGACGCGGATTGAAGGCGTGACCAGCGTGCGATCGAGTTTTGTGTTGAATCAGGTGTTGAACAGCACCGAACTGCCTTTGACTCATCTGCGCAGCTGAGGACGCCATCGCGAGCAAGCTCGCTCCCACAGGTTTTGTATGGATCACGATACTGCGGTCAACACAAAACTTTGTGGGAGCGAGCTTGCTCGCGATGGGGCCGGCACAGGCGACGAATGACTGCGACACACCGACGCAGGTCAATACAGCGCGAACCCGCGCAGGCGTATACTCGCCGCGCCCTTTTAGCCAAGCCCGCGCTGGAGATATTCGATGGATCCTGCCGTTTTCGAAGAATGGATGATGACCGGTCTGGTCACGATCCTGATCATTTTCATGGGTTTCATCGTCTGGGATCTGGCGAAAAAGTCCAAGGCCGGGCGCTTTGGCTCGTTCATTCTGTTTTTCGTGCTGGGCTTGGGCGTGGCGGCGTTCATCATCAAGAGCGTGGTGATCGGCCTGATCGAATCCGGCACTTTATAAGCGCGCCGGTACTTCTTTCCACTGTCCCTGATCGAGCCCTTCGATCGTCCAGTCGCCGATCCTGACTCGCACCAGGCGCAAGGTCGGCAACCCGACCGCAGCGGTCATGCGCCGCACCTGCCGGTTGCGCCCTTCGCGAATCACCAACTCCAGCCAGCTGGTCGGCACGCTTTTACGAAAGCGAACCGGCGGATTGCGCGGCCACAGCTCAGGCTCGTCCAGTTGCCGCGCCTCGGCGGGCAAGGTCATGCCGTCATTCAATTCGACGCCGTCGCGCAAGCGCTGCAACTGTTCGGTGTTCGGTTCGCCCTCGACCTGCACCCAATAGGTCTTGGCCAGCTTGTGTTTCGGGTCGGCGATCCGCGCCTGTAGCTGGCCGTCGTTGGTCAGCAGCAACAAGCCTTCGCTGTCGCGGTCCAGCCGTCCGGCCGGATAGATTCCCGCTACATCGATGTAATCCTTGAGGGTCGCGCGCCCGTCGCCGTCGCTGAATTGCGTCAGCACATCGAAAGGTTTGTTGAACAGGATCAGCTTCGGCTCGGCTGGTGGCGCCTTGGCGACACGGCGCGGGGCTGATGGGGATGGTTTCGCGCCGGGGCGACGGGAAGGTGGACGAGATGGACGCGACATGGGCAAAACAACATCTAACGGTCAGGGCTGCTAATGCTAGTGCCCTGACCGCCAAATGACCATGACAAACCGTTAGCGGAACGGCGGCTCGTCGAAGCTGCGCAGTTTGCGCGAGTGCAGCGAGTTGAGTTCGGTGCGCAACAGATCCACCGCCTCGATACCGATCTTCAGGTGCTGGCTGACCGCGCGCTCATAGAAAGCGTTGGCCGAGCCCGGCAACTTGATTTCGCTGTGCAGCGGCTTGTCCGAGACGCACAGCAACGTGCCGTACGGCACTCGCAAGCGATAACCCTGCGCGGCAATGGTGCCGCTTTCCATGTCCACCGCCACGGCGCGGGACAGGTTGATCAGCGGCCGTTCCTGCGCCCAGCGCAGCTCCCAGTTACGGTCGTCGTAGGTCAGCACGGTGCCGGTACGCAGGCGTTTCTTCAGTTCGTCGCCCTTCTCGCCGGTGACGTTGGCCGCCGCTTGCTGAAGCGCGAGCTGCACTTCGGCCAACGCCGGAATCGGAATGTTCGGCGGCACCACCCGGTCGAGAATTCCGTCGCGACGCATGTAGGCGTGGGCCAGCACGTAGTCGCCAATGGTCTGCGACTGACGCAGGCCGCCGCAGTGACCGATCATCAGCCAGCAGTGCGGGCGCAGCACGGCCAGGTGGTCGGTGATGTTCTTGGCGTTGGACGGGCCGACACCGATGTTGACCAGGGTCACGCCGTGGCCATCGCTGGCGATCAGGTGATAGGCCGGCATCTGGTAGCGGTGCCAGACCACCCCGGCGGCAATCGCCGAGGCTTCGCCGTGATCCATGCTCTTTTCGATGATCACGTTGCCCGGCAGCACCATGCGCACGAAACGCGGGTCGTTGCGCAGTTGCTCCAGACCATGGACGATGAACTGATCGACGTAGCGGTGATAGTTGGTCAGCAGAATCCACGGCTGCACATGCCGCCAGTCGCTGCCGGTGTAATGCACCAGTCGGCGCAGGGAGAAATCCACTCGCGCGGCATCGAACAGCGCCAACGGCAGCGGATCGGTGTTTTCCCAATCGTACAGACCGTCGGCAATGCCGTCGGTCGCCGCCGACAGGTCGGTACTCGGGAACACCCGCGCCAGCACGGGGGCAGTGACACCGGAACCCGCCAGCTCATCACCCTGCTCGACCACATACGGATACGGGATGTTCTGCTGGCTGACACCGACTTCCACGGTCACGGTGAAGTCGTGCATCAGCGGAACGAGCTGTTCCAGCAGGTACTTACGGAAAGCCGAGGGATGGGTGACGGTGACGCTGTAGGTGCCCGGCAGCTGAACCTTGGCGTAGGCACGGGTGGTCTGCGGGACTTCGCCCTGGCAGTGATAGGTCAGGCGCAATTCGGGATAGCGGAACATCGAGCGCTGTTCTGCATCGGGCTCGACGCGATCCTTGAGGTAGCGCTTGAGCGCCTGGCTCAACGCGGTGGTTGCACGATTGTGCAAGAGTGCAAGCCGATCCACGGCTTGCTCGGCGGTTTGAACGACAATAAAAGCTTCGGTCACGATCAGCATCCTGTGTTCTGACTTGCAGACCTTCATCTTGCCTGCATCGTCGCTTCACGGGAACAGTGGCATTGACTGTGTACAGAGAACAACTGTGGGAGCGAGCTTGCTCGCGATAGCGGCGCATCAGTCAACATCACTGTTGAATGTTGATCCGTCATCGCGAGCAAGCTCGCTCCCACAGGAGTTTACGGCGCTGACCAGAAGCCTTGAGGAGTCGAGCGCGCGACAATCGCTTCCACGTCCAGCCCTCGTGGTAACGCGCCATACACTCGGCCGCCGCCATCCAGGCGACTGGCAATAAACGCATCACTGACCACCGCATTCCCGGCTTCCAGCAACAGCTTGGCCTGCAGCCCCAGGGCAATGTCTTCAGTCAGTTGCCGGGCGCGGTACTGGATGTCGCTGGTGTCCTTGAAGGCCGCCTGCAATTGATGGATGTGCGCAGCCAGGCGCTTGTCGCCATGGCCATCGCCCAACTCGCTGAACAGCGCATCGAGCACGCCTGGTTCTTTCGACAGGGCACGCAGCACGTCGAGGCACTGCACATTACCGGAGCCTTCCCAGGTCGAATTCACCGGCGCCTCGCGGTAAAGCCGCGGCAGGATGCTGTCTTCGACATAACCCGCGCCGCCCATGCATTCGGCCGCTTCGTTGATCATCGCCGGCGCCCGTTTGCAGATCCAGTACTTGCCCACCGCCGTCACCAGGCGGGCGAATTTGGCTTCCTGCGAATCATCCAGATGATCCAGCGCCCGGCCCATGCGCAGGCTCAACGCCAGGGCCGCTTCGCTTTCCAGCGCCAGATCCGCCAGCACGTTCTGCATCAACGGCTGTTCGCTGAGCAGTTTGCCGCCAACCGATCGGTGAGCGCAGTGATGGCTGGCCTGGGTCAGCGCCTGACGCATCAGCGAACTGGAACCGACCATGCAATCGAAGCGGGTCATGGCGACCATTTCGATGATTGTCGGAACGCCACGGCCCTCTTCACCGACCATCCACGCCAGTGCTCCACGGAACTCCACTTCGCTGGAAGCGTTGGAGCAGTTGCCGAGCTTGTTCTTCAGGCGCTGGATATAGAACTGATTGCGCGTGTCGTCCGGACGATGGCGCGGCAACAGGAAACAGGTCAGGCCCTTGTCGGTCTGCGCCAGTGTCAGGAAGGCGTCGCACATCGGCGCCGAGCAAAACCACTTGTGCCCCACAAGTTCATAGGCCTGGCCCGGACCGCTGGCGCCGACCGGATAGGCCTTGGTGGTATTGGCCCGCACGTCGGTACCACCCTGCTTCTCGGTCATGGCCATGCCGATGGTGACTCCGGCCTTGTGGACCATGCCGACATTGCGCGGGTCGTATTCGGTGGCGAGGATTTTCGGCAGCCACTTTTGCGCCAGGTCCGGTTGCAGGCGCATGGCCGGAACGCTGGCGAAGGTCATGGTCAGCGGGCATCCACTGCCGGCCTCGGCCTGGCTGTGCAGATAGGTCATGGATGCGCGGGCGACATGGGCGCCGTCCTGCGGGTGCGCCCAGGGCAGCGAGGTCAGGCCATGTTCGACCGCCGTGCGCATTAATTGATGGTAGGCCGGATGAAACTCCACCAGATCAATGCGATGACCAAACCGGTCATGGCTGTTGAACACCGGCTTGTTCTGATTGGCCAGGAACCCGGCTTCCATCAACGGGCCACCGGCCAGCGCGCCATAGGCGTCGATCCGCGATTCGGCCCAACCGGCCCCGAAGCGCCGCGACCATTCCTGCAACGGCAAGTCGATGCGGTACAGGTTGGCGCCGTCCAGTGACGGTGGCTGGTTGGTGACTTCGTGGGTTTCGGCGAACTGATGCAGGTTCATGACAGGGCTCCTTTGGTCGGCCAAGGGACTTCAGTTAAGCACCGCCCCTCGGCCGATCAAAGTGTCATATACGCCTAACTGTCGGCGCTTTCGCCCTGTTGCGGGCAGAGCACACGGCGGTAGAGCGCGGCCTGCAAGTCTTCGAATTTCACCGGCTTGCTCAAGTGATCAATCACTGCGCCGGTCGGGCAGCGCTCACGGTCACCGCTCAGGGCGATCATGAACAACGGCAGCTCGGCATAACCGGGTAACGCGCGGATCCGGCAGCACACCGACTCACCGTCCGGCAGCGGCAACTGACAATCGACCAGCACCGCGTCAAACACTTCGCGCTGCAACAGATCGAGCGCGACATCGACGCTGTTGGCTGTACGTACGCGAAAGCCCAGCTTGAGCAACATGCCGCGCATCACCAACTGGCTGATGCTGTTGTCATCCACCAACAGCACGGCACAATCCTGGGGCAAGCGCAGGCGCGGAAAATCCCGGGTCATCAACGGCGTCACCGGACGTTCGGCCGCCGGCAACCCGACTTCCACATCCAGCTGAAACCGGCTGCCGCGCCCTGGCTCGGAGCGATGAGTCAGTCGCCCACCGAGCAATTCGACCAACTGTCGGCAAATCGCCAGGCCAACCCCCAGGCCACCGTATTCACGGGTCATCGAGCCATCGAGCTGGAAGAACCGTTGATACATCGTGGCCTCCCCTAAATCGGTGAAACCAATGCCCGTGTCGATCACCGCAAAGGTCAACGCCAGCCGGTCGGGCTCGATGGTCTTGCCGGTCACCCGTAGCGCCAGACCGCCGACCTTTGTGAATTTGATGGCGTTATCCAGCAGGCATTCTAGGCACTGCGCGATCTTGACGTTGTCGCCGAGCAAGCGATCCGGCACACCTGGCGCGACATCGACCTTGAAGTCCAGCGACTTGCTCGACGCGTTGCCCTCGAACTGCGTGCGCAGTGCCTCGACCACGCCACGCAAGCTGAAGGTGTCGGCCGAGGCCTTGAGTTTGCCGGCCTGCAATTCGGTGAGGGTGAGGATGCCGTTGACCATGCGCATCATGTCCCGCGCCGACCCCGAAGCCGTCTGCTGGTAGTACTCGAGTTCCGGGTCCATCTCGACCGTCTGCATCAGCTCCAGTGAACCGATCACACCATTCATGGGCGTGCGCAACTCGTGGGTCAGGGTGGCAAGGAACTCGTCCTTGAGCTTGTTACTGTGAGCCAGTTGCTGGTTGAGGACTTCAAGCTTCTGGCTGGCGTCGAACAGGGTTTGAGCCTGCTGCTCGCGCATGGCGTTGATGCGGTCGGCCAGCGCCAGGGACAGCAACGCCACTTCGATGGCCGAGCCGATCTGACTGGAATACATGGTCAGGAACACGTTCGGCAGGTATCCAAGCACCATCAGCGTATTGACGATGCCACCGAGTAAAAACGCCGACCAGGCAATGATGAAATACCGCGCCACCCGCAGGCCCCGCAGCCAGGCAAAGATCCCGGCGGCAAAAATCACCACGGTGAATGTCAGCGCCAGGGCCGTGGCCAGGCGCAAGGCCAGGGCATAGCTGGTCATCAATGACAGGCCGATCACCAGCGCACTGAAGGCAACCAGCGCCAGCAGCAAGCGGTCAAGCCAGCGACTGTGGGTAGCCATCTGCAGGAAACTGCGGGCGAACTGACTGCCGAACAGCCCCGCACAGCCGATGAAAAACGGCGTCGCAGCGTTGGCCCACCACGGATTGTCCGGCCAGAAATACTGCACGGCCGCACCGTTTACCGACAGCTGATACAAGCCGAACGAGGCGATATAAAAGATGTAGTAGAGGTAACTGGTGTCGCGCACGCTGAGGTAGATGAACAGGTTGTAGACCAGCATCCCCAGCAGTACGCCGTAGATCAGCCCCAGTACGTAGAGGCGCACGGGCTGCTCTTCGAGGTAGGCGGTGCTCGACCACAAGGTTACCGGCGCCTGGATCGAGCCTTCGCTTTGCAAGCGCATGAATACGGTTTCGGCCTGGTCCGGCTTGAACGTCAGGTCGAACAGATAGTTGTTCTGACGAATCTCGCGGCTGGCGAAGGGCAAGGCATCGCCGGTCTGCCTGACCAACTGATAGTTGCCGGCCGCATCGGGCAAATAGAGATCGAGATGATCGAGGGGCGGATAGGCCAGTTCCAGCAGCCAGGTCCTTTGCGCCGCCGGATTGGCTGGACGGTAATGCAGGTCGATTTTCAGCCAGAACACCGAACGCGAGTACCCGGCGTTAAGCGTATCTTTGTGGTGCGGTTTGAAGTTGCCGGCCGCCGCTTGCGCACGGATATCCGCGATGGTCGCCTGACCACCTGCGTCCTCATAGACCTGCAGGGTTCGGCCCAAGGGGAGGCTTTGAGTGAACTCATCGAACTCGACGGCGTTTGCCAGGAGGGGCAAACACAACAGCAACATCAGCAAATAGCGCATTGAAGCCCCAGCGTGGCCTGTCCGGTTCTGTCAGGAAGCCCCCCATTCCTTTTGAGCAGACGTAAAACCGGTATCACCTGTTATTGGTTTGGATCCACTCTAGCATAGCCGTTGATGGCCAATGAGAACCACAGAAATTTTTCCTACAAAGGCTCTAGAACGGGCGTTCCAGCAACACCAACGAACGATTATCAATGACAGGAATATCACTGTGGCGAGGGGGCTTGCCCCCGTTCGGCTGCGAAGCAGTCGTAAAACCAGCCGACTCGATGAACCTGACGGGTCACTGGGGCCGCTTCGCTGCCCAACGGGGGCAAGCCCCCTCGCCACAATGTATCGACCAAACACACTGCCACAACACCCGAAAAACAGGTTTGGTGGTAAGCTCGCGCACCATGAATATCTACAGCTCTCGCCCCGTTGTCCTCTGTCTCTCCGGCCACGACCCAAGTGGTGGCGCCGGCTTGCAGGCAGATATCGAAGCCCTGCTCGCACAGGGTTGCCATGCGGCTCCGGCCGTCACCGCCCTGACCGTGCAAGACACCGTCAATGTCACTGACTTCCGCGTCCTGGACCGTGAGTGGGTACTGGCCCAGGCCAATGCCGTGCTCAACGACTCCGAAGTCGCCGCCGTCAAACTGGGCATGCTCGGTTCCCTGGAAATGGTCGACACCGTGGTCGAACTGCTTTCGGCGCACCCGCACTTGCCGGTGGTCTGCGACCCGGTGCTGCGCGCCGGTGGCGGCGGACGCCTGGGTAAGGACGAAGTCGGCTACGCCATGCGCGAACGCCTGCTGCCCCTTTCGATCATTGCGACCCCCAACCTTCCCGAAGCCCGCATCCTCGCCGAACTGCCCGAAGGCACCGCGGACGAGTGCGCAGAAAAACTCCTGCCGTTCGTCAAACACCTGCTGATCACCGGCGGCCATGGCGACGAAACCGAAATCCACAATCGCCTGTACAGCCGTGACGGCCTGCGCGAAACCTTTACCTGCCAGCGTTTGCCGGGCAGTTATCACGGTTCCGGTTGCACCCTGGCCAGTGCGCTGGCCGGTCGTCTGGCCCAGGGCGAAAACCTCGCCAGCGCCGTGCAGACCGCGCTTAACTACACGTGGCGCACCCTGCGAGATGCCGAGCAGTTGGGCAAAGGCCAGTTCGTGCCGCGCCGTTTGCCACTGGATTTCTGTTCGTAACTTCTATTTGTAATGCGGTGAGGCTTGTCCGATGAAACTACGTGGCCTGTACGCCATTACCGACAGCCATTTGCTGGACGGTAAGCTGCTCAAGTACGTGGAGGCGGCGCTGGAAGGCGGCGTCACCTTGCTGCAATACCGCGACAAGAGCAGTGACGAAGCCCGTCGTCTGCGCGAAGCCGAAGCCTTGCGTGATTTATGCGAACGCTACAACACCCGGTTGATCATCAATGATGACGCTGAGTTGGCCGCACGCCTGAATGTCGGCGTGCACTTGGGTCAAACTGATGGTCCATTGTCTCCGACCCGCGCCCTGCTGGGTCGCGATGCAATCATCGGTTCGACCTGCCATGCGCAACTCGACCTCGCCGAACAGGCCGTCAAAGAAGGCGCCAGCTACGTCGCGTTCGGCCGCTTCTTCAATTCCAACACCAAACCCGGCGCCCCGACCTGCAGTCTCGACCTGCTCGACCAGGCACGCAGCAAACTGCACCTGCCGATCTGCGCGATCGGCGGCATCACCCTGGAAAACGCCGCGCCGCTGGTGGCCCATGGTGTCGACCTGCTGGCCGTGGTGCATGGCCTGTTTGGCGCCGAAAGCACGGCTGAAGTAACCCGCCGCGCCCGCGCATTCAATGAATTACTAAAAGTCTGAGAGCCCGATCATGTCTCGTTCCGAAACGCTGTTTGCCAATGCCCAGAAACACATTCCCGGTGGCGTGAACTCGCCGGTTCGCGCGTTCAAGAGCGTCGGCGGCACGCCACTGTTCTTCAAGCACGCCGAAGGCGCCTACGTCACCGACGAAGACGACAAGCGCTATGTGGATTACGTCGGTTCCTGGGGCCCGATGATTCTCGGCCACAGCCACCCGGACGTACTGGACGCGGTGCGTAAACAGCTTGAGCACGGCCTGTCCTACGGCGCCCCGACCGAGATGGAAACGCAGATGGCCGACCTGGTCTGCTCCCTCGTGCCGTCGATGGAAATGGTGCGCATGGTCAGCTCCGGCACCGAAGCGACCATGAGCGCCATTCGCCTGGCCCGTGGCTTCACCGGCCGCGACAGCATCATCAAGTTCGAAGGCTGCTACCACGGTCACTCCGACAGCCTGCTGGTCAAGGCCGGTTCCGGCGCACTGACCCAAGGCGTACCGAGCTCGGCCGGTGTACCGGCAGCGTTCGCCAAACACACCCTGACCCTGCCGTTCAACGACATCGACGCGGTAGAAACCATGCTCGCCGAAGTCGGCCAGGACGTGGCCTGCATCATCGTCGAGCCAGTGGCCGGCAACATGAACTGCGTGCCGCCGGCACCGGGTTTCCTCGAAGGCCTGCGGACCCTGTGCGACAAGCACGGCGTGGTGCTGATTTTCGACGAAGTGATGACCGGTTTCCGTGTCGCCCTCGGCGGTGCCCAGGCGTACTACGGCGTGACGCCTGACCTGACCACCTTCGGCAAGATCATCGGTGGCGGCATGCCGGTTGGCTGCTTCGGCGGCAAGCGCGAAATCATGCAGCGCATCGCCCCGCTGGGCCCGGTGTACCAGGCCGGTACGCTGTCCGGTAACCCGCTGGCGATGGCCGCCGGCCTGACCACCCTGCGCCTGATCAGCCGCCCGGGCTTCCACGCCGAGCTGACCGACTACACCTCTCGCCTGCTCGACGGCCTGCAACAGCGCGCCGATGCGGCCGGCATTCCGTTCGTGACCACCCAGGCCGGCGGCATGTTCGGCCTGTACTTCAGCGGTGCCGACGACATCGTCACCTTCGATGACGTCATGGCCAGCGACGCAGCCCTGTTCGGCCGCTTCTTCCACCTGATGCTCGAAGGTGGCGTGTATCTGGCACCGAGCGCATTCGAAGCCGGTTTCACTTCGATCGCCCACGGCGAAGCTGAACTGAAGCTGACCCTGGACGCCGCCGAGCGCGCCTTCGCGGCCTTGAAGTAACGTTCAAATGCTGACGCTGGCCCTTGCCAGCGTCAGCTTTCGCCTACGCTCCCACGATTTTTCCTACTCATCTGCTAATAATCCCCCGCAAAGTGGGCGATAAATTTCCCGTGCAGCAGAAAAACGAGTAAAGACTTTGTAAGGTTGGCCCTGCTTATTTCATAATGCGCGCTTATTGGATCCCTCGATGGGTCCGCGCGCCCTTCAGAGGTAAGTCGATTCCCATGAACCGCACCGGCCGCACCCTTGCACTGGGCTGCCTGTTGCTTCTTCAGCCCCTGCTCGCGCACGCACAAGCAGGCGGCAACTCGTTGTTAATCCCAGCGATGGGTCGCTGCACCCTCAATACCCAGCCGCAAGACCTGGAACAGGCGCTCGCCGCCTGCCAGAAAGCGTCGGAAGAAGGGGATGCGCAAGCGCAATACGAGTTGGGTGAGTTCTACTACGAAGGCAAAAACACGCCGCGCGACCTCAATCAAGCCCTGAGCTATTTCGAAAAAGCCTCGCTGCAAGGCCACGCCCAGGCACAATTCAAACTCGGCACCATGTTCTTCCACGGCGAAGGCGTGCCGGCCAATAACGTTCAGGCGTACATCCTGCTGAAGATGGCGGCGGTCAACGGCGCCGAAGAGGCCCTGGACACCGCCGACGAAGTCACCGAAAAGATGCCCCGCGAAGAACTGGAGCTTGCTACCCAGGTGCTCGGGCAAATCTTCCGTAAATACCTGATGGAATTGCAGAGCGCCGATGGGCGTACGCCGTTCGCGCCACTGCCCTGACTTCCGTGTTGTTCTGACTGGCCCAATCGCGAGCAAGCTCGCTCCCACATCCGACTGCATTCCCATATGAGAACTCGGTCAACTGTGGGAGCGAGCTTGCTCGCGATTGGGGGCGACCCGGTCTTGAGCCTTACTTCTCAGGCATCGGCATCGGAAACGGCATGACATTGCCGACCGCGCCACGGGCTTCGCTGATTTTCGGTGTTCCCATACGCTCGACTTCATCGATACGCACGATCGAATGCATCGGCACAAAACTGCGCACTACGCCTTCGAACTGAGCCTTGAGCTTTTCTTCGCTCGGATCGACGACCACTTGCGTGCGCTCGCCAAAGACGAACTCTTCCACTTCCAGAAAGCCCCACAGATCACTTTGATAGATCTGCTTGGCGTACATTTCGAACACCTGGCCCTGGTTGAGGAAAATCACCTTGTAGATTGGAGCTTCACGTTTGGTCATGGTGGGCGAAACACATCGGGGGATAAAAATGAGGGCGCGAACTATAGCATAGCCATCGGACGCGCAGCGGTAGGAACCTGGGTACATGTTCCCTATAATGCGCGGTTCTTTGAATCACGTGATGACTCTATTCCATGGCCAAGAAGCTTTACATCGAAACCCACGGTTGTCAGATGAACGAGTACGACAGCTCGCGCATGGTCGATCTGCTGGGCGAACATCAGGCCCTGGAAGTCACCGCTCGCGCTGAAGACGCCGACGTGATCCTGCTCAACACCTGCTCGATCCGCGAACGCGCCCAGGATCGTGTCTACTCCCAGCTCGGCCGCTGGCGCGAACTGAAGCTGGCCAACCCGGACATGGTGATCGCCGTCGGCGGTTGCGTGGCCAGCCAGGAAGGCGCGGCCATTCGCGATCGCGCACCGTACGTCGACGTTGTCTTCGGCCCGCAGACCCTGCACCGCCTGCCGGAAATGATCGACGCCGCGCGCATCAGCAAGCTGCCGCAAGTCGACGTCTCGTTCCCGGAAATCGAAAAGTTCGACCACTTGCCCGAGCCCCGCATCGACGGCCCGAGCGCTTACGTGTCGGTGATGGAAGGTTGCAGCAAGTACTGCACGTTCTGCGTGGTGCCCTACACCCGCGGTGAAGAGGTCAGCCGGCCGTTCGACGACGTGATTGCCGAGATCATTCACCTGGCCGAAAACGGCGTACGGGAAGTGACGCTGCTGGGGCAGAACGTCAACGGCTATCGCGGCCTCACCCATGACGGACGCCTGGCCGATCTGGCCGAGCTGATCCGCGTGGTCGCCGCGGTCGATGGCATCGACCGCATCCGCTACACCACGTCGCACCCGCTGGAGTTCTCCGACAGCCTGATCCAGGCCCACGCCGACGTGCCGGAGCTGGTCAAGCACCTGCACTTGCCGGTGCAATCGGGTTCGGACCGCATCCTCGCGGCGATGAAACGCAACCACACCGCGCTTGAATACAAATCCAAACTGCGCAAACTGCGCGCCGCCGTGCCGGGAATCTGCATCAGCTCGGACTTCATCGTCGGCTTCCCCGGCGAGACCGAGAAAGACTTCGAGCAGACCATGAAGCTGATTGCCGACGTCGGCTTCGACTTTTCCTACTCGTTCGTCTACAGCCAGCGCCCGGGCACACCGGCCGCCGATCTGGCCGACGACACTCCGGAAGAGCTGAAGAAAGAACGCCTGAATGCCCTGCAGCATCGCTTGAACCAGCAAGGTTTCGAGATCAGCCGACAAATGGTCGGCTCGATCCAGCGAATCCTAGTGACCGACTACTCGAAAAAGGACCCGGGCGAGCTCCAAGGCCGGACCGAGAATAATCGTATCGTCAACTTCCGCTGCGACAATCCGACCCTGATCGGCCAGTTCGCGGACGTGCACATCGATGCCGCGCAGCCGCACTCGCTGCGGGGCTCGCTGACCCAGTAACACTGCATTCCACTGTGGGAGCGAGCTTGCTCGCGATAGCGTCAGGCCAGACAACTCATATGTTGAATGTCAGGCCGTCATCGCGAGCAAGCTCGCTCCCACAGGGACTGCGTACGACGTTGGTTATTTAAGAGCTTTCGCACCCACGCCACTGGCGCTATCCTTGAACTCATCACCATTGCCCCAGGGCGGCTAAATACGACCTTGAACGCACCCATAGAACCACATCGTTTCATCCTCGAGCCTTTTGAAGCTCGCCGCTTCGCCAATCTGTGCGGGCAATTCGACGAGCATTTGCGCTTGATCGAACAGCGCCTGACCATCGAGATCCGCAATCGCGGAAACCAGTTCGAGCTGATCGGCGAACCCAAACACACCACCTCCGCGGAAAACCTCCTGCGCCGCCTGTACCGGGAAACCAAGGGTACCGAGCTGTCGCCGGACATGGTGCACCTGTTCCTGCAGGAATCGGCCGTCGAGCAGCTGGACAACCACTCCCCCGCCGAACCGTCCGTGGCCCTGCGCACCAAGAAAGGCATGATTCGCCCCCGTGGCTTGAATCAGCTGCGCTACGTGAAGGAAATCCTCGGTAACGATATCAACTTCGGCATCGGCCCGGCCGGTACCGGCAAGACCTATCTGGCCGTTGCCTGCGCGGTGGATGCACTGGAGCGCGAGCAGATTCGCCGCATCCTGCTGGTTCGTCCGGCGGTCGAAGCGGGTGAAAAACTCGGCTTCCTGCCCGGCGACCTGTCGCAAAAAATCGACCCGTACCTGCGCCCGCTCTACGACGCGCTCTACGAAATGCTCGGCTTCGAATACGTCGCCAAGCTGATCGAGCGCCAGGTGATCGAAGTCGCGCCGCTGGCCTACATGCGCGGCCGCACGCTGAACAACAGCTTCATCATTCTCGACGAAAGCCAGAACACCACGGTCGAGCAAATGAAGATGTTCCTGACCCGGATCGGCTTCGGCTCCACGGCCGTCATCACCGGGGACATCACCCAGGTCGACCTGCCACGCGGCACCAAGTCCGGCCTGCACCACGTGATTGAAGTGCTCAAGGATGTGCCGGGGATCAGCTTCACCCACTTCCAGCCCAAGGACGTCGTGCGCCATCCACTGGTACAGCGCATCGTCGAAGCCTATGAGCGCTTCGAAACCAAAGCGGCCGATGATGCCGCCGCCAAGGATAGCCGCCGCGATGCTTGAGCTTGACCTGCAAATCGCTACCGAAGCCTGCGCCCCCAGCGAGGCCGAGTTCCGCCAGTGGTGCGAACTGGCCCTGCGCCAGCGCACCGCCGACTCGGAGATGACCATTCGTCTGGTCGACGAAGCCGAAGGACGCGAGCTGAACCACACCTGGCGGCAAAAGGACTACGCAACTAACGTCTTGTCATTCCCGGCCGACGTGCCGGATGAGTTCCTCGACATCCCGCTGCTGGGCGATCTGGTGATCTGCGTGGCCGTGGTCGAGCGCGAAGCCGCTGAACAGGGCAAGGAGCTCAAGGCCCATTGGGCGCATCTGGTGATTCACGGCTGCTTGCATCTGCTTGGTTACGACCATATTGATGACGAAGAAGCCGAAGAAATGGAAGCACTGGAACGAACGTTGCTTGCAGAACTGGGCTTTCCCGATCCGTACGCGGACGACGAAACCGACGCATTCCCTACCGAAACAACAAAGGATTCAGAGTAATCGCTATGAGCGAAGATCGATCGAGCAACGGGCAGAAGTCATGGCTGGGTAAACTCACCCAGGCTTTTGCCCACGAGCCGAAAAACCGCCAGGAGCTGCTGGAGCTGCTGCGCGATGCACACCAGAACAAACTGCTGGACAGTGAAGCGCTGGCCATCGTCGAAGGCGCCATCCAGGTGGCTGACTTGCAGGTCCGGGACATCATGGTCCCGCGCTCGCAGATGGTCAGCATCAAGGCGACCCAGACACCCCGCGAGTTCCTGCCTGCCGTGGTCGACTCGGCCCACTCCCGCTACCCGGTGATCGGCGAAAGCCATGATGACGTGATGGGCGTGTTGCTGGCCAAGGACTTGCTGCCGCTGATCCTCAGGGAGAACGGCGACAGCTTCAACATCAAGGACCTCCTGCGCCCAGCCACCTTCGTGCCGGAGTCCAAGCGCCTTAACGTGCTGCTGCGCGAGTTTCGCGCCAACCACAACCACATGGCCATCGTCATTGACGAGTACGGCGGCGTGGCAGGCCTGGTGACCATCGAAGACGTGCTGGAACAGATCGTCGGCGACATCGAAGACGAACACGACGTCGAAGAAGACAGCTACATCAAGCCGCTGCCCAGCGGTGATTTCCTGATCAAGGCCCTGACACCGATCGAGAATTTCAACGAATTTTTCGACAGCGAGTTCTCCGACGACGAATTCGACACCGTTGGCGGCCTGGTGATGAGCGCGTTCGGGCATTTGCCAAAACGTAACGAAATCACTGAAATCGGCCCGTACCGCTTCCGCATCCTGAACGCCGACAGCCGTCGGATTCACTTGCTTCGCCTGACGCCCATTGCTCGCTAAGGATTGAAATGCGCTGGACAACCCGCCCCGGCTGGCCCGGTAACCTGCTGGCCGTGGCGGCCGGTGCAATCACCACACTGGCCCTGGCGCCGTTCGATATCTGGCCCCTGGCACTGCTCGCCGTCGGCCTGTTCTATGCAGGCCTGCGCGAGCTGAGCCCACGTCAGGCACTAGGGCGCGGCTGGTGTTTCGGTTTCGGCCTGTTCGGTGCCGGCACCAGCTGGATCTACTACAGCATTCACCACTTCGGCGGCGCTTCGGTGTTGCTGGCCGGTTTCCTGATGCTGCTCTTCACGGCGGCAATTGCCTGGTTCTTTGCCCTGCCCGCCTGGATATGGGCGCGCTGGCTACGCCGAAATGAAGCGCCGCTGGCCGACGCCCTGGCCTTCGCAGCGCTGTGGGTCGGCCAGGAAGCCTTCCGCGGCTGGTTCCTGACAGGTTTCCCGTGGCTATATTCCGGGTACAGCCAGCTCGATGGCCCGCTGGCCGGGCTCGCGCCTGTCGGCGGGATGTGGCTGATTTCCTTTACCCTGGCCCTGACAGCTGCGTTGATCTACAACGGCATGCGCCTGGTTCGCACGGGGCGCAAAGGCTTCATCGTTGCCGGTGTTTTGCTGCTCGTCGGCCCGTGGCTGGCCGGCATCGCGCTCAAGCACCACGCCTGGACCAGCCCGTCGGGCCCGCCACTGAGCGTCGCCGCCATTCAGGGCAACATCGAACAAAGCATGAAGTGGGACCCGACGCAGCTCAACGCGCAACTGGCGCTGTATCGCGACATGAGTTTCAGCTCCAGGCGAGTCGACCTTCTCATCTGGCCGGAAACGGCGATCCCGGTGCTCAAGGAGTCCGCCGAGGGCTACCTGAACATGATGGGCAGCTTCGCGGCCGAGCGTAAATCGGCGCTGATTACCGGCGTCCCGGTCCGCATGGAGGTCCACCACGAGAAGCGCTTCTTCAATGGCATCACCGTTGTCGGCGAAGGCGACGGCACCTACCTCAAGCAAAAACTGGTGCCGTTTGGTGAATATGTTCCGCTGGAGGATCTGTTGCGCGGGCTGATCGCCTTCTTCGATCTGCCGATGTCGGACTTTGCCCGCGGACCATCTGACCAGCCGCTGCTGCAAGCCAAGGGTTATCAGATCGCGCCGTACATCTGTTATGAAGTGGTGTACCCGGAATTCGCCGCCAGCCTCGCCGCCCGCAGCGACCTGTTGCTGACCATCAGCAACGACACCTGGTTCGGCACCTCCATCGGTCCGCTGCAACACCTGCAGATGGCGCAGATGCGTGCGCTGGAGGCCGGCCGCTGGATGATCCGCGCCACCAACAACGGCGTGTCCGGCCTGATCAACCCGTTCGGTCAGATTACCGATCAGATCCCGCAGTTCGAACGCGGCATCCTGTATGGCGAAGTGGTGCCGATGCACAACCTCACGCCGTACCTGGAATGGCGTTCGTGGCCATTGCTCATTCTCTGCGTGTTGTTGTTTGGCTGGGCGCTGGTTGCGAGCCGGATGGCGAAGACTGTCTGAAATCATTTGTGGCGAGGGAGCTTGCTCCCTCGCCACAGGGATTAGCGCTCAACGATAGAACAACGAATAACCGATCTGCCCCACCGCCTCGTTCATCAACTGCCCGTTCTGCCAGATCGCCTTGTACTCCGGCATCCAGCCTCCCAGTGGCCGCGCATTGTCGCCGCTCAGAAACCCTACCGGCGCCGGCACCACCTCAAACCCGGCCTTGCGGAAACTCCAGACCGCTCGTGGCATATGCCCGGCATGAGTCACGAGCACCACTCGTTTGATGCCCTGTGGCAGCAACACCTGGGCGCTGAACTGCGCATTTTCCCAGGTCGTGCGGCTGTGCCCTTCCTGCCAGCGCACGGTCACGCCAAAATCGTCGCGCAAGGAGTCAGCCATCATCTGCGCTTCGCTTGGCGGAGTGCCGTAATGCAAGCCGCCGCTGGTCAGTACCGGCAGGCCGGAAGCCTTGGTCAGTCGCGCGGCAAAACGCTGGCGCTCCAGGCCTACACCCGTGGGCTGGTCGGCACCCCAGGCCACGTCACCGCGCTCGCGCCCGGAACCAAGGACGACGATGGCGTCCGCGCGCTGCCCCAGCACTGCCCATTCGTCGCGGGCCAGCGGTGGCTCGCGCTCGAGCAGGCGGGCACTCCACTGCACCACCACCGGCAGGCTCATCAGCCAAAGACCACCCAGCCCCAGTGCAAAGCACACACCGGCGAGCCTTGGCCTTGAGCGGCGCAACCACCAGGCAAGCAAAAGCAGCAGCAATAGAATGCCGGGGGGCAAAAGAAGTTGTTTTACAAAGTAACGAAAAGGCATCGAGCATCTCCTGGAGATGCCCGAAGCCTAAGTGGGTTAGCGCAATGCGACAATCAATACAGAAGAACTATGCTTCAAAAAACCATTGAGCACGGCTCTGCGTCTTATTTGAACTGCAAAGACCGGACCTTTACCGCGTCTCTGCCGGGAACCTTGTCCTTGAGCCAGATGATCTTGGCCGAACGTGGTGCGTCGAGTTGCTTTATCGCCTCTGACAAGCATCCGTGCGTCTCACGCTCACTGCGATCCAGATACGCCTTGATCAATGCAAACTCTGCGGAGCTCAGGCCACGCAGTTCCAGTTCCAGAGGGCGTACGTCGCGCAACCGGCCAGCAGTTCTTGCCGCTTCCAAGGCCAGGGCCAAACGATCGATCAGCCTTTCGTACAGCTCCGGTTTTGTAGCTTTTTGCTGTGACTCAACCATCCCTCACCTCATTGGAAGATAAGACCTACTCCCCAGTTAGAGCTTAGCTTCCATGAACAAACCGGCTGAGCGCCGCGACCAACGGCCCTCGCGGCGGTTTTTGCGGGACGCGCGGCAGCAATCAGGGTTTCCCTCGGTAGAGCGCGGTCATGTATGCTACGGCGCTTCCTGTAACTCCACTTCCAGCTCGGCTGGACATCGAAAACGCCAATGCGGCGTGATCAGCGTCCAGCGTTGCATTGAAGAGGATTAGGCCACCCCTATTCAGTTCAAAAGTAGCCATGCACGAACAATATCAGCCCCGTGAAATCGAAGCCGCCGCCCAGTCGTTCTGGGACGAGCAAAAGTCCTTTGAAGTCAGCGAACAGCCAGGCAAGGAGACTTACTACTGCCTGTCGATGTTCCCTTACCCCAGCGGCAAGCTACACATGGGGCACGTGCGCAACTACACCATCGGCGACGTGATCTCCCGCTACCAGCGCATGCAAGGCAAGAACGTTCTGCAACCCATGGGTTGGGACGCCTTCGGCATGCCGGCGGAAAACGCCGCGATGAAGAACAACGTAGCGCCCGCCAAGTGGACCTACGAAAACATTGCCTACATGAAATCCCAGCTGCGCAGCCTGGGTCTGGCGGTGGACTGGTCGCGTGAAGTGACCACCTGCAAGCCCGATTACTACCGCTGGGAACAATGGCTGTTCACCCGCCTGTTCGAAAAAGGCGTGATCTACAAAAAAAGCGGCACCGTGAACTGGGACCCGGTCGACCAGACCGTCCTGGCCAACGAACAGGTGATCGACGGTCGCGGCTGGCGTTCCGGCGCGCTGATCGAAAAGCGCGAAATCCCGATGTACTACTTCAAGATCACCGCCTACGCGGATGAACTGCTGGAGAGCCTGGACGAACTGACTGGCTGGCCTGAACAGGTCAAGACCATGCAGCGCAACTGGATCGGCAAGTCCCGCGGCATGGAAGTGCAGTTCCCGTACAACGTCGATTCCATCGGCGAAGCGGGCGCGCTGAAAGTCTTCACCACCCGTCCGGACACCCTGATGGGCGCGACCTACGTCGCCGTCGCCGCCGAGCACCACCTGGCTACCCTGGCCGCACAGAACAACCCTGAGCTGCAAGCGTTCATCGCTGAATGCAAGGGCGGCAGCGTTGCGGAAGCCGACGTTGCGACTCAAGAGAAAAAAGGCCTGCCGACCGGCCTGTTCGTTGAGCACCCACTGACCGGTGAAAAGCTACCGGTATGGGTCGCCAACTACGTGCTGATGCATTACGGCGACGGCGCGGTCATGGCTGTTCCTGCCCACGACGAGCGCGATTTCGAATTCGCCCACAAATACAACCTGCCGGTCAAATCCGTGGTGCGCACCAGCTCCGGTGACAGCAACCCGGCGCCATGGCAAGACGCCTACGGCGAGTACGGCACGCTGATCAATTCCGGCGAGTTCGACGGCCTGGACTTCGCGGGCGCCTTCGACGCTATCGAAGTCGCGCTGATCAAGAAAGAACTGGGCGCCTCGCGTACCCAGTTCCGTCTGCGCGACTGGGGCATCAGCCGCCAGCGCTACTGGGGCTGCCCGATCCCGATCATCCACTGCGGCACCTGCGGTGACGTGCCGGTACCGGAAGATCAACTGCCTGTCGTGCTGCCGGAAGACGTCGTACCCGATGGCGCCGGTTCGCCACTGGCGCGCATGCCCGAGTTCTACGAGTGCAGCTGCCCTAAATGCGGCCAGCCTGCCAAGCGTGAAACCGACACCATGGACACCTTCGTCGAGTCCTCGTGGTACTACGCCCGCTACGCCTCGCCGCACTTTGAAGGCGGCCTGGTGGAAAAATCGGCGGCCGACCACTGGCTGCCGGTGGATCAGTACATCGGCGGTATCGAACACGCGATTCTTCACCTGCTCTATGCGCGTTTCTTCCACAAGTTGATGCGCGACGAAGGCCTGGTGAGCTCCAACGAGCCGTTCAAGAACCTGCTGACCCAGGGCATGGTGATCGCCGAGACTTACTATCGCCGCGAAGCCAATGGCGCTTACACCTGGTTCAACCCGGCGGACGTCGAGCTTGAGCGTGACAGCAAGGCCAAGGTCATCAGCGCCAAGTTGAAAGCCGACGGCTTGCCGGTGGAAATCGGTGGCACCGAGAAGATGGCCAAGTCGAAGAACAACGGCGTCGACCCACAGTCGATGATCGACCAGTTCGGCGCAGACACCTGCCGCCTGTTCATGATGTTCGCCTCGCCACCTGACATGAGCGCGGAATGGTCCGACTCCGGCGTCGAAGGTTCGCACCGTTTCCTCAAGCGCGTCTGGCGCCTGGCTCAAGCCCACGTCACTCAGGGCCTGCCGGGCAAACTGGACGTCGCCAGCCTGAATGACGAGCAGAAAGCCGTTCGTCGCTCGATCCACCTGGCCATCAAGCAGGCCAGCCAGGACGTCGGCCAGAACCACAAGTTCAACACCGCCATCGCTCAGGTGATGACGCTGATGAACGTACTGGAAAAAGCCGCACAAGCCACCGACCAGGATCGCGCACTGATTCACGAAGGCCTGGAAACCGTGACTCTGTTGCTGGCTCCGATCACGCCGCACATCAGCCACGAGCTGTGGAATCAACTGGGTCACGCCGATCCTGTGATCGACGCCGGTTGGCCGGTGGTGGATGACAGCGCTTTGGTACAGGACAGCCTGCAACTGGTGATTCAGGTCAACGGCAAGCTGCGTGGCCACATCGAAATGCCGGCCAGTGCCAGCCGTGAAGAAGTCGAAGCCGCCGCCCGTGCCAACGAGAACGTGCTGCGCTTCGTCGACGGCCTGACCATTCGTAAAGTGATCGTAGTGCCCGGGAAACTGGTCAATATCGTCGCCAGCTAATTGGATCAGGCGCCAGGTGAGCCTGGCGCCGAGTAAAACCTTTCGGGCCGCTTGATCGGCCCACATGGTTTCAAGGGGAGCAACAAGATGATCAAACGCAATCTGCTGGTGATGGGCCTCGCGGTTCTGCTGAGCGCCTGCGGTTTCCAGCTGCGCGGCACCGGCACCAATGAACTGGCGATCAAGGAACTCGACCTGAGCGCCCGTAACGCTTATGGCCCAACCGTTACCCAGTTGCGTCAGGTACTGATTGGCAGCGGCGTCAAGGTCTATACCGGCGCTCCTTACAAGCTGGTACTGACCAATGAACAGGAAAGCCAGCGCATCCTCACCTACGCAGGTGCCGGTCGTGCCGGCGAGTACCAAGTCACCACCGTGTTGAGCTACGACATCCGTGGTCGCGGCGATCTGCCCCTGTTGAGCGACAAGCTTGAAGTGCAGAAGATCTATATGCACGACGGCAACAACTTGGTGGGCTCTGACCAAGAAGCTGAAACGGCCCGGACAGAAGGCCGCCGGGAGTTGGTTCAACGCATGATGCTGCGCCTGGAACAACTGAGCCCCACCCAACTGGACCAGTTGCAGCAGACTGCCGAAGCCAAGGCCAAGGCTGATGCCGCGGCGCTGGAAGCGGCAAAGAAGGCTGAAGCGGAAACCCCGCGTCAGTCGCCTGTCGAACTGCCACAGCAGTAAGACTTACGGGGCGCCTGTGCGCCCCGTTCGCCCTCTCTTATGAAGCTCGCCCCCGCCCAACTCGCCAAACACCTGCAAGGCGCCCTTGCGCCGGTCTATATCATCAGCGGCGATGACCCGTTGTTGTGCCAGGAGGCGGCCGATGCTGTTCGCACTGCCGCCCGCCAGCAGGGATTCGATGAACGCCAGGTGTTTGCCGCCGACGCCAGTTTCGACTGGGGGACGCTGCTGCAAGCCGGTGCCAGCATGTCGCTGTTCGCCGAAAAGCGCCTGCTGGAACTGCGCCTGCCGTCCGGCAAACCCGGCGACAAGGGCGCTGCCGCGCTGATCGAGTACTGCTCGCGCCCGGCCGACGACACCGTGCTGCTGATCAGCTTGCCGAAACTCGATGGCAGCGCACAGAAAACCAAGTGGGGCAAGGCGCTGGTCGAAGGACAACAGACCCAGTTCGTGCAGATCTGGCCGGTCGATGTCGCCCAACTGCCAAGCTGGATCCGCCAACGTTTGTCCCAGGCCGGGCTTTCCGCCAGCCAGGACGCCGTTGAGCTGATCGCGGCACGGGTCGAGGGCAACTTGCTGGCCGCCGCCCAGGAAATCGAAAAGCTCAAACTGATGGCCGAAGGGGGTCAGATCACCGTTGAAACCGTGCAGGCTGCGGTGGCCGACAGTGCGCGCTTCGACGTCTTTGGCCTGACCGATGCGGTTCTCAATGGTGAAGCAGCCCATGCCTTGCGCATGCTCGAAGGGTTGCGCGGTGAAGGCGTCGAGCCGCCGGTGATTCTCTGGGCCCTGGCCCGAGAGTTGCGCCTGCTGGCCAATATTTCGCTGCAATACAGTCAGGGCACGCCGCTGGACAAGGCTTTCAGCCAGGCCAAACCTCCGGTCTGGGACAAACGAAAACCCTTGATGAGCAAAGCCCTGCAACGCTACTCGGCGCAACGCTGGGCGCAATTGCTGCTCGAAGCACAGCGCATCGACGCGCAGATCAAGGGCCAGGCGGCCGGTTCGCCGTGGATGAGTCTGAGCCGGCTGACGTTGTTGATGGCCGGGCAACGCTTAACCCTACCCGCTGAATAACACCGCCCCCTGTAGGAGCGAGCTTGCTCGTGATGGTCGTTAACGATAACGCAGACTTTCTGATTTAACGCAGCGCCCTCAAGTGCTTCGCGAGCAAGCTCGCTCCTACAAAGAACGGCGTTTTTTCCGACAGCCACCGGGACTAGACAGCCCCTCAACTTCGGCCGATGATTTGCCCCGCAAAAACCACTCACTTGCGAGGCACCATCATGAGCAAAAAGCCATCAAAGCATGGCCCCAACAAGGCCAAATCCATCATCGCCCAGCCATTGTTCCGCAGCCGCCAGGAACGCCCCACCAAGGGCAAAGGCAGCTACCGCCGCGAAGCCTTCCAGTCTGACAGCTGGGAGGCTTCTTACTTTCTGGCAGCGTAAAGCAGAACCCCCCTTCAACATGTTAAGGTCTGTACCTGATTCGTATTCCCTGGACCCGTGCATGCCTTTTTGTCTTCCCCATCGTTGGCACTTACGCCAATTGATCGCTGCCTCCAGCCTTGTTTTGCTTGTCGCCTGTGCGGAAAAACCGACCGCAGCCGACGCTCAGCCGCTTCAGACACTTCCTGTCGCTACCGCCCCGGCGGTTGTTCCGCAGGTGGTTCCGACGGGTGAGAACCTCGACATCCAGCCTACCCAGACATTTGCCGAATGGCAGGCGGGTTTCCGCAAGGATGCCCTGGCCGCCGGTATCCGCGCCGATCTGTTTGATCGCGCTTTCGCCAATGTCAGCTTCGACCCCAGTGTGATTCGTGCCGATCGCAGCCAACCGGAATTCGCAAAACCGGTGTGGGAATACCTCGATGGCGCGTTGTCGCCGCTGCGGGTACGCAAAGGCCAGTCACTGATCGACCAGTACGCCGACATCCTGCAAGGCATCGAGCAGCGTTATGGCGTTGATCGTCAGGCGCTGGTGGCCGTGTGGGGCATGGAAAGCAATTTTGGCCAGTTCCAGGGCAGCAAGTCGGTGATCAACTCGCTGGCGACCCTGGCCTACGAAGGCCGCCGTCCCGGCTTCGCCCACGCGCAATTGATCGCGGCCCTGCAAATCCTGCAACAAGGCGACATCGAACCCGAAAAGATGCTCGGTTCCTGGGCCGGCGCCATGGGCCAGACCCAGTTCATCCCGACCACCTACAACACCCACGCCGTCGATTTCGACGGCGACGGCCGTCGCGATATCTGGAGCAGTTCGGCTGATGCCCTGGCCTCGACCGCGCATTACCTGCAAAGCTCCGGCTGGCAGAGAGGTCAGCCGTGGGGCTTTGAAGTCCAGCTGCCGAGCGGCTTCAACTACGTACTGGCCGATGGCACGATTCGCAAGAGTGTTGCCGAGTGGCGCCAACTGGGCGTTACGCTGCCCAACGGTGGCCAGGTCCCGGCAGGCTCGGAGCAACTGTCTGCGGCACTGCTATTGCCGGCTGGCTACCGCGGCCCGGCGTTCCTTGTGCTCGACAACTTTCGTGCGATTCTCAAGTACAACAATTCGTCGTCCTATGCCCTGGGGGTGAGCCTGTTGTCCGAACGCTTCAATGGCGCAGGCTTGATCAGCGGTACGTGGCCAAAGGATGACCTGCCTCTGAGCCGTACCGAGCGGATCGAGCTGCAAAGCCTATTGAGCGCGCAAAACTATGACGCCGGCACCGCCGACGGGATCATCGGCGCCAACACCCGCAAGGCTATCCGCAGCGCCCAACAGTCGTTTGGCTGGCCGGCAGATGGGTATCCGACGCACAAGTTGCTCGAAGGACTGCGTAACCGCTAAAAGCATCGCGGGCAAGCCCGCTCCCACAGGTTCAGGGGCGTTCACATGATTTGTGTACGACGCGGACACTGTGGGAGCGGGCTTGCCCGCGAAGACTGACTGACAGGCGATAAAAATCTAGCGCCTGGCCACCACATCCTGCTCCAGCATCAATTCCTTGTTTCCGGCATCCAGCCTGACCAGCGCCCCCATGGGTAACGTCAGGTTCGGGTCGCAATGGCCGCTGCGCCACCCGGACAGCACCGGAATCTTCAATGGCTCGAAGATCTGCTTGAGCAACCTGTCCAGCGCCGCCACCTCAACCCCCGCCACATCCCCGACCAACACGCCGCGCAGCTTGTGCAACGTGCCTGCCAGCCGCAGATGGGTGAGCAACCGGTCGATGCGATACAGCGGCTCGTTGATATCCTCGATCAACAGAATGACGCCCTCGGCGTCAATTTCGTAGGGCGTGCCCATGGTCGCGGCGATCATGGCCAGATTGCCACCGAGCAAGCGCCCGTGAGCCACGCCTGGCTCGATCGTGGTCAGCGGGTAGGCCACCGGATGCGCCAGCACTGTTCCCGCCCTCACCTTCCCTCGCAGCATGTTGAAGAACGAAGACTCGGTAGGTATTTGCTTCTCACCCAGCAGGTCGGCATTGAGCAACGGACCATGAAAGGTCACGAAGCCGGCATAACGACTGATCGCCAAATGCAGCGCAGTGATATCGCTGTAGCCGACGAACGGCTTGGCGTTGTCACGCAGCAAATCAAAATCGATGCGGTCGAGCAGCCGGGGCGTGCCATAACCACCGCGCAGGCAGATGATCGCATCCACCTCGCTGTCGGCGAACGCTGCATGCAGATCGTCGAGTCGCACCTCGTCACTGCCGGCCAGGTAGCCGTTTTTTTCGTAGACCCCGGGAAACACTTTCAGTGAATAACCCCGGGCACGCATCCATTGCACCGCCTTGTCGGTGTCCAGCGGCGCGGGACCGGCGGGTGCGATAACGCCGATCATGCCTTCCGACGGCAGTGCCGGGACGGGAGCATGAGGGCAAAGGGTGAGGGTCGGTCGAGCGGTCATCCGTGAATCTCCCTGCGTGAAAACATCAGCACACAGTAGTCAGGAACGGGGACAAACAGAAGAGGAACCGTTGCCCCGCAGGTTGCAGGAAAAGGCAGCCGTTATCGTAGGCCAGGCAAAAAAACGCCCGCAAGGCTTTGAAACCTTGCGGGCGTTTTATGCTTCACAGTCGATCAGGACGACATCAGCTCGGCCTTGACCAGCTTCGCCTGCTCGTCGGCGTGGTACGAGGAGCGAACCAATGGACCGGAAGCGACGTTCTTGAAGCCCATCTTGTAACCTTCCTCGGCGAACCAGGCGAAGGTGTCCGGGTGCACGAAGCGCTGGACCGGCAAGTGGCTGCGGGACGGTTGCAGGTACTGGCCGAGGGTCAGCATGTCGATGTCGTGCTCGCGCATGCGCTTCATGACTTCGATGACTTCTTCGTCGGTCTCGCCCAGACCCAGCATCAGGCCGGACTTGGTCGGAATGTGCGGCATCATCTGCTTGAAGCGTTGCAGCAGGGTCAGCGACCACTGATAGTCCGAACCTGGGCGGGCAGCCTTGTACAGACGTGGCACGGTTTCCAGGTTGTGGTTGAACACATCCGGCGGCTCGGCGGCGGTGATTTCCAGCGCGATGTCCATGCGGCCACGGTAGTCCGGGACCAGGGTTTCGAGCTGCACGTTCGGCGACAGCTTGCGGATTTCGCGGATGCAGTCGGCAAAGTGCTGGGCACCGCCGTCACGCAGGTCGTCGCGGTCTACCGAAGTGATCACCACGTACTTCAGGCGCAGGTCGGCGATGGCAATGGCCAGGCTTTCCGGCTCGTTGACGTCCAGCGGCTTGGGACGGCCGTGGCCGACGTCGCAGAACGGGCAACGACGGGTGCAGATGTCACCCATGATCATGAAGGTCGCGGTGCCGCCGGAGAAGCACTCGCCCAGGTTCGGGCAGGACGCCTCTTCGCACACGCTGTGCAGCTTGTGTTTGCGCAGCAGGGCCTTGATGCGGTCGACTTCCGGCGAAACCGGGATGCGTACGCGAATCCAGTCCGGCTTCTTCGGCAGTTCGGTGGTCGGAATGATCTTCACCGGGATGCGTGCAACCTTTTCGGCGCCGCGCAGCTTGACGCCGGCTTCAACCTTGGGACGCGGGGCCGGGCGCTCGGTGACATCAAGCGTCGGGATCATGGTTTGCACTGCATCAGTAGTCATATCAGTCGATTCCGCCCGTCAGGGTCGTCTGCTCAGCATAGTCGAGGTGTTTGACGAGCTGCGCGCGCAGCCGGGCACTTACCTCGGCAAATTCAATCGATCCTGCGTGATCGCTCAGCTGGGTCATCGCCAGCCCGGCGTAGCCGCAGGGATTAATCCGTCGAAACGGTTCCAGGTTCATGTCCACGTTCAAGGCCAAGCCATGAAAGGAACAGCCGTGGCGGATCCGTAGACCCAGGGAGGCGATTTTCGCCCCGTCGACGTAGACACCCGGCGCATCGGGCTTGGCCACGGCGGTGACACCGTAACTGGCCAGCAGCTCGATCAGGCATTGCTCCATCCGGCTGACCAGATCGCGCACGCCAAACCCGAGCTTGCGCACGTCCAGCAGCAGATAAGCCACCAGTTGGCCGGGGCCGTGGTAGGTCACCTGACCACCACGGTCGACCTGCACCACCGGAATATCACCGGGAAGCAGCAGATGCTCGGCCTTGCCGGCCTGGCCCTGGGTGAACACCGCAGGGTGTTCGACCAGCCAGATCTCGTCGGCGGCATCGTTGCCGCGTTCGTTGGTGAAGCGTTGCATGGCATGCCAGACCGGCTCGTAAGCCATCTGGCCGAGTTCGCGAAAGCCCAGCACACCGGACATCACAGCACCATGTGCACGAAACCGGTTGCCCGCAGTTCGCTGTTGATGTTGTACAGCTGGTCCTGGTCGGTCGCCACGATGTGCAACTGAATGGTGGTGTATTTGCCGTTGCTGCTCTGGCGCTCATCAACACGCTCATCGTTGATCGTTGCATATTTGCGGACGATGTCGATGATTCTGTCCTTGTTGCCCACGCCGGTGTCGCTGATCACCTTAACCGGGTAATCATTGGCAGGGAACTCGATCTTTGGCGCCTTTACTTCGGTATCGGTCATGGCGTAACGGCCTCGTAAGCGTAAGCCGTGGCGACGGGCATGGCTGCGCGCCAGATCAGCGCGGAGCCATGCAGGTGCACACTAAATTCAGTTGAACAAGCCGTAGAAGAATAGACGGATGCTATCCCACATGCGGCGGAAGATACCACCTTCCTCGACAGCGTCCAGAGCGATCAGATCGGCGCTGTGCACCACCTTGTCGTCCAGTTTCACTTCGACTTTACCGATCACGTCGCCCTTGGCGATTGGCGCGATCAGTTGCGGGGTCATGGTCATGCTGGCAGCGAGCTTTTTCAGCTGGCCTTTTGGCAGGGTCATGGTCAGGTCTTGCGCCAGGCCAGCCTTGATCTGGTTGGTGGAGCCTTTCCAGACTGGAGCCTGAGCCAGCTCGGTGCCCTTCTGATAGAAGGTCTGGGTTTCGAAGAAACGGAAACCGTAGGTCAGCAGCTTCTGGGTTTCGGCGGCACGGGCCACTTCGCTGTTGGTGCCGAAGACCACGGCGATCAGACGCATGCCATCACGTACGGCCGAAGACACCATGCAATAGCCGGCTTCGTCGGTGTGACCGGTTTTCAGGCCGTCGACGGTCTTGTCGCGCCACAGCAGCAGGTTGCGGTTCGGTTGCTTGATGCCGTTCCAGAAGAACTCTTTCTGCGAGTAGATCGCGTAGTGAGCCGGGTCTTCGTGGATGATCGCGCGAGCCAGTACGGCCATGTCGTGAGCCGACGAGTAGTGCTCAGGGTTCGGCAGACCGGTCGGGTTCATGAAGTGGCTGTTGGTCATGCCCAGGTCGCCAACGGTTTTGTTCATCATGTCGGCGAACGCGTCTTCGCTACCGGCGATGTGCTCGGAGAGCGCAACGCTGGCGTCGTTGCCCGACTGGATGATGATGCCGTGCAACAGGTCGCTGACAGTCACCTGCGAGCCGACCTTGATGAACATCCGCGAACCGCCGGTACGCCAGGCGTTTTCGCTGACGGTCACCGGATCGTTTTCGCCGATCTGGCCACGACGGATTTCCAGAGTCGCGATGTACGCGGTCATCAGCTTGGTCAGGCTGGCCGGCGGCAGACGCTGGTCACCGTTGTTCTCGACCAGCACGTTGCCGCTGCTGGCATCCATGAGCACATAGGCCTTGGCGGCCAGTTGTGGTGGCGAAGGCATCATCTCGACCGCGAACGCGGCGGGTGAGAGAAGCAGCGGGACTAGCAGGAACAGGCGTTTGGCAAAGGTGGTGATGTTCATCCGTCTCTCGAAATCGCTAATGGAAACTTGCCCAAGGGCAAAACTAATCAAATGACTTTCTAACGAGTCATCGCGTGTTCAGTTGCTCACTCAGTCACCCTTGCCGGGCTTTTGTTCTTCAACGAGTCAACAACCTGGTTCGCCCCCCAATACCGCAGACGAACCGTCAATCAAGCTCTACGTATTACTCCGTGACCACACTCGGCGAACCGAGATTGGCCAGGCGCACACTGTTCTGCACCTGCTGGATTTCACCCGGCGAACCGATTGGCCCCATGCGCACCCGATGCAGGGTCTGCTGATTGCGCACGATCGAGCTGATGAACACCGGAGCGCTCACCATCCCGCTGAGCTTCGATCTCAGGAGTTCTGCAGCGTCCGGGTTGGCGAACGCGCCCACCTGCAGATACTGGCCAGAGGCTGCTACAGAAGCGTTTTTTTTTGCATCGAGCTGCACGGGCACCACCGCGGCGGCGTGTTGCTGCGGCGGAGGCGTCCATTGCTCGACGGTGCCGGCCGAAGCCGTGATCACCGGGGCGCTATTCTGCGCGACTTTCGGTTCGTTGAGCATTAATGGTGCCGGACGGCCCTTGGCAGCCCACCATTGCTGCGGATCGATGCCTTCGACCTTGACCCGCGCGGTGCCGGTTTCGGCGTAACCGAGTTTCTTGGCGGCCGCGTAGGACAAGTCGATGATCCGGTCCGAATAGAACGGCCCGCGATCGTTGACGCGCAGGATCACCGACTTGTTGTTGTCCAGGTTGGTCACCCGAACGTAACTTGGCAGTGGCAGAGTCTTGTGGGCAGCGCTCATGCCGTACAGGTCATAGACTTCGCCGTTGGCGGTGTTCTGGCCGTGGAACTTGGTGCCGTACCAGGACGCCGTGCCCGACTGCACGTAGGTCTTTGACTCCTGCAGCGGAAAGTAGGTTTTGCCCAGTACCGAGTAAGGAGCGGCCTTGTACGGGCCGGTGTGCAGGGTCGGCGTGGCGTCCGGGATACGCGAAACATCGACATCCCACCATGGCGCGCCATCCTTGTGGGCGCGGTTGATGTCCAGCCCCGGCGTCGTGCGCACAGCGGTGCTACTGGTCTTCTGGGCCGGCGCACGGCTGGTCGAACAACTGGCGACCAGCATTGCCAACGCGGCGAATGCCATCAGCTTCAGGGGTTTATTGATAGGCAATGCCCGCATTACTTGACGCCCCGTGCTTGGACCAGCTGCTCAGACAGTTGATGTACGGCCATGGCGTACATCACGCTGCGGTTATATCGCGTGATCGCGTAAAAATTCTTCAGGCCCATCCAGTACTCGGAGCCATTGTCGCCTTCCAGACGGAAAGCAGTAACCGGCATATCATCGCGCAGCGCATCATGACTTGACCACCCCAGGGCTCGCAACTCCCCGACGGTTTTCGTCGGTTCGATACCGGTGGTCAAACCTTCGTCGACCTGATCGCCACGGACGTCGCCGCGGCTGACTACCGGTTCGCCGGCGACCCAGCCATGGCGCTTGAAGTAACTGGCAACACTGCCAATGGCATCATCCGGATTGGTCCAGATGTTGATATGGCCATCACCGTCGAAATCCACTGCATAAGCGCGGAAACTGCTCGGCATGAACTGCGGCAATCCCATTGCGCCAGCGTAGGAGCCTTTGAGCGTCAACGGATCGACCTGCTCTTCGCGGGCCAATAGCAGGAACTCACGCAACTCCTTGCGGAAAAACTCGGCACGGGGAGGATAGTCGAAACCCAGGGTCGACAAGGCATCGATCACCCGGAAATTTCCGGTATTACGGCCGAAAAAGGTTTCAACACCGATGATCGAGACAATCACCTGGGCCGGCACGCCGTATTCCTGCTCGGCACGAGCCAACACCGCTTCGTGCTGACGCCAGAAATCCACACCCCGGGCTATGCGCGCATCGGTGATGAACATCGGGCGATACTCGCTCCACTGCTTGACCCGTTCGGCAGGTTTGGAGATGGCGTCCAGAATCGACTGCTTGCGCTCGGCTTCGCGGAACACCCCCATCAATTGTTCACCGGCGAAACCGTAGTCGCGGGTCATTTCACCGACGAATTCGGCCACCTGGGGTGAGCCTTCGTAGTCGCCGGCCAACGCGTCCGGCATGGTGCCAAGGATGCTTACCAGGCTGACCCATGGCGCGTATCGAGTCGCCCAGCCACGCATTACTTGCATTGAAAATTTCACCTTATTCAAACCTGCGCGATCCACTTGCGATGGGTATGGATCGACATCAAAACCCCAAACGCTGACAGTAGCGTCACCAGCGAAGTTCCTCCGTAGCTAATGAACGGCAACGGCACCCCCACCACCGGCAACAGGCCACTGACCATACCGATGTTGACGAAAACATAAACAAAAAACGTCATGGTCAGGCTGCCCGCGAGCAACTTGCCGAACAATGTCTGCGCCTGGGCGGTAATCACCAGGCCGCGGCCGATCAACAGCAGGTAGATCAGCAACAGCGCGCAGATCCCCACCAGGCCGAACTCTTCACCCAATACGGCAATGATGAAGTCGGTATGGCTTTCCGGCAGGAAGTCCAGGTGCGACTGGGTGCCCAGCAACCAGCCCTTGCCGAACACCCCACCGGAGCCGATGGCGGCCTTGGACTGGATGATGTTCCAGCCGGTGCCTAGCGGGTCACTTTCCGGGTCGAGGAACGTGAGGACGCGCTGCTTCTGGTAATCGTGCATAACGAAATACCACATGGCCACGGACACCGGCACGGCGGCAGCGAGCACGCTGAGGATCCAGCGCCAGCGCAGGCCACCCATGAACAGCACGAAGGCACCCCCCGCCAGAATCAGCAATGAAGTGCCAAGGTCGGGCTGACGCACGATCAGGATGAATGGCAAGCCGATCAGGAACAGGCTCACCCCCACATGCTTGAGTTGTGGCGGCAAGGTGCGCTTGGACAGGTACCAGGCGATGGTCGCCGGCATCAGGATCTTCATGAACTCCGAAGGCTGGAAGCGGATCACCCCGGGAATGTTGATCCAGCGAGTAGCGCCCATGGCGTTGTGACCCATGACGTCGACGACTACCAGCAACAGCACGCCGATCACATAACCCACCGGGACCCAGCGGGCCATGAAGCGTGGCTCGAACTGGGCGATGACGATCATCGACACCAGGCCAATGCCGAAAGAAGTGGCTTGTTTGGCCAGCAGATCCCAGCTTTTGCCACTGGCCGAATAGAGTACGAACAGGCTGCCGGCCGCCAGGGTCAGCAGCAGGATCAGCAACGGGCCGTCGATGTGCAGGCGTTGCAGCAGCGTCGCACGGCGACGCATCACATCCTCACTGGAGAGCATGCGATCGAAGTTATTCATCACGGGCGGTAGCCTCTGCACTGATAGGGCTGGCGTATTCGGGCTTCAACCGACCGTCCTGGTCCAGGAGCCAGGCATCCATGATTTGGCGCACCACTGGCGCGGCGACGCCGGAGCCGGACTCGCCGTTCTCGACCATCACCGACACCACGATTTTCGGGTCGTCGGCCGGCGCGAAACCGACGAACAGGGCGTGGTCGCGATGGCGCTCCTGAACCTTGGAACGGTCATACTTCTCACCCTGTTTGATCGCGACCACCTGGGCCGTACCCGACTTGCCGGCGATCCGGTATTGCGCGCCGATCGAGGCTTTGCGCGCCGTACCACGGGCACCATGCATAACCTGCTGCATGCCGTGGTTGACCCTGGTCCAGTCCGAGGGGTCGCGCAGGATGATGTCCGGCATCGGATTCTCATCCACCGGCTTCACGCCCTCGATGGTCTTGGCCAGGTGCGGACGGTTCCAGACGCCTTTGTTGGCGACCAGAGCGGTGGCCTGGGCCAGTTGCAACGGGGTCGACTGCATATAGCCCTGGCCGATCCCCAGAATCAGCGTTTCACCCGGGAACCACGCCTGCCGGCGGGTCGCACGTTTCCATTCGCGGGACGGCATCAGCCCCGGCGACTCTTCGAACATGTCCAGGGAGACTTTCTGGCCGATGCCGAATTTGGTCATGTATGCCGACAGCCGATCGATCCCCAGCTTGTGGGCCAGGTCATAGAAGTAGGTGTCGTTGGAGCGCATGATCGCCGTATCGAGGTCGACGAAACCGTCACCGGTGCGATTCCAGTTACGGTATTTGTGATCGTAGTTGGGCAGCATGTAGTAACCCGGGTCGAACACTCGCGACGAGGCCGTCACCACGCCCGCGTCCAGACCGGCAATCGCCACCGCGGGCTTGATGGTCGAACCCGGCGGGTACAGGCCACGCAGCACGCGGTTGAACAGCGGCCGGTCGATGGAGTCGCGCAGCTCGGAATAGGCCTTGAAGCTGATGCCGGTGACGAACAGGTTCGGGTCGAAACTCGGTTGGCTGACCATCGCCAGCACTTCGCCGGTTTTCGGGTCCAGCGCTACCACCGCGCCACGACGACCACCGAGCGCAGCTTCGGCGGCTTCCTGCAATTTGATGTCCAGGCTCAGGACGATGTCCTTGCCGGGAATCGGATCGGTACGCTTGAGCACGCGCAGTACGCGGCCCCTGGCGTTGGTCTCGACTTCCTCGTAACCCACCTGGCCGTGCAATTCAGGCTCGTAGAAACGCTCGATGCCGGTTTTGCCGATGTGGTGGGTGCCGCTGTAATTGACCGGGTCCAGCGACTTGAGCTCTTTCTCGTTGATCCGCCCCATGTAGCCCACCGAGTGAGCAAAGTGCGCCCCCTGGGGATAGTGACGAACCAACTGCGCGACCACTTCCACGCCCGGCAGGCGGAACTGGTTAACGGCGATCCGGGCGATCTGCTCTTCGCTCAGCTCAAACAGGATCGGCACCGGCTCGAACGGCCGGCGCCCCTGACGCATGCGTTTCTCGAAGATCACCCGGTCCTCGGGCGTCAGTTCCAGCACTTCGACGATCACGTCGAGCACCTGCTGCCAGTCGCCGGAACGCTCGCGGGTCATGCTCAGGCTGAAACTCGGCCGGTTATCAGCAATCACCACGCCGTTGCGGTCGAAAATCAGCCCGCGAGTCGGTGGAATCGGCTGCACGTGGACGCGGTTGTTTTCCGACAGGGTCGAGTGGTACTCGTACTGGATCACCTGCAGGAAATACAGACGCGCGATCAGCACCGCAATCAGCGCCACCACTGCAATGGCCCCGAACACGACGCGGCCACGCACCAGACGGGCGTCTTTTTCGTGGTCCTTGATGCGGATCGGCTGGGACATGAGGGCAGAACTACTTGTGGTAAGGGTGACCGGACAGCACGGTCCAGGCACGGTACATCTGTTCGCCGATCAGGATCCGCACCAGCGGGTGCGGCAAGGTCAGCGGCGACAACGACCAGCGCTGGTCAGCCCGGGCACAGACTTCCGGCGCCAGCCCTTCGGGGCCACCGACCATGAAGTTGACAGTGCGCGAGTCCAGCCGCCAGCGATCGAGCTCGACCGCCAGTTGCTCGGTACTCCAGGGCTTGCCATGGACTTCGAGAGTGACAATCCGCTCGTTCGGCCCGACCTTGGCCAGCATGGCTTCGCCTTCCTGACGGATGAAACGGGCCACGTCGGCGTTCTTGCCACGGGTATTGAGCGGAATTTCCACCAGTTCCAGCGCCAGCTCGGACGGAAGACGCTTGGCATATTCATGCCAGCCTTCTTCCACCCACTTGGGCATGCGTGAACCGACGGCGATCAGTCGCAGTCGCACAGCGGTCCCTTATTCCTGGTCTTTGTTGAGCTTGTTGAAGTGCTCGTGACCAACTTCAGGGCTGTGGTGCTTGCCATCGGCCGCACGGCTCTGCTCGGCACCTTTCCACAGGCGCTCCAGGTCGTAGAACTGACGGGCGTTGGAGGTCATCATGTGAACGATCACGTCGTCCATGTCCAACAGCACCCAGTCGCTGTCGCCCTTGCCTTCTTCACCCAGCGGCTTGATACCCAGGGCTTTGACGGCCTCGCGAACCTTGTCCAGCATCGCGCCGATCTGGCGGTTGGAGGTACCGGTGGCGATGATCATGTAGTCAGTGATGCTCTGCTTGTCGCGAACATCAATCACCAGCACGTCCTGGGCCTTGACGTCTTCAAGGGCGGCTACGGCGATCTTGACCAGCTCGTCACCTTTAGGCGGCTCGGCGGCGAGGACCTTTTCCGGCAGCGGGGCACTCTTGAATGTGCCTTTGCGTTTTACTTTGCTTTCGTTGTTGCTCGTCATATAAAACTCGTTTTGCTCGTTTGTTCGGGCGCTTCAATACACGTTGTTGCCACGTGCCTTGAGGCACTCCCATTCAGTTCGACGCACGGTAGAGTCCGTGCGCATCGATGTAGGCCAGGACCGCGTCGGGCACCAGGAAACGTACCGACTTACCGCTGGCCAGCAGTTGACGGATCTGGGTGGCGGATACCGCGAGCGGTGTCTGCCAGACGAATGCAATCTGTCCGCTCGGCCCTTTGAGGGCCAGCGGGTCGCTCACCGAGCGCGCTGCCAGCAGATTGCGCAAGGCATCCGGCGGTTCGCTGTCGGCATCCGGGCGTTGCAACACCAGGATATGGCAATGCTGGAGCAACTCTTCCCAGCGGTGCCAAGTGGGCAGGCCGCAAAAAGCGTCCCAGCCCAAAAGCAGAAAAACCTGGTCGGATACGGCCAGTTCGGCACGCATCAGTTCCAGGGTATCAATGGTGTAGGACGGTTTGTCCCGCTGCAATTCGCGGGCGTCCACCACCAACGGCGCCACACCGGCCACCGCGCACTCGACCATCGCCAGACGGTCTTTTGCCGACACCTGCGGCTTGTCCCGATGGGGCGGCCTGGCACTGGGTGTCAGGCGCAACTCATCGAGCGCAAGTGTTTCGGCGACTTCCAGCGCACCGCGCAAATGGCCGATGTGCACCGGGTCGAACGTTCCGCCCAGCACACCAATGCGGCGAGGGGCTGGCTCGCTGACGGTGACCGGGGCTGACGGGTCGAAGTCGCCCAAGTCAGACCGGCTCCTGTCCGCGCAACTGCCCGTCGCCGACCACGATGTACTTCTCGCAGGTCAGTCCCTCGAGGCCCACCGGGCCGCGGGCGTGCAGCTTATCAGTAGAAATGCCGATCTCGGCACCCAATCCGTATTCGAAGCCATCGGCGAAGCATGTCGGGGTATTGATCATCACCGACGAGGAGTCGACTTCAGCCACGAAACGCCGGGTGTCGCCCTGATGTTCGCTGACAATCGAATCGGTGTGATGGGAGCCGTAATGATTGATGTGCTCGATGGCCTGTCCCAGTCCGTCGACCACGCGGATCGACAAAATTGCCGCCAGGTACTCGGTGCTCCAGTCTTCTTCGGTAGCGGCCACGGCATCGATGATTGCTCGAGTACGCTCGCAGCCGCGCAGTTCGACGCCTTTTTCGCGGAACTGTGCCGCCATCGCCGGCAGGAAATCCTTGGCAACGGTGTGGTCCACCAGCAGCGTTTCCATGGCACCGCAGATGCCATAACGGTAAGTCTTGGCATTGAACGCGATGCGCTGTGCCTTGGCCAGATCGGCGTGTTCACTCACGTAAACGTGGCAGATGCCGTCCAGGTGCTTGATCACCGGGACACGGGCATCACGGCTGACGCGCTCGATCAGGCCACGACCGCCGCGCGGCACGATGACATCAACGTATTCAGGCATGGTGATCAGCGCGCCGACGGCAGCGCGATCGGTGGTTTCGACCACTTGCACCACCGCGGCCGGCAGATCGGCCTCGGCCAGGCCGCGCTGAATGCAGGCGGCGATGGCGCGATTGGAATGAATGGCCTCGGAACCGCCACGCAAGATGGTCGCGTTACCGGACTTCAGGCACAGACTGGCCGCATCGATGGTCACGTTCGGTCGCGACTCGTAGATGATTCCGATCACGCCCAGTGGCACGCGCATCTTGCCGACCTGAATACCGGACGGACGGAAGCTCATGTCACGGATAGCGCCGACCGGGTCCGGCAGGGCTGCCACCTGACGCAGGCCGACGATCATGCCGTCGATACGCGCCGGGGTCAGTGCCAGGCGCTCAAGCAGGGCCGGCTCAAGACCATTGGCGCGACCGGCAGCCAAATCCTGTTCATTGGCCGCCGTCAGCTCGGCGCGGGCAGCGTCCAGCGCGTTGGCGGCGGCCTGCAGAGCGCGGTTTTTCTGCGCGGTACTGGCACGGCCGATCACGCGGGAAGCTTCGCGGGCAGCGCGACCCAGGCGGGTCATGTAGTCAAGAACGGACTCAGTCATGGTCTGGCGTGGTCTTTGATTAGGTCTTGGTAAAGAGTAAAGCGACAGATTATAGCTGTCGCGCCCACCGACTAACAGCGGTGACGGGCGGATGGTCGAAATGGAGGGCAAATTGCCGATGTTCAGCCGGGATTAAGCTGCAAATTGTTATCATCACGACTCATTCAGCCCTGACAAATGCCGGTCATCATGTCCAATCTGACTGTTCGAGCGTCCGCCGCGAGCCTGCCCACGGGTCTCCCGGACGCGTTTTTCGACCGTGACGCGCAAATTCTGGCCCGGGATTTACTGGGCAAAGTCATTCGCCATCGAGTGGGCGACCTGTGGCTCAGCGCCCGAATTATCGAGACCGAGGCCTACTACTGCGCGGAAAAGGGCAGCCACGCATCCCTCGGCTACACAGAAAAGCGTAAGGCTTTGTTTCTGGATGGCGGCCACATCTATATGTATTACGCTCGGGGCGGCGACTCACTGAACTTCAGTGCTCAAGGGCCGGGAAACGCGGTACTGATCAAATCCGCCTACCCGTGGGTCGATCAATTGAGCGGGCCGGCCAGCCTGGCGCAGATGCTACTGAACAATCCCGATTCCCAGGGCCACCCTCGCCCGTCACAAAAACTCTGTGCCGGGCAAACCCTGCTCTGCAAGTCGTTGGGCCTGAAAGTGCCAGCATGGGACGCCAAACGCTTCGACCATGAAGTGCTGCTGGTAGAACACGTCGGGCAGACGCCTGCCCACATCATCCAGACCACGCGC
The DNA here is from genome assembly GCF_058802985.1 of Pseudomonas sp. GW822-FHT01E03. Taxonomy (NCBI): domain Bacteria; kingdom Pseudomonadati; phylum Pseudomonadota; class Gammaproteobacteria; order Pseudomonadales; family Pseudomonadaceae; genus Pseudomonas; species Pseudomonas sp. GW822-FHT01E03. The sequence goes on from NZ_JBXAOQ010000011.1 coordinate 146,981, forward strand.
CTGGGCATTCCCCACGGGCGCGATGAACACCTGATGTACCGCTTCGTCGATGCGGCCTACGCGGCTTATTGCACGCGCAACCCGCTACGACGGGGACAGGTCGAAGGTCGCGATTATTTTGTACTGTCCTGAGACCGATCCGGATTTTGAAACTGAAGGAATCTTCTGTAGGAGCGAGCCTGCTCGCGATGAGGTCAGCACAATCAACATCACCGTTGACTCAAAGTGCGCTATCGCGAGCAGGCTCGCGCCTACAAGTAGAAAATTGAACATTTGATGGAGTGGTTTTTATGGGCCCATGGCTCGATAGCGTGACCGGATGGTTGGCGGCCAACCCGCAATGGCTGGCGGCAGCGGTATTCATCGTGGCCTTTGTGGAATGCCTGGCGATTGCCGGGCTGATCGTTCCCGGCACGGTGCTGCTGTTCGCCGTGGCGGTACTGGCAGGCAGTGGCGCACTGACGCTCAGTGAGACGCTCTTGCTGGGTTTCGTCGCCGGGGTGCTGGGTGACGTCATTTCGTATTTTCTGGGACGGCACTTCCATCAGAACATCCGGCGCCTGCCGGGCTTGCGCCATCATCCGGAATGGATCGCCGGAGCCGAGTCATACTTCCAGCGCTACGGCATCGCCAGCCTGCTGGTTGGACGCTTTATCGGCCCCTTGCGGCCAATGCTGCCGATGGTGGCCGGAATGTGCGACATGCCTTTCCCGCGCTTCTTCGCTGTCAGCCTGTTGGCTGGCGCGGGTTGGTCGTTGGCTTATCTGATGCCTGGCTGGGCCACGGGCGCGGCAATCCGCTTGCCATTGCCCGAAGGCTTCTGGCTCCAGGCCGGAGTTGTTGTCGGCAGCATTGCTGTGATGGTCGGCTTGAGCGCAACCAGTAGCCTGCGCCGGCATCGCAATGCCACGATGTTCATCACCGGCATGAGTTTTCTGATTCTGGCAGGGTTGTTTATCGGCTATTCGCATCTGAGCGCGCTCGATCAGGGCGTGATGACACTGGTGCAAGAGCATCGCAATCCGATGCTCGATGAAGTAGCCGTAGTCTTCACACTGATCGGCGAATTCCGCAACATGCTGGTGTTCAGTGCTTTGCTCGTAGCGCTACTGGTAATCGCCAGGCAATGGCCGCAAGCGATCTTCGCCTGCAGCACCCTGCTCTGCACGGCACTGGCCAACACCGCGACCAAACACTTCTTCGCTCGCGTACGTCCGGAAGTCCTGAGCGATCCACTGACCAGTTACAGCATGCCAAGCGGTCACGCCTCGGGTTCTTTCGCGCTGTTTCTAACCCTCGCCGTACTTGCCGGGCGTGGACAACCGCCACGGATGCGATTGACCTGGTTACTACTGGGTTGCATTCCAGCCTTGGCGATTGCCCTCTCCAGGGTTTACCTCGGCGCGCATTGGCCGACGGATGTATTGGCGGGTGCAATGCTGGCGGCCTGTGTCTGCGCAGCCAGCCTCTGGCTGAATCAACGTCAGGCACCACTGAACGCAATGCCGCCCAAGGTCTGGTGGCTGCTGCTACCGGCGTTAGTGGCCCTGTTCGGCTTCTTCGTATTGCGGCACTTGCCCCATACGATGTTGCGGTATGCCTACTAAAAAGAGTGCAGTTTTATCTCGGTCTCTCATAAAAAAAGAACCCCGACCAATATGACGGGGTTCTTTCTGAATGCGTTCCGCTAATTGCAATCAGGCACGTTGACGTTTACGCATTTCCAGAATCAGTGCATCAGCGAGCCGGCTTGCTGCAATTGCAGTATCCTCGAAGGGCTGACCAAAACTTGCATGTTTGAGCAGGTAACCTACAGCGGCCGCTTCCCATGCCGCCCACTCATTGGTGAAAATAGTCATCATTGAAATCCTTTTGATATTTTGAAGTGACCCGCTTTATGCGGACAACCCCAAACTAATCAAAACACCGGTACCCAGCAATGCTGGCAATCGAGTGCAATGTTTGCCAAATGCTGCTCAGGTAAACAACTCCCCCTGCACTCATCCAGTAACGCCTGAATCGCACTCAGTCGCTGCTGCGGATCATCGAATTGCAGCAGGTCGAACTAGCCCGCTCGAAGATCGCGATTACTTTGTGTTGAGCTGACTGAGTCGGACCTGAAGTAAATCGAATCCTGTGGGGCGGGCCTGCCCGCGAAGGCGGAGAGTCAGGCGATATCCGTATCGACTGAAAGAGCCTCTTCGCGGGCAAGCTCGCTCCCACAGGGTGTTATGGAGTTCTTGAAGCCTGCGTTCATCCCTTGGCGCAAATGGAACATCAGCCCACAAAACGTCATTCAAGGAATCGCTTTACCATCAACTACCAAACAACCATATTACGACTTAGCTTCCGAATGGAAAGCTTGGCAGTTCCGAACCTTCCGTGCCGCGATACTTCGCAACGGCTGAATCGGCATTTTTGGCAACGCGGCCGGCAATGACAACATAGTCTTCAAGTTTCCAACGAACCTCAGTCGAAAACTTGATCATAGCGTCCCCTACATAACTATCCCAAAGCCGCTGCTCATAATTATCACGATCACCATTCAGGCCCGAACGACGCACCAGGATCAACGCATTGGCCGCATTGGCTGCAGAGTCCGCGGCAAACTGAACTTCGCCCTGCGGTGATTGCGCAGAAACATAGTTGACCATAATTCGAGAAAAGCACAACTCCCACAAAGCACGCTCGGCACCAGTAAAACTCTTCACAATAACAGCTCCTTATATATGTAACGCCCGCCTCATGCAGACGCAGCAAATATAATCACCACCGCGTGAACACTCAATACAAACCATCACCTTTAGTTATTAGAAATAAATACAGACTCAGCCGGCTGAACCTAAAATAAACCTCAAAAACAATGCCATTAAAAACAACATACAGCCAAGCCATCGGAAGTTCGCCAAAATCACTCAGGCAAACAACTCCCCCTGCAACTCATCCAGCAACGCCTGAATCGCATCCAGTCGTTGCTGCGGATCATCAAGTTGCAGCAGGTCGATCTTGTCCAGTTCCGCGAAAGGCAACAGGTACGCCAATTGATTGGCCAGTGATTGTTGCCCGGTCGCCTCAGTGCCCATGTTCAACGCTTCGACCATCGGGTGCTCAGCCAAGGCCTTGAGCAACGCAACCAGGTCGGCATCTTCGTCCTGCAAGGGTTGCTCGGGTTCGTCTTCCAACCACTCGACCTCGGCGACGATCAACTGATCGCGCTGGACTTCCGTTCGTAATACATGGAAACGCCGTCCGCCCTGAACCCGAATCCCCAGCAGGCCGTTGTCCTGTTGTTTGAAATCGGTGATCAGCGCTTCGCAGCCCACCAGTGCATAGCCGGCCGGGGCGATCCCGACTTCTTCGCCATCGAGGATGCACACCACGCCGAAACCGCCGCCCTGCTTCATGCAGCGGCCGATCATGTCCAGATAGCGCGCCTCGAAGATCTGCAAGTCGAGGATGCAGCCTGGAAACAGCACTGTATTGAGCGGAAAAAGCGGCAGACTCATAGACATTTCCTTACACCACCATCGACACCGCCAACGGCAGGAGCACCGCCGTGGCCACACCCATCAGGCTCATCGCCAGCGCCGCGAAGGCGCCGCACTCTTCACTTTCCTGCATCGCCACTGCCGTGCCGACCGCGTGGGCCGTCATGCCCAGTGCCATACCCCTGGCTTCCGGGCTATGCACACCCAGCCGGGTCAACAACGCCGGGCCGAAAATCGCGCCGATCACACCCGTAATCAAGACGAACACCGCTGCCAGCGCCGCGACACCACCGATCTGCTCGGCCACCAACATAGCGATAGGCGAAGTCACCGATTTCGGCGCCATGGTCATCAGGATCATGTGCTCGGCACCGAACGACCAGCCCAGCAACACGCCCATCCCCGTGGCCACCACCCCACCTATCACCAGCGTAGTAAATATCGGCCAGAACAACTGCCGAATCCGTCGCAGGTTGAGATAAAGCGGCACCGCCAGTGCGACAGTGGCCGGGCCGAGCAGGATGCTGAGAATCTCGGTGCTCTTGCGGTACTCGGCATAGGTCAGGCCGCAGCCCACCAGCACGCCGATCACCAACAACATGGAGACCAACACCGGCTGCAAAAAGATCCAGCGGGTTTTCTCGAATGCCGCCAGGACGAGTTGATAGGCGCCAAGAGTAATGCCGATACCAAACAGGGGATGATGAATCACCGACGTCCAGGCGCCGTGCCAGTCGAAGATCATTGGCTGTCCTCGGAGTGAGCGTGCCCCTTGACCATACGATGCATCAGCACCCCGGCGAAGGCCATGGAAAGCAGCAGCGACAATACCAGCGCACCGACAATGGCCCAGAAATCCGCCGCGATGTCAGCGGCGTAGACCATCACGCCCACAGCCGGCGGCACCAGCAACAGCGGCAGGTAACGCAATAGGCTACTGGCCGCCAGGTTCAGCGGCTCGCCAACCTGCCCGCGACAGATGAGGTACACCAGCAACAGCAGCAACCCCACAATCGGCCCCGGCAGCACCGGCAAGAACAAATGATTGAGCGCAGTGCCGAGCAATTGGAACAGCACCAGCCACGTCAGGCCCCGTAACAACATCAAAGTTCTCCCGCAAAATCCATCACCCGCATTGGCCGGGCATTATAAGCATGCTCGCGCTATAGACCGGCATTCGCCAAAAGCATTGTCAGTTGACCGCTGCGTTTGGCCATGTTGATCTAAAGTAGTAAGCCGGGAGGTCAGATCCCCGCAAGCCAAAACTATAAAACCGATGAACCCAAGGAGAGTCTCAATGCCCTATGTTCCAGTTGCGGAGCTCAAAGATTATGTCGGCAAGGAACTTGGACGTTCCGAATGGCTCACTATCGATCAGGACCGCATCAACCTGTTCGCCGAAGCCACAGGGGATTTTCAGTTCATCCACGTCGACCCGGTCAAGGCCGCGCAAACGCCATTTGGCAGCACCATCGCTCACGGCTTCCTGTCGTTGTCGCTGATCCCGAAACTGATGGAAGACATCCTCGTCATGCCCGAAGGCTTGAAGATGGTGGTCAACTACGGACTCGACAGCGTGCGCTTCATCCAGCCGGTCAAGGTCAATTCGAAAGTGCGCCTGAAAGTCGACCTGACCGAAGTCATCGAGAAGAAACCCGGCCAATGGCTGCTCAAGGCCACCACCACCCTGGAAATCGAAGGTTCGGACAAACCGGCGTACATCGCCGAACCCCTGTCTCTGTGCTTCGTATAAACCTTGCCGGATGCGAAGCAGCTCATGCTGTTTCGCGCCCTCACGCGGAACCTCACCCTATATTAAGGACACATAGCTGCGGCATACTCCCTCGCCTAATTGCCCGGAATCCGCTATGCGCCCACTTGCACTCCTTGCCTTGACCTTGATGCTCACCGCTTGCGGCGACGGCGAATCGCCATTTCCTCCTGACGCCCGCCTGCCGGACGGCGGACGTTATCGCGGTGACCTGGTCAATGGCTTGCTGCAAGGCAAGGGGCGTATCGACTACCCGAACGGCAGCTGGTACGCCGGCGAATTCGACAAGGGCCAGTGGCAGGGCCAGGGCGAATGGCATGGCAGCAATGGCGAAGTCTATCGCGGTCAGTTCAATCAGGGACTGTTCGACGGCCAGGGGGCATTGACCACCAACGCCAGCAGCTACAGCGGCGGCTTCAAGGCCGGCCGGCGCAACGGCGAAGGCACCCTCAAAGAAAACGGCATGAGCTATCGCGGAGAGTTCAAGGCCGATCAATACGCCGGCCTGGGTCGCCTCGAACTCGAAGACGGCAGCGCCTATCAGGGCCAGTTCGCCCACGGCAAACCCAATGGCGAAGGCCAGCGCGGCGATGGCAACGGCAATCAGTTCACCGGGCACTTCGTCGACGGCCAGCTGGAAGGCAACGGGACTTTCAACAGCGCCGACGGCGACATCTATGTCGGCGGCTTCAAGAACAATCAACTGCACGGCAAGGGCCGCTACGAAAACGCCGACGGCGATGTCTGGCTGGGACAGTTCAAGGAAGGCTCGCTGAACGGCAAGGGCGAGTTGATCGGCACTGACGGCAGCCACTACATCGGCCAGTTCAATGACTGGCGTTTTTCCGGCCAAGGCCGCCTGAACCTGTCCGACGGCAGCTTTTACACCGGTCAGTTCGACAACGACAGTTACCAAGGGCGCGGCACATTGGTGTTGACCGATGGCACCGTGCTCAGCGGCACCTGGATCAACGGCCAGCGCGTACGCGACACCGAAGGCAAATTATTGCCCGACACCCTGGAACTCGGCCTGCTGGCCCAGGGCCGCCTGCTCGACGCAGCGCTGGCCAACGTTCCACACTCGACGCCGGCGGTGGAGCTGTATTCGTTGACCCTGGGGGGTGATGGCAAGCAAAGCGTGTTTCTGCGCGAATCCGACTACGTCGCCAACATGCTCACCACTCGTTTTCGCACCCTTGGCCAGATCCGCCTGGTGAACCATCGTGACCACCTCGCCGACCGCCCGATGGCTACCCGGGAAAACCTGCGCCGGGCTGCCCTGACGCTGGCCGAACGCAGCGGTCCGGAAGACCTGATTTTCATCTACCTGACCAGCCACGGCACCAGCGAACACGAACTGGTGCTTGACCAGCCACGCATGGAATTGGCCGATCTGCCAGCCGACGAATTGGCCGCTGTTCTCGCCCCCCTGAAAAACCGCGACAAGATCATCGTGATTTCGTCCTGCTACTCCGGCGGTTTCATTCCCGCCCTCAAGGATGAGCGGACCCTGATCATGACGGCCTCGCGGGCCGACCGAGTGTCCTTCGGTTGCTCGGAGGAAGCCAACTTCACTTTTTTCGGAGATGCCCTGTTCGCCCAGGCCCTGAACCAGACCGATGACCTGGAACAAGCCTTCAAACTGGCCAAGGCCACTGTCGCCGAACGTGAGCTGGCGGACGGTTTCGAAGCGTCCGAACCACAGATCTGGGCACCGAAAACCGTCCTCTCGCATTGGCAACTCCTGCGCAAACAGCAGGCACGAAAAGCGCTGCAAAGTGCGTCCATCGAAAGCAAGGATGCAAACAGCAACTAAGCTGAATAGTATCAAGGGAGAAACACTATGTACTTGACGCCTCAGCACGTATTGCTTGCCGGAGCCACCGGCCTGACCGGTGAACATCTGCTTGATCGCCTGCTTAACGAGCCGACGATTACACGGGTATTGGCCCCCTCACGCAGGCCATTGGCCGAGCACCCGCACCTTGAAAACCCCGTCGGCGACCCGGCGGAGTTTCTGCCGCAGTTGAACGGCCGTGTCGACATCGCCTACTGTTGCCTGGGCACCACCATCAAACAGGCAGGCTCGGAACAGGCGTTCCGCGCGGTGGACCTGGACATGGTCGTGGCCTTTGCCAAACGCGCACGGGAGATGGGCGCACGGCACCTGATCGTGATCAGTGCTCTGGGAGCCGATCGCAGATCCTCGATTCTCTACAACCGGGTCAAAGGCGAGATGGAGTACGCACTGCGTGCGCAGGACTGGCCGCAGCTGACCATCTGCCGCCCTTCGCTGTTGCTGGGTGATCGCACCGAGCCGCGACTGGGCGAGAAAGTCGCCGGCCCGTTATCTCGGCTGATTCCTGGCAAATACCATGGTATCGAAGCCTGCCAACTGGCTCGCGCGATGTGGCGCCTGGCGCTGGAAGAGCAGGACGGGATCAGGATTGTCGAGTCGGATGAGCTAAGGAAGCTGGGCAAGTAAACCGCGAACCTGTGGCGAGGGGGCTTGTCGGAACGCTGCACCGCCCCGTTCGGCTGCGTAGCAGTCGTAAATATGGAACTCGCGATGTATCAGAAAAATTGAGATGACCGGTTTTGGGGCTGCTTCGCAGCCCAACGGGGGGCAAGCCCCCTCGCCACAAAAGCGCTATACCTACAACCCACCCGTCGCCTGAAAACTCACCCCTATCACCGTCAGCAACGACAGTGGCAACAGCAGCGTGTCGAGCAACGCACTGGCCGGCAGATCAACACCCGGATAGGTCGGTGCTTCGGCGCCGAATCGGTCCATCGCACAGCACCCACCGTTCATTGCGTACAAATCCAGGCGAGTCCCGGCGTACACCACCGGCGCCCCCGGCTTGGCCGCATCGAGGGTGCGCGCCGTGGCGCACCCGGCCAATTGCAGCGCCAGCAACATCACCAGTAGCTTATTCATCGCTGGTCAGATGATGCTCGCCCCAGCGCGGCAACATGTCCTGAGGAATATTGAGCACGTTAAGGATCCGCGCCACGACAAAGTCGATCAGGTCATCGATGGTTTGCGGTTGATGATAGAAGCCCGGCGATGCCGGCAGAATCGTCACGCCCATGTTCGACAACTTGAGCATGTTCTCCAGATGGATGCTCGAATACGGTGCTTCACGGGGTACCAGGATCAGCTGCCGACGTTCTTTGAGCGTCACGTCGGCGGCACGCTCGATCAGGTTGTTGCAGGCACCGGTGGCAATAGCCGACAGAGTGCCGGTGGAACACGGCACCACCACCATCGCCGCCGGCGAACCGGAGCCCGAAGCCACCGGCGACATCCAGTCTTCCTTGCCATACACGCGAATCTGCCCGGCGGCAGCCCCCGTGTATTCGGTGAGGAACGCCTGCATCATCTGCGGCTTGGCCGGCAGCGTGACGTCGGTTTCGGTGGCCATCACCAATTGCGCTGCCTTGGAAATCAGGAAGTGCACTTCACGATCTTCCCGCACCAGGCAGTCGAGCAGGCGTAAACCGTACTGAGCACCGGAAGCGCCGGTCATCGCCAGGGTGATGCGGTCCGGGCCGTTGTTCATTTTAGCGCCTCGGCGAGTTTGCCGTGCAGGCCACCGAAGCCGCCGTTGCTCATGATCACCACGTGAGTGCCTGGTTGCGCCTGACTCTTCACGCGTTCGATGATGCCTTCCAGGGAGTCGCTGACAATCGACGGCACGGTGCACAGCGCCGCCGTGGCCGCCAGGTCCCAACCGAGGTTGGCCGGGGCGTACCAGATCACCTGATCGGCATCGACCACGCTTTCCGGCAATCCGTCGCGGTGCGCGCCAAGCTTCATGGAGTTGGATCGCGGCTCGATGATCGCGATCAACGGCGCATCGCCGATGCGTTTGCGCAGGCCATCCAGTGTGGTGGCAATGGCGGTCGGGTGGTGAGCGAAGTCGTCATAAATGGTGACGCCACCCACTTCCGCGACTTTTTCCATCCGGCGCTTCACGCTTTTGAAGGCGCTCAACGCGGCGATGCCCATGGACGGCACGACGCCGACGTGGCGCGCCGCGGCCAGGGTAGCCAGTGCGTTGGCGACGTTGTGCTGACCGGTCATGTCCCACTCGACCACGCCTTGGGAAACACCTTCAAACATCACTTCAAAGGCCGAGCCGTCTTCGCTGAGCAACTTGACCTGCCACTGGCCGCCGGCACCCGTGGTCTGCACCGGAGTCCAGCAGCCCATCTCGATGACACGCTGCAGCGCCGGCTCGGTGGTCGGATGAATCACCAGGCCTTCGCTCGGAATGGTCCGCACCAAGTGATGGAACTGCCGCTCGATGGCCGGCAGGTCCGGGAAGATGTCCGCGTGATCGAATTCGAGATTGTTCAGGATTGCCGTGCGCGGGCGGTAGTGCACGAACTTGGAGCGCTTGTCGAAAAAGGCGCTGTCGTATTCGTCGGCTTCGATGACGAAGAACGGCGTGCCACCCAGGCGCGCCGACACCGAGAAATTCTGCGGCACGCCACCGATCAGGAAGCCCGGACTCATGCCCGCGTGTTCCAGCACCCAGGCCAACATGCTGCTGGTGGTGGTCTTGCCGTGCGTACCGGCAACCGCCAGTACCCAGCGACCTTGCAGCACGTGATCGGCCAGCCATTGTGGGCCGGAGACGTAGGGCAGGCCTTTGTTCAGCACGTACTCCACAGCCGGGTTGCCCCGGGACATGGCATTGCCGATCACCACCAGATCAGGGGCCGGATCGAGTTGCGCCGGGTCGTAGCCTTGGGTCAACTCAATGCCCTGGGCTTCCAGCTGAGTGCTCATCGGCGGATAGACGTTGGCATCGGAGCCCGTCACGTGATGGCCCAGCTCTTTGGCCAGAACCGCCATTGACCCCATGAAAGTGCCGCAGATACCAAGAATATGAATGTGCATAGTCGACCTCGTAAAACTTGGTCGCAGGTTAGCTTAGGGAGGGGAAAATCGCACCTGATGTTTCAGAGTTGAGGGCGCCTTCGCGAGCAAGCCCTCACCCACAGGGACCGCGTGTACCCTGTGGGAGCGGGCTTGCTCGCGAGTGGCCGCGACACGGATTACCGGGCGATACCGTGCTTGCGCAGCTTCCGATAGAGGGTATTGCGACTGACCCCCAACTGCTCCGCTGTGTGCGTCATATGCCAGCGCGTCTGCTCCAGCGCCGTGAGTAGCGCCAGCCGCTCGGCATCTTCCAGCGGATGCTCCGAAGCTTCTTCAATCGTCGACACTACCGGCCGCGCCTGGCGAATCATCGCAGGCAAATCCTCCAGGCCGATCCGCCCGTCCTCACACAGTGCTGCCAACATACGCAGCACATTTCGCAACTGCCGCACGTTACCCGGCCAGGCGAACCCCAATAAGGCCTCCCGCGCCGGCCCGTCGATCAATACGGTTTCTCCGCCCGCCTCCTCGGCCAGCAAAAAGTCGAGCAACCGGGATTTGTCGCTACGATCACGCAAGGCTGGCAACGCGACTTCCAGCCCGTTGAGCCGGTAATACAAATCCTCACGGAAGCTGCCGTCCTGCACACGATCCAGCAACTTACGGTGAGTAGCACTGATGATCCGCACATTCACCGATTCCGGCTCGCCGCCGATCGGTACCACTTGTCGGTCTTCGAGCACCCTCAGCAAGCGCGTCTGCAAGGCGAGTGGCATGTCACCGATTTCATCGAGGAACAAGGTCCCGCCATCGGCCTGTTGCAACTTGCCGCGCATACCCTCCTTGCGTGCACCGGTAAAGCTGCCACCGCGATATCCGAACAGCTCGCTCTCGATCAGGCTTTCGGGAATGGCTGCGCAATTGAGGGCAACGAAGGCTTTTTCCGCCCGCTGGCTGGCGTGGTGCACCGCTTTGGCAAAGGCCTCCTTGCCGGACCCGGTTTCGCCGTTGATCAGCAGCGGTACGTCGCGCTCGTAGACGCGCAAGGCTTTGCGGAAGTCCGCCTGCAACGTCGCGTCATCCAGGCAAATGCCCGACAGGCGTGGTGCTTGTGCGACCTTGGCCGCTGGCACCAACGGAGTTGGCAGCGGCCGCCGTGCCTCACCGCGCAATACCGCAAACAGCTTGCGACCATCACGGGTGCGCAACGGCCAACTGGCGGCGGCATTGGTGCTCGCGCGACCGAGCAACTCATCGAGCGAGCAATCGAAAAACGCCTCCACCGGCTTACCCAACAAGCCGCCGCGAATATGTCCCAGCAGGTTCAGCGCACTCTGGTTGACCGCGCAAATGCGCCCTTCCCCGTCGAACGCCAGCAGCCCTTCGCTGAACAAACCGACGGACTCGGCTTGCAAGTGAAAACGCAACAACCATTGGTTGTCGAAGCAGCGCAGGAAGTAGCAGCTCTCGATCATCTTCGCCGACAGGTTGACCAGTGCCATGGTGTGGAACTGGCTTTGCCGCGACACATCGCGCCGCGCCGACGACACGTCGAGCACCGCCAGCAATTCGCCATGGGGATCGAAGACCGGGCTCGCCGAGCAGGTCAGGCCGGTGTGGCGGCCGCGAAAGTGTTCGTCCTGATGGATGGTCAGCGACTGACGCTCCACCAGACAGGTGCCGATACCGTTAGTGCCTTCGCAGGCCTCGCTCCAGTCGGCCCCGAGCCAAAGGCCGGCGCGCTCGAAGATCTGTCGTTCGGCGGGCGCGGTGACGCAGTTGAGGATCACACCGCGGGCGTCGGTCAGCAGCACTGCATGGCCGGCGCCGGAGAGCTGTTGATGCAGGCTGGTCATTTCATTGCCGGCGATGTGCAGCACTTGCTGCAAGCGCTCGCGGCTTTCCAGGACACGGCCATGTTCCAGCACCGTCGGCGCGATGCTCAGGGCCGGATCGAGGTGATAGTCCTCAAGGCAGCGCAGCCAGGAACGGGCGATGGACGGATCGCTACCCGGACCGTGCAGGTGGGTCTTGCCCTGGGTCACCGTCAATACTTGCTGGGCATGGCGACTCAAATGGTTGTCGTGCATTTCTTATTATTCTCCCCGGGGCTCGGCGACCCGTGCATGAGGTGATGCCGAGCATCCTCCAGCCCGGCCCGCATTGCAATGCCTGCAAGACCAGTTGGTCACAAGCTGTGCCACAAAGGGTACAAAGTGTCACCCAGGCTGTACCGAAAGCGTCACAGGCGCTACCCGCCCGTCCGACAAAAACCTCGCAAGGCCTTGATTTACCTGACATGCAAGGCACTGGCCCGCCCCTTGCTCTACGCTTAAAGCAAGCGCACATGCGCGACTCCCTATAAGCACAAAAGCAAGGAGAGACCACCATGCGTTACGCTCACCCCGGTACTGAAGGCGCTATCGTTTCGTTCAAAGCCAAATACGGTAACTACATCGGCGGCGAGTTCGTCGCGCCTGTCAAAGGTCAGTACTTCACCAATACCTCGCCAGTGAATGGCCAACCGATTGCCGAATTCCCCCGCTCCACGGCCGAAGACATCGACAAGGCCCTGGACGCTGCCCACGCGGCGGCCGATGCCTGGGGCGCCACGTCCGCCCAGGCACGCTCGCTGGTGCTGCTGAAAATCGCCGACCGCATCGAACAGAACCTCGAACTGCTGGCGATCACCGAATCCTGGGACAACGGCAAAGCCGTTCGCGAAACCCTCAACGCCGACATCCCTCTGGCCGCCGACCACTTCCGCTACTTCGCCGGTTGCATCCGTGCCCAGGAAGGCAGCGCCGCCGAAATCGACGGCAACACCGTGGCCTATCACATCCATGAACCGCTGGGCGTGGTCGGGCAGATCATTCCGTGGAACTTCCCGATCCTGATGGCCGCCTGGAAACTCGCCCCGGCGCTGGCTGCCGGCAACTGCGTGGTGCTCAAACCCGCCGAGCAAACCCCGCTGGGCATCACCGTGCTGGTCGAACTGATCGGCGACCTGCTGCCACCGGGCGTGCTGAACATCGTGCAAGGCTTCGGCAAAGAAGCCGGCGAAGCCCTGGCCACCAGCAAACGCATCGCCAAGATTGCCTTCACCGGCTCGACCCCGGTCGGCTCGCACATCATGAAATGCGCGGCCGAAAACATCATTCCGTCCACCGTGGAGCTGGGTGGCAAGTCGCCGAACATCTTCTTCGAAGACATCATGAAGGCCGAACCGTCCTTCATCGAGAAAGCCGCTGAAGGCTTGGTGTTGGCGTTCTTCAACCAGGGCGAAGTTTGCACCTGCCCTTCCCGGGCGCTGGTGCAAGAGTCGATCTACGACGAATTCATGCAAGTGGTGATGAAGAAGGTTCTGCAAATCAAACGTGGCGACCCGCTGGACACCGACACCATGGTCGGCGCCCAGGCGTCCGAACAGCAATTCGACAAAATCCTTTCGTACCTGGAAATCGCCAAGGGCGAAGGCGCCGAGCTGCTGACCGGCGGCAAGGTCGAAAAACTCGAGGGCAACCTGGCGAGCGGGTATTACATCCAGCCGACGCTGCTCAAGGGCACCAACAAAATGCGCGTGTTCCAGGAAGAAATCTTCGGTCCGGTGGTGAGCATCACCACCTTCAAGGACGAAGCCGAAGCCCTGGCCATCGCCAACGACACCGAGTTCGGCCTGGGCGCCGGCCTCTGGACCCGCGACATCAACCGCGCCTACCGCATGGGCCGCGCCATCAAGGCCGGTCGGGTGTGGACCAACTGCTACCACCTGTACCCGGCGCACGCCGCGTTCGGCGGGTACAAGAAGTCCGGCGTCGGTCGTGAAACCCACAAGATGATGCTCGACCACTATCAGCAGACCAAAAACCTGCTGGTGAGCTACGACATCAATCCGCTGGGCTTCTTCTAAAACCGGGGGCGACACAGGTAACTCTGTGTCGCCCTTTCTACCGCCTTCGCGAGCAAGCCAGCTCCCACAGGTTTTTGTGGTGAATCCAGCTGTTGAGACCTGACACAGAACCCTGTGGGAGCGAGCTTGCTCGCGATAGCGACTTAAATGACACAACACAAAAGGCTGGCCGCTCTGGCACGGGCCTTGCGTACCCGTCATTCAGGAATTGCACCCAACCCGTCGCACCCGAAAGTCCAAAAGATCGAACAATAAAAATTAGAGAGGACTTATGACTATTTCTTCCACACAGCTCAAACCCACACTCGGCACCCTGCATCTATGGGGCATTGCCGTCGGCCTGGTGATTTCCGGCGAGTACTTCGGCTGGAGTTACGGCTGGGGCACGGCAGGCACATTGGGTTTTCTCGTCACCGCGTTGATGGTGGCGACGATGTACACCTGCTTCATCTTCAGTTTTACCGAACTGACGACGGCGATTCCCCACGCTGGCGGACCGTTTGCCTACAGCCGCCGGGCCTTTGGTGAGAAAGGCGGGTTGATCGCCGGCATCGCCACCCTGATCGAATTCGTCTTTGCGCCACCGGCCATCGCCATGGCCATCGGCGCCTACCTCAACGTGCAATACCCGGAACTGGACCCGAAGATCGCCGCCGTTGGCGCCTATTTCGTGTTCATGGGCCTGAACATCCTCGGTGTCAGCATCGCGGCCACCTTCGAGTTGGTGGTCACCGTGCTGGCAGTCGCTGAGTTGCTTGTATTCATGGGCGTGGTCGCCCCAGGCTTCAGCTTCAGCAACTTCGTGCTCAATGGCTGGTCGGGTTCGAACGAGTTCACGATGGGCTCGATTCCCGGGATTTTTGCGGCGATCCCCTTTGCGATCTGGTTCTTCCTCGCCATCGAAGGCGCGGCCATGGCCGCCGAGGAAGCCAAGGACCCGAAACGCACGATCCCCAGAGCCTATGTCAGCGGCATTCTGACCCTGGTGTTCCTGGCCATCGGCGTGATGGTGATGGCCGGCGGCGTCGGCGACTGGCGTCAACTGTCGAACATCAACGATCCGCTGCCCCAGGCGATGAAAGCTGTGGTCGGCGATAATTCGACCTGGATGCACATGCTGGTATGGATCGGTCTGTTCGGTCTGGTGGCAAGTTTCCACGGGATCATTCTTGGCTATTCCCGGCAGTTCTTCGCCCTGGCTCGCGCCGGTTACCTGCCCAAGGGGCTGGCCAAACTCTCGCGCTTCCAGACGCCGCATCGGGCGATTCTGGCCGGCGGTGTGATCGGCATCGCGGCGATCTACAGCGACGGCCTGGTCAACCTGCAAGGCATGAGCCTGACGGCGGCGATGATCACCATGTCGGTATTCGGCGCCATCGTGATGTACATCATCAGTATGCTGAGCCTGTTCAAGCTGCGTAAGACCGAACCGAACCTGGAGCGCACCTTCCGCGCGCCGGGCTATCCGATCGTGCCGGGGATCGCGCTGTTCCTGGCGGTGGTGTGCCTGGTGGCGATGGCCTGGTTCAACACCTTGATCGGCTTGGTTTTCCTCGGCTTCATGGTTGCCGGGTACCTGTACTTCCAGTTGACTGCCAAGCAACGCTCCGAGGCACCGGCAGACGCTATGCTCGAAGGTATCTGAATGCACCGGCACCGGGATTTTTGCCGGTGCCTGCCTTATCAAAGTGCACAGAGGCTCCATGTGGGAGCGAGCTTGCTCGCGATAGCGGATATTCATTCGACACATGCGTTGGATTTGAAACCGTCATCGCGAGCAAGCTCGCTCCCACAGGGATTGACAGTGTTAGCTAGAGAACAGGAGGACTCCGCCCCCATGGCCGTATATGCCCATTCCGTCGGCGCCCAGACCTATCGCTTCGACAGCCTCAAGGATGTGATGGCCAAGGCCAGCCCAGCGCGCTCCGGGGATTTTCTGGCCGGTGTCGCGGCCCTCAATGACGGCGAGCGCGTCGCGGCACAGATGACTTTGGCCGACATTCCGCTATCCCACTTCCTGCAAGAAGTGTTGATTCCCTATGAGTCCGATGAAGTCACCCGCCTGATCATCGACACCCACGACAAACAAGCCTTCTCGGTCGTCAGCCACCTTACCGTCGGCGGCTTTCGCGATTGGCTGCTCAGCGATGCCGCCGACGAGCAGGTTCTGCGCGCCCTCGCCCCCGGCCTGACCCCGGAAATGGTTGCCGCCGTGTCGAAGATCATGCGCGTGCAGGATCTGGTGCTGGTGGCGCAGAAAATCCGTGTGGTCACGAAATTCCGCGGCACCCTCGGCCTGCGCGGGCGACTGTCCACGCGCCTGCAACCGAACCACCCCACCGACGAACCGGCCGGTATCGCCGCAAGCATTCTCGACGGCCTGCTGCACGGCAACGGCGATGCCATGATCGGCATCAACCCGGCCACCGACAGCATCGCCTCGATTTGCGCCATGCTGGAAATGCTCGACGCGATCATCCAGCGCTACGAAATCCCGACCCAGGCGTGCGTGCTGACCCATGTCACCACGTCGATCGAAGCGATCAATCGCGGCGTCCCGCTGGACCTGGTGTTCCAGTCGATCGCCGGCACCGAAGCGGCCAACGCCAGTTTCGGCATCAACCTCAATATATTGCAGGAAGGTTACGACGCAGGTTTGAGCCTCAATCGCGGCACGCTGGGCCAGAACCTGATGTACTTCGAAACCGGCCAGGGCAGCGCGCTGTCAGCCAACGCCCATCACGGCGTCGATCAGCAAACCTGCGAAACCCGCGCCTACGCCGTGGCGCGGCATTTCAAACCGTTTCTGGTGAACACCGTCGTCGGCTTCATCGGCCCGGAATACCTGTACAACGGCAAACAGATCATCCGCGCCGGCCTCGAAGACCACTTCTGCGGCAAATTGCTCGGTGTGCCCATGGGTTGCGACATCTGCTACACCAACCACGCCGAAGCCGACCAGGACGACATGGACACCCTGCTGACCCTGCTGGGCGTCGCCGGGATCAACTTCATCATGGGCATCCCCGGCTCCGACGACATCATGCTCAACTACCAGACCACTTCGTTCCACGATGCGCTCTACGCCCGGCAGACCCTGGGGTTGAAGCCCGCACCGGAATTCGAACAGTGGCTGGCGAGAATGGGCATCTTCACTCAAGCCGATGGCAGGGTTCTCTTCGGCGACAGCCTGCCGCCAGCCTTCCGGCAGGCCTTGGCGCAACTGGGATGAGCATTGACATGGATAAATTACCCTTCGATCCACACAACCCTTGGCTGGAGCTACGACGCCTGACGCCGGCACGAATTGCCCTGGGCCGCACCGGCACCAGCATTCCCACCCGCGCACAACTGGACTTCCAATACGCCCACGCTCAAGCGCGGGATGCGGTGCACTTGCCGTTTGACCATGCCTCCCTCAGCGCGCAATTGGCCGAACGTGATCGCGAGTGCCTTTTGCTGCACAGTGCGGCGACGGATCGCAACACGTACCTGCAACGCCCCGACCTGGGGCGAAAACTCAGTGATGCCTCGGCGCAGGCCCTGCGTGATTACGCGGTGGCTCATCCGGGAGGGGTGGACCTGGTGATCGTGGTCGCCGACGGCCTGTCGGCATTGGCCGTTCATCGCCATACCCTGCCGTTTCTGGCGCGCTTCGAAGAGCAAATGACCGGCGACAGCTGGACTGTTGCGCCAGTCGTACTCGTAGAACAGGGCCGGGTGGCCGTCGCCGATGAAATTGGTGAGTTGCTTGGCGCAAAAATGACCGTGATCCTCATCGGCGAGCGCCCTGGTCTCAGCTCCCCGGACAGCCTGGGATTATATTTCACCTACAATCCCAAGGTCGGCCTTACCGATGCCTACCGTAATTGCATCTCCAATGTCCGGCTCGAAGGCCTGAGCTACGGCATGGCGGCACACCGATTGCTGTATTTGATGCGCGAAGCCTGCCGGCGGCAGTTATCAGGGGTCAATCTGAAGGACGAAGCGCAGGTTCAGACACTGGACTCGGACACGGGAGGCGACATGAAAGGAAATTTCCTGCTCGGACCGCCGAATGCCTGAACCGCTTGCGCATTGCACATTCGTACCAGTTTCAGGCAGGATCGTTGCGCGGCCGCCAAGGGTTTCCCATCGCCGTCAGAGACGTAAGACAGCCACTTGAAGACGAGACCTACCATGCGGATTATTCAAGCGACCCTCGAACACCTGGACCTGCTGACCCCCTTGTTCGTCAAATATCGCGAGTTTTATGGTTCCCTGCCGTATCCGGACTCGTCCCGGGCGTTCCTCGAGAAACGCCTGCGTCGCAAAGAGTCGGTCATCTACCTGGCGCTGTCCGATGATGACAGCAACAAACTGATGGGTTTCTGCCAGCTGTACCCGAGCTTCTCCTCGCTTTCGCTCAAACGTGTGTGGATCCTCAACGATATTTATGTCGCCGAAGACGCCCGCCGCCAGTTGGTGGCCGACAACCTGATCCGCACCGCAAAAAAAATGGCCAAGGAAACCAATGCCGTGCGCATGCGTGTTTCCACCAGCAGCAACAACGAAGTCGCGCAGAAAACCTACGAGTCCATCGGATTCAAGGAAGACACCGAATTCAAGAACTACGTGCTGCCGATCAGCGACGAACTCTGAATCACCTGCACCCTGCTCGCGATGGCATCGACTGGATTACAATGGTCCAACGAAGTAACGGCATCGTGAGCAGGCTCGCTCCCACCTGTTCGTTATCAAACATCAGCCCTGTCATGACATTCCCCGCTACAATCTCGACGCGATTTTCACCGCTCGCCTCGTATAATCCCGATATTCCCGGCTTGTAAGAAAAACTACCCCTATCCGTAGTCTTACGCGAAGTCATCCGCACAGGTCTGCTGAGTCGGGCCGTCACCACAGGTGCTTTCCATGGATTTCAACCCGATCGACATTGTCCTGCATCTCGACGTCTACCTCGACATGCTTGTAACCAACTACGGGGCATGGATCTACGCCATTCTGTTCATGGTGATCTTCTGTGAAACCGGCCTTGTGGTCATGCCCTTCCTGCCGGGCGACTCCTTGCTGTTCATCGCTGGCGCCGTGGCGGCCGGTGGCGGCATGGATCCGGTAGTGCTCGCCGGCCTGCTGATGCTGGCGGCGATCCTGGGCGACAGCACCAACTACATCATCGGACGAACGGCAGGTGAAAAGCTGTTCAGCAATCCGGACTCGAAGATCTTCCGTCGTGACTACCTGCAACAAACCCACGACTTCTACGACAAGCACGGCGGCAAAACCGTGACCCTGGCGCGCTTCCTGCCGATCATCCGTACTTTTGCACCGTTCGTCGCCGGCGTGGGGAGAATGCCTTATCCGCGTTTCTTTGCCTTCAGCGTGCTGGGCACCATCCTATGGGTCGGCGGCCTGGTGACGCTCGGTTACTTCTTCGGCAACGTGCCGTTCATCAAGAAGAACCTGTCGCTACTGGTAGTCGGCATCATCCTGCTCTCGCTGGTGCCGATGATCATTGGCATGGTGCGTAACCGCCTTGCCGGTTCGAACTCCAAAGCCGAATCGCGCTGACACGATGTGGTCCCTGAGCGCCTGGCGTCGCAGGCGCACCCTGGCAAAACACCCGATTGCCGACGACATGTGGCAACGGGTGCGCCATCACTTGAGTTTTCTCGACGGCATCAGCGCCGCCGAAGACCAATGGCTGCGCGAAGCCTGCGTACTGTTCCTCGAAGACAAGCACCTGAGCGCCCTGCCCGGCGTCGAACTGCATCAGGAACAACGCCTGCTGCTCGCCGCCCAGGCGCAATTGCCGCTGCTGCACCTCGGCGACCTGAACTGGTATCAGGGCTTCCACGAAATCATCCTCTACCCAGACGACTTCCTCAGCCCCCAGCGCCATCGCGATGCCAGCGGTGTCGAGCACGAATGGGACGGTGAGCACAGCGGTGAAGCCTGGCAGCAAGGCCCGATCATCCTCGCCTGGCCCGGCGTAATGGCCAGCGGAGGCTGGGAAGGCTACAACCTGGTGATCCACGAACTGGCGCACAAGCTCGACATGCTCAACGGCGTCGCCAACGGCCTGCCGCCGCTGCATGCCGACATGCGCGTCAGCGACTGGGCCAACGTCATGCAAGAGGCCTACGACGACCTAGACCGGCAACTGGAACGCAATCCCGATGCCGAAACCGCCATCGATCCGTATGCCGCCGAAAATCCTGCCGAGTTCTTCGCCGTCACCAGCGAATACTTCTTCAGCGCCCCGGATTTGCTGCACGAGGCTTATCCACAGGTGTACCAGCAGTTGAAGCTGTTCTATCGCCAGGATCCGCTGGCGAGGTTGAAGCAACTTCAGGCGCATGACCCTGTCTATCAGGCACACCAGTGAGCGCCATACGACTTCTGGTCCATGGCGTCGACACAGGAATATGCCTATAATCGCCGCCACTTTTTGGTCAATCCGGCCAAGTGTTTTTGGTCAACTAACGGGGGCAACGCCCAATGAGCTACAGCAAGATTCCGGCTGGCAAAGACCTGCCGAACGACATCTACGTCGCGATCGAGATCCCGGCCAACCACGCGCCGATCAAATACGAAATCGACAAAGACAGCGATTGCCTGTTCGTTGACCGTTTCATGGCCACCCCAATGTTCTACCCGGCCAACTACGGTTACATCCCGAACACCTTGGCTGACGACGGTGATCCCCTCGACGTGCTGGTCGTAACCCCTTACCCGGTTGCTCCAGGTTCGGTAATCCGCGCCCGTCCGGTCGGCATCCTGAACATGACCGACGACGGCGGCGGCGATGCCAAAGTCATCGCAGTCCCACACGACAAGCTGTCCCAGCTGTACGTCGACGTGAAGGAATACACCGACCTGCCAGCTCTGCTGATCCAGCAGATCGAGCACTTCTTCGCGAACTACAAAGATCTCGAAAAAGGCAAATGGGTGAAGATCGAAGGCTGGGCCGGCGCAGACGCCGCCCGCGAAGCGATCACCAAGTCGGTTGCTGCCTACAAAGGCTAAGCCCGGCTGCAGGCTTTTAGCTGCAAGCGGCAAGAAAAACCCCGGGAGATCCGGGGTTTTTTGTGGGTGCCTGACAAGCACACCAAACACTACGTTTAAACAGGCCTTCCAATGGTTTTTGCTTGTTTAAAATTCCCCTGGAACGTCTTACATCCGGTCGTAAATTTCCCGCAAAATTTGAACGAGGCGTTTATTCAAACCCTTGTTAGCCGCCAGTAGACTCGCGTTCATGAAAAAGAACACTAGCGGCCCACGCTTCAAAGCGCTCCTCGAAGCAGCGAACATCACGACCACCGGATTTGCCGAATTCCTGGATACGGCTCCGCAAAATGTACATAACTGGTACACCCGCGGTGTGCCTGCCCATTGCATGGAAGAAGTCGCCAGAAAACTCTCCGTCAGCAGCGACTGGCTGAAAACCGGCGAAGGCTCGAAAGACGCCCAACACCTGCGCCTGCTCGACGAGTCCGGCAACACCTTCGATGCCCAGACCATCCGCGGTGTCTACACGGTCATAGAGCCTGTCGACGTCGAACTGCCATTCCTCAAAGAAGCTGTCACCGCCCCGGGATCCAACAAAACCCATGTCATAGAGGATCCCGAGAAATCCATCCGCCTGCCCCGCAGCCACCTCGACTCCCTGGAAATCAACCACGCCGACGCCATCTGCACCCTGATGAGCGGCAATAGCATGGGTGAGAAAATTGAAGACGGTTCGACCCTGGCGATTGACCGTGGCCTGACCCAAATTGTCGATGGCGAGATCTACGCTATCGAACATGACGGCATGCTGCGCATCAAGTACCTGCACCGACTACCGGGCAACTCCCTGCGACTGCGCAGCCACAACCGCGCCGAATACCCGGATGAAATCTTCAGGGCCGCACAAATCGAAGAGCAGAACATCAGGGTGCTGGGCTGGGTGTTCTGGTGGTCGACCCTGAACAAACGACGGCCGACGGTGCCCTTTCTTTAAGCGCTCCGGAACGCCCATCGGCCACCCACCCGGGTGGCCAAAGGCTCTGCCCGGCACTTCCCGCTGGGAATTTCCGTCAAACCTGCGTATGCTGCGCCCCACATTTGTGCATCGACCCGCCCTGCGGCTCAGATGCACTGGCCTGGCAGATGACTTTCTCACCAGGCCCCACAGCCGGACGCAAGATCCGGGTGTACGTTTTGAAGGCTGGCGCGGTTTACCAAAAATGATCCAAGCCAGTCCCCGAGAAGCCGGCCACAAGCCGGCTTTTTAATGCCTGAAAAAAGTTAACTGCCCAGAACCTGCATTTGTCTCAGCAGCGCTGTCACTTCCCCCTCACGGATAACTAAACCCTTTCACCAACGTCAACTCCCCCACCGCACGCATCGGCACCAGGAACGTCTCCATCTTCTCGCTCGGCGTGCCTTCCTCGGTAATCACCGTTACCTGCGCGGTAGTCAGCGCTTGCACCGCATCTTCCTGCCCCTCCTCATCACTGCTGTACCCGCCACCGAAGTAGTTCACATACACCAGATATTGCCCCTTGATCGGCGCAGGCATGGCGAAGATTTCCGGGCCGTAGCCGGTGGTGACGTCGACGTCGAGCGCTGCGCCGTTGGGGACGACGCGCTCGCCGTACCAGATGTGCGCGCCGTCGGGGGTGATCAGGTGCAGGTCGAGGTCGGTGTTGTCGCTGTCCCAGGCCAGCAATACGCGCAATTTGGCCGGGGTCGCGCCGCCGCTGCTGTTGAGAAATTGCGTGCGCTGACGTTGTTGGCCATCAGGGCTGCGAACCTCGACGCTGTTGCTACCGTTGGGGAATGAGAACGGGCGATCGAAGCGCCCGGTCGGGTCGATTTTCAGCGGCATGCTGACCCCGTTGACGATCAGTCGGCCGGGCTCTGTGGATTTGGCTGTAGCTTTGATCTGCCCGCTGATGCGAGCCGTGTTGGCCTGCCCTGTCGGGGTATTCACCGATGAGGCCGGGTAGTTGACGGTCTGCCGGAAGTTTTCCCCTTCGCCCTCAGGCGCGCCGGTGCGCCAGCCGCCTGCGGGGGTGTCGAGTTTGACGCTGTCAGCCGCCATCACCGATGGCAACGCCACCAGCGAACAGAGCAACAGCAAGACCTGTGGATAACGGAGTTTCATGGTCTATTCCAGCAAGAGGTGGCGGGCGAGCCCTTCGATGTAGGTTTCATCCTGGCCATTGGGGTGTGCTTCGAAGGCCAGGTGCAGGTACTCGTGGGTCAGGTCGAGGCGGTCTTGCAGTGTCCGCGCGCCACGCACGTAGATACGCTGACGTTCGCGGTCGACATAGGGGCGGCCGAATGCCAGGCGGCATACGGCGAAGGTGCTGACTTCGTTGTAGCCGGTTTCGCTTTCAAGTTTTTGGCGCCAGCCGCGCCGTTGTTTCTGCAGCCATTCTTGTGCGGCGGGCAACGCTTCGCAGGACGCGACCGGGTTGTCCCAGCGACTGAGACTGGCGCGTGGGTAGGCGTGCAGCAGGATGGCGTCGTAGCGCTGGCCGGCACGGGCCTGTTCGACGGCTTGCTGCCAGGACAGTTTGTCCGGGCCAGGCTGATCGGAATGGTAGGTGATGGTGCTGCCGGCCAGCACCAGGTCGCTGGTCCAGGCGGCGATGTCGCGAGACTCGGACGACGCCGGACGCGGTGCGACCCGCTGACGACTGCTGCTGTCGTCGATACTCAGGCAGTCACCGCTGCGCGTGGCGTTTTGCAGCAGGTAAGTGCGGATGGCCACGGCCAGGGCTTTGGCGGCTTCGACCGGTTCTGTACTGGCTTCGCGCTGGAGCACACGGGCAACGTACTCTTCGCGATTCAGACGAGCCACGAGCTTGTCGCTCAGCAGAAACAGTTCACCGTCGCTGTGGATATCCAGCGCATTACCGTTGGCGAATTCGACGCGGTAGTCACCCTGCAATGCCCCGGAAGTCACTGCGGTGCCCCCTGACAGCACGCGCCGAAGTGGATAGCGAGAGAACAGGTCGACCTCTACGCACTGCCCTGCATCCACAGGCCATGCAACAGGAATCACCGTAGACAGTGCCTGCGCGTAATCACGCAGTACCCGTTGACTGGTACCGCGCCCGCCGGCCCAGACCGGTGTACCGTCCGCCGTCCAACCGGCAAACCCACCCTGTCGCGATGTTGCATCCTGATCCGCCAGCCAGCTCCAGGTCTTCACCCGAAGACGGCTTCCGAGTTCGCCGACGACCTGGCCATCGGCGGCATTGAGCATCACATCGAGCAACACACGCCGGGCTTGATCCTGCGCCGGCAGCACGGCCAACATCTTCAACAGTTCCGCCACCGAAACCCGGGTAGCCGGTTGCAACGAAGGCAAATCCAGCAGCCATTGCGGCGCTTGCCGCGTCTGCCAATAGGCTCGCCAGTCGGCATCGCTGATGCCCAACCGCGCGGGTTCGAAATACAGACCGCATGACTTCACCAACGCCTGATCACGCTCGATCCTGCCGCCCGCCGTGCAGCAATAAACCTCTTCCTTCGACTGGCCCCGGCACTCATAAGCCGGCTCACGCGCGCCGGTGTCCACCAGCCAGGCGTAGACGAACAACTTCCACACACTGCCCAGTGGCGACTGCAACGTCTGCGGCAACGGCTCGCGGGTGATCACCTGCGTTCGACTCAGCGACAACAAATCGCCCTTGAAGGCCAGGCGCAAAGGTTCGTCCTGCGCCGTTGCCAGCACAGGGATCAAACACAACAACCAAGCTGTCAGCCGCCTGTGCACGTCAGTGAACCGTGACCTGGCCAAGGGCTGCCTTTTGTTCCATCGCCTGATGCTGCGGCGCATAAACCTGAGTGAAACGCACCGGCGGCAAGTTGAACTGCCCTTTCTGCGAGAAACGCACCAGATGCCGCAGGCGCAGTTCACCACTCAAGGCATCGACCGGAATGGCGTAAGCCATTTGCCCCGGTTCGAAACGCGCCTTCTCCAGCGACGTCGGCTCGGTGCCGGCCTTGCCCATGAGTTTGATGCCCCAGGTCGTGCGCTCGACATCGGCGCCCGGTGGCAGCGGCACTTCCAGCATCCCGTAACGCAACGGTCTGGCGGCTTGGCTGGTGACGATCACCTCATCGAGATAGAGGTTGTCGCTGGACAGTGGCGCGTTGCCGACCGCTTCAAGTTTGAAGGTGAAAGCCGCATCCCCCGGCACCAATCGCGACAGGCGACGGGTGATGGTCAAGGCCATCGGATCGACCGCCGGCTGTTGGCTGCGGTAACTCAATGCAGCGCGTAGCGGACGCTCTTGTGCGCCGGTCAGCGTCAATACCGTCGGCACAGGTGCAGGCCCCTGCCACGTCCAATACATCTCCCCAGAAACCCCGTACTGTTTCTTCCAGCCTTCACCTGGCGCCAATGCAATGGTGGGTGATGCCTGCTCGATGCTGCGTTGCAGCCAGGTCAATGCCAACGCACGTTCCAGGGTCGATTGCTGAGGCAGCAAACGTTGCAGCAAGGCCTGGGCGTGAGCCTGATCGAAGGGTTGCAGCGACAGGTTCAGCGCTTCGGCAAACGGCTGGGAACTGACCGCCAGACGTTGCTGCGCGTCGGCCAGTTGCCGATTGAACGCGTCCGGTAACGCGACCTTCGCTTGCCTGGCCAACGATGCCGTCAGCACGCGTGCAGCCGCCAACCCCAAGGCAGAATCCGGATCGCTCATGACGAGGCTGTCTTCGCCGTCCTCCATCAGGTTCGCCGCGGTGCCCTCGCCCGCTTTCGCCAGGTCGTCCATCAAGCCACTGAGCAAGGTGCTGACCGGCAACTGCATCTGTTTGGCGAACGACAGGATCAGCGCCCGCTGCAACAACGGCGTGTTCTTCGCCTGTTTGGCGTAGACCTCCAGCACCCGCTGCCAATGCTCCGGCGGCAGGCTCGGTTCCAGCACCTGGCTGGCGTGCCAGTCGGCGTAGTAGGCATAGGCGGTGAGGAATGCATCCGGCTCGCCATCCATGCCCCACCAGGTGAAGCTCGCCGAAGGGCCGGCCATTTGTACCAGACGCAAGCGACTGTTTTGCATGATCAGACGCAGGCGATCACGGATCTGCGGATTCGCCGCCAGCGTCGGGTAGGCGATGCTCAATGGCAGCAGGCCGCTGGCGGTCTGCTCGACGCCACCGTAGGGGTAGCTCAACAGATCGTCGAGTGCAGAACGGAACAACGCTTGCGGACTGTCGTCCAGACGCAGGCGGATATCACTGGCGTCTGTCGGCAACGTCAGCGGCGTATCGCCCTCACCCACATCAAGGCTCTGGGTTTGAGTCACCTGCCAGCCGTCACCGGTTGCGCTCAGGCGCACCGCCAGGGCATCAGCGGTTTTGCCATCCTGCATCAGCTCGGCGCTCCACTCGCCATTGACCAGTTCAAAGGTCGGCAACGGGATGTAGTTGATGCCACTGTTCAGAGTTGCAGGCACGCGCTGTTCGTTGCCGGCGTAACGGGTCACCAGTTCGGCCTTGACCGGTTTCTCGGCCTGACTGAAGGCGAACACACCGAGGTCCGGTTTGTCACCGGCGCGGAATCGGGTCGGCCCGCTCCACTTCAGGTACAGCGGTTTTTCCGAGCGTACGAACTGCTTCTTCTGCCCGACCTGACCGCCATCGGCGATGGCCCTGGCGGTGATGCGCCAGCGGGTCAGGGAGTCGGGCATCTTGAAGGTGAAGCGGGTTTTGCCGTTGGCATCGGTCAGCAATTCAGGTTGCCACGCCGCCGTGTCGACGTCTTCGCGACGCGGCCGCTCCAGCACCTTCACACCGCGCTCACTGCGATTGGCCTTGCCCGGAGCACCGGGGCTGCCCGGCAAGGCAACGTCATAGCTGATGAACGATAAACTGGCGCTGGTGCGCACGTTGTTGCGCCGTGGGTGATAGAAGAACTGGTCGATGCTCGGCGCGACTTCCGGTTGCAGGGCGTAGACCATTTCATCGACCACGCTGACCGTCAGGTGCGCGGGAATCGCTTTGCCGGCGAACCGGGTGGTCAGGTCCACCGAGACGGTTTCACCCGGCAGGTAGGTTTCTTTGTCGGTGGCGATTGCCACGTCGATCTGTGGCGTTACCACCTTGATGCCGGCGTTCTGGAAACTGTATTGGCCACCCTTGGTGTACAACACCGAGAAGGTCAGGTTCGGCGCGAAACCGTCTTTCACCGGGATGCGCGCGCGGTATTGGGTATCGCTGAGTTTTTCCATCGTCAGCCAGTCGCCGCCCTTGGAAAGTAGCGCAGTGGCTTCGACCTTGTCGCGTTCCAGAGATAACAGCGCATCACTCACTGGCTCGGGGAAAGTGATCAGCGCCAGCGCTTCATCGCCTGCGATGTACTCGGGCTTGTCGAGGACGATTTCCACGGTGCCGGGTACGGCTTTGACACCTTCGCCGGTCACCGAATGGCCGGTGGCGCCGACCGCCCGGCCATGATCATCCTTGAGCGTCAGGTTGTAGGTGCCCGGCCGGTCAAAGGCCAGGGTGAAACCTTTGTCGGTTGCCGCGAGCTTGCCTTCGCCGGTGCTC
This sequence comes from Pseudomonas sp. GW822-FHT01E03, assembly GCF_058802985.1. Classification (NCBI taxonomy): domain Bacteria; kingdom Pseudomonadati; phylum Pseudomonadota; class Gammaproteobacteria; order Pseudomonadales; family Pseudomonadaceae; genus Pseudomonas; species Pseudomonas sp. GW822-FHT01E03. The sequence goes on from NZ_JBXAOQ010000011.1 coordinate 174,598, forward strand.
TGGTCCTCCAAACGCACCCAGCCATAGCTGCCTGGCGTAACGGCATCGGCCTGCTCGCCTTCGCGGGCATAGCTGAAGGCAACCTTGTCACCCACCGCGCTGAAGCGTTGAGGCGCGCTCAAGCGGAAATTCGCCGCGCCACGGTCGATGAGGATTTCCTTGGTGGTCTTGACCCGATACGCCGCACCGTCGCTGGCAAACACCGTGAGCATGTAGCGACTGGGCTTGTCCGCTGCCGGCAAGTCGAGGGACGCGCTGCCCTTGGCGTCGGTGGTCAATTCGGTGCTGGTCAGCTCCACCGGAAATTGCCCGAGGTATTGCAGTTCATTGTCGACCATCGACAGCTGTTGGGCGCGCAGGCTCAGGCTCAATTTCGCATTGGTCACCGGTTTTCCATCCGGGTACAGCAGCACCAGGCTGCCCTTGACCGGTTCGCCTGTGCGGTAATCCTGCTTGGCCAGGTTGAGCGAAATCTCGAAGTGCGGCTTGATGTATTCAGCCACGCGGAAGGCGCTGCTGTAAGCCTGATCCTTGTAGTTGAAACGCAGTTCATAGCCACCGGCCACAGCGTTATCGGGCAACTGGAATCGGCCCTGGGTGCCAGCCTTGGAATCGAGCTTCAGATCGAGGGATTGCAGCGCCGTGCCGGTCGCATCCAGCACGGTCACATTGACGTCGGCCGCGCTTGGCTGCACCGAGTCCCGCGCGTTCTTGAACTCCCGCCCGACGATTTTCAGCGACACCCAATCCCCCGGTCGATACAGCGGCCGGTCGGTGAAGGCATAGAGTTTGGTGTCGTAGATTTCGCTGTCGTAGTAGAAATTCTCGGAGACGAACACCCCGCCCTCTTCGTCTTCGCCGATCACGAACGAACGCTCGGGGCTGACGTGTTTCAAGCGCAGCAAGCCATCGGTATCGGTGGCGCCGCTGCTCATTACGCCCAGGCCATCGGTCCACAGCACATTGACCTTCGGCACCGAACTGCCTTCGTGTTTGCGCGCGGCCCACACCAGCAATTCGTCACCGGCGATCTTGCTCACCGCCACGGTGTTGGAGACGAACACCATGGTGGTGGCGCGGTACTTGCCGATCAGCGCTTCCACCAGATAAAGACCCGGCTTGAGATTGCCCAACGGGATGTACACGTTGCCCGGCGCGACGCTGACGAACTCGCTGGAAGAACCGGCCAGGTTCACCCCGGCAGGTGGCTGGATCGGCTTGGCCTGCCACAACGGATAACGGAACTGGCTGACCACCGGCAAACCCGGTATCAGTGCAAATTGCGGCTGCGCATCGTAGGGCGTTGGCGCGGCCATCGCGTTGCCCATCTTCAGTTCCGGCACTTCCTCGGTGACTTGTTTACGCGACTCGTAGGAAAACGCCCGCTGCATCACCCGACGAGATTTGCGATACCAGTTGTCCCACAGGTACGCGAGGGTATTGGACAGCCCCTCCCCCTTGAACTGGCCATCGCTGACCACCCGATGAAGGTTCTTCTGGCGCTTGAGGAAGTCCAGCGGCTTGTCGATGCGATACACCCGAATATCGGCGCCGCCGTAGGGTTCCATGCGAAACCGGCGATAGTCGCGACCCGGCGCTTCAAGGCGCACCATCGCCTGTTCATCGCTGGCAAAGCTGCTGTCGGCCAGCAGGAAAAAGCTCTCGCCGGCCACTGGCGCATAGCCGCTGGCCGGGACCGAGTCTTCGGCGTTTACCGCCGAGAACGGCAGCACCAATACCAACATCAGAGACAGAAAACGCAGCATACGGGCACCGGTCATTGGGAAAGAAAATTCAGTCGATAGACGCCGATGAAGTTGGGGTTGGCTGCGTCGGGTATCCATCGGGTGTCCTTCCATGTCATGAGTTGCTGCAGGCTTGCCGAACGCATGCCGTTGTCGGTGGGGGTGCTGGTGCCGGTGTGATAGGCGATGTAACGGCCCATCCAGATCATCAGGTGCTGGTCGTCGCCCTGGTCGAAAAACATCAGGTCGCCAGGGCGCGCTTGAGACACATCGCGGCTGACCAGATGGCTGTTGAACTGGATCAATTTGATCGCATTGACGTATGGCCCGACCTTGCCGCCGCCCTGCTGCCATTGCTGGGCAAGACCGCGCTGGGCGTCGCTCAATTGCAGTTCCGGCGGCAGGTAACGATTGGACAGACCATTGCTGCGCAGCCATTTGTCGTCATGGACTTTCAGCGCTTCGTTAGCGGCGAAGCGCACCAGCCCGGCACAGTCTTGTTGATACCAGCGCGGGCTCGGGCCCTGGCTCAGTTGCTCCTGGGCAATGCGCACGAACCAGGCACGAAACACCTGGGATTGCTGTGGGTCGAGCGACGGTGCCTCGACAGCGCGGGCACCCGCGCTCAGCAACAACGCCAGCAGGCCGAGACTTCGGATCAATGCCGTCACAGGGCTTTCCACTCCAGCGGCAGCCACTGCCAGTGGCCGTCTGGCTCGCTGCCTTCGGGCAAGGTCAGGGCGTATTTACCGTAGCCGCCGAGCTTGCGCAGCTTCGGGATCAGCCAGGTTTGCGCGGCGTTATAGAACACCGGTTCCATGTCCTGGGGCAGGCTGTCGAGGGTTTCCTGCTGCATCAGTTGGGCCATGGAGTCCGGGCCGAAATAGACCGGCATCAGCAGGTCTTTCGGTACCACGTCGGCCATCGGCGGGAAGCGTTTGTCGAGGGTGCCGAGGGCCTTGTCCACCAGCTTGTCGTCGAGGGAGAAAAGCAACGTCGAGCCATGCCTCGCCAGGCTGACTTTCATGAACGTCTTGCCGGTGATCGCGTCGGGGTTTTCGGCCTCCTTGGCCGCATAGGGACCGAAACTGGAGCTGACCTGGCGTTGCCACTGGTGGCTCTGGCCTGCCTGTTTCTCCATCACCGGGAAGGCACCGTCTTCGACTTTGCTCTCGTAGGCACCGACCATCGAGCCAAACAGGCTGCCCAGATCTCCATCGAGTTTGCCGCTGTCATCATCGTTGAGACTGGCCACCAGCAAGGGCGTGTACAACCGCGAATCGGCATACCAGCACAGGCCTGCCGCGCCGGCCATGTGTTCGGTCAATGCCTGGGCCACCTTCTCCTGCGCACCGAGCTTCACCAGCAGCGGTGTCTGTTGTTCGGCCGCCAGCGGCAACGCCACGCAAGCGCTGGCGCCCATGGGCATGGCTTGCCAGATCGGTTTGAAATCGAAGTCTGGCTGATTCTCCAGTTCATCCATGGCCAGGAAGCTGTGCCAGCCCTTGTCGTCCATGTCAAAACGCAGGCCGGCGAAGGTAGGGATGAAACGCTGGTAACCCATGGCCAGCACGCTGGCATTCACCGACAGGCGTTGTTTCACTTGCGGCTCACGAGGTGCGAGGCCGAAGGCTTCGGGAAACAGTTTGTCGCCATTGAGCAGCGCAGCAATGGCCGTGGTCGACACGCTGCCCGATTCTTCCGTTGCGCCACTTTGCGGATCGTAGAGTTTCGCCGGATTGGACAACACCACCAGTTTGTCGCCATGGGACGCAAACAGCAGCGCCTTGCTCGCGTTGTAGTTGAGTTGATAGAGCGTCACGTCGTCGGTACCGACCTTCACGTCAGCGACCTTGCTTAGCTGGGAGTCGCCCAGCGCCACTTTGGCCAGCGGCTCCAGCACCTTGGCCAGCCCGCCGCGATCCATCACCAGCAGGAAATCCTTGAGCCGCCCATCCGCCCCGCGCCACAACGCTACATCGGCAGGCTGATCGAACAACTGCTCGATCAAGGTGTCCTGCAGTTTCAGGTCGTGTTCGTAGATGATCCGCCGCAAGCTGCCGATCAAGCCCAAGCGATCGGCGTGGGTTTCGTAATAGAAGACGAAATCTTCGGTCAGGGTTTCCTTGAGGAACGGCACCGCCAGCAAGTCCTTGGGCAACTGGCTCAGGGAGTGGGTTTCCAATAGGCCATCCGGGCGGCTCATGCCCAGTTTGTCACTGGCCAACACGGGGGCCGGGGCCTTGGGCTTGTGCATGAACCACCCCAACCCACCGGCCACGCCAACGACCAGGCATATCCCGATCAGCAGCGTCGGCCAATGCAGGGGAGGTTTGGCCGCGGGTGCGCCAGCGGCCGGAGTAACAGTGCTATCACTCATGTTCACAAAACCCGATGTTCATCCGTGGAGCGGGGATGCTTAGTAGTTGAAAGTCTTGACCAGCAGCAGGTCGCCGATTGCGCGCAGGGGCACGATGAACGTCTCGCGTTTTTCATCGACGGTGTTTTCGTTGAGCACCAGGTTGATCTGCGAGGTAATCACCTCGTTCTGGTTGCTGGTCTCATCGAAGTTATAGCCGCCGCTGCCGAAGTTGCCCCAATAGTTCACGTAAACCAGATAGGTGCCACGCAGCGGTGCGGTCATGGTGAACATTTCCGGACCCGGGCCATCGACGCCGTCGGGGTCGAGGCCGCCGCCATTGGTCAAGGCCGAATGCGCCCAGAAGGCATGCTGACCATCAGGCGTGACAATATGCAGGTCGAGTTCGGCTTTCGGATCGTCCCAACCCAGCACCACGCGAATCCGCGCCGGGGTGCGCAGGTTGTTGGCTTCATAGAATTGAAAACGCTTGAGAGACTGGCCTTCGGCGCTGCGCACTTCGACGCTGTTGGAACCGGCGCCAAACGCATAGGGTCGGGCGAAACGCCCTTGTTCGTCGGTATAGAGATTCAGCGGATTGCCGTTGACCGCCAAGGTGTGCGGCCCGCGCTGGGTGCCGAGGGCCTTGAGCCGGCCTTCGATCATCGTGCGATTGCGCTGCACGCCCCGATCAATCGGCGGCGTGGGATAGGCGACTTGCGGGTTTTCCGTGCGGTCCAGCAACCCGTTGAAGCGCCAGCCGCCCACCGGCTCCGACACCTCGGCACTTGGCGCGGCCAGAACCGGCACACAGACCAACCCGATCAGCAGCAAAAGAAATGAGCGCATGTGACGCCTCCTGCCATGCATGACGAAACCTTGCGCCTGATCCTGAGCGCATTACAGATGTGGATACTGCGTTTCGTCTGAAAGACCCGTGATTGCCGAGTCGAATATGACGCGAAGGTTAGACGTGCAGGTGTTTTTTAACAATCGGGCGCATCTGGATTTGCGGGAGGAATCACAGCGCTGGGTGGACGGTGAGCCGAAAAGCATCTTCCGCCCTGTAGGAGCGAGCTTGCTCGCGATGAACGCAAGGGCACCGCGTCAAATCAGACAGTACGCGTCATCGTTAACGACCATCGCGAGCAAGCTCGCTCCTACAGGAATGGGCAGCACCAAATCCCCCGCTCATTTGCCCATACCCCCCCTATCTGCTAGTGTCGCGCCGGTTTAACGTCAACCGGAAATCGCCGCCATGGCCCGCAAAAAAGCTGCACTGGATTTCGAACAATCCCTCGCCGACCTGCAAACGCTGGTGGAGCGCCTGGAGAATGGCGAATTGTCGCTGGAGGACTCGCTGGCCGCTTTCGAGCAAGGCATTGGCCTGACCCGCGATTGCCAGGCGGCGCTGGCCCAGGCCGAGCAAAAGGTTCAGGTGCTGCTCGAGCGTGATGGCGAGTTGGCCGAGGAACCCTTCGACGCGGATCAGCCAGAATGATTGCAGCGTACTCGGCCACCAGCCAGGCCCGCGTCAATGCAGCGCTGGAAACCCTGTTCACCGCACCGAGCCCCGAGCTGGCGCGGCTGTACGAAGCCATGCGCTACAGCGTGATGAATGGCGGCAAACGCGTGCGCCCACTGTTGGCCTACGCCGCATGCGAGGCGTTGGGCGGTAAGGCCGAGCAAGCCAACGGTGCGGCCTGTGCGGTGGAATTGATCCACGCTTACTCGCTGGTGCATGACGATTTGCCAGCAATGGACGATGACGATCTGCGCCGCGGCCAGCCAACCACCCACAAGAAATTCGATGAAGCTTGCGCGATCCTCGCCGGCGACGGCTTGCAGAGCCTGGCTTTCAGCGCCCTGCTCGATCCACACCTGAGCGCGTCGGATGCCGAAATCCGCCTGCAAATGGTCAGTGCCCTGGCGTTGGCGGCAGGCCCGGCGGGCATGGTTGGCGGTCAGGCCATCGACCTCGGCTCGGTCGGTCTGAAGCTCGACCAGAAAGCCCTGGAGTACATGCACCGGCACAAGACCGGCGCGCTGATCGAGGCCAGCGTCAAACTCGGCGCCCTGGCCAGCGGCCGTGCCGAGAAAGACGAACTCAAGTCCCTGCAGACTTATGCACAGGCCATCGGTCTGGCATTCCAGGTGCAAGACGACATTCTCGACGTCGAAAGCGATACCGAAACCCTCGGCAAACGCCAGGGCGCCGACATTGCCCGGGACAAACCGACCTACCCGTCCCTGCTCGGCCTCGACGCCGCCAAGGCCTATGCCCTGGAGCTGCGCGACCAGGCCCTGCACGCACTGCGACCGTTTGACGCAGCGGCCGAGCCGTTGCGTGATCTGGCCCGGTATATCGTCGATCGCCGCAGCTGACGGCGAATCCGCCAAAAAAGACCAACGCGTGGGCAGGGGACGATGCATCAGGTAAACTGCCGCATCTTTTATACCTATAACGATTCGCCTGATGCCCACGACGTTTCATGAGATTCCCCGCAAGCGCCCGACTACGCCCCTGCTCGACCGCGCGAACACGCCGGACGGCCTGCGCCGGTTAGGCGAAGCCGAGCTGGAAACCCTGGCCGATGAGTTGCGCCTGGAATTGCTCTACACGGTCGGCCAGACCGGTGGGCATTTCGGTGCAGGCCTGGGCGTGATCGAGCTGACCATCGCGCTGCATTACGTCTTCGATACCCCGGACGACCGGCTGGTGTGGGACGTGGGTCATCAGGCTTATCCACACAAGATCCTCACCGGTCGTCGCGAGCGCATGGGCACCCTGCGCCAGAAGGACGGCGTCGCCGCCTTCCCGCGCCGCTCCGAGAGCGAGTACGACACCTTTGGCGTCGGCCACTCCAGCACCTCGATCAGTGCCGCGCTGGGCATGGCGATTGCCGCCCGCCTGCAAAACAGCGAGCGCAAGGCGATCGCGGTGATCGGCGACGGCGCGTTGACCGCGGGCATGGCGTTCGAGGCGCTGAACCATGCGCCGGAAGTGAACGCCAACATGCTGGTGATCCTCAACGACAACGACATGTCGATCTCGCGCAACGTCGGTGGCTTGTCGAACTACCTGGCGAAGATCCTTTCCAGCCGCACCTACGCGAGCATGCGCGAAGGCAGCAAAAAAGTGCTGTCGCGCCTGCCCGGTGCCTGGGAAATCGCCCGTCGGACCGAAGAATATGCCAAAGGCATGCTGGTTCCCGGCACGCTGTTCGAAGAACTGGGCTGGAACTACATCGGCCCCATCGATGGCCACGACCTGCCGACTCTGATCGCTACCCTGCGCAACATGCGCGATCTGAAAGGTCCGCAGTTCCTGCACGTCGTCACCAAGAAAGGCAAAGGCTTCGCCCCGGCGGAAGTCGACCCGATCGGTTACCACGCCATCACCAAACTCGAACCGCTGGACGCCCCGGCCGCCGCGCCGAAAAAGGCCAGCGGGCCCAAGTACTCCGGTGTGTTCGGCGAGTGGCTGTGCGACATGGCGGCGGCCGATCCGCGTCTGGTCGGGATTACCCCGGCGATGAAGGAAGGCTCGGACCTGGTCGCTTTCAGCGAACGCTTCCCGCTGCGCTACTTCGACGTCGCCATTGCCGAGCAGCACGCCGTCACTCTCGCGGCCGGCATGGCCTGCGAAGGCGCCAAACCCGTGGTGGCCATCTACTCGACCTTCCTGCAACGCGGCTACGACCAGTTGGTGCATGACGTCGCCGTACAGAACCTCGACGTGCTGTTCGCCATCGACCGCGCAGGCCTGGTCGGCGAAGACGGCCCAACCCACGCCGGCAGCTTCGATCTGTCGTTCCTGCGTTGCATCCCCGGCATGCTGGTGATGACCCCGAGCGATGAAAACGAGCTGCGCAAGATGCTCACCACCGGCCACCTGTACGAAGGCCCGGCAGCGGTGCGTTACCCACGCGGCAACGGCCCGAACGCAACCATCGAGAAAGACCTCGAACCGATCGAGATCGGCAAAGGCGTCGTTCGCCGCCAGGGCAGCAAAGTCGCCCTGCTGGTGTTCGGCGTGCAACTGGCCGAAGCCCTGAAAGTCGCCGAAACGCTGGACGCAACCGTGGTTGACATGCGTTTCGTCAAGCCGCTGGATGAAGAACTGGTTCGCGAAATCGCTGGCAGCCACGAACTCCTGGTCACTGTCGAAGAAAACGCGATCATGGGCGGTGCCGGTGGCGCGGTCAGCGAATTCCTCGCCCGCGAAAACATCCTCAAGTCGATGCTGCACCTGGGCTTGCCGGACATTTACGTCGAACACGCCAAGCCTGCGCAAATGCTGGCTGAGTGTGGGCTGGATGAAGCCGGGATCGAGGCTTCGATCCGCGAGCGCCTGCAACTGCTGAACAGCTAAATCCCTGGATACATGCAACACCCTGTGGGAGCGGGCTTGCTCGCGAAAGCGTCGGATCATTCAACTGAGACGTTGACTGACACACCGCCTTCGCGAGCAAGCCCGCTCCCACATTTGATTTGTGTGCTCCACGAAACACCATCGGACTACCCATGAAGTTTTCCCGCCTCGCCCTGCCTCTTTTTCTGCTGCCCACCGCCTACGCCCTTGCCGACACCTTCGAACGCGACCAGGCCCTGAAGCTGCCCGACGTGTTGATCAGCGCCAACCGCCAGGTCGAAGCGCGCAATGACAGCAGCGCCGCCAACACCGTGTTCACCCGCGACGACATCGATCGCCTGCAACCCGATAGCGTCACTGACCTGTTGCGTCGGGTACCGGGTGTGCAAATCTCGCAGTCCGGCGGGCGCGGCAGCATTCCGGGGGTCTACATCCGCGGCACCCAGTCGGCCCAGAGCCTGGTGCTGGTGGATGGCCAACGCATCGGCAGTTCGACCTCCGGCGACAGCAACCTGCAACACATCAATATCGAACAGGTCGAGCGCGTGGAGGTGCTGCGCGGCTCCCGCTCGGTGATTTACGGCAGCGATGCGATTGGCGGGGTGATCCAGATCTTCACCCGCCGCGGCGGTGAACAAGGCCTGCAACCGCGCATGCACACCGGTTTTGGCAGTAATCAGACCTGGGAGCGCAGCCTTGGCCTGTCCGGTGGTGATGAGCGAACCCGCTTCAACCTCGGCGCCAGCCTCGATGAAACCGCCGGGATCAATCGCACCCACGAGTCGTATCCCAGTGATGGCGATCACGACGCCTACCGCAACAAATCCCTCAGCCTGAGCCTGAGTCACGCCCTGACGGAAGACGTCGAAGTCGGCGCCAACGTGCTGGATAACCGTGGCAAGAGCGAGTTCGACAGTCCGTTCGATTCAGTTCAACAGCAGCCCTACAACGAATTCGATGTGAGCAGTGTCAGCAGTTACATTGACGCGCGAATCAATGAAGTATGGAAAACCCGCGTCGAACTCGGCCACAGCGAAAACCGCGAGAAAACCCTCGACAAGCTCAGTGACGAACGCAGCATTTTCAACACCTACCGCGACTCGGTTAACTGGCAGAACGACCTGACGCTCAACGAGCGCAATAGCCTGATGCTGGGCGGCGACTGGTACGAAGACCGAATCAACAGCACCACAGCGTTCGACGAAGACAGCCGCTGGAACCGCGCCGCGTTTATCCAGCATCGCTTTCAGGCCGACAGTTTCTCTACGGAGTTGGGTCTGCGTCACGACGATAACCAGCAGTTCGGCAGCCAGAACACCTGGAGCGGCACCTTCACCCTGCCGCTGAACCCGGACAACGAAGTGCTGCTGACCTATAGCGAAGGCTTCCGCGCGCCGACGTTCAACGATCTGTATTACCCGGATTTCAGCAACCCGGATTTGAAACCCGAAACATCCAAGAGCTATGAGCTGCAATGGCGCAGCCAATTGACCGAGAGCAGTCGCCTGGAGACGTCGCTGTATCGCACCGACCTTGAAGACGCGATCATTTTCGGCAGCAACTCACGCCCCGAAAACGTCGCCTCGGCACGGATCAACGGCTTCGAAGCAGCGCTGAAGCAGGAACTGTTCGGCTGGCAGAGCAACCTTGGCGTGGCGATCATCGACCCACGCGACCGTGATACGGGCCACACCCTGGCCCGTCGTGCGCGGCGCACCTTGAGCCTGGACCTGGACCGACAGTTCGATCGCCTGGGCCTCGGCGCCAGTTGGCAAGCGGTCAGCAGCAGCTATGACGACTTGAACAATCAACAGCCGTTGGGTGGTTATGCCCTGTTGGGGTTGCGCAGCAGTTGGGAGCTCAATCGTGAAATCCAGCTGGAGCTGAAGGTCGATAACCTGCTGGACAAGGGTTACAGCCGGGCGCTGTACAGCTACCAAGGTAGCCAGTATGGGTATCGCGAGGAAGGTCGGGCGTGGATGTTCGAGGTGACGTGGACACCAGAGATCTGATCCAAAATAAGAGGTGTGTGGACCGGCCTCATCGCGAGCAAGCTCGCTCCCACAGGTTTTGGTTTTTCGATCAAACCGGATCCCTGTGGGAGCGAGCTTGCTCGCGATGAAGGCACCTCGGTCTCAGCGGTCTGGCGCAATCAAATGACAAAGCTTTGCCGTTGCATCGATCATCTGCCCACTCGGCCGCTCCAGGCCCTTGTCCGTCACCAGGCGCAATTGTCCTTGTGATACCGCCGCCACCTGCGGCCAGGCTTTCCACGCATCAAGCTGCGCCTGATCGCTGGCCAGAATCACCTCGGGATTACGCTGCAACACCGCCTCCACACTGACTTGCGGTGCCGGCAGCTTCAGGTCGGCAAACACGTTTTGCGCACCGCAGGTCTCCAGCGCATCGCTGATGATCTGCTCGCCGCCAACCGTGTACAGCGGCCGATCCCAGACCTGATAGAAGACTCGTAACGGCTTGTCCCGGCGATAGCGCTGGCGCAACTCATCCAGTCGCTGGCGTAGATCGCTGGCCAATGAAATTCCGCGTTCAGGCCGATCGAGCTCAGCAGCAATGGCCTCGATCTGCGCGGCGAGCTGGTCCAGGCTATGGGGCTCGGCGACGTAGGTGGGAATGTTCAGGCGCTTGAGCTGGTCACGCTGGGCCGGGCCGACACTACCGGGCCATAGCAGCAACAGATCGGGCTTGAGGCTGAGCAAGCGCTCCATATCCAGCTGGCCATAGCGGCCAACGGAGGGCAGGTCCTTGAGTTCAGCAGGTCGCTCACCGGCGTCCAGCACACCGACCAGGAGGTCGGCGGAGCCCAGTTCAACGACGATTTCAGAGAGCGACGGTGCGAGGCTGACAACCCGTTCGACCGCGACGGCCGAGCCACTGGCGGCCAGCAGCAACACCGCCAGCCAGAGCGCGCGCATCAACCGAGTTGACGCGGAATACGGTAGAGGTAGAACAACACGGCGGTCGACAGTGCCAGCAGCATCAGCGGCACGGCTTCGAGACCGACGAACACCGCCAGGGCAGCGATCCAGGCCGGCAGCCCGGCAGCCAGGAATGCCGGGCGCCGCTTGGCCGCCAGACTGATCCAGGCAGCAGGTTCTTCAGGGGTATCGAGGGCTTTCTGGGTGGCGATCAGTGCGTGTTTGTAGGCGCCGAAAAACTTCAGGCTGACAAACATCGAGGCAACTCCGGCGATGAACAACGGCATCGCCAGCACCGGCAGAATGGCTTCGCTCTGGCCGAACACCGCATTGATCACAAACAGCGGCAACAAGGCCAGTGCCAGGTATTGCCACCAGTTGACGGACAGTCGCCGCCGCACCTGACCGCGGGTCACGCCCGGTCTACCTCGCCCTGATGCTCATTGCCCATCATGTGATCGAGCTTGCTGGCCTTGGTCGCCAGGTAGAGTCGGTTATGCGGGTTGTGGCCGGTGTGCAGCGGCACGCGCTCGGCGACCACGATACCCATGTCGGTCAAGGCTTTGACCTTGCGCGGGTTGTTGGTCATCAGGCGCAGTGACTTCACGCCCAGGTGCTCCAGCATCGGCAGGCACATGGCGTAGTCACGCTGGTCGGCGGCAAAGCCCAGGCGTTCGTTGGCTTCAACGGTGTCGGCGCCACCGTCCTGCAGCTCATAGGCGCGGATCTTGTTCAGCAGACCAATGCCCCGGCCTTCCTGACGCAGGTAGAGCAATACGCCACGACCTTCGCGGGCGATGGCCTGCAAGGCGGCCTCCAGTTGCGAGCCGCAGTCGCAACGCTGGCTGAACAGGGCATCGCCCGTCAGGCATTCGGAGTGCAACCGGCCGAGTACCGGGGCACCGTCGTCGAATTCACCCAGGCTCAGCACAACGTGCTCGCGGCCGGTGGCTTCATCGAGAAAGCCATGCATGGTGAATTGCGCAAAAGGCGTTGGCAGCTTGGAAGCGGCGACAAAAACGACAGGCACCGGTGTGCTCCTGATCTAAAAGTCTGAAGATTCGCAGAGCCGGCATTGTAACAGCAGGTTCCGGAGGACGCTTAGGCTGAATTATCGGCGATAACTATCAAAATGTTTGATATACGCCCTGAAGACACTCCCACAAGGTTCAGTATCAGTCCTTGAATCGGGGTCAATTATCTTCGAACGGATAAGGCTGTTTCCAGCGTTCAAAAATCGGTTTCAACTCGCCGCTTTTCACCAGTTGCTCCATGCGCTGGTCGAACAGGGCCATTAACGCGCGCGCCTTAGGGGTCTTGGCAAAGCAAAGGTACAGCGGCAACTCGGCGATATGGGTGCGCCGCAGTTGGGACGGATCCTTGGCGCGCTTGATGACGTCATCGACTTCGGTCAGGGCATCGATGTAAAAGTCGGCACGATTGTGGATCAGCATCGACTCGATGCCGGTACGCCGCTGCACTTCGTCGAAGTGGCGCACATTGGGCAAGTAATCCTGGTAGTCGTAGCCACGAACCCAGGCCAGTCGATAATTGCCCAGGGTTTGCGGGGTGGGTACCGGACTGCTGGCCAGGCCCAGGGCATAGATGTGATCAGTGTCGAAGTTCCAATGGGGATAGAGCACACCCTCAGAATCGTCACGATAGGAGCCGACGCAGGCATCGACCTCGCCACGTTCGGCCAGGCCCAGCGAACGTACGTAGGGCTCGGTACGGATGTCGACCTTGACGCCCGCCGGCTCGAACACTTGCCGTAGCACGTCCCAACCCAGTCCATGACCGTCAGCGGCGGTGTAGCCTTCCCACTCTTCGCTGGCCAGATGAATCACCGACGGCGGCGTAGCCCCCCCTCCTCCCGCCTGGACACAAGAGCAAAACATCGCGAACGCCATCACCATCAATCCGCGTACAGTCATCCCCCGCTTCCCCCGATAAACAGCTCTCATGATCAACGCCTGGAAATCCCCGGTCAGGCGAAAAACCACACCAGTCCCTGCATCGCCAACCAGGCGAACACCCCGGCCAGGACATCATCGAGCATGATGCCGACGCCGCCATGTACGTGCCGGTCAATCCAGCGAATCGGCCATGGCTTGAGAATGTCGAAGAAGCGGAACATCAGGAAACCCGCCAGCAACCACTGCCAGCCCTCCGGCACCAGCCACAGGGTGATCCACATCCCGACCATTTCGTCCCAGACGATGCCTTCATGATCGTGTACCCGCAAATCGTCGGCCACTTTGCCGCACAGCCAGAAGCCGAACAGCATGGTGATGCCCAGCATCAGCCAGTAACCCCAGTCGGGCAGCATCTGCCACAACGGAATAAAGGGCAGCGCAACCAACGACCCCCAAGTGCCGGGCGCCTTTGGCAAGGTGCCCGAGCCAAAGCCGAACGCCAGGAAATGCCATGGATTACGCCAGACCGACGGCGGTACGAATTCCGCCGGGACCTGTTTGGGATGATCTGTCACGGTGACTCCCGAAAATGTTGATAACCCCGGGTTTGCGGGGTGATGTCTTTGCCATCGGCGTCCAGCAGCTTCACGCCCTGCCCCGTCACCACTTGACCAATCACATGGATTGGCCAGCCATCGGCCAGCAATAGCGGCAACTCGACGGACGGTAAGGTGAAGGCCAGGACGTAGTCGTCGCCGCCGCTCAGGGCCGCAACCTGTGCGTCCGATTGGCCGAGAAAGTCGACCAGGCTCTGCGACAGTGGCAAACGATCCCGCTCGACTTCGATACCAACCTTCGACGCCAGCGCGATATGCCCGCAGTCAGCGAGCAGGCCGTCGGAGATATCCATCGCCGAAGTCGCCTTGCCCCGTAGCGCCTGCCCCAAACCGAGCTGTGGTTGCGGCGACCAGTAATGCGCCAGCAACGGCTCGGCAATGCGCGCTTCGGCCGTGCGCTGGCCGAGCACCAAGGGCAAGGCACCGGCGGCATTGCCCAGGTTGCCGCCGACACACAGCAGGTCGCCCGGTTGCGCACCGCTGCGGGTCAGCGCCTGACCGGCCGGCACGCGGCCGAACACGGTCATGGTCAGGCTCAGCGGCCCGCGGGTCGTGTCACCGCCCACCAGCGCCACGCCGCAGCTTTGCGCCATCTGGTTCAAACCACGGGCATAGGCTTGCAGCCAATCGGCGGTCACCGTCGGCAAGGTCAGGGCAAGGGTAAAGGCAATCGGGGTGGCGCCCATGGCGGCCAGGTCGCTGACGGCCACGGCCAGCGAGCGCTGACCGAGCAGAAACGGATCGCAGGGATCGGCGAAATGCACGCCGGCCACCAACGTATCGGTAGAAATCGCCATCTGCTCCCCGGAGGGAACAGCCAGCAAGGCGCAGTCATCGCCAATTCCGAGGGCAACGCCTTCGCCGCCCTGCGCACAAGGCGCGGCGGCGAAGAAATTGCGGATCAGCTCAAACTCGCCCATCAGGTATCCTGTCCAAACGCCAATCAGCGCTTGAACGCCTTCACTTCAGCTTCACGCAGACGCGGGGCCAGCTTGTCGAGCACACCGTTGACGAACTTGTGGCCGTCGGTGGAACCGAAGACCTTGGCCAGTTCGATACCCTCGTTGATCACAACGCGGTACGGCACGTCGACGCGCTTGAGCAGTTCCCAAGTCGACAGGCGCAGAACGGCCAGTTCAACCGGGTCCAGCTCTTCGATGGTCAAGTCCAGGCATGGCGTGAGCGCGGTGTCGATTTCGGTCTTGAACTGCGGAACCCCGTGCAGAATTTCGCGGAAGTACGCACCGTCGACATCGGTGAAATCGTTATCGACCCGGAACTGCGCTTCGATCTCGTTCAGCGACTGCTTGGCCATGTGCCATTGGTACAGCGCCTGGGTCGCGAGCTGACGGGCTTCGCGGCGCTTGGCGCTTTTCGATGGCTTGCCGGCATCCGCAGGCTTTGGATCGCGCGGGTTGAAACGATCGCTTTCGTCGCTAATCACTTGGCCTCCAACTGCGCCAGCAGGCTGACCATTTCCAGAGCGGACAGGGCAGCTTCAGCACCTTTGTTGCCGGCCTTGGTGCCGGAACGTTCGATGGCTTGCTCGATGGAATCAACGGTCAGGACGCCGAAAGCGACCGGAACGCCGAACTCCATGGACACCTGGGCCAGGCCCTTGGTGCACTCGCCAGCCACGTATTCGAAGTGCGGAGTGCCGCCACGAATGACCGCGCCCAGGGCGATGATTGCCGCGAATTCGCCTTTCTGGGCGACTTTCTGCGCAACCAGCGGAATTTCGAAGGCGCCAGGTGCGCGGATGATGGTGATGTCGCTTTCGCTCACGCCGTGGCGAACCAGGGCATCAACTGCACCGCTGACCAGGCTTTCAACGACGAAGCTGTTGAAGCGGCCCACTACCAGAGCGTAGCGGCCTTTAGGGGCGATGAAGGTACCTTCGATGGTCTTCAGGGTCATTCGTTAGATCTCTTAAAGAGCCGGGACGCGTCTTCTACGCGCCCCTCAGTGATTTATTTGCCGCGAATTCAAGGCCGGGAACAACCGGTCATTATTCGGAGGGCACGTATTCTACAACTTCCAGATCGAAACCGGATATCGCATTAAATTTCATCGGTGCCGACATCAGGCGCATTTTGCGTACGCCAAGGTCGCGCAGGATCTGCGAACCGGCACCAACAGTGCTGTAGGTGGTCGGTTTTTTCACGGCGGCGTGATCGGCGGTTTCGCGGATATGCGCCAGCAACACGTCGCCATCGAGCGGGTGACCGAGCAACAGCACCACGCCGCTACCGGCCTCGGCAACCGCGGACATGGCGGCGCGCAGGCTCCAGCGGCCCGGTTGCTTGACCATCAGCAGGTCACGCAGCGGGTCCATGTTGTGCACGCGAACCAGGGTCGGCTCTTCGGCACACACGTTGCCCAGGGTCAGTGCCATGTGCACGTCGCCTTCCACGGAATCACGATAGGTCACCAGGTTGAATTGGCCCAGTTCGCTGTCCAGTGGCTGCTCGGCAATCCGCTGAACGGTACGTTCGTGGATCATCCGGTAGTGAATCAGGTCGGCGATGGTGCCGATCTTGATGTCGTGTTCGGCGGCAAAGGCTTCCAACTCGGCGCGACGGGACATGGTGCCGTCGTCGTTCATCACTTCGCAGATCACCCCGCTAGGCTCGTAACCGGCCATGCGCGCCAGGTCGCACGCCGCTTCGGTGTGGCCGGCACGGGCCAGGGTGCCGCCGGCCTGAGCCATCAGCGGGAAGATGTGGCCCGGGCTGACGATGTCTTCAGCCTTGGCATCACGGGCGGCGGCGGCCTGCACGGTGCGCGCACGGTCGGCGGCGGAGATGCCGGTGGTCACGCCGGTGGCCGCTTCGATCGATACGGTGAACTTGGTGCCGAAACCGGACCCGTTGCGCGGCGCCATCAACGGCAGCTTGAGCAGTTCGCAGCGCTCGCGGCTCATCGGCATGCAGATCAGGCCACGGGCGTGCTTGGCCATGAAGTTGATGTGCTCGGGCTTGCAGCACTCGGCGGCCATGATCAGGTCGCCTTCGTTCTCGCGGTCTTCGTCATCCATGAGGATGACCATCTTGCCTTGGCGGATGTCTTCAACCAGTTCTTCGATGCTATTGAGCGCCACAAGGCACCCCCTTGGGTCAGGATTTGAGGTAGCCGTTGGCGGCCAGAAAGCTTTCGGTAATGGTGCTGCCGGCAGTCGGCTCTGCGGCCTTGTCGCCCAGCAGCAGACGCTCCAGGTAACGGGCCAGCAAGTCCACTTCCAGGTTCACCCGGCGGCCTGGCTGGTACGACGCCATGATGGTTTCGCTCAGGGTGTGGGGAATGATGGTCAGCAGGAACTCGGCGCCATCGACTGCGTTCACGGTGAGGCTGGTGCCGTCGACGGTGATCGAGCCTTTATGGGCGATGTACTTCGCCAGATCCTTTGGCGCGCGGATGCGGAATTCCACGGCGCGCGCATTTTCGGTACGGGCAACCACTTCGCCCACGCCGTCGACGTGACCGCTGACCAGATGCCCGCCGAGGCGAGTGGTCGGGGTCAGGGCTTTTTCCAGATTGACCGGGCTGCCGCTTTTCAGGTCGTTCATGGCGGTGCAGTCGAGGGTTTCACGACTGACGTCCGCCGCAAAGCCATTGCCCGGCAATTCAACGGCAGTCAGGCACACGCCGTTGACCGCGATGCTGTCGCCCAGTTTGACATCGCTCAGGTCGAGCTTGCCGGTTTCGACGTGAACCCGCACATCACCGCCCTTTGGGGTCAATGCACGAATACTGCCGATGGATTCGATGATGCCGGTAAACATGAGGTTCTCCTCGAGAACAAAGCCAAAGCTTGCGCGATGGCCGGAAATTATACGCTTGCTGCTGGCAAAGGAATGGCGATGACTCGCCAGTCATCGCCAACGGCACGAATTTCGATGATTTTGAGCTCGGGCGCATCCTTCATTTGCACGAGCGGCCAGTCCAGCAGCGGCCGCGCCGAGGAACCCAGGAACTTGCCGGCAATGAAAATCTGGAACTCGTCCACCAGACCGAGTTGGGCAAAGGCACCTGCCAGGCGCGGGCCGGCCTCGACCAGCACTTCGTTGACGCCACGGGTTGCGAGTTCAACCAATAGCTGACGCAGATCGACCTGACCGTCGTAGCCCGGCACGATCAGGCACTCCGGACCGTTGGCATATTGCTCTTCAACCGCTACGCAGGTGGCGACCAGCGCCGGGCCTGCCTTGAAGAACGGTGCATCCAGCGGCACCCGCAGGCGGCCGTCGACCAACACCCGCAACGGCGGACGGCTCATGACCAAGGCTGTTTGCTCTGCATCCAGCCCCAACTCATCGGCGCGCACGGTCAACCGTGCGTTGTCCGCCAGCACCGTATCGGCGCCGGTCAGTACCACACTGGCTTGCGCGCGCAAACGCTGCACTGCCGAGCGCGCCGCGGGGCCGGTGATCCACTGGCTTTCGCCGCTTTCCATGGCGGTTCGCCCGTCGAGGCTCATGGCCAACTTGACCCGCACGAACGGCAAGCCGTGTTCCATGCGTTTCAGAAAGCCTTGATTAAGCTTGCGCGCCTCGCCTTCCAGCACGCCGCTTTCGGTGGCGATACCGGCTTGGGCCAGGCGTTGAAGACCGCGACCGGCGACTTCCGGGTTCGGGTCCTGCATTGCCGCGACCACGCGGGCCACACCGGCATTGATCAGTGCATCGGCACAGGGCGGCGTACGGCCGTGATGGCTGCAAGGTTCAAGCGTCACGTAAGCGGTGGCGCCACGAGCCTGCTCACCAGCCGCGCGCAGGGCGTGGACTTCAGCGTGGGGCTCGCCGGCGCGCTCGTGCCAGCCTTCGCCGACAATCTGCCCGCCCTGCACGATCACGCAACCGACCCGCGGATTGGGGTGCGTCGTGTAATGCCCCTTGCGCGCCAGTTCCAGGGCACGGGCCATGAAATGGGCGTCGAGGATGGCTTGTTCGGCGCAAGTGGTCATTCTTTCACCGGTTCACGGGCCAGGCGATCGATCTCTTCGCGGAACTCGTTGAGGTCCTGGAAGCGGCGATACACCGAGGCGAAGCGGATGTAGGCGACTTCGTCGAGCTTCTGCAGCTCGGCCATCACCAGTTCGCCGACCACGAGGGATTTGACCTCGCGTTCGCCGGTGGCGCGCAGTTTGTGTTTGATGTGCACCAGCGACGACTCGAGGCGCTCGACACTCACCGGGCGCTTTTCCAGCGCGCGCTGCATGCCGGCGCGGAGTTTTTCTTCGTCGAACGGCTGGCGACTGCCGTCGGTTTTGATCAGGCGCGGCAACACCAGTTCAGCCGTCTCGAACGTCGTGAAACGCTCGCCGCAGGCCAGGCATTCACGCCGGCGGCGCACCTGTTCGCCCTCGGCGACCAGACGCGAGTCGATGACCTTGGTGTCGTTGGCACCGCAGAAGGGACAGTGCATGGTGGCAGGCAACAAAAAAAGGGAGGGCCATGGTAGCGCATCCCCGTGGCAAGACAAGCCATAGGGTTTGCGGTATACAGACGGGATGATCACTTGATCCATGGAATTCAGCGTTATGGAGCCACCAATGTCGTTACGTCCGCTCATTTTGCTCAGTGTTTTCAGCCTGCTGGTGGCCTGCAGCAGCGATGCACCCAAGCCCCAGCCGCCAACGCCTGGCCCGGTGCCGCAGCAAGCGCAGAAGAAAGCTCGGGAGGCCGCCGCACTCGGCCCTCTGCCCGCCCATCAGCGTGAACTGAGCGGCACCTTGCAAGGCGTTCCAGCTGGCGCTGAAGTCGAACTGGCATTGCTGGTGATCGACGATAAGGACCGCCCGCAACAATTGCTCGCCAGCTCCAGCCTGATCGGCAACAACCAGGTTCTGCCGTTTCACCTGCGCTTCAATCCGGAATCCTTTCCGGCCGGGGCCCGCGTTGAACTGCGAGGCCGCGCCAGTCAGTCCGGGCAGTTGATCCTGCACCTGCCGTCGCAACTGATTACCCAGCCGACCACCCAGGCCCTGGGCCAACTGCAATTCGTCAAAGCCCCATGAGTGCACCGTTCGACCTGCAAAAGGCGTTGGGTGAACTGCTCGGTGATGCGCAATTGGTCGCCTGTGAGTTACCAGGGACCGACCTGAAGTTGTGGCTGATCGACGGCGACAACATGGACCGCGCCTTCAGCCCGGAAGAGACCCGGCGCATCCTGCATGAACCGCCGTACTGGAGTTTCTGCTGGGCCAGCGGCCTGGCCGTGGCCCGCTATCTGGCCGAAAACCCCCATTGGGTCGAAGGCAAGCGGGTACTGGATTTCGGTGCCGGCTCCGGGGTGGCGGGGATTGCGGCGGCGAAGGCCGGGGCGCTCGAAGTACTGGCCTGCGACCTCGACCCGCTGGCGATTGCCGCGTGTCGGGCCAATGCCGAGCTCAATAACGTACAGCTCAATTACTCGACGGACTTTTTCGCCGAGGCCGATCGCTTCGATCTGATCCTGGTGGCGGATGTGCTGTACGACCGGGCCAACCTGCCGCTGCTCGACCAGTTCCTCAGCCGCGGCCGAGAGGCACTGGTCGCGGACTCCCGCGTCAGGGATTTCCGTCATCCGTTGTACCGGCGCATCGAAATGCTCGAAGCCATGACCCTGCCGGATCTGGCCGAGCCCCACGAGTTTCGGCATGTGAGCCTGTACCACGCGCAGCGCTAGCTAGAAGCATCGCGAGCAGGCTCGCTCCTGCACTGGACCCGTGTCGTCCACAAATCCCCTGTGGGAGCGAGCTTGCTCGCGATGACGTCCTGTCAGACGAAACATATCTAACGGCCACCCCGCTTCCGGCGCGCCCCCACCAAGCCGTATAGTTGCCCCATTCACGCTTTTACGAGATTGCCCATGAGTCAGGAAACGCCGTACATCTTCGACGCCACGACTGCCGATTTCGACCAGTCGGTGATCGAGAACTCCTTCCACAAACCAGTGCTGGTGGATTTCTGGGCCGAATGGTGCGCGCCCTGCAAAGTGCTGATGCCGATGCTGCAGAGCATTGCCGAGAGCTATCAGGGTGAGTTGCTGCTGGCCAAGGTCAACTGTGACATCGAACAAGACATCGTCGCCCGCTTCGGCATCCGCAGCCTGCCGACCGTGGTGCTGTTCAAGGACGGCCAGCCTGTCGATGGCTTTGCCGGTGCGCAGCCGGAGTCGGCCGTGCGTGCCCTGCTCGAACCCCATGTGCAGATGCCGCCACCGGCCGCCGCCGATCCGTTCGAACAGGCCCAGGCGCTGTTCGACGACAGCCGTTTTGCCGATGCCGAAGCGCAGCTCAAAGTGATCCTGGGTGAAGATAACACCAACGCCAAGGCACTGATCCTGTACGCCCGCTGCCTGACCGAGCGCGGTGAACTGGGCGAAGCGCAAACCGTGCTGGATGCGGTCAAGAGCGATGAGCACAAGGCCGCGCTGGCCGGCGCCAAGGCACAGATCAAGTTTCTCGGTCTGGCCAGGGACTTGCCGGATGCCGCCGACCTGAAGGCCCGACTGGCGAAAGACCCGCTGGACGATGAGGCGGTCTATCAACTGGCGATCCAGCAATTGGCCCGTCAGCAGTACGACGCCGCGCTGGATGCATTGCTGAAGTTGTTCACCCGCAACCGCAGCTACAGCGAAGGCTTGCCGCACAGGACCTTGTTGCAGGTGTTCGAGTTGTTGGGCAACGATCATCCGTTGGTCAGCACGTACCGCCGCAAGTTGTTTGCTGCGCTGTACTAAATCGACCCTGTAGGAGCGAGCTTGCTCGCGAAAAACCTGAGAGCACCGAGGTGAATCAGGTTTCCCGCGTTATCGTTGATGCCCATCGCGAGCAAGCTCGCTCCTAAACCAACCAGCGATACAGCGGTGTATCCCCGCCGCTTTCCACCTTCACATCCGAACTGTGGCGCAGGCGCACCAGCAGCCGTTTGCCCGCCGCTGCACTGCCGGTCAGGCCTTCCAGTTGATCGAGCAGGTCCGGCCCGCTGAGCTGCCCGGCCTTGCGCAGCAAATCCCGGGCAATCTGCCACAGCGCATCATCCTGGTTCAACGGTTTCGCCGCTGGCACGCTGACCGGGGTTTTTTCCACCTGCAACTGCGCCCCTAGTCGCGCCCAGTCCGCGTCGTCCATCTCCAGGGTCAAATCCACCGGCCAGTCGCCGATGCTTCCGCGAATTCGCAACATAGGTCTGCTCCCGCACATTTCTTCCCGGCATGCTCCCATGGGACTTGTGCAACGCCAAGCAGACAGTCAAACTCTCCGCAATCACGTTATAAGATTACATAACATTTTCTTCATTTTACTTTTCGGAGACTCGTCATGCGTCGTCTGCTTCTCGCCCTGCCGTTTGCCATGTTGCCGCTGGCTGTCGCCCATGCCGCCGACGAACACGATCACGAGCATGGCAGCCTGGGTGCCCACGAACATGGCGTGGGACGCCTGAATGCGGCGCTGGACGGCAAGACCCTGGAGCTGGAGCTGGAAAGCCCGGCCATGAACCTGGTGGGGTTCGAGCACGTCGCCACCAGCGACGCAGACAAGGCTAAAGTCGCCGCTGTCCGCGCTCAGCTCGAAAAACCACTGGCGCTGTTCAACCTTCCAACAGCCGCTGGTTGCGTGGTGGAAAACCAGGAACTGGAAAGTCCATTGTTCGGCGACAAGCCCGATGCCGACGATGATCACGATGAAGACGCCAAGGACGAAGACGGCCACGAACATCACCATGACCACAGCGAAATCCACGCTCACTATCAGTTCACTTGCGCCACGCCAGCGGCACTGAAGTCACTGGACCTGGCGAATATTTTCACCCGCTTCCCGGCCACCCAAAAAATTCAGGTACAACTGATCGGCCCGAGCGGGCAGCAAGGGGTTGAAGTGACGGCCAAAGCTGCTGCGCTGAAATTCTGACCCACTGTAGGAGCGAGCTTGCTCGCGATGGACGCCAACGATAACGCGGGCAACCTGATTCACCTCGGTGCTCTCAGGTTTTTCGCGAGCAGGCTCGCTCCTACAAGGGTTCACCACCAACCAGACCGGTTTCACATGACCCAAGCACTCATCGAACTGTCCGACCTGGGCTTCAGCTGGCCCGGTCACCCGCCGCTGCTGGACATCCCGGCGTTTCGCCTGGAGCGCGGCGAAACCCTGTTCCTCAAAGGCCCCAGCGGCAGCGGCAAGACCACCCTGCTCGGTCTGCTCGGCGGCGTGCAAAAGCCTGATCGCGGCAGCATCCGCCTGCTCGGCCAGGAGCTGACGCAACTCTCGGCCGGCGCCCGCGACCACTTCCGTGTCGATCACACCGGCTACATCTTTCAGCAGTTCAACCTGCTGCCGTTTCTGTCGGTGCGTGAAAACGTCGAACTGCCCTGCCACTTCTCGAAACTGCGCGCCGAACGAGCGAAACAACGTCACGGCAGCGTCGACAAAGCCGCCGCCACACTGCTCGCCCATCTGGGGTTGAAGGATGAAAACATCCTCGGTCGCCGCGCCGATTCGTTGTCCATCGGCCAGCAGCAACGGGTCGCCGCCGCCCGCGCACTGATCGGTCAACCGGAACTGGTGATCGCCGACGAACCGACCTCAGCCCTCGATTACGACGCCCGCGAGAACTTCATTCGCCTGCTGTTCGCCGAGTGCCGCGAAGCCGGCTCGAGCCTGTTGTTCGTCAGCCACGACCAGAGCCTGGCGCCGCTGTTCGACCACAACCTGTCGCTGGCCGAACTCAATCGCGCCGCTACCCCGTCCGAGGTCTGAGATGTATCTGTTTCGTCTAGCCATGGCCAGCCTGGCTAACCGTCGCTTCACCGCGATCCTCACGGCGTTCGCCATCGCCCTGTCGGTGTGCCTGTTGCTGGCAGTGGAGCGCGTGCGCACCGAAGCCAAGGCCAGTTTCGCCAGCACAATAAGCGGCACCGACCTGATCGTCGGCGCCCGCTCAGGCTCGGTGAACCTGCTGCTGTACTCGGTGTTCCGCATCGGCAACGCCACCAACAACATCCGCTGGGACAGCTTCGAACACTTCGCCAGCAACCCGAAAGTGAAGTGGGCGATCCCGATGTCCCTCGGCGACTCCCATCGCGGCTACCGGGTGATGGGCACCACCGAAGCCTACTTCGAGCATTACCAGTACGGGCGCCAGCAACACCTGCAACTGAGCGATGGCCGCGCCTTCGAAACCGACCCGTTCGAAGTGGTGCTCGGTGCCGAAGTGGCCGATGCACTGCACTACAAACTCGGCGACAAACTGGTGCTGGCCCATGGCGTGGCAGCGATCAGCCTGGTCAAGCACGACGACAAACCGTTCACTGTGGTCGGCATTCTAAAGCGCACCGGCACACCGGTGGACCGCACGCTACACATCAGCCTCGGTGGCATGGAAGCGATTCACATCGACTGGCATAACGGCGTGCCGGCCCGGGGCGAGGGCCGCATCACGGCTGATCAGGCGCGCAACATGGACCTCACGCCGCAAGCGATCACCGCGTTCATGCTCGGCCTCAACAACAAGATTTCGACCTTTGCCCTGCAACGGGAAATCAACGAATTCCGTGGCGAGCCGATGCTGGCGATCCTGCCAGGCGTGGCGTTGCAAGAGCTGTGGAGTCTGATGGGCACTGCGGAAAAAGCCTTGTTCGTGGTCTCGCTGTTTGTGGTGCTGACCGGGTTGATCGGCATGCTCACAGCGATTCTCACCAGCCTCAACGAGCGCCGTCGGGAAATGGCAATCCTGCGCTCGGTGGGCGCACGCCCTTGGCACATCGCGACGCTGTTGGTACTCGAAGCCTTTGCCCTGGCGCTGTCGGGCGTGATCGCCGGCGTGGCGTTGCTGTATGTGTGCATCGCGGCGGCCCAAGGTTATGTGCAAGCCAACTACGGCCTGTTCCTGCCGCTGTCGTGGCCGAGCGAGTATGAATGGACGCTGCTCGGTGGCATCCTGATCGCCGCGTTGCTGATGGGCAGCGTGCCGGCCTGGCGCGCCTATCGCCAATCCCTGGCCGATGGCTTGTCGATCCGTTTATGAGGACGTTGAAAATGCCCCGCGCTGTACTTGCGCTGTTGATGCTGGTCGCCCTGCCCCTGTGGGCGGCCCAGCCAAAAGACCTGACCTGGTCGGAGATGATCCCGCCCGACGCGCCGAAAGAAGTGCCGAACATGACGCCGTTGCATGATCTGTCGCAGATGAGCAGCACGCTCTCGGCAGAGTCGGCGCCAGCAGCCAAGCAGGACATGCCCAACGCACCGGTGGTCAAGACCCTCGACGGCCAGAACATTCGCCTGCCGGGTTACATCGTGCCGCTGGAAGTGAGCGAGGAAGGCCGTACCACGGAGTTTCTGCTGGTGCCGTATTTCGGCGCCTGCATCCATGTGCCGCCACCGCCGTCGAACCAGATCGTGCACGTCAAGAGCGAAGTCGGCGTGAAGCTGGACGAGCTGTATCAGCCTTACTGGATCGAAGGCGCGTTGCAGGTCAAGGCGTCCACCAGCGAGTTGGCGGATGCCGGGTATCAGATGGAGGCGGACAAGATTTATCTGTATGAGCTGCCGGAGTGAATCAGGTCGTTTTGTGTCGACTGTCAGTCCGCCATCGCGAGCAAGCTCGCTCCCACAGGGGATCACATGCCTCCTGTGGGAGCGAGCTTGCTCGCGATGAGGCCATCAGAAACATCACAAATTCCAGTCCTTGCCACTTTCATTGAGCTGCATCAAAAGACCGAATAGTTAGCCGGCTTACCATTGGACATCGAACATTTTTAACGTCCTCTGGAGCCCCCATGAACAAGTCCATGCTCAGCGCTTCGCTGGTTGCCCTTGCGCTCGCAGCCCCGCTCGCCAATGCCTTCGAAGCCGGTGACATCCTCCTTCGCGCCGGTGCAATCACCGTCAACCCGGAAGCCGACAGCTCCAGCGTCAAGGTCGATCAAGGCCCGCTGGCGGGCGCCGACCTGGGCGGCAAGGCGACCATGAGCAGCGACACGCAACTGGGCTTGAACTTCGCCTACATGCTCACCAACCACCTGGGTATCGAGCTGCTGGCGGCCACACCGTTCGAGCATGACGTGAAACTCAAGGGCACGGCCCTGAGCGCGGCCAACGGCAAACTCGGCACCCTCAAGCACCTGCCACCGACCTTGAGCCTGGTGTACTACCCGCTGGACCCGAAGTCGGCCTTCCAGCCGTACGTCGGCGGCGGCATCAACTACACCTATATCTACGACGAACACGTTGGCAGCCAGGCCCAGTCCGCCGGCTTCAGCAACTTCAAGGCGGAAAACTCCTGGGGTCTGGCGTGGCAGGTCGGTGCTGACTACATGCTGACCGATAACATCATGATCAACGCCCAGGTGCGCTACATCGACATCGATACCCGCGCCACCGTCGAGAACAACTCGATCGCACCAGGCACCCGGGCACGGGTTGACGTCGATGTAGACCCGTTCATCTACATGGTGGGTCTGGGTTACAAGTTCTAAAGAACGTTCACGTGGTGGTGAATGAGGCTTGGTGGTGAGCAGACTTAAAAATGACGGCGACTGCTGCGCAGTCGAACGGGGGCCAGCCCCCTCGCCACAGGAATTACACAAGCTGAAAGTAAATTCCGGCCGTGAAAAAGGCGCCTGTAAAAAGGCGCCTTTTTCATTTCCGCAGGGAAGCGATCTATCGCCCCAGCAACCGCGTCAGCCCCACGCGCATCGGTGTCTGCTCTGTGGTACTGAAGCGTTCCAACAGGCGCCGGTTGTTCGCCCGGGAATGACGAATGTCACCGGAGCGTGCCGGGCCGTAGCTCACCGGTGGCAAATTGCCGACCACGGCTTCGAGCGCTTCGAGCATTTGCTTGAGGGTCGTCGCCTGGTTCCAGCCAACGTTGACCGCACCGACTTCGACCTGGGGCATTTCGATGGCCTGCACCAGCAAGTCGACCAGGTCTTCGACGTAGACAAAATCCCGGGTCTGCTCGCCATCCCCGAACACCGTGATCGGCAAGCCCTTCAACGCGCGCTCGCTGAAAATGCTGATCACCCCGGAGTACGGCGAGGACGGATCCTGGCGCGGGCCGTAGATGTTGAAGAAGCGGAAAATCACCGGTTCCAGCCCATGCTGGCGATGGTAGAAGTCGAAGTATTGCTCGCTGGCCAGCTTGTCCACCGCATAAGGCGTCAACGGCGCCTTGGGCGTGTCTTCGTCGATCGACTCACCTTCGCCATTGTTGCCATACACCGCCGCACTGGAGGCAAACAGCACGCGTTTGACCCCGGTCTGGCGCATGGCTTCGCAGACGTTCAGCGTGCCGATGAAATTGCTCTGGTGTGTGCGCACCGGATCGTCCACCGAGGCCTGCACCGAAGCCACGGCGGCCAGGTGCGCCACGGCGCTGCATCCGGCCATCGCCTGGGCAACCAAAGCCGCATCGGCCACGTCGCCGACGATCAGTTCGACCCTGGGATTATCCAGCGGCAGATTGCTGTGCTTGCCGGTGGACAGGTCATCGAGAATCCGCACCGCATGGCCCCTGGCAAGCAGGGCGTCAGTCAGGTGTGAACCAATGAAACCGGCACCACCGGTGATCAAAACGGGGCTGTCAGCCATGGCGATAGAACCTGTCCAGTAGACCGGGAAGCGCCGCACGCCAGGCGCGTGGTTTGATTCCGAAGGTGTGCAGAATTTTTTTGCAGGCCAGTACCGCGTGTTGCGGTTCTTCGGCGGCATCCGGACGCGCGGCGTGGGCCTGGGCGGTCGGGGCTTCGATGGCCAGCGGATGCAGGCTGCGGGCTTCGGTCAGAATCGCCTGCCCCAGCGCCAGCGGCGTGGTCGCCTCATGCCCGGCGTAGTGGTAGGTGCCCCACAGCGGCGCGGCGCAATCGAGTTGCTTGAGCACTGAAATGATCACGCGGGCGGCATCGTCGACCGGCGTCGGATTGCCCCGTCGGTCGTCGGCCATCAGCAACTCTTCGGGTTGTTCTGCACGGGCGAGGAAGCGGCCAAGGGCACCGTCCGGGCTATCGTCCAGCAGCCAGCCGAAACGCAGCAGCACGTGTTGCGGGCAGGTGGCGCGCACGCTTTGCTCGATCCGCCACAACGCCTGACCCCGCAGGCCCAGGGGCACCGGTTCGTCTTTTTCGCTGTAGGCGGTGGCACGGGAGCCGTCGAACACGCGATAGCTGGAGGGTTGCAGCAGGACGATGTTGTGGTGCTGGCACAGTTCCGCCAGACGCTCGATCGCGCGCTCTTGGCCGGCCAGGCGCGATTCGCTCACCGCCTCGGCCTGAAACCAGTCGAAGTAGTAGGCAAGATTGATCAATGCATCGGGACGGGTGTCGTCGAGCAGTTGTGTCAGGCTCGCGGCATCCCAGCCGTCTTCGGGCGGGCGGGGGGCGAGGAAACCGATGTCTTCCTCCGCACCGAGGCGAATCAGCGCCTGCCCAAGGGCATTTCCGCCGCCCAGTAACATAAGGCGCATTCGCATAGAGTCAGCAGGCCCAGTCTGATTGAAACGATGGCTTTATCGACATCGCGCCCAGGCGATGTCGTTGATAATTGCCGGAATCGTTGCATTTTGCGGGTTTAGTGCGCAACCGTCACCCGTAAAGTGTAGATCCGGGGGATTTGTGGTGCTGTCACTGGCCTCATCGCGAGCAAGCTCGCTCCCACAATGGCTTTGTGTAAACCGCCCCCCTGTGGGAGCAAGCTAGCTCCCACAATGGCTTTGTGTAAACCGCTCCCCTGTGGGAGCGAGCTTGCTCGCGATGGGGTCCTGTCAGTCAACAGAGATCCCCAAGCGGTACTTGCATCTTGGCCCACCCACCCGCATAACTTGCTGCATGAACCTGCCCATTCCCGCAGACAGTGCCCTGAGCGGCTTCCACCCTGCCGTCAGCGCCTGGTTCAGCCACACGTTCCCGGCGGTCACCGCCGCCCAGGCCCGGGCGTGGCCGTTGATCCGCCAGCGCCGCTCGACCCTGGTCGCCGCGCCCACCGGTTCCGGCAAGACCCTCACCGCCTTTCTCGCCGTCATCGATGACCTGGTGCACCGCGGCCTGGAAAGCCCCGAAGGCTTGCCCGACGCAACCCTGGTGGTCTACGTCTCGCCCCTCAAGGCACTGTCCAACGACATCCAGATCAACCTGCAAAACCCGCTGGCCGGCATTACCGAGCAATTGCGCGTGATGGGCCTGCCCGAACTGCAGATCAGCACGGCCGTGCGCACCGGCGATACACCGCAAAAAGATCGTTCGGCAATGCGCAAGACCGCGCCGCACATACTGGTGACCACGCCGGAATCCCTGTATGTGCTGCTCGGCTCCGACTCTGGCCGGCAGATGCTCGGCACCGCACAAACGGTGATCGTCGACGAGATCCACGCCATGGCTGCCAGCAAACGTGGCAGCCACCTGGCACTGAGCCTTGAACGCCTGCAAGCCCTCTGCCCGGAACCACTACTGCGCATCGGTCTGTCGGCCACGCAAAAGCCCATCGAAGCCGTCTCGCGCTTCCTTGTCGGTCGCGACCGCCCGTGCGAGATCGTCGACATCGGCCACGCCCGCCCCCGCGACCTGGACATCGAAGTACCGCCCGTGCCGCTATCGGCCGTGATGGCCAACGATGTCTGGGAGTTGGTCTACGACCGCCTCGCCGCCCTCGCCCGGGAACACCGGACCACGCTGATCTTCGTCAACACCCGACGTCTGGCCGAACGCTTGAGCCGGCACCTGAGCGAGCGCCTGGGCAAGAATGCCGTCGCCGCCCACCACGGCAGCCTGGCCAAGGAATTTCGCCTGGATGCCGAGCAGCGACTCAAGCGCGGTGACCTGCAAGTGCTGATCGCCACGGCGTCGCTGGAACTGGGGATCGACATCGGCGACGTCGACCTGGTGTGCCAGATCGCCTCCCCGCGTTCGATTGCCGGGTTTCTGCAGCGGGTCGGCCGTTCCGGGCACCAGGTCGGCGGCACGCCCAAGGGCCGTTTGTTCGCCACCACCCGGGACGACCTGATCGAATGCGCCGCGCTGCTCGACTGCGTGCGCCGGGGCGAACTCGATACCTTGCTGATCCCGCAAGCGCCGCTGGACGTGCTGGCGCAGCAGATCATCGCCGAGGTCAGTTGCCAGGAGTGGCCGGAACAAGCGCTACTGGAGATGCTGCGCCGCGCCTCGCCCTACGCCGGACTCGACGACAAACACTACCAGGCGCTGCTGAACATGCTCGCCGAGGGTTACAACGGTCGTCAGGGCATCCGTAGCGCCTACCTGCATCGCGACGCTGTGAGCCACACCCTGCGCGGCCGCCGGGGCGCGAAACTGACAGCGGTGACCAGTGGCGGGACCATTGCGGACAACGCCGACTACAGCGTGCTGCTGGAACCTCAAGGGCTGAACATCGGCACCATCAACGAAGACTTCGCCGTGGAAAGCATTGCCGGGGATATCTTCCAGTTAGGCAACACGTCCTATCGGATCCTGCGGGTGGAAACCGGCAAAGTCCGGGTCGAGGATGCCCAAGGCCAACCGCCGACCATTCCGTTCTGGCTCGGTGAAGCACCGGGGCGCAGTGCCGAATTGTCCTCGGCGGTGGCGCGCTTGCAGGCACAACTCGATGACCTGCTGGGGGCTGCGCCAGGTAACTTGCAGCCAGCGCTCGACTGGCTGACCGAGACCCTGGGTTTGAACATCGCCAGCGCCGAACAACTGGTGGATTACCTGGCCCGTGCGCGGCAAACGCTGGGTGCCCTGCCATCCCAAGACACATTGCTGATGGAGCGCTTTTTCGACGAGTCCGGCGGCACGCAACTGGTCATTCACACGCCGTTCGGCAGCCGCATCAACCGCGCCTGGGGCCTGGCCCTGCGCAAGCGTTTCTGTCGCACCTTCAATTTCGAATTGCAGGCCGCCGCCAGCGAAGACGCCATCGTGCTGTCGCTGTCCACCAGCCACAGTTTTGAACTGGACGACGTCTGGCGCTACTTGCACAGCAACAGTGCCGAACACATCCTGATTCAAGCCGTGCTCGACGCGCCGCTGTTCGGCGTGCGCTGGCGCTGGAATGCCGGCGTGGCCCTGGCGCTGCCGCGCTACAGCGGCGGGCGCAAAGTCCCGCCGCAGATCCAGCGGATGAAAAGCGAAGACCTGATCGCCAGCGTGTTTCCCGATCAGATCGCCTGCGTGGAGAACCTCGCCGGCGAACGGGAGATTCCCGACCATCCGCTGGTAGAGCAAACCCTCGACGACTGCCTGCACGATGCCATGGACAGCGAAGGCTGGTTGGCCTTGTTACGGCGCATGGAACGCGGCGACATTCGCCTGATCAGCCGCGACTTGCCCGCGCCTTCACCGCTGGCGGCGGAGATTCTCAGCGCCCGGCCCTATACCTTTCTCGACGATGCGCCGCTGGAGGAACGTAGAACCCAGGCAGTGCTCAATCGGCGCTGGAGCGACCCGCAATCCACCGACGACCTCGGCGCCCTGGACGCCGAGGCGATTGCCGCCGTGCGCGACGAAGCCTGGCCAGTGCCTTGCGGGGTCGACGAAATGCACGAGGCCTTGATGAGCCTGGCGTGCATCACCGATACCGAGGCCGGCGCCAATCCGCAGTGGTTCGACTGGCTCAACACCCTGGCCGACAGCGGCCGCGCGAGCCGTTTGCAGATCAACGCCGGGCAATCGCTGTGGCTGGCGCTGGAGCGTCTGACCTGCCTGCGGGCGATTTATCCACAGGCCGAACTGACGCCGTCGCTGCAAGCGCTGCCGGACTTCGACGAGGTCTGGGAAGCCGACGACGCCATCCTCGAACTGATCCGCGCGCGGCTCAGTGCCTTCGGGCCACTGGCGCTCGATCGCATTGCCGAACCACTCGGCTTGCCCGCTGCGCAGGTCAACCAGGCCCTGGCGCAACTGGAACGCGAAGGCTACGTGCTGCGCGGTCGCTTTACCCCGGGTGCCACCCGGGAAGAATGGTGCGAGCGGCATTTGCTGGCGCGGATTCACCGCTATACGGTCAAGCGCCTGCGCCGGGAAATCGAACCGGTGGCGTTGCAGGATTTCATGCGATTCCTGTTCGACTGGCAGCATGTGTCGAGCGCAAGCCAGGGTCAGGGCGCCGCGGTACTGCCAGCCGTCGTCGCGCAATTCGAAGGCTACCCTGCTGCCGCTTCAGCCTGGGACAGCGACATCCTGCCGGCGCGGATCAAGGACTACTCGGCGACCTGGCTCGATGAGCTGTGCCGCAGCGGCAGACTGGTGTGGACGCACCTGACTGCGCACAACAAAAGCGCCAGCACCGCGCTGCGCAGCACGCCGATTTTGTTGCTGCCGCGCAACCGGGTCGGCCTCTGGAGCGGCTTGACCGAACAGACGCCGGTCAGCGAACTGTCGCCGAAAACACAAAAGGTCCACGCCGCCCTCAGCCAGCACGGCGCGCTGTTTTTCGATGAGCTGATCCATGAGGCCCATCTGCTGCGTTCGGAACTGGAAATCGCCCTGCAGGAACTGGTGGGCGCGGGGCTGGTGAACGCCGACAGCTTCGCCGGGTTGCGTGCACTGATCACCCCGGCCAGCAAGCGCCAGCCACGCAACAGCCGGCGTGGGCGTGGAGCATTCATCGGAGGCATGGACGATGCCGGGCGTTGGGCCCTGTTGCGACGCACGCCTGTCGCGCCGGTGGTGCAAAACCAGCGGACGCCTGCCGATACCCTTGAGCACATCGCCATGACCTTGCTGCGCCGTTACGGCGTGGTGTTCTGGCGTTTGCTGGAGCGTGAAGCGGACTGGCTGCCGAGCTGGCGCGAACTGCTGCGTACTTTCCATCGCCTGGAGGCTCGCGGCGAGATTCGTGGCGGGCGTTTTGTCAGTGGCCTGGCGGGCGAGCAATTCGCCCTGCCCGAGGCGATCCCCTTGTTGCGGGAGGTGCGGCGTCGGCCTCATGACGGCAGCCTGGTCGCGGTGTGCGGGGTCGATCCGCTGAACCTCGCCGGCACGCTATTGCCCGGCGCGAAAGTCCCGGCACTGGCGAGCAATCGGCTGGTATATCGCGACGGGTTGGCGGTTGCTGCCGAGATTGCCGGCAAGCAGCAGTTCTGGTTGGAGCTGGATGAACGGGCGATGGCTGAAGTGCGTAGTAAGCTTATCCGGCATTAATGTCGTCTGGACCGGACCCATCGCGAGCAAGCTCGCTCCCACAGTGATCTCTGTTGTGCCGAAAATTTGTAATCACAGAAGATCCCCTGTGGGAGCGAGCTTGCTCGCGATGGGGCCGGTCCAGCCACTGAAAGCCTCAAGTACAAAACTGACTATTGAGACCGCGGCCGCTCCGGCATCAACACCGCCGAATGCTCCGGTGCGGTATCTCCCTCCTTCAGTGGCTCGACCGCATGCCTGGGCACCAATGCCTGCTGTGGATAAGTTTGCGCGAAGTTCACCCACGGGCAGTTATCCACAAGCTTTTTCAAACGCTGGTTGAAAGCCCGGCTCACCGCGTATTGACCACCGGACACCGTACGGAATTGCGCGGTCAGCACCACACCGTTGAGGTCCATCTTGTCGACGCCAAACACATCCAGCGGCCCTTGCAGGTTGTAGCGCAGGAACGGGTCGTTGCTGATGGAGTGCCCGGCCTCGCGGATCAGTTCGATGGCCTTGTCGACATCGGTGTCGTAGGTGAACTGCACCGAGAAAAACGCATAGGCGAATTGCCGCGATTGGTTAGTCACGGCCTTGATCTGCCCGAACGGCACCGAGTGCACGAAGCCCTTGCCATCGCGCAGGCGCAAGGTACGGATGGTCAGGCCTTCGACGGTGCCGGCATGCCCGGAATCGAGCACCACCCAGTCACCGATGGACAGGGTGTCTTCGATGATGATGAACAGCCCGGTAATCACGTCCTGCACCAGTTGCTGGGAGCCGAAACCGATCGCCAGGCCGATGACCCCGGCACCTGCCAGGAATGGCGCGACGTTGATCCCCAGGTTGGCCATGGTGGTGATCGCGCAAATCACCACCAGGATGATTTTGATCGCGTTGCGCAGCAGCGGCAGGATGGTTTTCACCCGCGTACTCGGCTGGCGCGCCGAGCGCTTGTTGGTTGGCGGTTTCAGGGCTTCCTGAATCGCCGTGTCGAGCACCACCCAGACCATCCAGGTCACCAGCAGGATCAGACCGATGTGGCCCAGGGAATCACTGATCGCCCGGCCCACGGCATTGGTCACCGCGAATTCGAACAGCGACACGCCCCAGATCCGCCCGAGGATATCGATGAACACGATGGCCATGGCGATGCGCAACAAGGCATGTGACAAATTGAGAAAGCGCTCCTTGTAGGCGCTGCCGCGGCGCAGGTCCGCTTCGCTGCGCGTCTTGAACAGATGATGCAGCGTGGTGCTGAGAAACACCGTGGCGATCAGCAGCACCGTGGTGAACAAAGCGCTGCGCAGCACTCTCTGGTTGTCCACCCCGGCGCCGATCAGGTTGATGATCGAAACCAGGACCATCAACAGAATCGGCCAATACCAGAGCCCGGAAAATATTCGCAGGGTTTCACGCAACGCCGGCTGGCTGAGGCGCTGGGCCAGCGGCAGGATGCGGATCACATGGGCGACCGGGCGACGCATGCGGATCACCAGCAAGCCGAAGGAAATCGACGCTGCCAATCCAGTGAACACGGCGATGCTGCTGGTGAGATTACTGCCCAGTTGATGGGCGATCTGCGGGCTGGTCAGGGCATCGCTCAGGGCCACCAGAAAACCGATGCCGAACAGCGGTCGTGGGCTGTGTTGTCGAATAATCTGCACCGCCCGCCGCTTGTGTCCGGCATTGAACATCACCACCAGCGACAGCACCAATGACGCGGCAAAGATCCCGGCACTGGTGGCATAGGCAAAACACAACGCCAGCGCCCGTCCCGCCGATATCGGCAAAAGCTGGCTGGCATAAATCGTCAACGGCAGACTGATCACCGCCGGAAGGGTGTAGGGCAACACGTAACCGAGCAACGCCTGGCCCCGTTCGCGACTGAGCAGCAGACGGTGCTCGCACAGGCGCCTGGCGACCATCCGCCCAAGCAGCCAAAGACAGGCAAACACGGCCGCCCACACGCAGGTCAGCAGCAGGAAATCGCCGGCGACGCGCCAGGGCGAACGGGCCGATGGCTTATTGACCAACTGATCCACTTCATCGGCCGCGAGGTCGGCACGCAGGCGCCAGACGTCAAAGAGGTTTTCGTTGAGATCGAGTTTGGTCTGGACCTCGTCGATGCTTGAACTGATGGCTCCCAGTAATCCGCCTTGCACCAGCGGTTCGGGATGAGCCGGCGGAGTCGCGGCGGTCGCGGTGGTCGGCAGCCCCGGTATCGCGGCGGCTTCCAGTTGCTCGCTACCCACAAACAGCAACGCTCCCAGCAGTATCGCGGTCTTGAGCCTGATCAAAACACCCGCTCCTTTGGCTGTGTCGGTAAGGAACTGATCGAGAAATGTCGGGCAAGTTCGGATATTGCCCGCAGATAGCAGGACGGCGATGCCTTCCTGTGCCACAGACTAACACTCGCGCTCGCGATCTTTGCGCCCAAGGCAAATATCAAATGCTCGTCCCTGTATTTTTCCGCACGATCCGAACCACGACACTGCGCTCCATCGAATGAATCCACCGGAGTTGCAGCCATGCCCATTGCCTTGCTCGCGCTGACCCTCAGCGCCTTTGCCATCGGGACGACCGAGTTCGTCATCGTTGGCCTGTTACCCACCATCGGCGCCGACCTCGGCGTCAGTCTGCCATCCGCCGGCCTGCTGGTCAGCCTGTATGCCCTTGGCGTTGCCGTCGGCGCCCCGGTGCTGACCGCCCTCACCGGCAAGGTTCCGCGCAAATTGCTGCTGTTGTCGCTGATGGTGCTGTTCACCCTCGGTAACCTGCTGGCGTGGCAAGCACCGAGTTACGAGTCGTTGATCCTCGCACGGATCGTCACCGGCCTGGCCCACGGGGTGTTTTTCTCGATCGGCTCGACCATCGCCACCAGTCTAGTGCCGAAGGAAAAAGCCGCCAGCGCGATTGCCATCATGTTCACCGGCCTGACCGTGGCGCTGGTCACCGGCGTGCCGCTGGGGACATTCATCGGCCAGCATTTCGGCTGGCGTGAAACCTTCCTCGCCGTCTCGGCCCTGGGCGTGATCGCCTTCATCGGCAGCTTGATCTACGTGCCGAAAAACATTGCCCACAGCAAACCCGCATCGCTGTTGCAGCAATTGCAGGTGCTCAAGCAACCACGCCTGCTGCTGGTGTATGCGATGACGGCCGTCGGCTACGGCGGCTCGTTCATTGCCTTTACCTTCCTCGCGCCGATTCTTCAGGACCTCTCCGGCTTCAGCGCCAGCACCGTCAGCCTGGTGTTGCTGGTCTACGGCATCTCCGTGGCCGTCGGCAACATCTGGGGCGGCAAACTGGCGGACAGGCGCGGCCCGATCAGCGCCCTGAAAATCATCTTTGCCCTGCTCGCCGCCGTGTTGTTCGTGCTGACTTTCACCGCCGGTAATCCTTGGCTCGCGCTGGCCACCGTGTTGGTCTGGGGCGCCGTGGCATTCGGCAACGTGCCGGGGTTGCAGGTGTATGTGGTGCGTCAGGCTGAGCATCACACCCCGCAGGCGGTGGACGTGGCGTCCGGCCTGAACATCGCGGCGTTCAACCTCGGCATTGCCGGTGGCGCGTGGGGCGGTGGCCTGATCGTCGCCCACATGGGGTTGATTCACACCGCATGGATCGGTGGCCTGGTGGTGTTGGTGGCACTGGCATTGACCGCGTGGAGTGGACGTCTTGATCGCCTCGGCCCAGTGTTCGCCGAACCGGCTGAGGACTCTGCCCGCGTTATTACTGCCCACTGATAACCCCTGTGGGAGCGAGCTTGCTCGCGATGACAGCGGTCCATTCAACATGAATGTGACTGATAAACCGCCATCGCGAGCAAGCTCGCTCCCACACTTGTTCGGTGTTGTTCCGTAGAAAACTTACCGTCCGTAGCCCCATCGAAACTTTTGCCGCCGCAGCGCAGTCACCCAAAGACATGGGTAGGTAGTCCGGAGGCGACATGGCGGCGATTCATATCGGTATTTCAGGCTGGCGCTACACGCCCTGGCGGGGAGACTTCTACCCCATTGGCCTGACCCACAAGCGCGAATTGCAATTCGCCTCGCGGGCGGTCAACAGCATCGAAATCAATGGATCGTTCTACGCACTGCAGCGCCCCGAACGCTATGCCGTGGAAATCCGCCATGACAGCTTTGTCGATCCGCTGTTCGTCCGCTTGCTCAAGCGCTACAACACGGCCCTGGTCATCGCCGACACCGCAGGTAAATGGCCGTATCGCGAAGACATCACCAGCGATTTCGTCTGCCTGCGTCTGCATGGCGCCGAAGCACTCTATGCCAGCGGTTACACCCCGCAGGCACTAAAACGCTTGGGCGAACGAATCGAAGCCTGGCATCACGGCCAGCAACCGGATAATCCACAATTGATCGCGCCCCGGCAGAAGCCAAAGGCGTGCAAATCCCGGGAGGTGTTCTGCTATTTCGATAACGACGTCAAAGTCCGCGCCCCCTTTGATGCACGCCACTTGCTGCAACGCCTGCACCTCGAAAAAAACCTCGCCACCGTCCCCGGTGAGCCTGCGGCCGAGAGCGTGTTGCCATGAGCATTCCAGAGCCGGTCGGCGTCACGGACGAGCAGACCCCCATCAACACGACAGTGCAGCGCTTCACCGTGCTGACGGTCAACACCCATAAAGGTTTCACCGCGCTCAACCGGCGTTTCATCCTGCCGGAACTGCGTGAAGCGGTGCGCAGCGTGTCTGCCGATGTGGTGTTTTTGCAGGAAGTCCACGGCACCCACGAACAGCACCCCAGGCGCTACACCAACTGGCCGGCGATGCCGCAATACGAATTCCTCGCCGACAGCCTGTGGCCGCAGTTCGCCTATGGCCGCAATGCGGTGTATCCGGCGGGCGATCACGGCAATGCGCTGCTGTCGAAGTTCCAGATCATCCGCCACGACAACCTCGACGTGTCCATCAGCGGCCACGAGAACCGCGGGCTTTTGCATTGCGTATTGCGCTTGCCCGGCGACGGCCAGGAGGTGCATGCGATTTGCGTGCATCTGGGGCTGCGCGAAACCCATCGCACCGCGCAACTGAAGCTGCTCGCCCAGCGCCTGGACGCCCTGCCCGGCGACGCCCCGGTGATTGTCGCCGGGGACTTCAACGATTGGCGCCAGCGCGCCGATGCATTGCTCACACCCAGCGGTTTGCGCGAAGTCTTCGCCGAGCACCATGGCAAACCGGCGCGCAGTTTCCCCGCGCGCTTGCCGGCATTGCGCCTGGACCGCATCTACGTACGCAACCTCAAGGCCAGCCATCCGCAAGTGCTGACCTCCCGGCCCTGGTCGCACCTTTCCGACCACGCCCCGCTGTCGGTGGAGATCGAGCTATGAGCAGCCAGTTGATGGAAAAAAACACGCTGGAACACATCCCCGCTCCGCCCACCCGCGAGCCGACAGCGGTCGATGTCGAATACGGCTGGCAAGGCAGCAATCGGGTCGAGTTGCTGGAAAATGGCGAGGCGTATTTTCCCCGGGTGTTTGAAGCCCTGCGCCGGGCGCAAAATGAAATCCTGTTGGAGACCTTCATTCTGTTCGAGGACAAGGTCGGCAATGAGCTGCAACAGATTCTGATCGAAGCCGCCCAGCGTGGTGTGCGCACCACCGTCAGCCTCGACGGCTTCGGCTGCGGCGAACTGAGTACCGGGTTCCTGAACGCCCT
The DNA here is from genome assembly GCF_058802985.1 of Pseudomonas sp. GW822-FHT01E03. Lineage (NCBI taxonomy): Bacteria > Pseudomonadati > Pseudomonadota > Gammaproteobacteria > Pseudomonadales > Pseudomonadaceae > Pseudomonas > Pseudomonas sp. GW822-FHT01E03. Next base: position 213,312 of record NZ_JBXAOQ010000011.1, read on the forward strand.
GACCGCGGCCGGCGTGCACCTGCAAATGTTCGATCCGGCACCGAAACGCCTGGGCATCCGCACCAACTGGTTCCGGCGCCTGCACCGCAAGATCGTGGTGGTCGATGGCACCGTCGCGTTCGTCGGCGGGATCAATTTTTCCGCCGATCATCTGGCCGACTTCGGCCCCGAGGCCAAACAGGATTATTCCGTGGAAGTTCAGGGTCCGGCCGTTGCCGACATCCATCACTTTGCCCTGCTGCAATGCGGTCGCCCGGCGCACGCCAAATACTGGTGGCACCGCCGTCGGCAGCGGCGTTCGGAACTGGCCTTCAGCGACCACGATGGCCAGGTGCGGCTGGTGTACCGCGACAACGGGGAACACCAGACCGACATCGAGGAGGTTTACCGCCAGGTATTGCGCCAGGCGCAGCGCCGGGTGGTGATCGCCAACGCCTACTTCTTTCCAGGGTTCCGCTTGTTGCGCGAGATCCGCAACGCGGCCCGCCGAGGGGTGGATGTGCGGCTGATCCTGCAGGGTCAGCCAGACATGCGGGTGGCCAGGCTTGCGGCGCGCATGACCTACGATTACTTGCTCAAGTCCGGGGTGAAGATCTACGAATATTGCGACCGTCCGCTGCACGGCAAGGTCGCACTGGTGGATGAAGACTGGAGCACCGTAGGCTCCAGTAACCTCGACCCATTGAGCCTGTCGATGAACCTGGAAGCCAACGTGCTGATCCGCGACCGTGGCTTCAATCGAGTTCTGTTCGATCGCCTGGAAGACCTCAGCGACAACCATTGCAAGGTCATGTCTCACGACATCGCGCCACGCGGGCGTGTCTGGCACATGACCGTCGGTTTTCTGGTGTTTCACTGCCTGCGGCATTTCCCGGCGTGGGCCGGTTGGTTGCCGGCGCATAAACCTCGCCTGAAACACATTCCTCCTCCGACCGGGGCCGCTGACCATGAACCGCACTGAGCCCCACACGGCAACTCACACCAAAAGCCCTGGGAAGACGCACTGGAACCGCTGGAAACGACCGCTGACGATGCTGTTTTTCCTGATGCTGATCGTGCTGTTCACGATGCTCGCCCAACGCATCGAATGGAACGAAGTGTTCGATACCCTGGCCGATTTCAAGGTGCGCACACTGATCATTGCCTCGGGGCTGACCCTGGTGAGTTTTCTGGTGTACGCCTGCTTCGACCTGATCGGCCGCACCTACATCCGCCAGAACCTGACCTGGAAGCAGATTCTGCCCGTGGGGATCATCAGCTACGCCTTCAACCTGAACCTGAGCGCCTGGGTCGGTGGCATCGCCATGCGATACCGGTTGTATTCGCGGCTCGGGGTCAGCAAGAGCAACATCGCGAAAATCCTCGGTCTGAGCCTGGCGACCAACTGGTTCGGTTACATGGTCATTGCCGGCGCCATGTTCAGCAGCGGGCTGGTGCGCATGCCGCCGGGGTGGAAGCTCAGCAGTAGCGCGCTGCAAGGCGTGGGGGTTTTGTTATTGCTGCTGAGCGCCGGATACCTGGTGGCGTGCCGGTTTGCCAAACGTCGGGAGTGGGTGATTCGTGGTGTGGAGATTGACCTGCCGTCGCCGCGCATGGCCGTGCTGCAACTGGCCCTCGGTGCCCTGAACTGGTCGCTGATGGCAGCGGTGATCTTCACCTTGCTACCGAACAAACTGGACTATCCACTGGTGCTGGGTGTGCTGTTGATCAGCGCCATCGCCGGGGTCATCACTCACATCCCGGCCGGGCTCGGCGTGCTGGAAGCCGTGTTTGTGGCGCTGCTGCAACACGAGGCTTCGCGGGGCAGCCTGGTGGCGGGACTGCTGGCCTATCGGGCGATTTATTTCATCCTGCCGTTGTTGATTGCCCTGGTGATGTACCTGCTGGTGGAAGCCAAGGCCAAGTCATTGCGGATTGCGAAGAAACCCAAGTGATTTTGTACTGGTTGTGAGGACGCCTTCGCGGGCAAGCCCGCTCCCAGAGTGTCTGTTGGTGGATGCAGATTCCATGTACACCCTCGATCCTTGTGGGAGCGGGCTTGCCCGCGAAGGGGCCCGCAAAAACACCCCAATATCAGGATGATTGAATAATGCTCAAACGCTCCCCCACTACCATCTCGGTAATCCAGCCGACAAGGATCGAGGTGTAGGCCTGCTGCGAAACCGGGTCGCTCAGCGCATGGTCGGCGCCATCGATAATTCGGTGGGTCAGCGAGTGAGTCTGCTGGCACGCCGCGCGGTAACTCATGATCGTTGAATGGGGCACGTAGTCGTCGGTCTCGGACTGCACCAACAGGACATCCCCGGTGAATTGCGAGCAGGCGTGCAAGGCACGATTGCTGTCGGCACGCACCAGGGTGCTTCGGTAATCACGCAGATCCAGCTTGTCCAGGTCGCGTTTCGGCGCGTGCCATTGCTCGTCTCGATACAGCGCCGGCACCCGCAGCGCCAGCCAGCGCACGGGCCTCAGCGAGGTCAGAATCGAGGCCAGATACCCCCCGTAACTGGTGCCAACCACGGCAATCGCCGAGGTATCGAGGGCCGGGTGCGCGAGCAAGCGGTCATAGGCCGCCAGCAGGTCGCGCAAATTGTCTTCCCGGGTCACCCGGGACAATGGAATGCCGGTGCCACCGGTGTGCCCGCGCAGGTCAAAGGTCAGGCACACGCACCCCAACCCGGCGATACCTTTGGCGCGTTCCAGATCCCGCTCCTGGCTGCCGCCCCAACCGTGCACAAAGAGCACGCCGGGGACTTTCGATTTGGGACTCAGGAAGGTCCCGCTCATCTGTTCGTCGTCGATGTCGATCTGAATGGATTCGCTTCTAGCCGTCATAGGGTTTAACCGTCACGTACTTGAGGAGAAAGTCACTGGCCTGCGCCGGCCCGCGGTACACCTCGATGGCGTCCGCCGGCAGCGGCTGGTCGATGTAGGTTTCCACCGAAGACACACGAATCGCGCAGATCCCCGGATCGTTGACGAAATTCTGCAAGGCCGCGACCTCGGCGCTGCTGGCACCGCCCATGCGCCAGGACTGTTCGAGCACACCGCTGCGTGGCCGGCCATCGCTGCCGACGCCCTGGGCGATGTCGTAGTTGCGCCGCGAGGCATAGAAACCTGGGTAGGCTTCATCCGCCGCGCTGTCGAACACCTGTGCCTGGCGGATCGCCAATTGCACGTCTTCCGGCAGATCCAGCTTCAACAAGTCGTCATAGCCGCCTGGCACCACCAGCAGGTTGGACCCGCCATACACCTGTTCACCCTGAGCGTCCTCGGTCAAGTATTGATCCCCGCAATAACTGAGTACCTTTGCGCCGATAAAACTCTGGCCGACGCTGTGGGTGATCACCTGGTCCAGGTCCTGTTCGAGCACCACGCCTTCGGTGAACATCGCCTCGGCCTCGGGCTGGGCAAGCAGCTCATCGAACTCGTCGAGGCTTTTGATCACTTCCTGACCACGTCCGGCACAGGCATGAATCGGTTTCAGGCGGATCGGCCCGGTGTACAGCAAATGCTCCGCCGCCGGGCGCGCATCCTTCAGGGAGAACACGCTGAGACCGTCGAGCACCACGCTGCGCACCCGCTCGGAAAACAACGGAGCCCAGCCTCGCGGCGCATGGGCATGGTGGTTGAGCAATCCGTGACTAATGGCTTTGGTGCAGATGAAGTCGTGGTCGACATAACCGCCCCACAAATCCTCCGGGCCCTTGACCCCCAGTTGCCGGGCAGCCGCAGCGCCCACAAGGGTCTGGGTCGGCAACAGGTAGAGGTCTCGCCCTGCATGCAGTTGCGGGTCGTAGCTGCCGCCGTACTTGAGCCCCAGTATCTGCGCCAGCCAGCGGGCCAGTGCGCGGTTGGTTTCAACTTCATGCACTGGCGCGTCGGCGAGCACCGAATGGGCGACCACCAGTTTCCTGCGGTTTGCCGGGGTCATGCATCCCCCTTCAATCGACGTTTGATGAATGTAGCTGAAGGGGTGCAGAGATCAGGCCAAGGCCCGTTGAGGAAAAAGGGTTTTTAAATCAGCCCGTTGTGCAGGAAGTGATGGCATGTGGCCTGTTTTATTCTGCACGACGCCCGTTGATACTCCGGCATTTTGCACGATTCCAGCCCACACGCCCGACCCTGTGGGAGCGAGCTTGCTCGCGATGAGGGAATGACATTCAACATTTATGTAGCAGACACACAGCTATCGCGAGCAAGCTCGCTCCCACAGGGAATCGAGGTGATGCGACTACCGTGCGACCGATCCAGAGTTCACCCCAAACCGTGTCCGATAATCACTCGGCGCCAACCCGGTGATTTTCCTGAACGTTGCGCGAAACGCCCCGGGGTCCTGATAACCCACGGTCCAGGCGATGTGGTCGATGGTGCCGTTGGTGAACTCAAGCATTTCCCGGGCCTTGCCGACTCGCAGGTGCTGGCAGTATTCGGTGGGTTTGAGCCCGGTGGCCGCGCGAAAGCGTCGCAGGAAGGTGCGTTCTTCCAGCCCTGCCTTTTCGGCCATCGCCGCCAGTGACACATCGGTCGCTCCGGTGCTTTGCAGCCAGTGTTGCACCTTGAGGATCGTCGCATCGCCATGACTGAGGATCGGCGCAAAGTTGCTGCCGCACTCACTGGCGCTATCGCTGTGTTCCACCACCAGAAAACGCGCGGTGTTGGTGGCGATGCTAGGCCCCAGCAGCCGGTTGACCAGGCGCAGACCCAGTTCCGACCAGGCCATCAGCCCGGCGGTGGTAATCAGGTCGCCGTCATCGACAATCGGCGTATCGGCCTTGAGCCGGATCGCCGGATAACGTTCGGCGAAAGCTTTGGCCGAGGTCCAGTGAGTGGTGGCGCTACGATCGTCGAGCAGACCGCTTTCGGCCAACAGGATAGAGCCCACGCAAACCCCGCCCAGTGTCGCGCCGCTGGCATGTTGCTCACGCAACCAGCGAATCAATCCCTGTGGCGCCTGGCCCTCGGAAAAACCGCCGATCGATGGCGGAATCAACACGGCCACCAGGGCGCGCTCCGGGCCAGGATGGCTGTCGAAGACCCGAACCGGCGCCTGATCACCCTCGACCTGCCAATGGCTGACCCGCAACAGCGGCAACTGCGCAGACTGATGTTCGGCGGCGATCCGGTTGGCCACCCCGAACAAATCCGTCAAACCATGCACCGCCGCCATCTGCGCGCCGGGATAGATCAGTACACCGAGTTCGGCGATTGCCCTTTCTGCGTCCATTGTCAGTTTTCCCCCTTCTATTGTCGGTGCGGCCAATCCTCGGATCGCCTGCCAGAGCCAATACTTCATTCCACACCAATACACACTTCGAGGAAACAGTCATGGCCAAGCAAGCGCTCATCGTAGTCGATATCCAGAACGACTACTTCCCCCAAGGCAAGTGGCCGCTGGTCGGTGCCGACGCCGCCGCCGACAACGCCGTCCGCCTGATCAAGGCCTTCCGCGACGCTGGGGATTCAGTGGTGCACATTCGCCACGAATTCACCTCTGAAGATGCGCCGTTTTTCACCCCGAACTCCGAGGGCGCGAAGTTGCACCCGAAAGTGCTCAACCGTGCCGACGAACCGGTGGTGCTCAAACACTTCGTCAACTCGTTCCGCGAGACCGAACTGAAATCGATCCTCGACGAACAAGGCATCAAGGAACTGGTGGTCGTGGGCAGCATGAGCCACATGTGCGTCGACGGCATCACCCGGGCGGCGGCGGATTTTGGTTATACGGTCACCGTGATCCACGACGCCTGCGCCACCCGTGACCTGGAGTTCAATGGCGTGACGGTTCCGGCGGCGCAAGTTCATGCGGCGTTCATGGCGGCCCTGGCGTTTGCCTATGCCAGCGTGGTCTCGACCAACGAGTACCTGACAAAAAGCCGGAAGCTGTAAACCTTATTCGGGACAAGACAGCAAAAATGAAAAAGCCCATGGCCTCACCTGCCATGGGCTTTTAATTGCCGGTGAGTCTGGACGATCTGCATCAAACGCAATACCGCCAGAATCCTGAAAAGTCATGCCGAAGCCAACAATCACTCCACTCCCAACGCATACGCGGGGGATGTTGCTTTCACCCATGCCACTTTCTGGATAACTCACTGGAAGACTGAACAATGAACAGCATGAATATCAGCACTGACAGCCTGTCGAAAAAAACATCCCTCGGACTTACCACCATGGCGCTAGGGACCTACGGCATTTACTTCGCCCTCGCCGTTATCTACTTCTGGTTCGGGGGAATGAAATTCACCCACTATGAAGCAGAGGGGCTGGTGCCGCTGGTGAGCAACAGTCCCTTCCTGGGATGGGTCTATAACATTTTCAGTGTCGATCTGTTTTCCAGTTTGCTTGGCGTTCTGGAGATCTCCATCGGTGTACTGATTGCGGGTCGCCTGCTGTCGCCAAAGCTTTCCTTGATCGGAGGCGCCTTGTCGGCCGGGCTGTTTTTCACCACCTTGAGCTTTATGTTCTCGACCCCCGGCGTGATTGAGCCCGGCCTTGGTTTCCCGGCCATTTCGGTCGCGCCAGGCCAGTTCCTGCTCAAGGACATCGGCTTGCTTGCCGCCTCCCTGTTCGTGGCGGGCCATTCGCTGACCCGACTGGAAACCCCTTGAGCTGACAACTTCACCCGCCGATGGCCTGAATCAGCTCGATGCATTCAGGTCATCGCCATCACCCGCCAGTACGCGGCCCTCAAGGGCCAGGGATTTCATCCAGTCCCGTGGACTGCAGCCGGTCTTGCGGCGAAACGCACGGGCAAGAGCCGACGGACTTTCATAGCCCACCTCATCGGCGATCAGCGTAATCGGCCGCCCCTCCCGCAGGCGCTTCTGCGCCAGACTGATCCGCCAGCTCAGAAGATAATCCAACGGTGTTTGCCCCAGGACCGCGCGGAAATGCACCGCATAAGCGGCGCGGGACATGTTCGATTCATTTGCCAACTCGGCCACTGACCAGGCCCGCTGAGGTTGGTTGTGCATCTGTATCAGCGAGCGCGACAGCCGCACATCGGCCAACCCGGCCATCATGCCGGTGCTCAACTGATGGTGGTCGAGCAAATGCCGGAACAGTAGGATGATCAACAGTTCGAACAAACGATCAAGCACGGCCTCCCTGCCGCAATGCCCGGCGCCAGCTTCACCGAACAGCCATCTCAGGGTGTCGGCCAGCAACGGCAGCTCATCCAGGGGCAACACCAGAAGATCGGGGAGCGAAGCAGATATCGGATTACTGGCGCCGCCATCGAACAGCATCGACGCACATAACAGCTGAGCACCTTCAGTCTCACTGGCGATGAGCTGATGTCGACTGGGGCGTGGCAGGAAAATCAGGCTGGGGCGAGTAATCAACAACTCACTCCTCCCTGGGCCTTTCAACGTGACAGAGCCGGCCTGCAATAGGTGAATATGACCGCGCTGGTCGGCGCCATCGTAGGACGCCACGCCGCAAAGCATGCCGCTGTAAAACAGGTTCGCGCGCACGCCGAACTGTGACAACAACGTAGACAGGCGATCCATAGGGCAACTCTGCACAGGGTCTGGACCCATAGCAGAGTATCACTGCGCGCTGACGGCTGGACGATCCTCGATCCCGGCGAGGAATGCCCTGGTAAAAATGCAAAAAGCCCGGCATCCATAGGGAGGCCGGGCTTTTTCAGGTTCTATTCTTTGGTGAAAGAATCAGAACGGGATATCGTCATCAAAGCTGTCGAAATCCGGAGCCGGCTGAGGAGCGGCCTGCTGTGGAGCCGGGCGCGACTGTTGCGGCGCCGACTGCTGTGGACGTGGAGCCTGCTGGCGTGGCGCGGACTGCTGGTAGTTGTTACCACCGCCCTGGCCCTGCTGGTCGCCCTGTGGACGGCCGCCCAGCAGTTGCATGGTGCCTTGCATGTCGACCACGATTTCAGTGGTGTAGCGCTTGATACCGTCTTTTTCCCACTCGCGGGTCTGCAGCTTGCCTTCGATGTAGACCTGAGAACCTTTACGCAGGTATTCGCCAGCGATTTCTGCAACCTTGCCGAACATCGACACACGGTGCCATTCGGTCTTTTCAACTTTCTGACCGGTTTGCTTGTCGGTCCACTGTTCGCTGGTCGCCAGACTCAGGTTGGTCACGGCGTTACCGTTAGGCAAGTAGCGAACTTCGGGATCCTGGCCGCAAGTGCCGACCAATATGACTTTGTTAACCCCACGGGCCATAACGTTCTCCTAGGCTACGCACGCTGCCCCGGCCGGGTTATTCACCAGGCGCTCAAGGGTGGTGCGATCCAATAGTTCGGTGTCCAGTTTGATGTAAATCGCCGCCTCTTCCGCGACGATGACTGCATCTGTTACCCCTACGACCGCCTTCAGGCGCTCGACCAGACCCGCTTCGCGGATCGCCTCGGGCGACAACGGCAAGCGCAGGCTCGTGACGTAGGGAGGTTCGCGCATGGTAACAGCAAAGGCCAGCCAGAGGGCAGCCAGACCGGCGCATCCGAGGAACACAACCGACAGACCGCCATGCTGGAACAGCCAACCGCCAAGAATGCCGCCCAATGCCGACCCGAGGAACTGGCTGGTGGAATAAACCCCCATCGCCGTGCCCTTGCCGCCGGCCGGTGAAACCTTGCTGATCAGCGATGGCAACGAAGCTTCCAGCAGATTGAACGCGGTGAAGAACACCACCGTACCGATCACCAGAGCCCGCAAGCTGTCGCCGAACTGCCAGAAGAATAGCTCAGTGAACATCAGCGTCACGACGGCACCGAGTAAAACTCGTTTCATTTTGCGTTTCTTCTCGCCGTAGATAATGAACGGGATCATGGCGAAGAAAGAAATCAGCAACGCGGTCAGGTACACCCACCAGTGCTGCTCTTTGGGCAGCCCGGCTTTCTCGACCAGCGCCAGCGGCAAGGCGACGAAGCTGGACATCAACATCGCGTGCAACACAAAAATACCCAGGTCCAGCCGTAGCAGGTCCGGGTGCTTGAGCGTCGGCATCAATGCCTGGCGCGCAACACCGGACTCGCGATGCTGCAATGTCCCGGTAGAGCGCGGCACCATGAACATGACGATCACAATGCCGAGCAGCGCCATGCCGCCCGTGGCGAGGAACAACCCGGACAGACCAAAAGCGCGGGTCAGCAACGGGCCGACCACCATGGCGACGGCGAACGACAGACCGATGGTCATGCCGATCATGGCCATGGCTTTGGTCCGATGCTGCTCCCGGGTCAGGTCTGACAACAAGGCCATGACCGCGGCTGAAATCGCCCCGGCACCTTGCAGGATTCGCCCGGCGATCACGCCCCAGATCGAATCGGCATTGGCCGCCAGCAGACTGCCGAGGGCAAACACGATCAGGCCCAGGTAAATCACCGGGCGGCGACCGATCCTGTCGGAAATGAAACCGAAAGGAATCTGGAAAACTGCCTGGGTCAGGCCATAAGCGCCAATCGCCAGACCGATCAGGGCCGGCGTGGCTCCGGCCAGGTCCATCCCATAGGTCGCCAAAACCGGCAACACCATGAACATGCCAAGCATACGGAAGGCGAACACCAGGGCCAGACCGCTTGCCGCGCGGGTCTCGCTGCCGCTCATGCGCTCGCTGTGGGGATCGTGCATGGAAAAACCTCATGTGAACCGGCGGCGATTCTACCAGTCCCATCGATTGGCAGGGTATATCGCGACGCTTTGCCGCGTGTAGATGACAGAGCTTTCATGCAAGGCAGCAATAGCAGCATTCGATAGTGTGCATCCATCCAGTATTTGGCCGTATACTCCTACGTTTTCGACGCCCGCCGAGCGAGGCCACCTTGGACAAGATCCTGATTCGTGGGGCTCGAACCCACAACCTGAAGAACATCGACCTGACCCTGCCACGGGACAAGCTGATCGTCATCACCGGCCTGTCCGGCTCCGGCAAGTCGTCCCTGGCTTTCGATACCCTGTACGCCGAAGGTCAGCGCCGCTACGTCGAATCGCTATCGGCCTACGCCCGGCAGTTCCTGTCGATGATGGAAAAGCCCGACGTCGACACCATCGAAGGCCTGTCGCCGGCGATCTCCATCGAACAGAAGTCGACCTCGCACAACCCGCGCTCGACGGTCGGCACTATCACCGAAATCTACGACTACCTGCGCCTGCTTTATGCACGCGTGGGTATTCCCCGTTGCCCGGATCACGACATCCCGCTGGAAGCGCAGACCGTCAGCCAGATGGTCGACCTGGTCCTCGCCGAACCGGAGGGCAGCAAGCTGATGCTGTTGGCGCCGGTCATCCGCGAGCGCAAAGGCGAGCACCTGTCGGTTTTCGAAGAACTGCGCGCGCAGGGTTTTGTCCGCGCCCGAATCAATGGAAAGCTCTATGAGCTGGACGAAGCTCCCAAGCTCGACAAGCAGAAAAAACATACCATCGATGTCGTGGTCGACCGCTTCAAGGTTCGCGCCGACCTGCAACAACGCCTGGCCGAATCCTTCGAGACCGCGCTGAAACTGGCGGACGGCATCGCCCTGGTGGCGCCGATGGATGACGAGCCGGGTGAAGAGATGATCTTCTCCGCACGCTTCGCCTGCCCGATCTGCGGCCACGCGATCAGTGAACTGGAACCCAAGCTGTTCTCCTTCAACAACCCGGCTGGCGCTTGCCCGACCTGCGATGGTCTGGGGGTGAAGCAGTTCTTCGACATCAAGCGCCTGGTCAATGGCGAACTGACCCTGGCCGAAGGGGCGATTCGTGGCTGGGACAGGCGTAACGTCTATTACTTCCAGATGCTCGGCTCGCTGGCCTCGCACTACAAATTCAGCCTGGAAGTTCCGTTCAACGAATTGCCGGCCGATCAGCAGAAATTCATCCTGCACGGCAGTGGTTCGCAAAACGTCGACTTCAAATACCTGAACGACCGTGGCGATATCGTCAAACGCTCGCACCCGTTCGAAGGCATCGTGCCGAACCTGGAACGCCGTTACCGCGAAACCGAATCGGCATCGGTGCGCGAAGAACTGGCCAAGTTCCTCAGCACCCAGTCGTGCCCGGATTGCCGTGGCACCCGCCTGCGGCGTGAAGCGCGGCATGTGTGGGTCGGCGAGAAAACCCTGCCGGCAGTGACCAACCTGCCGATCGGCGATGCGTCCGATTATTTTGGCGGGCTCAAGCTCACCGGACGACGTGGCGAAATTGCCGACAAGATCCTCAAGGAAATCCGCGAGCGCCTGCAGTTCCTGGTCAACGTCGGCCTCGACTACCTGTCGCTGGATCGCAGCGCGGACACCTTGTCCGGTGGCGAGGCCCAGCGTATTCGTCTCGCGAGCCAGATTGGCGCCGGCCTGGTGGGCGTCCTGTACATCCTCGACGAACCCTCCATCGGTCTGCATCAGCGCGATAACGACCGGCTGCTGGGCACCCTCAAGCACCTGCGCGATATCGGTAATACGGTGATCGTGGTCGAGCACGATGAAGACGCGATCCGCCTGGCCGACTACGTGGTGGACATCGGCCCGGGCGCTGGCGTGCACGGCGGGCATATCGTCGCCGAAGGCACACCGGCCGAGGTCATGGCTCACCCGGACTCGCTGACGGGTAAATACCTGTCGGGTCGGGTGAAGATCGAAGTCCCGGCCAAACGTACACCGCGCAACAAGAAGCTGACGCTGTCGCTCAAGGGCGCGCGCGGCAACAACCTGCGCAATGTCGACCTGGAGATTCCGATCGGCCTGCTGACCTGTGTGACCGGCGTGTCCGGCTCCGGCAAGTCGACGCTGATCAACAACACCCTGTTCCCTTTGAGCGCCACGGCGCTGAATGGCGCCACTACCCTCGAAGCGTCCGCCCACGACAGCATCAAGGGCCTGGAGCACCTGGACAAGGTCGTCGACATCGACCAGAGCCCGATCGGCCGTACACCGCGCTCCAACCCGGCGACCTACACCGGTTTGTTCACGCCGATCCGCGAGTTGTTCGCCGGCGTACCGGAGTCCCGCTCCCGCGGCTATGGTCCGGGGCGATTCTCCTTCAACGTCAAGGGCGGCCGCTGCGAGGCTTGTCAGGGCGACGGCCTGATCAAGGTCGAGATGCACTTCCTGCCGGACATCTACGTGCCCTGCGACGTGTGCAAGAGCAAGCGATACAACCGCGAAACCCTTGAGATCAAGTACAAGGGCAAGAGCATCCACGAAACCCTCGAGATGACGATCGAGGAAGCACGGGTGTTCTTCGATGCCGTACCGGCCCTGGCGCGCAAGCTGCAAACATTGATGGACGTCGGCCTGTCGTACATCAAGCTGGGGCAATCGGCGACCACGCTGTCCGGCGGTGAAGCCCAACGGGTGAAACTGTCCCGCGAGCTGTCGAAGCGCGATACCGGCAAGACCCTGTACATCCTGGACGAACCCACCACCGGTCTGCACTTCGCGGATATCCAGCAACTGCTGGACGTGTTGCATCGCCTGCGCGACCACGGCAACACCGTGGTGGTGATCGAACACAACCTGGACGTGATCAAGACCGCTGACTGGCTGGTGGACCTGGGGCCGGAGGGTGGTTCCAAGGGCGGGCAGATCATTGCCGTCGGCACCCCGGAAGAAGTGTCAGAGATGAAGCAATCCCATACCGGTTACTACCTCAAACCGCTGCTGGAGCGCGATCGGGCTTGACCGGCCCCCATGAAAAAGCCCCTGTCACTTCATCAGTGACAGGGGCTTTTTTGTATTCGCAGCAATCAGGTGTGGGATTGCAGGTAGTTCTCTAGCCCGATCAACTTGATCAGACCCAACTGCTTCTCGAGCCAGTAGGTGTGATCTTCTTCGGTGTCATGCAATTGAACCCGCAGCATTTCGCGGCTGACGTAGTCCTTGTGTTGTTCGCAGAGCTTGATGCCCTTGCACAACGCAGCCCGTACTTTGTATTCCAGGCGCAAATCCGCTTCGAGCATCTCTGTCACCGTGGTGCCGACGTCGAGATCGTCCGGACGCATGCGCGGCGTGCCTTCGAGCATCAGAATCCGGCGCATCAGGGCATCAGCGTGCCCTGCTTCCTCTTCCATCTCGTGGTTGATTCTTTCGTAGAGCTTGGTGAAACCCCAGTCCTCATACATCCGCGAGTGGACGAAATATTGATCACGCGCGGCCAGTTCGCCGGTCAGCAACGTGTTGAGGTAATCGATCACATCTGGGTGGCCTTGCATCGCCCTACATCTCCCTGCTTTAAAGTTGTAGTTTGAACCAACATGCCCTTATCGTCACTCGCAAGACGCAATAAAAGCGAAGATATTCTGAGAAAACCGGCTGAAATAACGCAAAAACCGCCCAAATAAGGGCGGTTCTGCTTCTCATTTAGACTTCGTTAAGCTGTACGTTGAGCAGCTTTGCGATTGCTTCTCCATACGCCGGGTCAGCCTTGTGGAAATGCTGCAACTGGCGATCAACCACATCACTCGATACACCCGCCATCGCACCGGCGATGTTGCTAACCAGCAATGATTGCTGCTCCCCAGTCATCAAGCGGAACAACGCGCCGGCGTGGCTGTAGTAGTCGGTATCCTCGTGGTGATCGTAACGATCAGCCGCACCGCTCAGTGCCAATGGCGGCTCCGCATAGCGAGGCGCTTGCTTCGGCGACTCAACGTAGCTGTTCGGCTCGTAGTTTGGTGCCGCACCGCCGTTACTGCCAAACGCCATCGAACCATCACGCTGGTAGCTGTTCACCGGACTGCGAGGCGCATTAACCGGCAATTGCTGGTGATTGGTGCCAACACGGTAGCGGTGAGCATCCGCGTAAGCGAATACTCGACCTTGCAGCATGCGGTCAGGCGATAAGCCAACACCTGGGACCATGTTGCTGGGACCGAATGCCGCTTGCTCGACTTCAGCAAAGTAGTTCAGCGGATTGCGATTGAGCTCCAGCTCTCCGACTTCAATCAGTGGAAACTCTTTCTGCGACCAGGTCTTGGTGACATCAAAGGGGTTCTCGTAGTGCACCGCTGCCTGAGCTTCGCTCATGATCTGGATGCATACGCGCCATTTCGGGAAATCACCCTGCTCGATGGCATTGAACAGGTCGCGTTGGGCGTAATCCGGATCAGTGCCCGCCAGGCGCGCAGCCTCCGCTGGAGCAAGGTTCTTGATCCCCTGCTTGGTCTTGTAGTGCCACTTCACCCAGTGACGCTCACCTTGAGCGTTGATGAGGCTGTAAGTGTGGCTGCCAAAACCATGCATGTGACGGTATCCATCAGGGATACCCCGGTCGGAGAACAGGATGGTGACCTGATGCAGCGCCTCGGGCGAATGCGACCAGAAGTCCCACATCGCCTGGGCACTCTTCAGGTTGCTTTGCGGCAAACGCTTCTGGGTGTGGATAAAGTCCGGGAACTTCAGTGGATCGCGAATGAAGAACACGGGGGTGTTGTTGCCGACGATGTCCCAGTTGCCTTCCTCGGTATAAAACTTCAAGGCGAACCCGCGCGGATCACGCTCGGTATCAGCCGAACCCCGCTCACCGCCCACGGTGGAAAAACGCAGGAAAGTCGGAGTTTGCTTGCCGACTGTCTCAAACAGCTTCGCGCTGGTGTATTGAGTGATATCGCGGGTCACGGTGAACGTACCGTAGGCACCCGAGCCTTTGGCGTGTACACGGCGCTCAGGGATGTTTTCACGGTTGAAGTGGGCAAGCTTCTCGATCAGGTGAAAGTCGTCGAGCAGCAGCGGGCCACGAGGGCCGGCGGAACGGGAATTCTGGTTATCGGCAACAGGAGCGCCACTGGCGGTGGTAAGCGTTTTGTTTTGGCTCATGCGATCTTCCTTCCTCTGTCGGTCTTGAACTGCCGGCTATCGGCTGAGAAGGAGTATTGATCATCAATATGACAGCTACAAATTCATTAACCTGCAGACATCGATAGATAAAAACTAATGATCATCCCCATCACATAATGACGACGAGGACACGGGAGGCGCTTGTACAGAGGGCGCGTTTCTTACAGGCACAAAAAACCGGGCACTAGGCCCGGTTCTTTGTTTCAGACTGACGTCTTACTCGGCAGATACAGCTTCGCCAGCAGTAGCACGATCAACCAACTCGACGTACGCCATAGGAGCGTTGTCGCCAGCGCGGAAACCGCACTTGAGGATGCGCAGGTAGCCACCCTCACGGGTAGCGTAACGCTTGCCCAGGTCGTTGAAGAGCTTACCAACGATAGCTTTCGAACGAGTACGGTCGAAAGCCAGACGGCGGTTAGCAACGCTATCTGTCTTGGCCAAAGTGATCAGCGGCTCGGCAACGCGGCGCAGTTCTTTAGCTTTTGGCAGAGTAGTTTTGATCAGCTCGTGCTCGAACAGCGACACCGCCATGTTTTGGAACATGGCCTTGCGGTGCGAGCTGGTGCGGCTCAGGTGACGACCACTTTTACGATGACGCATGGTTCATTCCTTACCAAACACTACGTTCGGTGATTACGACGATCAGGCAGTCGCCTTGTCGTCCTTCTTAAGACTTGCAGGCGGCCAGTTGTCGAGGCGCATGCCGAGGGACAGACCGCGGGAGGCCAGAACGTCCTTGATTTCAGTCAAGGATTTCTTGCCCAGGTTCGGAGTCTTCAACAGCTCTACTTCGGTACGCTGAATCAGGTCACCGATGTAGTAGATGTTTTCCGCCTTAAGGCAGTTAGCCGAACGTACAGTCAGTTCCAGATCGTCAACCGGGCGAAGCAGGATCGGATCGATCTCGTCTTCCTGCTCGACAACCACTGGCTCACTGTCACCCTTGAGGTCGACGAACGCAGCCAACTGCTGTTGCAGGATGGTTGCAGCGCGACGAATTGCCTCTTCAGGATCCAGAGTACCGTTGGTTTCCAGATCAATAACCAGCTTGTCCAGGTTAGTACGCTGCTCGACACGGGCGTTTTCCACCACGTATGCGATACGGCGAACCGGGCTGAACGAAGAGTCAAGCTGCAAGCGACCGATGCTGCGGCTTTCGTCTTCATCGCTCTGACGCGAGTCTGCCGGTTCATAACCACGACCACGAGCTACTACGAGCTTCATGTTCAGGGCGCCGTTAGACGCCAGGTTAGCGATTACGTGATCGGGATTAACGATCTCGACATCATGATCCAGCTGAATATCGGCAGCGGTAACCACCCCCGAACCCTTCTTCGACAAGGTCAGCGTAACTTCGTCACGACCGTGCAGCTTGATAGCCAGACCTTTAAGGTTCAACAGGATTTCAATTACGTCTTCCTGTACACCTTCGATGGCGCTGTACTCGTGGAGCACACCGTCAATCTCGGCCTCGACTACTGCACAGCCGGGCATTGAGGACAACAGGATGCGGCGCAGCGCGTTGCCCAGGGTATGGCCAAAGCCACGCTCGAGAGGCTCGAGAGTGATCTTGGCGCGGGTTGGACTGACAACCTGCACATCAATGTGGCGGGGTGTCAGGAACTCATTTACCGAAATCTGCATGGATGCACCTATTTTCTAGCCCTTACTTGGAGTAGAGCTCGACAATCAGGCTTTCGTTGATGTCGGCGGACAGATCACTGCGAGCTGGAACGTTCTTGAAAACGCCCGACTTCTTCTCAGTGTCTACTTCTACCCATTCTACGCGGCCACGTTGGGCACACAGATCGAGAGCTTGGACAATGCGAAGTTGATTTTTTGCTTTCTCGCGAACAGCGACCACGTCACCAGCACGAACCTGGTAGGACGGAACGTTAACGGTCTGACCGTTTACGCTGATCGACTTGTGCGATACCAGCTGACGGGATTCGGCACGAGTCGAACCAAAGCCCATACGGTATACAACGTTGTCCAGACGGCATTCGAGCAGTTGCAGCAGGTTTTCACCGGTTGCACCTTTCTTGCCAGCAGCTTCTTTGTAGTAGCCGCTGAATTGACGCTCGAGAACGCCGTAGATACGACGGACCTTCTGCTTTTCACGCAGTTGGGTGCCGTAGTCGGACTGGCGACCGCGGCGTTGGCCGTGGATACCAGGTGCTGCTTCAATGTTGCACTTCGATTCGATCGCGCGCACGCCGCTCTTCAGGAAGAGATCGGTGCCTTCGCGACGAGCGAGTTTGCATTTTGGACCAATGTAACGAGCCATTCTTTACAATCTCCTGGATTACACGCGGCGCTTCTTCGGCGGACGGCACCCGTTGTGCGGGATTGGCGTCACGTCGGTGATGCTGGCGATCTTGTAGCCACAGCCGTTCAAAGCGCGGACTGCGGATTCACGACCTGGACCTGGACCTTTGACGTTGACGTCGAGGTTTTTCAGGCCGTATTCCAGCGCAGCTTGACCAGCACGTTCAGCAGCTACTTGAGCAGCAAACGGGGTGGACTTGCGGGAACCGCGGAAACCCGAACCACCGGAGGTAGCCCAGGAAAGAGCGTTACCTTGACGGTCGGTGATGGTCACGATGGTGTTGTTAAAAGATGCATGGATGTGGGCGATGCCATCAACCACTGTCTTTTTAACTTTTTTACGAGGACGAGCAGCAGGTTTTGCCATGATTAAATTCCTGTCGATTCGCTGGGGCGATTACTTGCGGATCGGCTTACGCGGACCTTTACGGGTACGCGCGTTGGTCTTGGTACGCTGACCGCGTACTGGAAGACCGCGACGATGACGCAGACCGCGATAGCAACCGAGGTCCATCAAGCGCTTGATTTTCATGTTGATTTCGCGACGCAGGTCACCTTCAGTGGTGAACTTCGCCACTTCGCCACGCAGCTGTTCAATTTGCTCGTCGCTCAGATCTTTGATCTTTGCTGCTGGGTTTACCCCAGTCTCTGCACAAATTTTCTGTGCAGTAGTGCGACCAACACCATAGATGTAGGTCAGCGAGATAACAGTATGCTTGTTATCTGGAATGTTAACGCCTGCAATACGGGCCATTCAGTGGGACTCCAATTGACAGCTACCTACGCCCCGGAAGCCAAGAAATAGGGCGCGAGATAATATCGCTGTAATAACAAATAATCAACCCGGCAGCGCACTAGCTGCCGGGCTTGAAGCACAATCACACTCAGCCTTGGCGCTGTTTGTGACGCGGTTCCGCGCTGCAAATTACTCGAACAACACCTTCGCGGCGAATAATCTTGCAGTTACGGCACAGCTTTTTCACCGATGCACGAACTTTCATCACCAACTCCTCGAACCTTATGGGTCAGCGCAGCATGCCGCTGCCGTAACCCTTCAGGTTGGCTTTCTTCATCAGGGATTCGTACTGGTGCGAAACGAGGTGCGATTGTACTTGGGACATGAAGTCCATCACAACCACGACGACGATCAGCAACGAGGTCCCGCCAAGGTAGAACGGTACGTTGGCTGCAACCACCAGGAACTGGGGCAACAGGCAGACGGCCGTCATGTAAAGAGCACCGAACATGGTCAAGCGAGTCAGAACGCCATCAATGTAGCGCGCAGACTGCTCACCTGGACGGATGCCCGGAATAAAGGCACCGGACTTCTTCAGGTTTTCCGCTACGTCTTTCGGATTGAACATCAACGCCGTATAGAAGAAGCAGAAGAAAATAATCCCTGCACTAAACAGCAGAATATTCAACGGCTGACCAGGAGCGATCGACTGCGAGATGTCCTGCAACCAGCCCATACCTTCAGACTGACCGAACCAGGCACCCAACGAAGCCGGGAACAGCAAAATGCTGCTCGCGAAAATAGCCGGAATAACACCGGCCATGTTCACCTTCAGCGGCAAGTGGCTGGTCTGCGCAGCGAAGACCTTGCGGCCCTGCTGACGCTTGGCGTAGTGAACAGCAATACGACGCTGACCACGCTCAATGAACACCACGAAACCGATAATCGCTACTGCCAGCAAACCGATGGCAACCAGGGCGAAGATGTTGATATCACCCTGACGTGCAGACTCGAAAGACTGCCCGATCGCTCTCGGAAGACCGGCGACGATACCTGCGAAAATCAACATCGAGATACCGTTGCCAACACCACGCTCAGTAATCTGCTCACCCAGCCACATCATGAACATCGCACCAGCCACAAACGTGGATACCGCGACGAAATGGAAGCCAAAGTCACCAGTGAACGCAACACCCTGCCCCGCCAGGCCAACGGACATGCCGATAGCCTGAACCAGGGCGAGGATGACAGTGCCGTAGCGGGTGTACTGGCTGATCTTGCGACGGCCAGCTTCACCTTCCTTCTTCAACTGCTCCAGCTGCGGGCTGACGGCGGTCATCAGTTGCATGATGATCGATGCCGAGATGTACGGCATGATCCCCAGTGCAAAGATGCTCATCCGCTCCAGCGCGCCGCCGGAAAACATGTTGAACAAGCTAAGAATGGTCCCCTCATTCTGTCGAAACAGGTCCGCGAGTCGGTCCGGGTTGATACCTGGAACCGGGATGTGTGCGCCTATTCGGTAGACGATAATCGCCAGGAACAGAAAACGCAGACGAGCCCAGAGTTCAGACATACCGCCTTTGCCGAGCGCAGAGAGAGCACCTTGCTTAGCCATTTATTCCTCGAACTTGCCGCCAGCTGCTTCGATAGCCGCACGCGCACCCTTGGTGGCGCCGATTCCCTTGCCGATAGTGACAGCGCGAGTCACTTCACCGGACAGCATGATTTTCACACGCTGTACGTTGACATTGATCACGTTGGCATCTTTCAGGGACTGCACGGTGACGATGTCGCCTTCCACTTTAGCCAGCTCGGACAAACGCACTTCTGCGCGATCCATGGCTTTCAGGGAAACGAAACCGAACTTCGGCAGGCGACGATGCAGCGGCTGTTGACCGCCTTCAAAGCCTGGAGCAATGGTGCCACCGGAGCGGGAGGTCTGACCTTTGTGACCACGGCCACCAGTCTTACCCAAACCGCTACCGATACCACGGCCCGGACGATGCTTTTCGCGACGGGAACCCGGCGCTGGACTCAGATCATTGAGTTTCATCGATTAACCCTCGACACGCAGCATGTAGTAAGCCTTGTTGATCATCCCGCGATTCTCGGGAGTATCCTGGACTTCTACAGTGTGACCGATGCGACGCAGACCCAGACCCTTAACGCACAGTTTGTGGTTAGGGATGCGGCCGGTCATGCTTTTGATCAGCGTTACTTTTACGGTAGCCATGATCAGAAGATCTCCTTGACGCTTTTGCCACGCTTGGCGGCAATGGATTCAGGAGACTGCATTGCTTTCAAACCCTTGAAAGTGGCGTGAACCACGTTTACAGGGTTAGTCGAGCCGTAGCACTTGGCCAGAACGTTCTGAACGCCAGCAACTTCGAGGACAGCACGCATAGCGCCGCCAGCGATGATACCGGTACCTTCAGAAGCAGGCTGCATGTACACCTTCGAAGCGCCGTGAGCGGACTTCATTGCGTACTGCAGAGTGGTGCCGTTCAGATCAACCTGGATCATGTTGCGGCGAGCAGCTTCCATTGCCTTCTGGATCGCAGCAGGCACTTCACGCGACTTGCCACGGCCGAAGCCAACACGGCCCTTACCATCACCAACCACGGTCAACGCGGTGAAGGTGAAGATACGGCCGCCTTTAACGGTTTTGGCTACGCGGTTAACTTGAACCAGCTTCTCGATGTAGCCTTCGTCGCGCTTTTGGTCGTTATTTGACATAACTTAGAACTCCAGCCCAGCTTCACGAGCAGCATCAGCCAGCGCTTTAACGCGGCCGTGGTACTTGAAGCCAGAGCGGTCGAAAGCCACTTGCGAGACGCCAGCGGCCTTAGCACGCGTAGCGACCAGCTGGCCAACCTTAGTGGCCGCGTCGATGTTGCCGGTGGCACCATCACGCAGTTCTTTATCCAAAGTCGAGGCGCTTGCCAGGACTTTGTTGCCGTCGGCCGAAATGACCTGGGCGTAGATGTGCTGCGAAGAGCGGAACACGCAGAGACGCACGACTTCGAGTTCGTGCATTTTCAGGCGTGCTTTGCGAGCGCGACGCAGTCGAGTAACTTTTTTGTCGGTCATTTGCTATGCCCTACTTCTTCTTGGCTTCTTTACGACGGACGACTTCGTCCGCGTAGCGCACACCTTTGCCTTTGTACGGCTCTGGTGGACGGAAGTCGCGGATCTCGGCGGCCACTTGACCTACCAGCTGCTTGTCGATGCCCTTGATCAGGATATCGGTCTGGCTAGGAGTCTCAGCGGTGATGCCTTCCGGCAGTTCGTAATCCACTGGGTGCGAGAAGCCAAGAGCCAGGTTCAGCACTGTGCCTTTTGCTTGCGCTTTGTAACCAACACCGACCAGCTGGAGCTTGCGCTCGAAGCCTTGGCTTACGCCCTGGACCATGTTGTTTACCAACGCACGAGTGGTACCAGCCATCGCGCGAGTCTGTTGATCGCCATTGCGAGCAGCGAAACGCAGCTCACCAGCTTCTTCAACGATCTCAACGGACGAGTGGATGTTCAGTTCGAGAGTGCCCTTGGCACCCTTCACCGAAAGCTGTTGGCCTGCGAATTTTACTTCGACACCGGCTGGCAGCTTAACGGGGTTCTTAGCGACGCGAGACATGCTTATCCCCCCTTAGAACACAGTGCAAAGAACTTCGCCGCCGACACCGGCAGCGCGCGCAGCACGATCAGTCATCACACCCTTGTTGGTGGAGACGATAGACACACCGAGACCGCCACGAACTTTTGGCAGATCATCGACGGACTTGTACTGACGCAGGCCTGGACGGCTAACGCGCTTCACTTCTTCGATAACCGGACGGCCTTCGAAGTACTTCAGCTCGATGGACAGCAGTGGTTTGATTTCGCTGCTGATCTGATAACCCGCAATGTAACCTTCGTCCTTCAGGACTTTGGCAACAGCTACCTTCAACGTGGAAGATGGCATGCTTACGACGGACTTTTCAGCCATCTGGGCATTACGGATACGAGTTAGCATGTCCGCTAACGGGTCCTGCATACTCATGGGCTAGACGCTCCTAATACAAAAAAATTAGCCTTGCGGCTATTACGTGTCGCCGAGAATCTCCGAGCATGAAAAACACGGGCTCAGGCGAGCCGGGTATTCTAGACACACCCCGGAAATGAATCAAGCCCCAAAAGGGGCTTGATCCAGATTCAAGGCCACCGGTGGTCAGGATCTTGCGATCCTGGACACCGAGACTTTGACAGTACTTACCAGCTGGCTTTAACCAGACCCGGTACGTCACCACGCATGGCAGCTTCACGCAGCTTGTTACGGCCGAGGCCGAACTTGCGGTAAACGCCGTGTGGACGACCGGTCAGGCGGCAGCGGTTACGCATGCGCGAAGCGCTTGCGTCACGTGGCTGCTTCTGCAGGGCTACTGTAGCTTCCCAACGCGCTTCTGGACTTGCGTTCAGATCAACGATGATAGCTTTCAGTGCTGCACGCTTCTTGGCGTACTTGGCAACCGTGAGCTGACGCTTCAGCTCGCGGTTTTTCATGCTCATCTTGGCCATGGTCCTACTCCAATCAGTTGCGGAACGGGAATTTGAACGCACGCAGCAGAGCGCGGCCTTCATCATCGTTCTTGGCAGTGGTGGTCAGGGTGATGTCCAGACCGCGGAGAGCATCGATCTTGTCGTAGTCGATTTCCGGGAAGATGATCTGCTCTTTCACGCCCATGCTGTAGTTGCCACGACCATCGAAGGACTTGGCATTCAGGCCGCGGAAGTCGCGAACCCGAGGCAGGGAGATCGACAGCAGACGATCCAGGAACTCGTACATACGCTCACGGCGCAGGGTCACTTTGACGCCGATCGGCCAACCTTCACGGACTTTAAAGCCAGCGATGGATTTGCGAGCGTAGGTCACAACGACTTTCTGGCCGGTGATCTTTTCCAGGTCAGCAACAGCGTGCTCGATGACTTTTTTGTCGCCGATCGCTTCGCCCAGACCCATGTTCAGGGTGATTTTGGTAACGCGCGGAACTTCCATCACGTTCGAAAGCTTAAGTTCTTCCTTAAGTTTCGGAGCAATTTCCTTCCGGTAAATCTCTTTTAGTCGTGCCATGGTCTCATCTACCTAGCAGTGTTCAAGCATCAACCGCTTTTTGGGTCGACTTGAAGACACGAATTTTCTTGCCGTCTTCTACTTTGAAACCAACGCGGTCAGCCTTGTTGGTTTCGCCGTTGAAAATGGCGACGTTAGAAGCATCCAGTGGAGCTTCTTTTTCGACGATACCGCCCTGCACGCCCGACATCGGGTTAGGCTTGGTATGACGCTTGACCAGGTTCAGACCACCAATAACCAAACGGTTGTTAGTGAGAACCTTAAGCACCTTACCGCGCTTACCTTTGTCTTTGCCGGCGATCACGATGATCTCGTCGTCACGACGAATCTTTTGCATGTCGGATCTCCTTACAGCACTTCTGGGGCGAGCGAGACGATCTTCATGAACTTCTCAGTACGAAGTTCACGGGTCACTGGCCCAAAGATACGGGTGCCGATCGGCTCTTGCTTGTTGTTCAACAGAACAGCAGCGTTGCCATCAAAGCGGATAATGGAGCCATCAGCACGACGTACGCCGTGACGAGTGCGGACTACTACAGCAGTCATCACTTGGCCTTTTTTCACTTTACCGCGAGGAATTGCTTCCTTCACGGTAACTTTGATGATGTCACCGATACCAGCGTAACGACGATGGGAGCCACCCAGCACCTTGATGCACATAACGCGGCGAGCGCCGCTGTTATCGGCCACATCGAGCATGGATTGAGTCTGAATCATATAATTTCTCCGACCCCTAGTCCTTAGACTTCCACAGCGCGTTCGAGAACATCAACCAGCGCCCAAGACTTGGTCTTGGCCAAAGGACGAGTTTCACGAATAGTGACTTTGTCGCCGATGTGGCACTGATTGGTTTCGTCGTGCGCGTGCAGCTTAGTCGAACGCTTAACGTATTTACCGTAGATCGGGTGCTTAACGCGACGCTCGATCAGAACGGTGATGGTTTTGTCCATCTTGTCGCTGACAACACGGCCAGTCAGCGTACGGACAGTTTTTTCGGCTTCAGCCATGATTACTTACCTGCCTGCTGGTTGAGCACAGTCTTCACGCGAGCGATGTCACGCTTAACTTGCGAGAGCAGATGAGACTGCCCCAACTGGCCAGTTGCTTTCTGCATACGCAGATTGAACTGGTCGCGCAGCAGGCCGAGCAGTTGCTCGTTCAGCTGCTGTGCGGATTTTTCACGAAGTTCATTCGCTTTCATCACATCACCGTCCGTTTAACAAAGGAGGTGGCGAGCGGCAGCTTTGCAGCAGCCAGGGCGAAAGCCTCACGCGCCAGCTCTTCAGAAACACCCTCGATTTCATACAGGACTTTGCCTGGCTGAATCTGGGCAACCCAGTATTCCACGTTACCCTTACCTTTACCCATCCGAACCTCGAGAGGTTTTTTGGAGATCGGCTTGTCCGGGAATACACGGATCCAGATCTTGCCGCCACGTTTTACGTGACGGGTCAGAGCACGACGCGCTGACTCGATCTGACGAGCGGTGAGACGACCACGAGCAACAGACTTCAGCGCGAACTCGCCGAAGCTGACTTTGCTACCGCGCAATGCCAGGCCACGGTTGTGACCAGTCATCTGCTTGCGGAACTTCGTACGCTTTGGTTGCAACATTTGGCGTACCCCTTACTTAGCAGCTTTTTTACGAGGCGCTGGTGCTTGTGGTTTCAGTTCTTCTTGGCGACCACCAATTACTTCGCCTTTGAAGATCCAAACCTTTACACCGATCACACCGTAAGTGGTGTGAGCTTCGTAGTTGGCATAGTCGATGTCGGCACGCAGGGTGTGCAATGGCACACGACCTTCGCGATACCATTCAGTACGTGCGATTTCAGCACCGCCGAGACGACCGCTCACTTGGATTTTGATGCCTTTGGCACCAATGCGCATGGCGTTCTGTACTGCGCGCTTCATAGCGCGACGGAACATTACGCGACGCTCCAGCTGCTGAGCTACGCTCTGCGCAACCAGCATACCGTCGAGCTCCGGCTTGCGGATCTCTTCGATATTGATGTGCACAGGCACACCCATTTGCTTGGTCAGGTCCTGACGCAGTTTCTCAACATCTTCACCTTTCTTCCCGATAACGATACCTGGACGAGCGGTGTGGATGGTGATGCGTGCAGTTTGGGCCGGACGATGGATATCGATACGGCTTACGGACGCGCTTTTTAGTTTGTCTTGGAGGTACTCACGCACATTCAGATCTGCGAGCAAATAGTCCGCATAAGTCCGACCGTCTGCGTACCAGACGGAGGTGTGCTCCTTGACGATTCCCAGGCGAATGCCAATGGGATGTACTTTCTGACCCATCTCTTCGACTCCGTTACTTGTCAGCAACCTTGACAGTGATATGGCAAGACCGCTTGACGATGCGATCAGCACGGCCTTTGGCACGCGGCATGATGCGCTTCAGCGAACGCCCTTCGTTGACGAAAACAGTGCTGACCTTCAGGTCATCAACGTCTGCGCCTTCGTTATGCTCGGCGTTGGCTACGGCCGACTCCAGCACTTTCTTCATGATCTCGGCGGCTTTCTTACTGCTGAAAGCCAACAGGTTGAGCGCTTCGCCCACCTTCTTCCCGCGGATCTGGTCGGCGACCAAGCGGGCTTTCTGGGCGGAGATTCGAGCGCCCGACAACTTAGCGGCTACTTCCATTTCCTAACCCCTTAACGCTTGGCTTTCTTGTCTGCCACGTGCCCGCGATAAGTGCGGGTACCGGCGAACTCGCCCAGTTTGTGGCCGACCATGTCTTCGTTCACGAGAACTGGGACGTGCTGACGACCGTTGTGTACTGCGATGGTCAGACCGACCATTTGTGGCAGGATCATCGAACGACGCGACCAGGTTTTCACCGGTTTGCGATCGTTCTTTTCCGCCGCCACTTCGATCTTCTTCAGTAGGTGAAGATCGATAAAAGGACCTTTTTTCAGAGAACGTGGCACTGTCGTATCCCTCTATTTACTTGCGACGACGGACGATCATTTTGTCGGTACGCTTATTACCACGAGTCTTCGCGCCCTTAGTCGGGAAGCCCCATGGCGATACCGGATGACGACCACCAGAGGTACGACCTTCACCACCACCATGTGGGTGGTCAACCGGGTTCATGGCAACACCACGAACGGTTGGGCGAACGCCACGCCAGCGTTTGGCACCAGCTTTACCCAGCGAACGCAGGCTGTGCTCGGAGTTCGAGACTTCGCCCAGGGTCGCACGGCATTCAGCCAGGACTTTACGCATTTCACCGGAACGCAGACGCAGGGTAACGTACACGCCTTCACGAGCGATCAGCTGAGCCGAAGCACCAGCGGAACGAGCGATCTGCGCGCCTTTACCTGGCTTCAGTTCGATGCCGTGTACGGTAGAACCGACTGGAATGTTGCGCAGTTGCAGAGCGTTACCTGGCTTGATTGGAGCCAGAGCGCCTGCGATCAGCGTGTCGCCAGCACTCACGCCTTTAGGGGCGATGATGTAGCGGCGCTCGCCGTCTGCGTAGCAGAGCAGTGCGATGTGAGCAGTACGGTTTGGATCGTATTCGATACGCTCGACAGTGGCGACGATGCCATCTTTGTCGTTGCGACGGAAATCGACCATACGGTAATGCTGCTTATGACCACCACCGATGTGACGAGTGGTAATACGGCCATTGTTGTTACGACCACCAGTCTTCGATTTCTTCTCGAGCAGCGGTGCGTGAGGAGCGCCTTTATGCAGCTCCTGGTTGACCACCTTGACCACAAAACGGCGGCCAGGGGAAGTCGGTTTGCATTTAACGATTGCCATGATGCACCCCTTCCTTACTCAGCACTGCTGCTGAAATCGAGATCTTGGCCTGGCTGAAGGGAGATAACTGCCTTCTTCCAGTCATTACGCTTGCCCAGACCGCGAGCAGTGCGCTTGCTCTTACCCAGAACATTCAGGGTAGTAACACGCTCTACTTTCACGCTGAACAGGCTTTCGACGGCCTTCTTGATTTCCAGCTTGGTTGCGTCGGTAGCAACCTTGAAAACGAACTGGCCTTTCTTGTCTGCCAGAACCGTAGCCTTCTCGGAAACGTGCGGGCCAAGCAGAACTTTAAATACGCGTTCCTGGTTCATCCCAGCAGCTCCTCGAATTTCTTCACGGCCGACACGGTGATCAACACCTTGTCGTATGCGATCAGACTAACTGGATCGGAACCTTGCACGTCACGTACATCTACGTGTGGCAGGTTACGAGCAGCCAGGTACAGGTTCTGATCAACAGCGTCGGACACGATCAGAACGTCGGTCAGGCTCATGTTGTTCAGTTTGCCCAGCAGGTCTTTGGTTTTCGGCGTTTCAACGGCGAAATCCTGAACCACGACCAGACGATCAGTACGCACCAGCTCAGCAAGGATGGAACGCATTGCTGCGCGGTACATCTTCTTGTTCAGCTTCTGGGAGTGATCCTGAGGACGAGCTGCGAAAGTGGTACCGCCGCCACGCCAGATTGGGCTACGGATAGTACCGGCACGAGCACGGCCAGTACCTTTCTGACGCCATGGGCGCTTACCGCCACCACGAACGTCGGAACGGGTCTTTTGCTGCTTGGAACCCTGACGACCGCCAGCCATGTAGGCTACGACTGCTTGGTGAACCAGCGTCTCGTTGAATTCGCCGCCAAATGTCAGTTCGGAAACTTCGATCGCTTGAGCGTCATTTACATTTAATTGCATGTCAGCTTCCCCTTAACCGCGAGCCTTGGCTGCTGGACGTACAACCAAGTTGCCGCCAGTAGCGCCAGGAACAGCGCCCTTGACCAACAACAGATTGCGTTCAGCGTCCACGCGCACTACTTCGAGGGACTGCACGGTCACGCGCTCAGCGCCCATATGACCGGACATTTTTTTGCCCTTGAATACACGACCAGGAGTCTGGCACTGGCCGATAGAGCCTGGAACGCGGTGGGATACGGAGTTACCGTGGGTGTTATCTTGCCCGCGGAAATTCCAACGCTTGATCGTACCCTGGAAGCCTTTACCCTTGGACTGACCGGTTACATCAACCAGTTGACCAGCGGCGAAGATTTCAGCGTTGATCAGATCGCCGGCCTGGTACTCGCCTTCTTCAAGGCGGAATTCCATTACGGTACGACCAGCGGCAACGTTCGCTTTAGCGAAGTGGCCAGCCTGAGCTGCTGTTACACGCGAAGCACGACGCTCGCCGACAGTGACTTGCACTGCACGATAGCCATCGGTCTCTTCAGTTTTGAACTGGGTGACGCGATTCGGTTCGATCTCAATGACCGTGACCGGAATGGAGACACCTTCTTCGGTGAAAATACGGGTCATACCCGCTTTACGACCGACTACACCAATAGTCATGTTGTAAACCTCATGAGTGTACGGGGCTTTCACCCGCTATGGCCGCCCATTTCAGAGCGTTACACGACTAAGACCGAGTCTTAGCCGAGGCTGATCTGCACTTCCACACCGGCCGCAAGATCAAGCTTCATAAGAGCATCAACGGTTTTATCCGTTGGCTGGACGATGTCCAGAACGCGCTTATGAGTACGGATCTCGTACTGGTCACGCGCGTCTTTGTTGACGTGCGGGGAGACCAGAACGGTGAACCGCTCTTTACGGGTAGGCAGTGGAATTGGACCACGCACTTGAGCACCAGTACGTTTCGCGGTTTCCACGATTTCCTGGGTTGATTGGTCGATCAGGCGATGGTCGAAAGCCTTCAACCTGATACGGATTTGCTGATTTTGCATTGGATTTCAGACTCCGGCTGCTATTCCCACCGGGCGCAATACGCCCGTTAAAAGGAGGCGCAATTCTATAGACGCCCCAGATGGGTGTCAACCCAATAAAAAAGCCCCCGCTGAGCGGGGGCCTTTCAAAGCATCGAAGCTATCTCAAAAGAGATGCTTACTCGATGATTTTGGCTACGACGCCAGCGCCGACGGTACGACCGCCTTCACGGATAGCGAAACGCAGGCCGTCTTCCATTGCGATGGTCTTGATCAGGGTAACTTCCATCTGGATGTTGTCACCTGGCATTACCATTTCAACGCCTTCTGGCAGCTGGCAGTTACCAGTCACGTCAGTAGTACGGAAGTAGAACTGTGGACGGTAGCCTTTGAAGAACGGAGTGTGACGACCGCCTTCTTCCTTGCTCAGAACGTAAACTTCTGCGGTGAACTTGGTGTGCGGCTTAACCGAACCTGGCTTAACCAGAACCTGGCCACGCTCAACGTCGTCACGCTTGGTACCACGCAGCAGAACGCCGCAGTTCTCGCCAGCACGACCTTCGTCGAGCAGCTTGCGGAACATTTCAACACCGGTGCAGGTGGTGGTGGTGGTGTCACGCAGACCAACGATTTCCAGTGCATCTTGAACGCGAACGATACCGCGCTCGATACGACCAGTCACAACAGTACCACGACCCGAGATCGAGAATACGTCTTCGATTGGCATCAGGAATGGCTTGTCGATAGCACGCTCTGGTTCTGGGATGTAGCTGTCCAGGGTTTCAACCAGTTTACGAACGGCAGTGGTGCCCATTTCGTTGTCGTCTTTGCCTTCCAGCGCCATACGAGCCGAACCGATGATGATTGGAGTGTCATCGCCCGGGAAGTCGTAGGTGGACAGCAGGTCGCGAACTTCCATCTCGACCAGTTCCAGCAGCTCAGCGTCGTCTACCAGGTCAGCCTTGTTCAGGAAAACCACGATGTACGGAACGCCTACCTGACGGGACAGCAGGATGTGCTCACGGGTTTGTGGCATCGGACCATCAGCGGCCGAGCAAACCAGGATCGCGCCGTCCATCTGGGCAGCACCGGTGATCATGTTCTTCACATAGTCAGCGTGACCTGGGCAGTCAACGTGAGCGTAGTGACGGATCTTCGAGTTGTACTCGACGTGCGCGGTGTTGATGGTGATACCACGAGCTTTTTCTTCTGGCGCGCTGTCGATTTTATCGAAATCAACGATTGCGGAACCGAAAACTTCGGAGCAAACGCGAGTCAGAGCTGCGGTCAGAGTGGTTTTACCGTGGTCAACGTGACCGATGGTGCCAACGTTGACGTGCGGTAGGGAACGATCAAATTTTTCTTTAGCCACGACAATTAACTCCTTGCCTAAAGGACTGAATCAGCCTTGTTTTTTGGTTACAGTTTCGACGATGTGCGACGGAGCTGTATTGTATTTTTTGAATTCCATAGAGTAGCTTGCGCGACCCTGGGACATCGAACGAACGTCGGTCGCATAACCGAACATCTCGCCCAACGGAACTTCAGCACGGATCACCTTACCGGAGACCGTGTCTTCCATACCCAGAATCATGCCGCGACGACGGTTAAGGTCGCCCATCACGTCACCCATATAGTCTTCAGGCGTAACAACCTCTACCGCCATGATCGGCTCGAGCAACTCACCACCGCCCTTCTGGGCCAGTTGCTTGGTCGCCATGGAAGCAGCCACCTTAAACGCCATCTCGTTCGAGTCGACGTCGTGGTAAGAACCATCAAACACGGTAGCCTTCAGGCCGATCAGCGGATAGCCGGCAACTACGCCGTTCTTCATCTGCTCTTCGATACCCTTCTGGATAGCCGGGATGTATTCCTTAGGAACCACACCACCCACTACTTCGTTCACGAATTGCAGACCTTCCTGACCTTCGTCAGCAGGAGCAAAACGGATCCAGCAATGGCCGAACTGGCCACGACCGCCGGACTGACGAACGAACTTGCCTTCGATTTCGCAATTCTTCGTGATGCGCTCACGATACGAAACCTGAGGCTTACCGATGTTGGCTTCGACGTTGAACTCACGGCGCATCCGGTCAACCAGGATGTCCAGGTGCAACTCGCCCATGCCAGAGATGATCGTTTGACCAGTCTCTTCATCAGTCTTGACGCGGAAAGACGGGTCTTCCTGAGCAAGTTTGCCCAGAGCGATACCCATTTTTTCCTGGTCATCCTTGGTCTTAGGCTCTACGGCAACCGAAATAACCGGCTCCGGGAAGTCCATGCGAACCAGGATGATTGGCTTGTCAGCGTTGCACAAGGTTTCACCAGTGGTGACGTCCTTCATGCCGATCAGGGCCGCGATGTCACCAGCGCGCACTTCCTTGATCTCTTCACGGGCGTTTGCGTGCATTTGCACCATACGACCCACGCGCTCTTTCTTGCCTTTGACCGAGTTGATCACGCCGTCGCCGGAGGCCAACACGCCCGAGTAAACACGGACGAAAGTCAAGGTACCCACGAATGGGTCGGTAGCGATCTTGAACGCCAGAGCCGAGAACGGCTCGTTGTCGTCTGCATGACGCTCCATCTGCTTTTCCTCGTCATCCGGGTCAGTACCCTTGATGGCAGGAATGTCGGTTGGAGCCGGCAGGTAGTCGATAACGGCGTCGAGAACCAGGGGAACACCCTTGTTCTTGAAGGAAGAACCGCAAACAGCCAGAACGATCTCACCAGCGATAGTACGCTGACGCAGAGCACCCTTGATTTCCTCGACGGTGAGTTCTTCACCCTCAAGGTACTTGTTCATCAGCTCTTCGCTGGCCTCGGCCGCAGCCTCAACCATGTTGTTGCGCCACTCTTCAGCCAGTTCCTGCAATTCAGCAGGGATGGCTTCACGACGAGGGGTCATACCCTTGTCGGCATCGTTCCAGTAAACGGCTTCCATGGTCATCAGATCGATCTGACCCTGGAAGTTGTCCTCGGAACCGATAGCCAGCTGGATAGGCACCGGAGTGTGACCCAGACGCTGCTTGATCTGAGCGATCACGCGCAGGAAGTTCGCACCGGCACGGTCCATCTTGTTCACGTAAACGATACGTGGAACACCGTACTTGTTGGCTTGACGCCATACGGTTTCGGACTGAGGCTCAACGCCGGAAGTACCGCAGAACACAACGACCGCGCCGTCGAGTACACGCAGGGAACGTTCAACTTCAATGGTGAAGTCTACGTGGCCCGGGGTATCGATGACGTTGAAACGGTACTGGTCTTTGTGCTGCTTGGCGGAACCCTGCCAGAAGGCGGTAATGGCAGCAGAAGTAATGGTAATACCACGCTCCTGCTCCTGCACCATCCAGTCTGTGGTCGCGGCGCCGTCATGCACCTCGCCCATTTTGTGACTTTTGCCAGTGTAAAAAAGGACGCGCTCAGTGGTGGTGGTTTTACCAGCATCCACGTGTGCAACGATACCAATGTTACGGTAGCGATTAATCGGTGTTGTACGAGCCATAAAGCCCTCGCAAAATTAGTGACGCTAAAATTAGAAGCGGTAGTGCGAGAAAGCCTTGTTGGCTTCAGCCATACGGTGAACGTCTTCACGCTTCTTAACTGCAGCACCTTTACCTTCGGCAGCGTCCAACAGTTCGCCAGCCAAACGCAGAGCCATAGACTTCTCGCCGCGCTTGCGGGCGTAGTCTACCAACCAGCGCATTGCCAGAGCGTTACGACGGGAAGGACGAACCTCGACCGGAACCTGGTAAGTAGCACCACCAACGCGGCGCGACTTCACTTCGACCAGCGGAGCGATGGCGTCGAGTGCTTTTTCGAAGAGTTCCAGGGGATCGGTGCCGGCCTTACGAGCCTTCACGGTATCCAGGGCACCATAAACGATACGCTCGGCAACGGCTTTCTTGCCGCTTTCCATTACGTGGTTCATGAATTTGGCGAGGATTTGGCTTCCGTATTTCGGATCGTCCAGAATCTCACGCTTGGCTGCTACGCGACGTCTTGGCATTGATAAGCCCTCAAACGGTCTTCAGGTTAGCCCGGGACAGCTCCTATGGATGCGTGCCCGACCTTACTCTTATCGACTCAATAAAATGAAAAACTGCAAAACGGCCGATTACTTCGGACGCTTGGTACCGTACTTCGAACGACCCTGGTTACGACCTTTAACACCGGAAGTATCCAACGAACCGCGAACGGTGTGGTAACGAACACCTGGCAAGTCTTTTACACGACCGCCGCGGATCAGTACCACGCTGTGCTCTTGCAGGTTGTGGCCTTCACCGCCGATGTACGAGGAAACCTCGAAACCGTTGGTCAGGCGCACACGGCATACTTTACGCAGTGCCGAGTTAGGTTTTTTCGGCGTGGTGGTGTACACACGGGTGCACACGCCACGGCGTTGCGGGCAGTTCTGCAGCGCAGGCACGTCGGATTTCTCGACGATACGCTTACGCGGCTGACGTACCAGCTGGTTGATAGTTGCCATCTACTAGCTCCACTGTTGTCTTGCGACGCTATTGTCTTGCAAGAAAAGCAAAATGGCAGGAACGAGTTCCCGCCAAATTTAGGGGTACAAGAGTCTAAAGAGGATCTTGTCCCCAGTCAAGGCAAGGCCCCGCCCTCCCCGCTCATCCAATCTCGACAATTTGTCTCGATTCGATGAACGGAGTGACCAGGGCCTCACACTCATTTACCGCAGAACTCAGTTACCGCTCGAGTTCAGCGCTTCGGTCAGTGCAGCTTCCACTTCACTGGCGCTTACGCGCAACGGCTTGTCTGCATCACGGCGGCGCTTACGCTCGCTGTGATAAGCCAGGCCGGTACCAGCCGGGATCAGACGACCCACGACCACGTTTTCTTTCAGGCCGCGCAGATAATCGCGCTTGCCGGTTACCGCCGCTTCGGTCAGTACGCGAGTGGTTTCCTGGAAGGAAGCCGCCGAGATGAACGATTCGGTGGACAACGACGCCTTGGTGATACCCAGCAGAACACGAGTGAACTTGGAGACAAACTTGTCTTCGCCGCTCAGACGCTCGTTCTCTACCAGTACGTGAGTCAATTCCATCTGGTCGCCCTTGATGAAACTGGAATCGCCGGATTCAGCGATCTCAACTTTACGCAGCATCTGACGCAGGATGGTCTCGATGTGCTTGTCGTTGATCTTCACGCCTTGCAGACGGTAAACGTCCTGGATCTCGTTGACGATGTACTTGGCCAGCGCACTCACACCCAGCAGACGCAGGATGTCGTGTGGATCGCTCGGACCGTCGGAGATAACTTCGCCGCGGTTTACCTGTTCGCCTTCGAACACGTTCAGGTGACGCCACTTCGGAATCAGCTCTTCGTACGGATCGCTACCGTCGTTCGGGGTGATAACCAGACGGCGCTTGCCCTTGGTCTCTTTACCGAACGCGATGGTGCCGCTGACTTCAGCCAGAATCGACGCTTCTTTCGGACGACGGGCTTCGAACAAGTCGGCAACACGCGGCAGACCACCGGTGATGTCTCGAGTTTTCGAAGTCTCTTGCGGGATACGAGCGATAACATCACCGATCGCGATCTTCGCACCATCCGCTACGCCGACCAGGGCGTTGGCTGGCAGGAAGTACTGAGCGATAACGTCAGTGCCTGGCAGCAACAGATCCTTGCCGTTGTCGTCGACCATCTTCACGGCAGGACGGATGTCTTTACCGGCAGCTGGACGATCTTTGGCGTCGAGTACTTCAATGTTGGTCATACCGGTCAATTCGTCAGTCTGACGCTTGATCGTGATGCCTTCTTCCATGCCCACGTAGGTCACGGTACCTTTCATTTCGGTAACGATCGGGTGAGTGTGCGGATCCCACTTGGCCACGATGGCGCCAGCTTCGACCTTGTCACCTTCTTTAACCGAAATCACGGCACCGTACGGCAGCTTGTAACGCTCACGCTCACGACCGAAGTCATCAGCGATAGCCAGCTCACCGGAACGGGACACGGCAACCAGGTGACCATCCACTCGCTCAACATGCTTCAGGTTGTGCAGACGGACGGTACCGCCATTCTTCACCTGAACGCTGTCGGCCGCGGAGGTCCGGCTTGCCGCACCACCGATGTGGAACGTACGCATCGTCAGCTGGGTACCCGGCTCACCGATGGACTGGGCAGCGATAACGCCGACCGCTTCACCGATGTTCACCTGGTGACCACGAGCCAGATCGCGACCGTAGCACTTGGCGCAAATACCGAAACGGGTTTCGCAGCTGATCGGCGAACGCACGATCACTTCGTCGATGCTGTTCAGCTCGATGAACTCGACCCACTTCTCGTCTACCAGGGTGCCGGCAGGAACGATGACGTCCTCGGTACCTGGCTTGAATACGTCACGGGCGATAACTCGACCCAATACGCGCTCACCCAGCGGCTCTACAACGTCACCGCCTTCAATGTGCGGAGTCATCAGCAGACCGTGTTCGGTGCCGCAATCGATCTCGGTTACAACCAGATCCTGCGCCACGTCTACCAGACGACGAGTCAGATAACCCGAGTTCGCCGTTTTCAACGCGGTATCCGCCAGACCTTTACGAGCACCGTGAGTGGAGATGAAGTACTGGAGTACGCTCAAACCTTCACGGAAGTTCGCAGTAATCGGCGTTTCAATGATGGAACCGTCCGGCTTGGCCATCAGACCACGCATACCGGCCAGCTGACGAATCTGTGCTGCGGAACCCCGCGCACCCGAGTCGGCCATCATGTACATCGAGTTGAAAGACTCTTGGTCGACTTCGACGCCATGACGGTCGATGACTTTCTCTTTCGAGAGGTTGGCCATCATCGCCTTGGAAACTTCGTCGTTCGCCTTGGACCAAAGGTCGATCACTTTGTTGTACTTCTCGCCCTGGGTTACCAGGCCGGAGGCGTACTGACTTTCGATCTCTTTCACTTCGTCGGTGGCTGCACCGATGATGCGGGCTTTTTCATCCGGGATAACGAAGTCGTTAACACCAATGGAAACGCCGGAAATGGTCGAATAGGCAAAACCGGTGTACATCAACTGGTCAGCGAAGATCACGGTCTCTTTCAGACCAACCACGCGGTAGCACTGGTTGATCAGCTTGGAGATCGCCTTTTTCTTCATCGGCAGGTTGACGACGTCGTACGACAGACCTTTTGGCACAACCTGGAACAACAGCGCACGGCCGACAGTGGTGTCGACGATACGGGTGTTGGTCACGCTGCCGCCATCACGGTCGTTGACGGTTTCGTTGATCCGCACCTTGACCTTGGCGTGCAGTGCGGCTTCGCCGGCACGGAACACACGGTCAACTTCCTGCAGATCCGCGAACACACGACCTTCGCCCTTGGCGTTGATCGCTTCACGAGTCATGTAGTACAGACCCAATACAACGTCCTGCGACGGAACGATGATTGGCTCACCGTTGGCTGGCGACAGAATGTTGTTGGTCGACATCATCAACGCACGCGCTTCGAGCTGGGCTTCCAGCGTCAGCGGTACGTGCACGGCCATTTGGTCGCCGTCGAAGTCGGCGTTGTACGCGGCGCAGACCAGAGGGTGCAGCTGGATAGCCTTACCTTCGATCAGTACCGGTTCAAACGCCTGGATACCCAGACGGTGAAGGGTCGGTGCACGGTTGAGAAGAACCGGGTGTTCGCGAATCACTTCAGCGAGAACGTCCCAAACCTCTGGCAGTTCGCGCTCGACCATCTTCTTGGCAGCCTTGATGGTGGTAGCGAGACCACGCATTTCAAGCTTGCCGAAAATGAACGGCTTGAACAGCTCGAGAGCCATTTTCTTCGGCAGACCGCACTGGTGCAGACGCAGGGTCGGACCTACGGTAATTACCGAACGGCCGGAGTAGTCAACACGCTTACCGAGCAAGTTCTGACGGAAACGACCCTGCTTACCCTTGATCATGTCAGCCAGGGATTTCAGAGGACGCTTGTTGGAACCGGTGATAGCGCGGCCACGACGACCGTTGTCGAGCAGTGCGTCGACGGCTTCCTGCAACATACGCTTTTCGTTGCGAACGATGATGTCCGGAGCGGACAGATCCAGCAGGCGCTTCAAACGGTTGTTACGGTTGATCACTCGACGATACAGATCGTTGAGGTCGGAAGTCGCGAAGCGACCGCCATCCAGCGGGACCAGTGGACGCAGATCTGGCGGCAGAACCGGCAGAACGGTCAGCACCATCCACTCTGGCAGGTTGCCGGAACCCTGGAAGGCTTCCATCAACTTCAGACGCTTGGACAGCTTCTTGATCTTGGTTTCGGAGTTGGTTTGCGGAATCTCTTCACGCAGACGGCCAATCTCGTGCTCCAGGTCGATAGCGTGCAGCAGTTCGCGGACAGCTTCGGCACCCATGCGGGCATCGAAATCGTCACCGAACTCTTCCAGCGCTTCGAAGTACTGCTCGTCGTTGAGCAGCTGACCTTTTTCAAGGGTGGTCATGCCTGGATCGATAACGACATAGCTCTCGAAGTAGAGAACGCGTTCGATATCACGCAGGGTCATGTCCATCAGCAAGCCGATACGGGACGGCAGCGATTTCAGGAACCAGATGTGGGCAACTGGCGAGGCCAGTTCGATGTGCGCCATGCGCTCACGACGAACTTTTGCCAGCGCGACTTCAACGCCGCACTTCTCGCAGATCACACCACGGTGCTTCAAGCGCTTGTACTTACCGCACAGGCACTCGTAATCCTTTACCGGGCCAAAGATCTTGGCGCAGAACAGGCCGTCACGCTCAGGTTTGAACGTACGGTAGTTGATGGTTTCCGGCTTTTTAACTTCACCGAACGACCACGAACGGATCATCTCAGGCGATGCCAATCCGATACGGATGGCGTCGAACTCTTCGACTTGACCCTGGTTTTTCAGCAAATTCAGTAGGTCTTTCAAGGCCTTTCCTCCTGGCGGAGCAGAGAGCGGGCAATCCTGCCCCGCTCTCGATTCGCGTCACGTGTTATTCGGTTTCCAGATCGATATCGATGCCGAGGGAACGAATTTCCTTGATCAACACGTTGAAGGACTCGGGCATGCCCGGCTCCATACGGTGATCGCCATCCACGATGTTCTTGTACATCTTGGTACGGCCGTTCACATCGTCCGACTTCACTGTGAGCATTTCTTGCAGAGTGTAAGCGGCACCGTATGCTTCCAGTGCCCAGACCTCCATCTCCCCGAAACGCTGACCACCGAACTGCGCCTTACCACCCAGCGGCTGCTGGGTAACCAGGCTGTACGAACCGGTAGAACGAGCGTGCATCTTGTCGTCTACCAAGTGGTTCAGCTTCAGCATGTACATGTAGCCAACGGTAACCGGGCGCTCGAACTTGTTGCCGGTACGGCCGTCGGTCAGCTGCATCTGGCCGCTTTCTGGCAGGTCCGCCAGTTTCAGCATGGCCTTGATTTCGCTTTCCTTGGCACCGTCGAACACTGGAGTGGCCATTGGAACGCCGCCACGCAGGTTTTGAGCCAGATCCAGGATTTCCTGATCCGAGAAGTCATCGAGGCTTTCCTGACGACCGCCGATCTCGTTATAGATCTCGTGCAGGAACTTGCGAAGCTCGGCGACCTTGCGCTGCTCTTCAACCATGCGGTTGATCTTCTCGCCCAGACCTTTGGCCGCGAGGCCCAGGTGGGTTTCAAGGATCTGACCGACGTTCATACGCGAAGGTACGCCCAACGGGTTGAGGACGACGTCAACCGGGGTGCCATTGGCATCGTGCGGCATGTCTTCAACCGGCATGATCACGGAGACCACACCCTTGTTACCGTGACGACCGGCCATCTTGTCGCCCGGCTGGATGCGACGACGGATTGCCAGGTAAACCTTGACGATTTTCAGCACGCCTGGAGCCAGGTCATCGCCCTGCTGCAGTTTGCGCTTCTTGTCTTCGAACTTGTCGTCCAGCAGACGGCGACGATCAACGATGTAGGCCTGGGCCTTCTCGAGCTGCTCGTTCAGAGCATCTTCAGCCATGCGCAGTTTGAACCACTGGCCGTGCTCAAGACCGTCGAGAACTTCGTCGGTGATGTCCTGGCCTTTCTTCAGACCGGCGCCGCCTTCGGCTTTGTGGCCGACCAGAGCGGAGCGCAGACGTTCGAAAGTAGCACCTTCAACGATGCGGAACTCTTCGTTCAGGTCCTTGCGGATCTCGTCCAGCTGGGACTTCTCGATCGACAGGGCACGAGCATCACGCTCAACGCCGTCGCGGGTGAAGACCTGTACGTCGATGACAGTACCTTTGGTACCGGTAGGTACACGCAGGGAAGTGTCTTTAACGTCGCTGGCTTTTTCACCGAAGATCGCACGCAGCAGTTTTTCTTCCGGAGTCAGCTGGGTCTCGCCTTTCGGAGTGACCTTACCGACCAGGATGTCGCCTGCGCCAACTTCAGCACCTACGTAAACGATACCGGCTTCGTCCAGCTTGTTCAGAGCCGCTTCACCCACGTTCGGGATGTCGGCAGTGATTTCCTCTGGGCCAAGCTTGGTGTCACGGGCCACACAGGTCAGTTCCTGGATGTGGATCGTGGTGAAACGGTCTTCCTGAACAACACGCTCGGACAGGCAGATGGAGTCTTCGAAGTTGAAGCCGTTCCATGCCATGAACGCGATGCGCATGTTCTGACCCAGTGCCAGTTCACCCATGTCGGTGGACGGGCCGTCGGCCATGATGTCGCTACGCTGAACCCGATCACCCTTACGCACCAGCGGACGCTGGTTGATGCAGGTGTTCTGGTTGGAGCGGGTGTACTTGGTCAGGTTGTAGATGTCGACACCGGCTTCACCGGTTTCAACTTCGTCATCGGCAACACGAACCACGATACGGCTGGCGTCGACGGAGTCGATCACGCCGCCACGACGAGCCACGACGCAAACGCCGGAGTCACGGGCTACGTTACGCTCCATGCCGGTACCTACCAGCGGCTTGTCAGCGCGCAGGGTTGGTACAGCTTGACGCTGCATGTTCGAACCCATCAACGCACGGTTGGCGTCGTCGTGCTCGAGGAACGGAATCAGCGACGCAGCAACCGAAACTACCTGCTTCGGCGATACGTCCATCAAGGTGACGTCTTCCGGCGCCTTGACGGTGAATTCGTTCAAGTGACGAACAGCTACCAGCTCGTCGATCAGGACTTTCTTGTCGTTCATCGTGGCCGAGGCCTGAGCGATCACGTGATCGGCTTCTTCGATGGCGGACAGGAACACGATCTCGTCGGTGACCAGAGCGTCTTTCACCACACGATACGGGCTCTCGAGGAAGCCGTACTGGTTGGTGCGCGCATAAGCGGCCAGGGAGTTGATCAGACCGATGTTCGGACCTTCCGGCGTTTCAATCGGGCATACACGACCGTAGTGAGTCGGGTGTACGTCACGCACTTCAAAGCCGGCACGCTCACGAGTCAGACCGCCAGGGCCGAGTGCAGAAACACGACGCTTGTGGGTGATCTCGGACAGCGGGTTGTTCTGGTCCATGAACTGGGACAGCTGGCTGGAACCGAAGAACTCTTTCACCGCCGCAGCCACTGGCTTGGCGTTGATCAGGTCTTGCGGCATCAGGCCTTCGCTTTCAGCCATCGACAGACGCTCTTTGACCGCACGCTCAACACGTACCAGGCCAACGCGGAACTGGTTCTCGGCCATTTCGCCTACGCAGCGAACACGACGGTTACCCAGGTGGTCGATGTCATCGACGATGCCTTTACCGTTACGGATGTCGACTAGGGTCTTCAGTACCGCGACGATGTCTTCCTTGCACAGCACGCCCGAACCTTCGATCTCGGTACGACCGATACGACGGTTGAACTTCATCCGGCCGACCGCAGACAGGTCATAGCGCTCAGGGCTGAAGAACAGGTTGTTGAACAGGGTCTCGGCAGCGTCCTTGGTTGGCGGCTCGCCAGGACGCATCATGCGATAGATCTCGACCAGCGCTTCCAGTTGGTTGCTGGTGGAGTCGATCTTCAGGGTGTCGGAGACGAACGGACCGCAGTCGATATCGTTGGTGTACAGAGTTTCGATGCGAACAACCTGAGCCTTGGCGATTTTGGCCAGGATCTCGGTGTTCAGCTCGGTGTTGCACTCTGCCAGGATTTCGCCGGTTGCCGGGTGCACGATGACCTTGGCGGTTGTACGACCCAGGACGTAGTCCAGAGGCACATCCAGCTCTTTGATCCCGGCTTTTTCCAGCTGGTTGATGTGGCGAGCGGTGATACGACGACCCTGCTCGACAATAACCTTGCCTTTGTCATCCTGAATATCGAGGACAGCGATTTCACCGCGCAGGCGCTGAGGCACCAGCTCCAGGCTCAGGGTCTCGCCCTTCACGTGGAATACGTTGGTGGTATAGAACGCGTCCAGCACTTCTTCAGTGGTATAGCCCAGCGCGCGCAGCAGTACCGAGGCAGGCAGCTTGCGACGACGGTCGATACGCACGAATACGCAGTCTTTCGGGTCGAACTCGAAGTCCAGCCACGAACCGCGGTAAGGGATGATGCGCGCGGAGTACAGCAGTTTACCGGAGCTGTGCGTCTTGCCACGGTCGTGGTCGAAGAACACGCCCGGGGAACGGTGCAGCTGGGAAACGATTACACGCTCGGTACCGTTGATTACGAAGGTACCGTTCTCAGTCATCAGGGGGATTTCACCCATGTAGACTTCTTGCTCTTTGATGTCCTTGATCGCTTTGTTCGACGACTCTTTGTCGAAAATGATCAGGCGCACTTTTACCCGCAAAGGTACGGCGTAAGTTACACCGCGCAATACGCATTCTTTGACATCAAATGCCGGTTCGCCCAGGCGATAACCGACGTACTCCAGCGCAGCATTGCCGGAGTAGCTGATGATCGGGAAAACGGATTTGAAGGCCGCATGCAGGCCCACGTCGCGGAACTGATCTTTAGTCGCTCCCGCTTGCAAGAATTCACGATACGAATCCAGCTGGATGGCCAGGAGGTACGGCACATCCATGACGTCCGGCAACTTGCTAAAGTCCTTGCGGATACGTTTTTTCTCAGTATATGAGTAAGCCATCAGCGTTCCCCAGCTTGGTCACCTGCTTGTTTGGCCCCTCCCGACGGGAGCAGCCAGAAAATCGTGCAAACCCCATGGTTTGCGCCACCGCATCGGGTGGTTACAGCACGTTATCAGCACCGACCCAGTCGGCTGCCAATAACGGAAAAAGGCCGGTGGCAAGAGCCACCAGCCATCAGCCTGTCGCTTAACGCTCGGGCTGGAGGAGCAAAGTCGATGCTTACTTCAGCTCGACTTTAGCGCCTGCTTCTTCCAGAGCTGCTTTGGCTTTGTCAGCTGCGTCTTTGGCAACAGCTTCCAGAACCATGGCAGGTGCGCCGTCAACTACAGCCTTGGCTTCTTTCAAGCCCAGACCGGTCAGTTCACGTACAGCCTTGATCACGTTAACTTTCTTCTCGCCAGCTTCGGTCAGCATGACGTTGAATTCGGTTTGCTCTTCAGCAACGGCAGCAGCAACAGCTGGACCAGCCGATGCAGCAGCAGCGGTAACGCCGAATTTTTCTTCGAAAGCTTTGATCAGCTCAACAACTTCCATTACGGACATGTTGCCAACTGCTTCAAGGATATCGTTCTGAGAGATAGACATGAATCTAATTCCTGATATTGGGGACGGCCTACGCGACCATCGAAAAAAACAAAAAACGCGAGAAGTTGACGAGCCTTAGGCTGCAGCAGCTTCTTTCTGGTCGCGAATTGCCGCCAGAGTACGAGCCAACTTGCTGGTAGCGCCTTGAATCACGCTCATCAGCTGAGAAATTGCTTCGTCACGGGTCGGCAGAGTTGCCAGTACGTCGATTTGGTTAGCTGCGAGGAACTTGCCCTCGAACGCAGCTGCCTTGATCTCGAACTTGTCCTGACCCTTTGCGAATTCCTTGAAGATCCGGGCAGCAGCGCCTGGATGTTCTTTGGAGAACGCAATCAGGGTAGGGCCAGTGAACACGTCGTTGAGGACACTGAATTCAGTGTCAGCAACAGCGCGCTTGAGCAGGGTGTTACGTACAACACGTACGTAAACGCCAGCTTCACGAGCCTCTTTACGGAGTCCGGTCATCGCGCCTACTGTTACGCCACGGGCATCAGCCACGACAGCGGACAGAGCGACTTTGGCAGCCTCGTTGACTTCAGCGACGATGGCCTTCTTGTCTTCGAGTTTAATTGCCACGGGTTTAACTCCTGCTTGTTACCGTTTCATCTGGTCGAAACCGGATGTCGTTTTGGTGTCTGATTCGGTAAGGAACCGGGAGCACCATCTGCGTAGGCTTGTGGTTTAAGACTTGCGCCGCCTACGGTCTTGGATAGCCCCCGCCAGGCAGGGACCCCAATTTTTCAATTGGCGCAATAGCTTGCACCAATCTGTGTCTTACGCGTCGAGCGAGCTTTGGTCGATGACCAGACCTGGGCCCATAGTGGTGCTCAGGGTAACGCGCTTGACGTAAATGCCTTTCGAGGAAGCTGGCTTGATACGCTTCAGATCAGCGATCAGGGCTTCAACGTTTTCCTTCAGCTTGACGGCGTCGAAGCCGATCTTGCCAACGGAAGTGTGGATGATGCCGTTTTTGTCAGTGCGATAACGAACCTGACCAGCCTTGGCGTTTTTAACCGCGGTAGCTACGTCTGGGGTTACGGTGCCGACTTTAGGGTTAGGCATCAGGCCACGTGGACCGAGGATCTGACCCAACTGACCTACAACGCGCATTGCATCCGGGGATGCGATCACTACGTCAT
Source organism: Pseudomonas sp. GW822-FHT01E03 (assembly GCF_058802985.1). NCBI lineage: Bacteria > Pseudomonadati > Pseudomonadota > Gammaproteobacteria > Pseudomonadales > Pseudomonadaceae > Pseudomonas > Pseudomonas sp. GW822-FHT01E03. The sequence continues at coordinate 256,758 of NZ_JBXAOQ010000011.1, forward strand.
AGTTCAGGTCGCCGCCTTTCATTTCGGCAGCCAGATCGTCCATGCCTACGCGGTCAGCGCCGGCAGCCAGAGCGGCTTCAGCAGCTGGACCCTGGGTGAACACAGCAACGCGAACGGTCTTGCCAGTGCCGTGTGGCAGCACAGTAGCGCTACGAACGACCTGGTCGGATTTACGCGGGTCAACACCCAGGTTTACAGCTACGTCGAACGACTCGCTGAACTTGACAGTCGACAGCTCGGCCAGCAGGGCAGCAGCGTCTACAAAGTTGTAGGCCTTGCCTGCTTCGATTTTGCCGGCGATAGCCTTTTGACGCTTGGTCAGCTTAGCCATTACACACCCTCCACGTTAAGGCCCATGCTACGAGCAGAACCGGCGATGGTACGCACGGCTGCTTCCATATCAGCTGCAGTCAGATCCGCGTTTTTGGTTTTCGCGATTTCTTCCAGCTGAGCACGGGTCACGGTGCCAACCTTAACGGTGTTCGGACGAGCGGAACCGCTGGTCAGACCGGCCGCCTTCTTCAGCAGAACCGAAGCAGGGGTGGATTTGGTTTCGAAAGTGAAGCTACGGTCGCTGTAGACAGTGATGATCACTGGAGTCGGCAAACCTGGCTCAAGACCCTGAGTACGGGCGTTGAAAGCCTTGCAGAATTCCATGATGTTCACGCCGTGCTGACCCAGAGCAGGACCAACAGGTGGGCTTGGGTTAGCCTGAGCGGCCTTCACTTGCAGCTTGATGTAAGCGGTAATCTTCTTGGCCATGAGGCACTCCAATTACGGGTTCGAACGCCTCGAGAGGCTCCCCGGTTACTTGCGCGTTTATCCCAGTGACGACAAAACCCCACAGCCTACGGCTGCGGGGTTGGGATTTTTGTTCAACTAGACCTTTTCGACCTGGCTGAACTCGAGCTCCACCGGAGTAGAGCGACCGAAAATGAGCACTGCGACCTGAATCCGGCTCTTTTCGTAGTTAACTTCTTCAACAACACCGGTAAAGTCCGCAAACGGACCGTCGTTGACACGCACCGACTCACCCGGCTCGAACAATGTCTTCGGCTTCGGCTTGTCGCTGCCATCGGCAACGCGACGCAGAATGGCTTCTGCTTCTTTATCGGTGATTGGCGCAGGCTTATCAGCAGTACCGCCGATGAAACCCATCACCCGAGGAGTATCCTTGACCAAGTGCCAAGTACCCTCGTTCATATCCATCTGCACCAGCACATAGCCAGGGAAGAATTTGCGTTCGCTTTTGCGCTTCTGGCCATTGCGCATTTCAACCACTTCTTCAGTGGGAACCAGAATCTCGCCGAAGCCATCTTCCATACCGGCCAGCTTTACGCGCTCGATCAGCGAGCGCATTACATGCTTCTCGTAACCGGAGTAAGCATGCACAACATACCAACGCTTAGCCACGGGACACCCTTAGCCGACGATCAAGGAAACAAGCCAGCCGAGCAGGGAATCAAGCCCCCACAACAGCAACGCCATAACCAGGACAACAGCCACAACGATCAACGTGGTCTGCGTGGTTTCTTGGCGAGTTGGCCAAACGACTTTACGAATTTCGGTGCGCGCTTCCTTAACCAGTACAAAGAAAGACTTGCCCTTGACCGTCTGCAGGCCTACAAAGGCAGCTACAGCAGCAATAGCAAGCAATGCGAGTACGCGGTACAGGATCGGCGAAGCAGAAAAGTACTGATTGCCAACAACGCCAACAACCACCAGAGCGACTACTACAAGCCACTTGAGGAGGTCGAAACGAGAGCCTTGAGCTTCAGCTTTAGGAGTCATCTATGAAGATCCTGTGAAAAGAAAGCCAGACACACCGAGTGAATCTGGCAGGTCAGGAGGGAATCGAACCCCCAACCTACGGTTTTGGAGACCGTCGCTCTGCCAATTGAGCTACTGACCTAAAACAAAATCAGGCCGACCATTATGCCGACCCGAAAAAGACTTTACAACACTTACCAGGCAATCCTGGTTGCAACACCGGCATTCTCGACACCAGCAACCTTCAGAAACACAATCAGGCGCAACCACTACCACCTAAAACAAAGGCAGATATTTTCATATCTGCCTTGTTATATGGAGCTCTTGAGCGGATTTGAACCGCTGACCTCACCCTTACCAAGGGTGTGCTCTACCAACTGAGCTACAAGAGCGTAACACTGTGCAAAACCTGTAAACTTGGAGCGGGTAGCGGGAATCGAACCCGCATCATCAGCTTGGAAGGCTGAGGTTCTACCACTAAACTATACCCGCGAGGCTTACAGCTCTCGCTAAAAATGGTGGAGGGGGAAGGATTCGAACCTTCGAAGTCGTAGACGTCAGATTTACAGTCTGATCCCTTTGGCCGCTCGGGAACCCCTCCTAAGCGAGCCGGCATTCTACATCATGCCAGCCTTCTGTCAAGCATTTTTCTCATTAAAAACCTGAGCTTAGCTGCGTTGACCTCGCTTCACACCGTTAACCGTTTCCGGTGTTCGCTGTGGAGCGGGCGCCATTCTATGCAAACTATTCGATGGGTGCAACCCCCTCGCACGGCATTATTTTATGTTTTAACTCATTGAATTCTTTAGAAAGGTTTAGCAGCTGCAAATCGTCCAGCCAACGCCGGCTTTCCGGCGCGATACGCACCCAATACCCTGCCCCTTCGGTCGCAGCTTTCGGCAGAGACTGATACTTGACCTCCATCCCGCTCAAACGACGCTCAACCGCCTGCGCGGCCTCCTGGCGCGTATAGCCGCCCAGATAAAGGCAGCCATTGTCTGTCGAGACAGCTTTACCCCTATCCTTGGAGACGTCACCTGCTTCGCTCAACAAGCGGATATCTTGTTGAGACCCGCGATACAGACTCAAAGGCGTGACATCCTTCGCGCGCAGAGGAGCCTCTTGTTGATGCCAGATGTAGTAGAAGCCATTGAGGACAAGCAGCAGCAGAAACAACCAACGCATAAAAACCTCAGGACAAGGGACAGGCCATGGCCAATCCGACAAACACCAAGTCCGGAACAACCCTGGCCTGAGGCACGGCCTCAGTAACCAGGCTCGCATCCCCCCCGGTGAGGAATACGACAAAGTCCTCACCCCAATAACTGCGCGCCAACTCGAGCTGAGTCATTACGAAGCCGCGCAACATCAACAGACAACCACGCTCTACAGCCTCGACAGTCGCGCGCCCCGGGACAAGACTTTCCAGAGCCTGCTCGGCCGCCAGATCCCCATAACGAATTTTGCGAGTATGGGTGCGCAATTGGTTTCGCATCAACGGCATCCCCGGACAGATGAAACCACCCAGGTGCTCTCCATCCGCCGCGATAAAGTCAGCAGTCACCGCCGTACCGAAGTCGAGCACCAGGCACGCACCTGAAGCCAGATGAAAGCCTCCAAGCATTGCAAGCCACCGATCCAGACCCAGCCGCTCAAACTCCTCATACCCATTGCGCACACCTGACATTTCGCGCGCTGGCGTTGCGCACACAACCGGCACATCAAAGGTATCCCTGAGCAAAGACGTCAGCGCAGCGGTTTCCTCCGCGGTCCTGACGCTCACCAGCCGGCAAAACGTGAGGGCAAGCCCTTTGAGCCCCCCCAACCCCTCCAGCAATGCGAGATTGGAATCGACGACTCCCTCACCAAGCACCTGCCCAGCATTAACGGCAAGCACACGCCACTTGATGAAACTATTCCCACAATCGAGCTCAAGAATCATCACGCAACCTCAGGCTCAACTCACCACCACTGAAGACTTTCTCCACACCATCCACCTTCAGGCGCAAGGCGCCCTGGCCATCGATACCAAGTACCTCACCATCAATTTGATTGACACCGGCAATCAACGACACGCTTCGCCCCTGCCACAGATGATTTTGCTCCCACTCCGACTGGATGGCCAAAAAACCACCCGCCTGGTGACGAGCCAGGTATCGCTGCAGCATCTCCCCCAGCATCGCGACCAATTGGTTGCGATCAAACAATTTGCCTGACTCGAGCCGCAGGGATGTCCATTGCTGGTCCACTTCGTCAGCGGACTGCATGTTCACATTGATTCCCACTCCCAGGACCACGTGACACACATCAGCAGGATCACCAACCAACTCGAGCAGTATCCCCGCGATTTTTTTCTGACCTACAAGGACATCGTTAGGCCATTTCAATCCAGCGGCTGCAATACCGAGCTCACGCAACGTCTGCAAGACAGCGAGCCCAACGACGAGACTCAAGCCCTCCAACTGACGCATCCCACCATCAATGCGTAGCACCAGGCTGTAATAGACGTTTTCTGCGAACGGACTAACCCACTTGCGACCACGCCGCCCACGCCCGGCTGTCTGCCGCTCCGAAAGCACCACAAACGGCGCCGCTTGCCCACGATCAATAGCGCGCAGCGCCTCGGCATTAGTGGAGTCGATTGAATCGTAAACCCGGACGGGCCAGCTGCAAGAAGGCGCCTGAGCGCTTATCTCGGCAGGATCGAGCAGCGCCAATGGCGCGGACAATTGATAGCCGCGCCCACGAACCTTGTGAATAGACAAACCCAGCTCAGCTTCCAAATGCTGAAGCTGCTTCCACACAGCACTACGACTGACGCCCAGGGCAGCACCCAATGCTTGACCCGAATGGAATCGGCCATCTTTAAGAAGCTTTAACAACGTCAGCATGCAGGTCTCGCCTCACAATGAGGCCCGCATGATAGCCACGCACCGAGCGATTGCATAGAAATCCAGTAGCCGTGACTTTCCCGCGGACAAAAACAAAACCCCTACCTGCATACGCAGATAGGGGTTTCGGAATTTAATCTTGACGATGACCTACTCTCACAT